>CAZPLQ010000001.1:0-979986 GCA_964587445.1 uncultured Hyphomicrobium sp.
ACACCAACACACTGAAGCTGATAGAGCCGCCGAGACTCAATCCGCTTGCCGTCATATTGAAGGCTGGCACGGATAAAAAGTGACCAAAGCAAAAAGCACCGCCTGCTTCCACAGCCGGTGCTTTTGGCTTCAGATGCGCCTGCGATCAGGCGATGACGGGCTGCCGGGCGCGGCTCCACTGCCGCGCGACGTGCGCGATGCGCGCGCCGAACAATTCTGCCGTCTTGCGGTCAGCTATGGGAGGGGCAACGTCCGGGCCCTGATCGGCATTGGCCTGCGCCATGAGCCCGAGGAACGAGCCGAGACGGTTCACGTCCTCGATGGACGCCTTCGAGCTGTTGTTGCCGGGCAGCATGCCGGTTCCGGTCCAGATCATGCCATGCTGCGCGGCGAACACGGCGAACTGCATCAGGGTCGAGAGCTTGTCGCCCGATTGGCTCGCCGAGACGGTGAAGCCCGCCGCGATCTTGTCCTTCCAACCCTGGCCGGCCCACACCTTGGAACTGGCGTCCATGAATTGCTTCATGGGTGCGGACGCCGAGCCCATGTAGGTCGGGGCGCCGAAGATGATGGCATCGGCATTGGCGAGGCCGGCCCAGGGGCCCTTGTCGGGTGAGGCAAGCTCTTCGGCCTTATAGGTCTTGACGCTGACGCCGCCGACGCTCGCAGCGCCCTTGGCGACGTGATCGGCAAGCGTGGCGGCGTGGCCGTAACCGGAGTGATAGACGATGGCGAGGGTGGTCATGTGCGGTGTCTCCCATGCAGTTGAAATTTCCTTCGGCACCTGCGATATATGGGGCGAGCACCATTCGTAAAGTACGCACCTTTTGGTTCCTACTGTACGCACCTTTTGGTAACTGTCGAGAGAACGCCTCGTGGTCAGAAAACTTGTTCTTGAAGGTCGCGAATGCCCGGCGCCGAACGTCTATGCCGAGGCGTGCCCGTCGCGGGCCATCCTTGAGTTGATCGCGGACAAGTGGACGCTTCTCATCCTGCCGGCATTGAAGCGCGGCCCCGTGCGAAACGGCGATCTCATGCGGCTGATCGAAGGCGTTTCGCAGAAGATGCTGACGCAGACGCTGCGCGAACTGGAGCGCAACGGGCTCGTTTCGCGCATCGATTATGGCGAGATCCCCCCGCGCGTGGAATACGCCCTGACGGATCTGGGCCGGTCGCTGGCGGACACTGTCAGGAAGCTCGATAGCTGGGCCGAGGCTCACATTCCGCAGGTCATGGCCGCGCGGGCGGAGTTCTCCAGGAAAGAACATCCGGCCCCGCGTCCCGCTCAAGGGTAATTCGCGCCTTGACGCGCCCGGCCGGGCGGTCGAGAAGCGCTCAAAGCCGATTGAACGAGGCAAGGAACGCCCAGCATGCGCTGTCCCTTCTGCGGGAGCGAAAATAGCCAGGTCAAGGACAGCCGCCCGTCGGACGAAAACTCCGCCATCCGCCGGCGGCGGGTCTGCTCGGACTGCGGCGGGCGCTTTACGACTTTCGAAAGGGTGCAACTGCGCGAGTTGACCGTGGTGAAGCGATCGGGCCGCCGCGTGCCCTTCGAGCGCGACAAGCTCGAACGCTCCGTACAGATCGCACTGCGCAAGCGTCCCATCGAGCCCGAGCGCATCGAGCGGCTCGTTACGGGTCTGGTCCGCCAGCTCGAAAGCTCGGGCGAAACCGAGATCACGTCGGCGGAGATTGGCGAACTGGTCATGGCGGCCTTGCGCGAACTCGATCCGGTTGCCTATGTGCGGTTTGCCTCCGTTTACCGGGATTTCCGGGATGCCAGCGATTTCCAGGCCGTGTTGCGCGATATTGCCTCCGATCTCTCTGACAGACGGTTGCGTGATGACACCTACGCGGCCGGTTCGCCCCCTGATGTTTCGGCAGCAAAGAAATAAGCGATCGTGACTGGCGTGCTCTTAGACAGGCGGAATGTTCGCGCCCCCGGGATTGGCGCATCTCACGTGAGAAGGGGCGCGTGGTGAGCGCTGACCGCGCCAAATTCGATGCCCAGATGATGGGGATCGCCTTGATGATGGCGCGCCGGGGACTTGGCCTCACGGCGCCCAATCCATCTGTCGGCGCCGTGATCGCCGACGAGGTGACGGGCGAGGTGATTGCGCGCGCCGTCACTGCGCCAACCGGCAGGCCGCACGCGGAACCGCTCGCCATCGCACAAGCTGGCGCGCGCGCCAAGGGCAAGACGATCTACGTCACGCTGGAACCCTGCTCGCATTTCGGTAAAACGCCGCCATGCGCGGAGGCGATTGTTGAAGCGGGCCTTAAGCGGGCAGTCGTTGCGATTGAAGATCCCGATCCCCGTGTGGCCGGGCGCGGCCTCGATCGGCTTCGGGCAGCCGGACTGGACGTTCGGCGTGGCGTGGGTGCGGAGGAGGCACGCTGGATCACGCGCGGGCACATCGTCCGCGTCACCGAACGCCGCCCGTTCGTCACGCTGAAAATGGCGCTCGATAGCGCGGGGCGCGTTCCGGAGGGAACCGGATCTTCGCCCGTCTTCGTGACGAGCCCCCAGGCGCGGGCGCATGGTCACCTGCTGCGTGCGCAGGCCGATGCCATCCTCGTCGGGGCGGGCACCATGCGAGCCGATAATCCGCAATTGACGTGCCGTTTGCCGGGGCTCGAGGGTTGTTCGCCCTTGCGCGTCGTACTCTCGAAAGGTCTCGATATTTCGCCTCACGCCCGCCTCTTCGACGACACTCACGCCGTCGGCGTTCTATGTATCGCTGGCTTGGGGGCTGATCCGGTGCGCAAGGCGACACTCGAACGCATGGGTGCGGAGGTGGCGCTCGTGCCGGTGGTGGGGTCGCAGCTTTGGCTGCCGGCCGTCATGGAGGCCCTTGTGGCCCGCGGAATTACACGATTGCTGGTGGAGGGCGGACCGGGCATGTGGCGGGCCTTCAGTGACCAATCGCTCGTCGATGAGATCGCCATGTATGTCGCGGGCGTTGGCGATACGGAGCGATCTGAGGGCATGGGCAGCATTTCTCCGCTTGGGCTTGTTGCACCCTATGCAGGCAATCTGCCGCTGGGAATTGTGGATACCGCGACTTTGGGACCTGATAGACTTTGGCGGTTGCGCTTGGCGCATAGGCAGGAAGGGCATTGAGTATGTTCACGGGGCTTGTGAGCGACGTCGGAGAAGTCGTGTCGCGCCAAGGGGGCGAGTTCACGGTGCGCACGGCCTACGGCGCGGATACGATTCCCCCCGGCGCATCGATTTGCTGTGATGGCGTATGCCTCACGGCCAAGGAAATCGCGCGCGATCCCGCCGGTGCACTCTTTACGGTGGATGTGTCCAACGAGACGCTTTCCAAGACGACGCTCGAAGGCTGGAAGCCCGGCCGCAAGGTCAATCTGGAAAGGTCACTGCGGGCTGGCGACGAATTGGGCGGACACATCGTCTCGGGTCACGTCGATGGGGTTGCCAAGATCATTTCCATCACGCCGGATGGGGACAGTCGCCGCTTTGTTCTGGAAGCGCCCGAGCACCTCGCGCGGTATATCGCGCCCAAGGGCTCAATCGCCATGGATGGCACGTCCTTAACCGTCAACGAGGTGTCCGGAGACCGCTTCGGCGTCAACCTCATTCCGCACACCTTGACGGTAACGACCTGGGGCGCGAAAAGGCCGGGCGACCTCGTCAACATAGAGGTCGACGTTTTTGCGCGCTACGTCGCGCGCCTTCTGGAGTTCCGCCCGTGATGCACGGTTCGCAAAGCGCTACCTCCGTACTCTCGCCGATCGAGGAGATCGTCGAGGACATGCAGAATGGCAAGATGGTCGTACTCGTCGACGCTGAGGACCGCGAAAACGAGGGCGATCTCATCATTCCCGCGCAAATGGCGACGCCCGATGCCATCAACTTCATGGCCAAGCACGGGCGCGGACTGATCTGCCTGACGTTGACGCAGGCGCGCGCGAGCGAACTCGGTTTGCAGTCGCAGGCGCGCGCTGGCGTGGGCCGTTCGACGGCCTTCACGCAATCCATCGAGGCCCGAGAGGGCATTACAACCGGCATTTCCGCATTCGATCGCGCACGCACCATCGCAACCGCCATCGATCCGACCAAGAGCGCAGGCGACATCGTTTCGCCAGGTCATGTCTTTCCGCTGATCGCACGCGAGGGCGGCGTGCTGGTTCGCGCCGGTCACACGGAAGCGAGTGTGGATCTCACGCGACTTGCGGGCCTCGTCCCCGCCGCCGTCATCTGCGAGATCATGAACGACGACGGGACCATGGCGCGCATGGGTGATCTGGTGCCGTTCGCCCAGACGCACGGGCTGAAGATCGGCGCCATCGAAGACTTGATCTCCTACCGCCTCAAGAACGATCGTATCATCAAGCACGTCGCCAAGACGCATGTCGAAGCACGCATCGGCGGAGACTTCGATCTTCATGTCTACGAGACGACGGTGGACCCGGCCGAGCATCTGGCGCTCGTCAAGGGCAAGATCACGGGCCGCGAGCCCGTGCTCGTGCGCGTGCAGCCGCTCAACGTGTTCCACGACATCCTGGGAATCGGCGGCGAGAGCGAGGCCATCATTTCTCAATCGCTGCGCGCCATCGAGAAGGAAGGACGCGGCGTCCTGGTGCTGATACGCGATCTGCGGCCCAAGGCTCTGTCGGAGTGGGTGAAACAGCAGACACCCGGCATGCACGACAGTTCCAAGGAGCGCCGTCAGGTCGAAATCGGCGTAGGCTCGCAAATTCTCGTCGATCTCGGCGTAAGGGACATGGAATTGCTCACAACGTCACCCGCCCACGTCTATGTTGGCCTGGAAGCATTCGGCCTGCGCGTCACGGGCACGAGAAAAATCGAGTAGGGGTCATGGTCGTCAAAACCGGTAACGAGGAAGCGAGCGCACAACGCTCCGGCGCGCCCCTGCGGGCCCACGTCCTCATCATCGAAGGGCGCTTCTATACGCACATTGCGGACCTTCTGGTGGATGGTGCCATTGCGGAATTCGAAGCGCGCGGCGTCGCCTATACACGCCTGACGGTGCCTGGCGCGCTCGAGATCCCGCAGGTGCTGGCGGCAGCCGTGGGTGCGCGTGCCGCCGGCCGCATGAGTTTCGACGGCGCGATTGCACTAGGGTGCGTCATTCGCGGCGAGACGGCGCATTACGATATCGTGGTCAACAACGCCAATCACTGGCTGATGGAGGTCGCCGTGCGCAACGACGCGCCGGTCGGCAACGGGGTTCTGACGGTGGACACCGAGGCGCAAGCCATCGCCCGCGCCACGGGCGGCCGCAAAGGCAAGGGCGGTGACGCAGCCCGCGCCTGCTTGGCGCTCATCGAGATCAAGCGCGCCTTCTGGGGGCACAAGGCATGACCACCAAGAAACAGGCGGGCGCAGCGTCCGAGCTGATCTCGGCGCGCACCGCCGCGCGGCTGGCGGCCGTGCAGGCGCTCTACCAGATGGACATGGCCGGCACGGACCTCAACGATGTGATCGAGGAGTTTCTGTCCGAGCGCATCACGCAAAAGCCCGGCGCTGCTGACCACGAAGGCACGGAAGAAGACGCGACGGCCGCTGCGGCCGCCCAAGGCGCGGACCGGCAGTTTTTCGCCGACATCCTGCGCGGCGTCCTGCGCCGCCAGCGCGAGATCGATCCGTTGATAGACGATCAGCTTGCGACGGGATGGCGGTTGGTGCGCGTCGACAGCATTCTGCGCGCCGTGCTGCGCGCCGGCGTCTGCGAACTGTTGGACCGCGCCGACGTGCCCGTGCGCGTGGTCATCAACGAGTACATCAATGTCGCTCACTTCTTTTTTTCCGAAGACGAACCGCGTGTCGTCAACGGCATTCTGGATAAGATCGCCCGGAAAATCCGGGCGAAGGATTTCGAGCCCAAGGGCGGTTCCGTTTGACGCATTACGGCGGCACGCCGAGAGGTTGGTTTGATGCAACGGATCACCAGTGAAACGGAACTGATCCAGACGTACCTCGCTCCTTTGAGCGCGGGCGCGCCGGGAGCGCTCGGCCTTTGTGACGATGCCGCATTTTTCACCCCGCCTGCGGGTTGCGACATCGTCGTGACGACGGACCCGATCGTGGCGGGCGTCCACTTCCTCGCCGACGAGCGTGCCGACGATATTGCCTGGAAGGCGGTCGCCGTGAACGTCTCGGACCTAGCCGCCAAAGGCGCCTTATCGCTCGGATACACGCTGGCGCTCGCCTTTCCCGCGCCACCTGAGCACGCCTGGATGGCGCAGTTCGCGCAAGGCCTGGCGGGTGCACAGAAGGCCTTCGGGTGCACGCTGCTGGGCGGTGACACCGATAGGACGCCAGGACCGCTCTCGGTGTCCGTTACGATCTTCGGCGCGGTGCCGTCGGGCGCCATGGTGCGTCGTAAGGGAGGGTCGCCGGGAGATGCCATTTTCGTCACGGGCACCTTGGGGGACGCAGCATTGGGGCTGGCGCTGCATCGCGAGCCCGGCCTGCTCGCCGATGTGTTGACGAGCGGCGATACGGGCTTTCTTTGTGGGCGTTATCTGCGCCCCGCGCCGCGCGTGGAACTCGCACCATTCCTGCATCGGTATGCGACGGCGGCACTCGATGTTTCCGATGGCCTCGCCAAGGACCTTGGCCGTCTGGCGGCAGGCGCGGGCGCGCGCGCCGAGGTTGCGTTCAAGGCCTTGCCGCTGTCGCCCTCGGCGCAGCTCATGATCGAAGCGGACGCGCGCTGGGAGCAGGCTGTGATCTCGGGCGGGGATGACTACGAGATCCTGTTCTCGGTGCCCGGTGACCGGGCGGAAGAGCTGCAGGCGGCGAGCGCGACACTGCCTTTCAACGTTTCGTGCATCGGCTGGTTGAGGGAGGGCGCTGGCGTAGCTGTGACCAACGCCCGCGGAGAAAGCATGGCCCTCGGAGTCGAAGGTTACGAGCACTTTTCATAAGGGGTACTTTTCCCACAACCGGGAGCTTGTTGCGAAACCGTAACCCCGCACCCAGGCTGCTGCCGGCCTCATGTTTTTCAAGTTGGGTCAAAGGTATAACTGCAACACATCACAGGTTTGCATGATCGTAACATGACTCTGCGTCACCGTTTGGCCATATGCTTGCGCAGAAGGTAGCCTCATGTGGCGCATTTGCGCCAAGGCGTGGCGGAATGCCCTTGAAGGGGAATGCAGACTCGCGCAGCGAGTTTGCTCGATCAGACGACAATCCAAGTGGGCCGGGCTAAGGAATGAAATCTCTTCACTGCTTTACGTCGGCGAGGTTCAGTGCGGGCTGGGCTCTCGTCTTATCGGCTTTGAGCCTTGTTGCCGGCGCCGTGCCAGCGAACGCGCAAGCGTCTTGGGCCGGCCAGCAAATGGGCAGTCCGGCCTTCGGCGACGGCGAGCCTGAGCAGCGTCCCGAACGCAAGCCTGAGCCGTTGAACGATCTGCGGCCTGATGCAACGCCGTGGCGCAGCGATGTGATGCTCGACGCCATGTCGGCGGCCATCGAGCAGTACCAGCGCATCGTCGATCAGGGCGGTTGGCCGGAGGTGCCTGCGGGCCGCATGATGCGCGCGGGCGACGAGGATTCCCGCGTGCCTCTTCTGCGCAAGCGATTGCGCGTCTCCGGCGACATGCCCGCCAAGAGCCAGTACTACAGCAGCGAGACCTTCGATAGCGAGCTGGAAGAGGCCGTGAAGCGCTTCCAGTTGCGCAATGGAATCCGGCCCACGGGCCGCATCGAACGCTCGGTCTATGCCGTCCTCAACATGACGGCGCAGGAGCGCCTCGATCAGCTCAAACTGAATTACGAGCGGCTGCGCGGCCTCATGCAGGGTGGCATCGAGGATCGCTATGTTCTCGTAAACGTACCGGCGTTCCAGCTCGAGGCGGTCGAGAGGTACGAGGTGCAATTGCGCCACCGCGTCATCGTCGGCCGCACAGAGCGCCAGACGCCGGATGTACGCGCCACGATCAAGGCGCTCAATTTCTTCCCATACTGGCGCGTTCCCGACAGTGTCGCCACGCTCGACCTGGTGCCGCGGCTCAAGAAAGAGCCCGAATACCTCACCAACGAGGTGATCCGGGTCTTCGACGGCTACAATGGGCCCGAAGTCAATCCCCAGACCATCGACTGGAACGCCCCCCAGGTTGCGAACTACAAGTTCAAGCAGGATCCCGGCGACAAGAACGCTCTCGGCCTGGTTCGCATCGACATGCAGAACGAGCACGGCGTCTACATGCACGACACGCCGATGAAAAAGCTGTTCGATCAGCGCAACCGGTCGTTCTCGGCGGGTTGCGTGCGCGTGCAGGAGGTCTTTCAGCTCGCAGAGTGGATCGCCAGATATGAACCCGGTTGGGAGCAGCCGGGACGGGTTCAGGAGGTTCTGGCCCAGGGCCAGGCGCTCGATCTGACGCTCACGCGGCCCATCCCCGTGTATTTCACCTACATTACGGCATGGGCGGAGCCCTCCACGGGCCGCGTGGAATTCCGTCCCGACATCTATGGACGGGACCACCCGGCATCGAGCGCGCCGCGCATGTGGGCCGATCCCGACGAAGAGCGTCCTCCGGCCGCCGCCGCCAACGCCCTGGCGCCCTGACTACAACCACACATGTGGCGTGGTTACAGCGCCGGTGCGATCCAAGCAGGCACGGCCCGTGCCTGCTGCCCGTTAGGGTTCGATTAACCATTCCAACCTAGCCCTTGTCGGGCGCGCACAATCCGTGCCGCTTCAGCTTGGGACACGTGCGAATGGCCAGGATCTGGGCGAGCCTCATCTGTGTGGGTCTTCTAGCTTGCGCGGGGCCTGCGCATGCTCAAGCATTGCCGGACTCCAAGACAGTCAGCATCGATGGCCCGGAGGGCGCACGGGTAATAGCCGTGCGGGTCAACGAGCGGCTGAGCGAGCGGGTGCTTTACGATCTGGCAGGCGATCTGGCGGCAAAGCATAAATCGGGCGAGACGGTCGCCGCGATCTCGTTCTTCCTTCCGAAATCCGATTTGGCCGCCCAACCCTGGGCCATCGCTCGCTTTGAGAATACCCGTCCCGACATCGCGATTCTCGGCTTGAGAGCCGAGGAGGAGGCGCTGTTTCGATCGGAAGCCCAGCTCGATGGGCGCGATGTCGTGGGCGTTTGGCTGACATCGCCGCCCGCGCTTCCCGGCAAGCTGACGATCCTGAAATCCAAAGACGGTCTCATCGCCGAGTGGCACCTGCGCAATGGCCAGAAGACGTACGACAAGCTCAATGCCTCACGCTCCTCGCGCGGCGTACGCTACACCGTGATCGGTGGAGACGGGGCCTATTATCTTGCAGCGCGCGGCGGGGAGTTGCTGCTTGGCGATGCAACGCGCATCATCGCGGTGGCCGAGCGGCTGCCGGTGGACCCCAAGGCACGCCTGGCGGCCAGCAAGGCGCAGGTGAGCGGCGTCACACCGGCAATCCCGGATCAGGGCGCCACGACGGCGGATGCGGCCAGCGCCGCGCCGGTCATTCCGGCTGCCAAGACACCCCGTGTCCGCTCTCGCCGCGCCGTCCACGTGCCCGCGCCGCCCAAGAGCGGTGGCTTCGTGGCGGACCTGATGCGCGGCGCGATCGCACGCTGAGCCGCCGCACGGGCCGCGTAAGTTCGTCGCGATCTAATCGCCGATGCGAATGCGCTTGCAATCGGACGCGCACGGGCCGTCGCTGTCGGGGCTGCGCGGTCCCGGCCGGTGGAATACCGATTTGGTGAGCGTGATCTCCGCAACGGTTGCGCCGCCCGGCCGCTTCGTCTCGTTGGCGGTTCCGTTCAAGATCAGCGCATAACCGCCCTTCTCTTGCGGAGGCCAGAACAGAGAGACATTGGGGTCCCTAGTTATATTCTTCGCGGCGCTGCTGCCGAGCACGCACGTTATGACGTTGCCGTGAAGCTCGACCGTGACGCTGCTGGTATGCGGGCCCGTTGCCCCGATTGTAAGCAGATAAGCGTCGCGACCATACTGCGAAATTGCATCTTCGAGCTTCGGCGCCGTCATGGTTCGCCTCCAATTCAAAAACCGCCCGAACGGCGGCTGCAATCGCATCGCCAATGCATTAGCGCAAAATCGCTGCACCCGCCAACCTTGTTGCGGTGCTGAGCGCGAACGTCCAGATGTTCGCGATGGAGCTTTGCAGGCTGCTCAGAGTCGAGCCACCGCAGCCGTCGCGCGGCAAAGACACGGAACTGAACGACCACTGTTTCGAGCGCGGGGTGCAGTTCAAAAAACAGGACGGTTCAACCGCACCGGGCCGCATCGATCTCTATAAGCGCAGCTTCGACTCTGACGTCGAGCGCGCGCGTCTCGAAGAAGATCGTCACCGCGTTCGTGAGGAAGAGCGCGCTGCCGCCTGGCAAGGCGCGCTTGTGAGGGGTGGCCTGATCGCGGGAGGTAGGATGCTCTTGACAGCCTACCTAGTAGTTGGTAGTCATGACACATGACAGCTCAAACGCGATCCGCCCTGCTCAAGGAGGCCGAAGCTCTGATCCGCACCCGCGGATACTCGGCTTTCAGCTATGCCGACCTCGCGGAGAGAGTCGGCATCCGCAAAGCCAGCATCCATCATCATTTTCCGACCAAGGAGACGCTCGGCGCCGTACTCATAGATGAGTATCTTGAACGCTTTACCGCCGAGTTGAATGCGCTCGCCGCGCGTAAGCTGGACACGGCCGGGAGGCTCAACGTCTATGGCGATTTCTTCGCCGCCGGATTGCGCGACGGCATGATGCCGCTTTGTGGAGCGCTGGCTTCGGATGTCGCTTTTCTTCCAAAGTCGATGCAAGAGCGCGTCGACCGTTTTTTCAGACTGCACCTGGAATGGCTGGAGAACGTGCTGGCCGAAGGCGTGAAATCAGAAGAACTGCGAAGCGACGTCAAGCCGGAGCGGGCCGCCCGATTCCTGCTCAGTGCGCTCCAGGGAGCCAGCCTTGTCGGGTGGGCGCTCAAGGATGCTGGCGTGGTCAAGCCGGTGCTCAAGGATGCCATCGCCAGTCTGACGGAGTAGGCGGCCCTCATGTTTGAGTATCTGACGGCGCGTTTGCAGAACCCGAGTGGGAAAACATGATCGGAGACGGCACGATGAATACGCACATGCATTCGATCAAGCGATTTGCTGCTATGATTGCAATTGCGGCAGGCGGACTTTCTCACATGCCGGTAGCGGCTCATGCGGACGAAGACGGCTGGCCAACTCTGCAACGCGACGTGTTCGGGTCACGAACGATCCAGGAGAACGATGGAATCGTAAGCCTCGATGCGCCGGAGCGTGCCGAAGACGCCGCTGTTGTTCCTGTCACGATACGCGTTCCTTCGTCGGTGAAAGGGCAGCTCAAGTCGATGTGGCTCATCATCGACAAGAACCCCGCTCCCGTTGCCGCGGCACTGACCTTCGGGCCGGCCGCGGGAGCAGGCGGCGGGGAGCGGCGCTTTACGACACGGGTGCGGATCGACACCTATTCCTATGTCTTCGCCGTCGTGGAGACCGATGACGGCGTACTGCATATGAAACGAGCCTTCGTAAAGGCGTCCGGCGGATGCTCGGCCCCGGCCCCCAAGGATGAGGACCGCGCTAACGATGACCTTGGCAGGACACTGGTGAAGAGCGTCGATCCTGCTGCCGAGGCCGCTCTTCGTGAAGCGCAAGTCATGATCAAGCACCCCAACAATAACGGGATGCAGATGGATCCGGAAACGCGGGCCTATGTGCCTGCCCGCTTTATTCGCGAAGTGACCGTGACACGCGGAAACGACTTGGTGTTCAAGGCCGAGACCAGCTTTTCGATCTCAACCAATCCGAACTTCATATTCACCTACGAGAATGCAAAGGATAAAGCGCTTGAGGTTACGTCGGTCGATACGGACGAAACCGTGTTTGCCGGCAGGTCGAGCGCAAATAGCTTTTGAGGACCCTCGAACTGGCCGGGCGCGCAAGTCGGCGAAGCTCGAACGTCGCACGCTTGGCGTGAGCCGCTCTGTAGCCACGCGACGGCCTGGCCGGCACGAGGTTGTTACCTATTGTCTTGAGAACGATCTGTCATCTCTCCGTCCGGTCTGGACAGGAGACATCTGGCTCCGCGGGTAGGATTCGAACCTACGACCATCCGATTAACAGTCGGACGCTCTACCACTGAGCTACCGCGGAATGCCTTGTTGCAACGGCCGCCAGGGAGAAATCCCGAATGCCGAAGCGCGCGCCCGAATTAGCAGAACACGGGCACCCTGGCGAGCGCTTTTGTACACATCGCGCCCCTTGTGCAACCCGCCATTTCGCCCCAGGGGCTGGCGAGCAGAACAATGCCGCTTGGAGGCCACGCCCGGAATTGAACCGGGGTACGCGGATTTGCAGTCCGCTGCGTCACCACTCCGCCACGTGGCCTCAAAACATTCCAAGCGACATGCCCGCCTTGTGGCGCGCACGGCCCCTAGCGCCGGTTCTCGACGAGCGAGAGTTGCACCAGAGGACAGGCTGGCCGTCTATCATAGTCCTGGAAGAGGTTACAAGATGGTCAGCGCGGCTCTTTCGCGCTTGCGGCAGCTTATCTGTCGCAGGCGAATGGGACTTGGCGTATATCATCGGCGGGCTTTCGCGTCGCGTTTGGGGCCGCGGAGCCAGCAATTGCGGGCTTATGGGCCTTCCAAAAGGCGTCAGGATCGAGGGGAGACTACACGTCATGGCTGATAGCGCACTTCAGCGGAAAAACATGGTCGAAAGCCAGGTGCGCCCCAGCGATGTCACCGACCGGCGCATTACGGCGGCGATGCAGGAAGTCGCGCGCGAGACCTTCGTGCCGTCCGAAGCCGAACGATGTCTCGCGTATATGGACGGCGCGCTGCCCGTCAGTTCCAGCCGCGCCATGATGGCCCCGCGCACACTCGCGCGGCTTCTGCAACTCGCAAACATCGAGTCTACCTCCAAGGTCTTGGTGGTGGGCGCGCTGACCGGATATTCGGCCGTCATTGCATCCCGCATGGCGGCAAGCGTTGTGGCGCTCGAGGCGGACGCCACACTGGTCGCGGCGGCGCGTGAGAATGTGGCTCGGGCCGGTGCAGGCAATGTCGAAGTGATCCAAGGCGATCTGGTTGCCGGCTATAGCGCTGGCGCGCCCTACGACATCGTTATCCTGGACGGTGCGGTCGAGGAAATCCCCGAAGGCCTTGCGGCACAGATCGGCCAAGGCGGGCGCCTTGTCGCCATCGAAACCAGCGCGGGCCTCGGCCATGCCATCGTGCTCGCCAAAACCGGCCGGGTGCTTTCCAAGCGCGTTGCGTTCGATGCGGGCGCTCCGGCACTCCCTGGTTTTGCGCGCCCGGCGGGCTTCGTTTTCTAGATCGGTTTCCGATTGAGGTTTTGCATCTTAGTGAAAAGCCGGCTCCACTTTTTCGCAAAGCACTCTGGCTCCAAAGCTTGATTGCGCCGCGCCGGCTTTACCCTTCGTTTAGCGAATCAGCCCCCAATCCCAGCCTGACAGACGTGTCGTTCTGAAGGGTTTGGAATTGCAGATGAGCTTGGGTGCGGGGCGTAAACAAGCACTTGTCGAGAAGCCTGCGCGGCCGCTCATTCAAATGAGCGGGCTGGCGCTCGCGCTGTCCGCGCTGGTCCTCCCTATGCCTGCTGCGGCGGAATCACTGAGGGACGCTCTGGCGGCCGCCTATATCTACAGCCCCAAGCTTGATGCCGAACGCGCACGCCTGCGCGCCACCGACGAGAATGTGACCCGGGCCGAGAGCGGCTACCGCCCGACCGTCGAAGGATCTGCGGATTTTGGCCGCGAGACCGCCGACAGCAAGCCGAAGGCGGAGACCAATGGCGAGGCGGCCCCTTGGGGTTACAGCATCTCGGTGCGCCAGTCGGTGTTCAATGGCTTTCGCACCACCAACGAAGTTTCGGAAGCGGAAGCCTCCGTGAGGGCAGGGCGCGAAGACCTTCGCCTCGCTGAAACCAATGCGCTGCTCGATGCTGTTGGCGCATACCTGGACGTCGTCGCCACCCAGGCCATTCTCCGCATCCGCGAAAACAACGTCGCCGCGCTCACCGAGGAACTGGAATCGGCCAAGACGCGGCGCGCGGCCAAGGAAGTGACGCGCACCGATGTCGCCCAGGCTCAGGCCCGTCTCGCGCGCGCCATCTCGACGGCCGATCTGGCAAAATCGGATCTCAAGACGGCTCGCGCGCTCTACATGCGGGTGATCGGACATGCCCCCGGCAAGTTGATGATGCCGCCCATGTCGATGTCGAAACTACCCAGGTCCATCGAGGAAGCCTGGGAAATGGCCGAGCAGTATAATCCGGCTGTGGGATCGGCCCTTTATCGCGAGGAGGCGGCCCGCTTCGCCGTCGACAAGGTACGCGGGGAGCTATTGCCCGAAGTAAACATCGAGGCAAGCTACGGTTATCGGGAAAACCTCAACGCCTATTACAAGGAGCAGGACGGCGCCTCCATCACGGCGCGCGCCAGCATCCCTTTCTACGATGGCGGCGAGATACGCGCCCGCGTGCGCCAGGCCAAGCAGATCCACGTCTCGCTTTTGCAGGAGATCGAGCAGGCGCGTGCCGACACCCAAGCAAGCGTGACGGCGGCGTGGTCGGCTCTGATGGGGCAGCGTGCCAAGCTCAAGTCCGATCAGGTCCAGGTCGAAGCAAATCGCATCGCTTTGGAGGGTGTTCGTGAAGAGCAGAAGGTCGGACAACGCACTCTGCTCGACGTCCTCAACGCGGAGCAGGAGCATCTTGAATCACAGATCGAACTGGTTAGCGCGCGCCGCGAGGTCGTTGTCGCAAGCTACAAGGTTCTCGCTGCAACCGGCCAGCTGTCCGCAGAGCAGCTCGGATTGACCGCGACGGTCTACGATCCCGCGGTTCATTTGGAGGAATCACGCCAGAACTGGTTCGGAATCGATATCACGCACGCCGATGGGCGCCACGAATCCTATGAGGCTACGGAGTCAAGCGATTGACCCTGCCTAGACATAATTAACGTTGTTTAAAAGTCTGAAGCAATGTGGGAATTGGGCAACGCCGTGTCGTCAAAGAAGGGAAGATCGGCTCAACAATCTCCACGTGCTGGCCGCATTGAGCTATGCATTGAGTTGGGTCTGTGTATACGGTGCATCCGCATAGCACGCGTAATTGCGAATCGAGCTAGCCCAGGAAAGTCGGGGTGTAGGCGCGTTAGGAGGGGCGTTCCGCAGTGATCTGGGGAGATCGCGCGGAGCTTACAGGGACTGATATATGAGCCGGCGCGTGAACGGGGGTTCAGGGCGGGCATGGAAGGGCGGAGCCCTTGCAGTGTTCGCCATGCTAGCGGCGCAAAGCGGCACTTCCGCACAAGCGGAAACGCTTCTTGATGCTCTTGCGGCCACCTACCAATACAACCCGCAGCTTGACGCGGAACGTGCGCGTTTGCGCGCGGTCGACGAAGACGTTGCCCGCGCCAACTCCGGTTATCGCCCTCAGATCGGCTTTGGCGCCGATGTCGGCCGCGAGGATACGCGCGTACGTCCTTCATTCGGCGGATCGGGCGGTACGACCACGCCGCGCGGGTACGCAGTCAATTTGGTTCAACCGGTCTTTCGGGGCTTTCAGGTCACCAATGCGGTCAACGAGGCTGAATCGGCCGTGCGCGCCGGGCGTGAAACGCTGCGCGGCGTCGAGCAGCAGGTGCTGCAGGAAGCGGTAACCGCCTTTGCGGATGTGGTGGCTGCCCAAGCAGTCGTGCGGCTCCGGGAAGACGGTCTGGAATTCTTCAATCAAGAGCTGAAGGCCACCAAAGATCGCTTCACCGTCGGCGAAGTGACACGGACCGACGTGGCTCAGGCAGAGGCACGCCGCGCGCTTGCGGTGGGCGATCTCGATGCAAGCCGGGCGAACCTTAAGTCGGCCCGTGCGCGATTTGAGCAGGTGGTTGGTCATGCGCCGCAGCGGCTGTCGGATCCCGGTTGGAAAACCCGGCTCCTTCCGAACTCGCTGAACGAGGCCGTCGCGATCAGTTCTCGAGAGAACCCGGAGGTCGTGGCCGCGCTTTATCGAGAGCAGGGCGCGCGTTTTACCGTGGATCGGATCCGCGGCGAACTGTTGCCTTCGGCTGAACTCGAGGCCTCCTACTCGGAGCGCTTCGATACTTCGACGTCGATCGATGAAGTCAATACGGCGAGCGTCGTCGGCCGCGTCAACGTGCCGATCTATACCGGTGGTGAGGTTGAAGCGCGGGTGCGTCAAGCCAAGCACACCCACATTTCGCGCATCCAGGAGATCGAGCAGGCGCGAGCCCAGGCGCAGTCGGTCGTGGCCCAGGCTTGGGCCCAGCTTCAGGGCGCCAAGGCGCAGCATGAATCTGATAAAGCCCAGATTGAGGCCAACAGGACGGCGCTAAATGGCGTGCGTGAAGAAGAAAAAGTCGGCCAGCGCACTTTGCTCGACGTGCTCAATGCTCGTCAGGAGCTGCTTGTTTCTGAAATTCAGTCGGAAGCCACAAAGCGCAACATAATCGTCGCGACCTATGCGGTGATCGCCGCTATCGGGCGGTTGAATGTCGCCGAACTCGGCGCCGTCGGCACGGTTTATGATCCTGTCATTCATGCCGATGAAGTTCGCCGCAAGTGGTTTGGCATCGACATTACGCATGACGATGGCCGCCTGGAGCACCACGATTTGTGGAAGGCGGACGTGACGCATCAGCCTGTAAAGTAAGGCCGTCTGCGAGACCGGTATCAATGAAGCGAGCGGACCCCATTCGGGGTCCGCTTTTTTTGATCTTGAACACAAGCGACAGCGGTGCAGGGATCGTTGGTTCGATCCCGTATGGCAGGAACGTGCGATCTGAACCGCGACGAAAAGCGGTGCAATTTGCCTTGAGAGCGCCGTGAGTGCGGGCTATTTCCTTGTGGTAAACGGCCAGTGTGGCCTGCATGCAGCGTTTCTCCGTCTATACTTGGCCTTGGCCGGAGTGCGCCGCATTTGGCTGGATGCCTCCGTTGGCGCGATTTGGCGGTGATTGACGAAGGAGCGCGGCATGGCCGGCCGCGCATCTTGAAAGGTGCGGTATGACGAGACTTGATCCAGTCGGCGAACCCAGCATGGAAGAGATTCTGGCTTCGATCCGCAGGATCATCGCTGAGGATCCTCCTGGCTCGCGCCCGGAGCCTGAAGCCAAGCCTGCCGCCCCGGCGGCGGGTGTTGCCGGGGATACTCCCGCAAAGTCCGCCTTTGGTCCTCTTTCGGCGCGCGAAGCAACCCCCGAGCCTGCGAGCGGTGATTCCGGTCTCGCGTCACAGACGCGGGAGACGACTCCAGAAAGCAAGCCTCTCTTGGCGGGGTTTTTCTCTCATCGGCCTGCTTTCGATGAGCCGCGCGCGCAACCCGATGCGCAGCCTGACGCGGCATTGGATACGCTATCGCGATCCATGCCCTCGGCCGTACCGCAGGCGCCCGTGGCCAAAATTGACGCCCATCTTGCGGATGCGCCTAGTGCGCACGCAAAGGGAGCTGGAGTTCCGTTGCAGGCGCCGGCGCTCTCGATTGGTACGCTTCCCGATCATCTTCTGCGGGAGACCTCGAAGGATTCTGTTCAGGCTGCGCTCGACAGCCTCGGCGCGCCAGCGCCCCAGGAGAGCCGTCCGGGCTTCACGGTTTCGCGCGAGGGTTACCTTGCGGAGGGGCCCCCGAAAAGCGCAGAGGCAGCCAAACCTGCACCAACGTCTCGCGAGCCCGATCCGTTTGAATTCACGCTGGGACCTTCACCTTTCGCGCGCAAGTTTCCTGGGTCCGACACCTCCACCCTTCAACCCAAGCCGACTGAAGGCCGCAGTGATCCGTTTGGCGCGTTCATTCCCAGGCGCGAGACAGTCGAGCCCTCAGCGCCCGTCGACGCGAAGACCGCCGCGCCTGTGGCCGCCGCAAAGCCAGCCGAACCCGATTTTGGCGTGTTGAGCGCCTCGTTTGGGCTATCCGAGGCCGCATTTGAAGAGCCGGCCTCCGCGCCGCTGGCATCGCCGCTAGCTTCTGGCGCCCCGGAGGCCGCGCCTGCGTCAGCCGCGGAGGCTGGCGTCGCCAACGAGCCTCTGGGCGAGGATCCATTCGGCGAAATCACGTTTCGTCCGTCGCCGCTGCTGACCCCCACACAGACGTCCGCAACGGCTGAACCGGCCAGCGAAGCCCCGCAAGTGTCTTCGCGTGCTGTGCTTGAACACCTCGTGCGTTCCACAACTAGCGCGCCGGCCGCATTTGCGGCGCAAGATATCGGGTCTGGCGCGATCTTGGCTGCCACACCTGCGGATGGTCCTCGAAACGTCCTCGAAGGCAGCGATTCTGGGGCAGAACGTGCGAGCGCGGCGATGGAACCCGAAGCCGAACGCGGTGCGCCCGCGTTGTCGGATATCGCGCCGCGCAGCAGCGAGACCGAGTCCTCGTCTTTTGATTTCAATACCGCGGCCGGGGTGACTGAAACGGAGGCGCCTGACGTCGAAGTCGTCGAGCCCGAAGATAATGACGACGCACGAGCCGATCATCAGAAGGCTTTTCGTCCGCATTACGCCGATCCCGAAAGGGAAGCAGGTTCCTACGCTCAGCCCAATGAGGGCCGCTCGCTCGTTCCGCATGATCACGGCGGTCACAACACACCTGCTCCGCGCACGATGGAAGACACCGTTGCAGAGCTTTTGCGCCCGATGCTGAAGACTTGGCTTGCGGAGAACATGCCAAGGATCGTGGAGCGCGCGCTGCGTAAGGAGCTTGCCGACAGTAGCCGCATCCAGCACAAGCCCGCCGCTGAGTAGAACTTTCGGACCGGATGATGACGCGATTGCGTCAATAAAAGCGGGGCTTTCCGAGCTCCGCTTTTATTTTTGCTTCAGAAATTTGCCCCAGCCGCGAGGCCGCCATACGAGCGCCAAGGATTGGCGCTAATGCAACATGCAAGCGCGAACAACAAGTCAACCGTCGTCGGGGACGGAACGGGGAGAGCGCTAGCGGCGGTGAGAGTTCGATCGAGAGACGGGCAAACACCGGCGGGGAGAAACCGAACCGAAGGGCAATGAGCGGGAGTGCCGGCGCGGTTCTGCGAAGTAATTCGTACGCAGACAGAGGTAGCGTCATGACCAGCATCAATGGGTACAACGGGGCCAACCATAACGTAGAAGACATCCTCGCTTCCATCCGCACATCCATCGCCGATGAAGGCGGTCCGGCGCGCATGGTTGCCTCAGACGTGCAGTTGCCAGCCCGGCGCGAGCCGCAGGCGGCACAAGAAGCACCTGAGTTCGAGCTTCCAGCCATTTTCAAGCCCGGCCATGCCGGAGCTGCTGAAAGACCAAAGTTGTTTGGCCGCCTCAGCGACGCCCTGAAGTCGGCTGCGCCTCAAGATCAGCAGGTCCGCTCCCGCACCGTCATTCCGTTCGATCCGTCCGTCGCGGGCCGCATGCTTGAACCTCCGGTGCAGAGTGTCATGAGCGCCGACAAAGCCTCCCGCAACGCCGGCGGGCATCAGAGCAGCCAGCATCAGCCGGCTTCCACGCAGCCCATGGAAGAAGAGCCTATCGCCCGGGTGATGCCGACCTTCTTCGACACGCGCGTCAACCGGCTTGGCGAACTGACGCGCCAGGCTTACGAGCCCAAGAAGCCCGAACCCCAGCCGGAGCCTGTTGTGCAGCCCGCAGCGGCCACGCACCAGCCTCCGCAGCTTCCGGAGGGCGGCTTTGCCCAGCACGCAGCGGATGCGGTGGATGATGCGGCCGCACAGCTGCTGCGCCCCATGTTGCGCCAGTGGCTGCAGGAAAACATGCCGAAAATCGTCGAGAAAGCGCTTTTGAGCGAGGTGCAGGGAACCCCGACAAAGCCGCGCAGCTAGCCGCACAGTTGACAGCACGGGAAGGAGCGCCTTACGACCGGGTTCATCCACGGTCACTCAAGCGAAACCTCACCCCATGCTCGAAAAGACATTTCAGCCGGCCGAGATCGAGCCGCGCATCGCTGCCGAATGGGAGAAGGCGGAAGCCTTCAAGGCGGGGCGCGGCGCGGAAGGTGGCGGTAAGAATGCCGCGTTCTCCATCGTCATCCCGCCGCCCAACGTGACGGGCTCGCTCCATATGGGGCATGCCTTGAACAACACGCTGCAGGATGTGCTGGTGCGTTTCGAGCGCATGCGCGGGCGTGACGTGCTCTGGCAGCCGGGCACGGACCACGCGGGCATCGCCACGCAGATGGTGGTGGAGCGTAAGCTCGCGGCCGACGGCGAGCCGGGCCGGCGTGAGCTCGGCCGCGAGAAGTTTCTCGAAAAGGTATGGTCCTGGAAGGCGGAGTCGGGCGACACCATCGTCAACCAGCTCAAGCGGCTTGGTGCGTCGTGCGACTGGTCGCGCGAACGCTTCACCATGGACGAGGGACTGTCGAAGGCCGTGCTCAAGGTCTTCGTAGAGCTGTATCGCTCCGGTCTCATCTATAAGGACAAGCGGCTCGTCAACTGGGATCCGAAATTCCAGACTGCGATTTCCGATCTCGAAGTCGTGCAGCTCGAAAAGCGCGGGTCCGTGAACTGGACGAGCGGCGATCCCGAAAAGCCGTTCGATGAGGCCGCGCTGGCCAAGGCGCTCGCCAAGGATCCCAACGGCCATATGTACCACTTGCGCTATCCGCTGACCAAAAAGGCCGACGGATACGACAAGGATTACATCGTCGTTGCCACGACGCGACCGGAGACGATGCTGGGGGACACGGGCGTCGCGGTGCATCCGGAAGACCAGCGCTATGCGCCGCTCGTCAAGGCGGGTGCCAAGGTGAAGCTGCCGCTCGTTGGCCGCGAGATTCCCATCGTGGCAGACGAGTATTCCGACCCCACGAAGGGTACCGGCGCGGTGAAGATCACGCCTGCGCACGACTTCAACGACTTTGAAGTCGGCAAGCGCCAGGGTTTGGAGCAGATCAATATCCTGGATGCGTTCGGGCGCATCAACGAAGAGGCGCCGCAGGTCTATCGTGGCCTCGACCGGTTTGAAGCGCGTCTCAAAGTGGTCGCCGCGCTCAACGAGCTTGGGCTTCTGGAGAAGATCGAGCCGGCGACGCAGACCGTGCCGCACGGCGACCGCTCGGGCGTGGCGATCGAGCCCTGGCTGACAGATCAGTGGTATGTCAATGCTGCTGAACTTGCCAAGCCCGCGCTTGCTGCCGTGAAGGCCGGCAAGAC
This sequence comes from uncultured Hyphomicrobium sp., assembly GCA_964587445.1. Lineage (GTDB taxonomy): Bacteria > Pseudomonadota > Alphaproteobacteria > Rhizobiales > Hyphomicrobiaceae > Hyphomicrobium_B. Next base: position 21,163 of record CAZPLQ010000001.1, read on the forward strand.
TCGCTTCGTGCCGGAGCGGTTTGCGAACGACTATTACCGCTGGCTGGAAAACATCCAGCCGTGGTGCATCTCGCGTCAGCTCTGGTGGGGTCATCAGATCCCCGCCTGGTACGGACCCGATGGCAAAGTGTTCGTCGCGCACGACGAGGCGGATGCCCATGCGGAGGCCAAGCTCTACTACAAGAAGGATGCACCGCTCACGCGCGACGAGGACGTTCTCGATACCTGGTTCAGCAGCGCCCTGTGGCCGTTCTCGACGCTGGGTTGGCCTGACTCCACCCCGGAGATCGGCAAGTATTATCCCACCAGCGTGCTCATCACCGGCTTCGATATCATCTTCTTCTGGGTCGCCAGGATGATGATGATGGGCCTTCACTTCATGGACGACGTGCCTTTCCACGACGTCTACATTCATGGCCTGGTGCGCGACGGCGCCGGCAACAAGATGTCGAAGACCCGCGGCAATGTCATCGATCCGCTCGATATCATCGACGGCATCGAGATCGATACGCTCATCGCCAAGCGTACAGCAGGCTTGCCCAAGGAGCAGGCCAACAGAGTCGAGAAGGAAGTGCGCAAGGACTATCCGCACGGCATCAAGTCTTACGGCACGGATGCGCTGCGCTTCACAATGGCGGCGATGGCGGCGCAAGGCTCCGACGTGAAGCTGTCGATCGAACGTGTGGAAGGGTACCGCAATTTCGCGACCAAGCTATGGAACGCCTCGCGCTTTGCCGAAATGAACGAGTGCGTGCGCGAGCCCGACTTCGATCCCGCAAGCGTCAAGCAGACGATCAACAAGTGGATTGTTGGCGAGACGCAGCTGGTGGCAAGCGCCGTCACCGCGTCGCTCGAAGCCTACAAGTTCAACGAAGCCGCCATCTCCGCCTATGAGTTCGTGTGGGGCGAGTTCTGCGACTGGTACCTGGAACTCATCAAGCCGTTGCTGGCCGGCGAGGACGAAACGGCGAAGGCCGAGACGCGCATGACGGTTGCGTGGGCCCTCGATCAGATCCTGAAGCTGCTGCACCCCTTCATGCCGTTCATCACAGAGGAGCTATGGGCGCATATGGTCGAGCACGGCGTCGCGCGCCGCTCGTTGCTGTGCCTTTCCTCCTGGCCGCAATTCGACGGCCTCTACGACAAGGCGGCGGCTGATGAGATCAATTGGATTGTTCGCCTTGTCTCGGAGATCCGCTCGGTGCGCACCGAGATGAACGTGCCTGCGGGTGCGAAGATCCCGCTCGTCATCATCGGTGCGGATCCCGCGCTCAAGGATCGCGCCACGCGAAACGACGACACGATCAAGCGGCTGGCGCGCCTCGACGACATTTCGTTCGCCAAGACCGAGCCTAAGGGGGCGGCGCTCATCGTCTCGGGCGAGACGACGGCGGCGCTGCCGCTGGAGGGCATCATCGATATGGCGGCGGAAAAGAAGCGCCTCGCCAAAGCAATCGAGGGCGCCACGTCGGATCTTTCGAAGATGGACGCCAAGCTGTCCAACCCAAGCTTCGTGGAACGCGCCAAGCCCGAGGCGATTGCCGAGGCGCGCACGCGCAAGGCGGAACTCGAAGCCGACATCACCCGCGTCGCGGCAGCACTCAAACGGCTCGGGAACGATTGAGCGGAGTTTAAGCGCCCGCGACCGGCTTGCGATAGAAGCGATAGACATGGCACAGCTCATGGGCCACGCGGTATTCGTGGGTCGCGAGGGGCTCGAAGCTGAACGGCTCGAAGCGCGCCAGCGCGGCAAGCTCATCGGGATGGAAGGGAATGTGAGGCGGCCGGTCGTTGAAGCCGACGATCAAGTGGGCGCCGGGCCGTAGGATGCGCCAAGCGGCTTCGAAAGAGGCTTCCGCTTCGTCATGATCGTTCAAGCCCCAGCCGATGACGCCGTTGCAGACCACGAGGTCGGCTTGTCCTTCGGCCATCAGCGTGGCGAGGTTGCGCATAGGTGCGATCTGATGCCTGGCCGCTCCGAAGCCGGCCTTGGCAATGTCAGGATCGATCGTCCAGAATTTCTTATGCGCGAAAAGACGCTCGTATCCCGCCGTGTACCAGTCGCATCCCACGAAGACGATGTTGTGAACGTCCGGATCGAGCTGGTAGTAGGGGATCACGACATTCTCGAGAACGAGCCGGTCGGGCGTGTCCTGATAGAGCGCACCGTTGTAGGTCTTGGCCACACGGGAGACAGCGGCCACCGTCTTGCGGCGCATGCGGTTGCCGACCCGCGATACGAGTCCGTGCGTCTTCACCATCTGGGGCAGTACGTCGAACGCGCCCATCATCGCAAGCTGATAGATGAGATGGAATTTCGAAGGCATAACGACCCGGATTATGGATGCTTTTGTCACCACAGCATCAAGGGTCTGTACCACGATATTCGTTTACAAAGAATACGAACGCTGCGCGGTTTGCTAACCTGAGTTAACGATCGGACTCGTTGACGGTCCTAAGCTTAACGGGCGGCCGCCTTCGCCCGCTCCCAAAAGGTGTTGCCACCGAGCCGGCCTCCGGTATCGGCGAATTTGACGATCGCGTTCCCGGCCGTTTGGAGGATTTTCACACGAAGCTCCTTGAGCTTCCACCCGAAGCCGTCGATCGCGAGCTTGCCAAGATACATGCGGTTGGGATCGTGCTTGTCGACCATGTCGATCTCGAACGTCGTGAGCGAGGTAAATTCCGCGCGTTTGACGCGTGCCCAGGCACGCTTGATGCGCTCGGTAAGCGCCAGCTTGGCGTCGTCGGGCTGGCCCGCAATGTAGTCGCGATAGGCCTTGCGGGCCTGGAAGAGCTGTGGCAGGCCCTCCGGCGTCACGTAGCTCTCAATGGCCCTGTTGACCGCGCCCTGGCCCCAGTAGGCCTTGAAGCGGTGCCACAGGCCCGGTTTGACCACACGCGCCGTTTCCGGGTCGGGCAGGTTGAGCGCAATACGGCCAATATCGGGCGCGAGGGACGCGCGCACGCTCGGCCAATCGATCTGTCGGGTCAGATAAGCGCTGTCGCCATGGTGAACCGCCTCCCGGATTGACCAGGCCGTCAGAAACGGGGAGGCGATGTAACCGGCGATAACAAACAGAACCAGACTGGCCTTCAGTAACAGCGCCTTCATGCGCACCAAACTCCCCGCAGGACGCACATTGCGACAACCATAAGGAGGCACCCTGCCTGGAGATTCTGGCCCCATTCAGGCCGATTTCCGCCAGTTCGGGGCGTTTACCCGCCAACGGCGTGAAACATTTGGGAGCTTGGCAATGCAATTCAAGGCTGCGGATAAGAAGCAGCATTCTTCGGCAAAAGGTCTCCCAACCCAGGAGCCCATAGAACCTCGGGGAAGCTCAACGGTTTGCTTCATCATCCTCTGGCGGTGGCGTCAGCGGCGCCGTCGTCGCGCAAATCGACTTGAAGGCGCGCCAGTCTTCCTCCGAGAGCGCGGGGGTCGATGGGTAGCTCGCCGACATGCGGATGCGCTCGGCGCGTTCTTCGGTCGGTGGGTGCGTCGAGAACATATCGAGCGTGCGCGACAAGCTATCGTTCTTTTCCTGGCTCTTGCCGCTGTTCGTGTTCTGATCGTCGTTTTCGTATTTGCCTTCCTCGCTGAGGACGCGGCGGAAGAAATTCGCCAGACCCCGCTGGGAAATGCCGGACTTGCGTAACAGCACCAGCGCCTGATCGTCGGCTTCGCGCTCCGCGGCGCGCGTATAGCCAAGCTGCGCCAGGACCACGCCGAGGTTGGCCAGCGTTCCGCCCGAGCCGCCCATCATCAACTCGACGGCCGCCGACATGCCGATGGCTCGGATGATCCCTGTCTCCGGATGAAGCGCGATGCCGTGGCCCATCTCATGGGCCAGCACGCCCGCAACCTCGTCCGGGCTATCGGCCTTTTCGATAAGCCCTTTCGTCATGATGATCTTGTTGCCCGGAACCGCAAAGGCGTTGAACAGATCCCAGTCAACGACCAGAACTTTGAAATCCTGGCCGGTTCCCGAAACGGAGCTGAGGCGTTGGGTCAGCTTATCGAGCGCGGCGGCGCCGACTGGATTGACGCAGCGTTGCCTGTTCTCGGCCATCGAGTCGATGGCAGCATCGCCAAGCCGTTCGCGCCAGGATTGCGGCAGCAGATTTGCGATCGTGCGCAAGGGTGTCCAACCGGCGGCGTGGATGAGCACCGCAAGGCCGGCAAGCACGGCTGCCCCGATGACCCAGGGCTTGGCGTGGCGCCATCGTTCGGCGCGGCGCGTGAGCTGCGGCGCGCGCGGCGCCAGCGCATTTGAGAATTGCGTTCCAGGTACAAAGACCGTGACGCCGGGTGCGCTGGTGGAGGACAACAGGACGTCGATGGACTGGGGACGCAGCGGCTCATTCGCGCGCAAGCTCTCATAAGGCCAGCGCATACGCACCGCGCCATCGTCTGAGACGATCTCCAGTCCCGAAAGATCGAGACGGACGCGGCAATCGCGCGCGGCCGCCGACTTGCCGTCGCTCAGGCGTGCGTAGTGGGATGCGGCGTCAGAATGCATCGAGGTCGAACACCTGTGCGAGCCCCTCGCCAAGCCGGGGTCCGGCGCTTGCGCTCTGCTGAATGGCGGCCAGATCGACCGGGCCGTCGAGCTTCAGACGGGAGAGAAAGTAGCGGGCCGAGCGGAACTGGGCAAACGTCGTGGCGACGGTGGTCGCCAGCACGATGGGCAGCATGATCAAGAGCACCGGAATGATGCCCGGCTCGGCGGGAGGCACGCCCGGTTCAGGCGGCTGAGGCGCCAGGCCGGCCGCGTAGACGAGCGCGCCGCCCGCGATCAAGCCCAAAACCACACCCAGCATCGAAATCAGCCAGTTGGACAACATCAGCCACATCAGGCTCTTTCCCGACGCATTGAGGCGGAAGGTTGCGGCCTCGAGATGGGTGTGGGCCGCGAAATGGTTGTACTGCATGGCGCGATACCACGCCGTGACGAGGCCCATGGCAATGATCGTGACGATCCAGATCGCGATGACCGCCGCGATCTGGGTCAATGTCGGAATGGGCCGTTCGCCCGCGGCCACACTCTCCAAGAAGCCAGATTTATTCATGAACAACAGAGTCGAGATGCCCCCGGCCACGACCAGCAGCGCACTTCCCATCCAGGCGAAGAAGTACCGCTTGTAAAGCGGTCCGGACGTGCCGGCGTAGCTGAGCGGCCGGTCGCCGAAACGCATGTCGTTGGTGATCCTGCGCTGCAGCATATTGGAGCGCCACGGCAGAACCCATAGCGCCGCGATAAAACCGAGGATGGCGACGAACCCCGCGAGGGCGGGCGTCACCGCCCAGCCGACGAAGGCGGTGAGTACGGCAACGAGGAGGAAGGGCAGGCCGAGGGTCCAGAAGTAGGTCCAGCCGTAGTGCGCGGGGCTCCCAGCCAGCCAGCCGCGGATGCTGCGCCAGCGCGTGCGGCTCAGCCGGTAGCGCTGGGCGCGATAGAGCGCATTGCCGAGGAGGAAGAAGAACAGGCCGTAGGCCGCGAGCTGATAGGCGGCGAGCGCGCCCCTGTTGCCGGGAAAGAGGAGAGCGACAGCGAAGCCGCCGAGCATCAAGGGCACCACGAAGACGAAAAAGACGATGAGGAACCCCAGGAACAGCTCCTTGCCGGTTCCGGTATATTCCAGCGGCTCGCCGTTGATGCGCGTGAACGACCACAGGCGCCGCCGGACCTCCGTTTTGGCCCAAAACGCATAAAAGCCCAGCGAAAGCAGCTTGAGGACGCCATTGACCAGTCCGAGCCCGATCAGCCTGTCGCCGCGATTATCGAACGTGATGTCGATGCGGTCCGCCTGTCCTGGTTCCTGACCCAGTCCCGGAGGGCCCGTGTTGTCTTGCATCCGCTCGTTTCTCCCTCACAAAAAGCGTAAAGCTCCCATCGATCCGCCTGCGGGCTTTAATCGGTTGCGTGAATAGCGCAAAAAATGCCGTCTGACTGCCGCACATGAGCCCTCTCCCCGCCGAAGTCGGCCGTTAACCTGCTTCTCAACGAAATTCATCGGTCTGCTGGCGCATCGTAACGGTGCAGGAACATCCTAACATGGTGGCTGCTGAGCATGCCGGTCGCAGTAACAGCGGTGACGGAGGGCGCAGATTGCATCCGTAACGCCGGGTCATGGATAATTTATCAGTCCGTTAACGTTTGTGACCGAAGGGCAACGTTCTGGCTAATGAGCGCCACTATCGGGCCACAAAGTCCGCGCAACTGCTAGCCGGGAATTATCAGTACCGGCGGTCCGGGTCCGGTACGCACGATTCGCGGGCATCGGTCTTGTCTTGTGGGCTTTCCGCCGCGCCAAAGTGCGCTTATGAGCAGAAAAACAGCCACGCAAGACAAACGAGGAATGAAATGGACGCCAAGACGTTCGACAAGACAAAGCTGCCGAGCCGCCATGTGACGGAGGGGCCCTCACGCGCGCCTCACCGCTCCTACTATTATGCCATGGGGCTGACCGAAGAGGAGATTCACAGGCCCTTCGTCGGCGTCGCGTCATGCTGGAACGAGGCGGCGCCCTGCAACATCGCGCTGATGCGCCAGGCTCAAGCCGCCAAGAAGGGCGTCGCGGAAGCCGGCGGCACACCGCGCGAGTTCTGCACCATCACCGTGACCGACGGCATCGCCATGGGCCACCAGGGCATGAAGTCGTCGCTGGTTTCGCGCGAGGTCATTGCTGATTCGATCGAACTCACCATGCGCGGCCATTGCTACGACGCGCTCGTGGGCATCGCAGGTTGCGACAAGAGCCTGCCAGGCATGATGATGGCCATGCTGCGCCTCAACGTGCCGAGCGTCTTCATGTATGGCGGTTCGATTCTTCCCGGCAAGCACAAGGGCAAGGACGTTACTGTTCAGGACGTTTTCGAAGGCGTCGGCATGCATTCCGCGGGCAAGATGTCCGATGGCGAGTTGCATGAACTGGAATGCGGCGCGTGTCCTTCGGCCGGCTCGTGCGGCGGTCAGTTCACCGCAAACACCATGGCGTGCGTGTCGGAAGCGATCGGCCTTGCTCTGCCGGGCTCGGCTGGCGCGCCCGCACCTTACGAGAGCCGGGACGAATATGCGGTCGCGAGCGGTGAAGCTGTGATGAAGCTGCTCGCGCATGGCTTGCGTCCGCGCGACATCTGCACGCGCAAGGCATTCGAGAACGCCGCCATCGTAGTGGCCGCAACCGGCGGCTCGACCAATGGCGCGCTTCACCTTCCCGCCATGGCGCATGAATGCGGCATCGACTTCGATCTGTTCGACGTTGCCGAGATCTTCAGGAAGACGCCCTATATCGCGGACTTGAAGCCGGGCGGCCAGTACATAGCCAAGGACGTCTTCGACATCGGCGGCGTGCCGCAGATACTCAAAGCCCTGCTGGAAGGCGGCGTGCTGCACGGCGACTGCATTACGGTGACCGGCAAGACCATGGCCGAGAACCTCGAAAGCGTGAAGTTCGATACCGGGCAGAAGATCATCTATCCGGTGGCGAACCCGATTTCGCCGACAGGCGGCGTCGTGGGTCTGAAAGGCAGCCTCGCGCCTGACGGCGCCATCGTGAAGGTGGCGGGACTGAAAAACCTCCAGTTCCGTGGTCCTGCGCGCTGCTTTGACTGCGAAGAAGATGCCTTCGCCGCCGTCGAGGCGCGCAACTACAAGGAAGGCGAGGTCATCGTCATCCGCTACGAGGGCCCGAAAGGCGGCCCGGGTATGCGTGAGATGCTCTCGACGACGGCCGCTCTTTACGGCCAGGGCTCGGGCGACAAGGTCGCGCTGATCACGGACGGGCGCTTCTCTGGCGCAACGCGTGGATTCTGCGTCGGCCATGTGGGGCCAGAGGCCGCCGTAGGCGGGCCCATCGCGCTCATCAAGGATGGCGACATCATCGCGCTCGATGCGGTGACGGGACGGATCGATCTGGAAGTCGATGCCGCAGAGCTCGAGAAGCGCCGCAAGGAATGGAAGGCGCCTGCGAGCATGTATCGCTCGGGGGCACTGGCGAAATTTGCCGATCAGGTTGGGCCGGCGCGCTATGGCGCGGTGACCCACGCCGGCGGAAAGGCGGAAGTCCTCTGCTATGCGGACATTTAGACGTGCTTGTCTCGGTTTGATTGTGAGCGTGGCTCTTCCGGCGGCGGCACTTGCCGCCGGAACGATCACGTTCCGCTCGGGCGAGGATGCCTTGAAGCAGGGCATCGCGGCCTTCAATGGCGGCTACTACGAGCTGGCGGTTCCCGCCCTCGAGGTGGCCGCCGAGTCGAACCCGGTTATGGGGACGTTTTACATCGCGCGCATCTACGCCGATAACGAAGGCGCATACACCGACCACGTGAAGGCCTACAACATCTTCCGCAAGCTCGCCGACGAGCTGCGGGACGTCGATCCCGACGACGATGATCTCGCGCCCGTCGCCGCCAAGGCGCTGACCGAAGTGTCGCGATACCTGCGCGCAGGCATTGCGGAGGGCAGTTTGAAGCCCAATCCCAAGCTTGCCGATAGCCTGCTGCAGCGTGCGGCCCTGTTCTTCAACGACGAGGACGCGCAGTTCGAGCTTGCCAAGGTCTTCCTGCGCGGCGAGGGGCCGGATCTGGCCATGCGCGCACGCGGCGAGGAGAGCAAGACCGAGAATGGCGTCCACTGGCTGTCGCGGTTGTCCAAGAAGGGGCACGCAGGCGCTCAGGCGTTCCTTGCGGATTTGCTCTGGCGCGGCAAGTTCGTGCCCCAGGACCAGATCGCGGCGTTGAACCTCATCGATGTCGCCGTCGCCAACGCTTCCCCCAACGAGCGGCTGTGGATCGAGGACATCTATCAGAACATCTTCTGCAATGCGGGTGAGGGTGTCCGCCAGCAAGCCACCGGACAGGTTGCCGAGTGGCGCAATCGCTATGGCCGGCATCATGAGAACGTCGTCGACAAGAACGGCCTCGACCAGCTTTCCGCCGAACCCATTCGCACGTGCGCCAATGGCGAGCCGGTGAAGCCTATCGGTACGGCTGGCACGCCGCCTTCTGCAACGCCGCCTCAAGGCGGGCGCGTGCTCGACTTGCCGCCGGCGGCGGGCCGCGCGGCCGGACATGGTTTGCGCGACGTAGGCGTGGGATTTGCTCCCTCCAACTGAGGGTTGGTCATTCCGGCTTGGGTTATTTGCAGGCTCTGCATGCTTGAGCGCGCAGAATGAAAGCGTGGCTCTCGCGGCACCCTCGCAAGCGAACCACGCTTCCGGCTCCGGAACATATTTGCAGGCCGCCGGGCTTAAGCTTAAAGCCTAGAGTGCTTTGCGGAACCGGTGTTTCGATACGAAGCATGACAAGACAAACACCTAGAGCCGTTTCGCTGTTCACTAAAAGCGGAGCGGCGGCTCTGGCGTGGCGCGCCATCCAGCCCGCCGCGTGTTCATGCCGCCTCTTGCCCGCCTTCCACTTTCAGCGGAGTCCTTCGCGATGCCAACCTGGCAAGTGATCCTGCTCGGCCTCATCGAAGGGCTGACCGAATACATCCCGGTTTCCTCTACGGGCCATCTGTTACTGGTAGAGCACCTGCTGGGCTTCACCTCCCCGGGCCGTACATTCGAGGTGCTGATTCAGCTTGGCGCCATCCTTGCCCTGCTGACGGTTTATGCCGCCAAGCTGTGGGAACTGGCCCGCGCGCTGCCCAACGATCCGCGCACACAGAAATTCGTGTTGGGTATCCTCCTGGCATTTCTGCCCGCCGCTGTCATTGGCGCGGCTGGCCACAAGATCATCAAGACGATCCTTTTTGAAAGCCCGCTGTTGATTTCCAGCATGCTCGTTCTGGGCGGCATCATTCTGCTGGTGGTCGACAAGATGAAATTCGAGCCGCGCTACAGGGATGTCCTCGATCTGCCGCCGTCAACCGCGTTCAAGATAGGGTTGTGCCAGTGCCTGGCGCTCATTCCGGGCGTTTCACGATCCGGCTCGACCATTGTCGGTGCCCTGTTTCTGGGCGCCGACAAGCGTACGGCTGCCGAGTTCTCGTTCTTCCTGGCCATGCCGACCATGGCGGGCGCGTTCGCCTATGATCTTTACAAGAACTGGTCCGTGCTGACTGTTGACGACGCCAGCAAGATCGCGCTGGGCTTCGTGGCGGCCTTCATTGCCGGCGTCTTTGTCGTCCGCCATGTCCTCGATTTCATCAAGATCAAGGGGCTGTCGTTCTTTGGCTGGTGGCGGTTGATCGTCGGCGGCATCGGGCTCGGCGCGATCGTGATCGCCGGCATGTAGGTGCTCAATGAAACAGCCCCGCGCAACTGCGGCGGGGCCTGTTTTGCTTTTCGGGCTTCGGTCGCGAGGCGGTCAGGCGGCGTGCGAGGTAATGGGTGAGGTGAGAACGCGCGTCAGCGCGGCCTCGTCCTTGGCGCTGCGCAGAGCCTCCAGCGTCGCCGGATCGCGCACCAGCCGCGAGATGCGTGCCAGAGCCTTCAAATGATCTCCGCCGGCATGCTCGGGCGCGAGCAGGAAGAAGACCAGATCCACGGGTTGCTCATCATGGCTTTCAAACGCCACTGGAGTGGATAGCCGCGCGAACAGACAGACGATGGACGTCAATCCCGCGAGTTTGACGTGCGGGATTGCGATCCCGCTGCCAAGTCCAGTGGAACTCAACCGCTCGCGCTGCAGGAGAGCCGTGTAGATATCGTGCGTAGTGACCCCTGTAATTTTGCATGCGCGTTCGGCTATCGATTGCAGGACCTGCTTCTTGTCCTGCGCCTTGAGCGCCGACACCACACCGTTCCTTGCGAGTATATCGCTAAGGTTCATGGTCATATCGTTCACCTTTTCCCAAGGTCTAAGTCTGCCCTGCATCGGCGGCCAGCCGAGGGGACGCTTCCCGCGCACTCCGACAACGCGTAAATAAAGGCAGGATTCTGTCCACCCCAGACCCGCGACCGCCCTACCCTGCGGACCTGGCCTCACCATTCACGATCTTCTGCTTTGGAACATCGGCATCGATCCAGCCGATGTGTCCGTCCTGGCGGCGGTAGACAAGATTCACACCACCGCTGCCCGCATTCCGAAAGATTAGAAACGTCGCTTCGGTCAGGTCGAGTTGCATCACTGCCTCGCTGACTGATAACTCCAAAACGTTGCGTTGGGTTTCAGCAATAATGAGCGGATGATCATCAGACGGCGTTGGGCTGCTCGTCTCGTCCTCGGCGGCGCTGACAATGGCGTCGCGCGCATCAAAGCCGCCGGCACGCGCCGCGTTCGTGCGGCTCGCATCATGGTCCTTGAGGCGCTGCTTGTATTTGCGCATGCGCGTTTCGAGCCGGTCGACGGCTGCGTCCGCGCTCTGATAGGCATCCCCGCCTTCGCCGTGCGCTTCGAGCAGCAGTCCGCTTGCCAAGCGGACGGAGCAGTCGGTCTTGAAGAGCCCGCGCTCTTTCTCGAGGCGGACGTGGCCGTTGAGATCGCGGCTCACGTACTTCTGCAGCAGGGCGCGGATCTTGTCGGATACATAGGTCTGATAAGCGTCACCAACTTCGACATTCTTACCGGTGATCTGTATGGTCATTTCTCAACCTGTTATTGCGTGGCATGACGGCAAGCCATAAGGCCCAGCCGAAAGCGCCGGGTCTCTACCGGCAGAAGCATCTTAACATCCGTGCTATACAGGTGGACTGGTCACTGTGCCCTAGGCGCTTTGAAGACATCTGCAGAACGCGACAACCTGTCTCAACAGTTATGTATAGCCGGGCGTTCTGTCAATTCACGGTTGTTTTCGCTGCTGAATTTCTTGGCGATTTTCCCCGGACGGTAAATGCCGGGAATAATCAGATCGTCCCGCCCATGCGCTCGAAAAGCCGTTTGTCGCGCCGGCGCTGTACAGAGGATGGAATGCGCAGGGCCTCGCGGTATTTGGCGACCGTGCGCCGGGCGATATCGATTCCCTCGGTCCGCAATTTCTCCACCAGCTTATCATCGGACAGCACGTCGTCGGCGCTTTCAGCGTCGATCATCTGCTTGATTCGGTGACGCACAGCCTCGGAGGAGTGCGCTTCCTCGCCATCGGCCGATGCGATGGCGCTGGTGAAGAAGTATTTTAATTCAAAGATGCCGCGCGGGGTCGAAACGTACTTGTTCGACGTGACCCGCGAGACGGTCGATTCGTGCATCGAGATGGCGTCCGCCACGGTCTTCAGATTGAGCGGCCGCAGGTGCTGCACGCCATACATGAAAAAGGCATCCTGCTGGCGCACGATCTGTTCGGCGACGCGCAGGATCGTTCGCGCGCGCTGATCGAGGCTCTTGATGAGCCAGTTGGCGGTCTGCAGGCAGTCGAGGAGATAGCCTTTATCCTTCTCGGTCGCCGCCGTCTTGGAGACACGCGTGAAGTATGTGCGGTTGACGAGCACACGCGGCAGCGTGTCGGAGTTGAGCTCGACGTGCCAGCCGCCGTCCGAAGCGGGCCGCACGAGAACGTCGGGGACCACGGGCTGCATCTGCACCGAGCCAAAGCGGAGGCCCGGCTTGGGGTTCAGCCGCTTGATCTCCTGGATCATGTCGGCAAGCTCTTCCATGTCGCAGCCCACCGCCTTGCGGAGCGCGTTGAGGTTGCGTGCGGCGAGCAGATCGAGATTGGCGAGCAGCGCCGCCATGTACGGATCATACCGGTTCTGGTCTTTGAGCTGCAGAGCGAGACATTCGGCGAGCGAACGTGCGAACACGCCCGGCGGATCGAAGGTCTGCAGCTTCTGCAGCACGCCCTCGATCATTTCGACAGGAGCACCCAGTTTCAGCGACAGGCTGTCGAAGCCAGAGGGGATGTAACCCGCTTCATCAACCAGATCGATGAGATATTGCCCGATCAGCCGTTCGCGCGGATCGGAGATGGTGAGGGGTAGCTGCGCGGCCAGATGATCGCGCAGAGACTCTTCGCTGGCGACAAACGACTCGAGGCCGTCGGTGTCCTCAAAGCCGTTGCTCATGCGCTGGCGTACGTTCGCCCAGCTTGAAAGCGCCGCGTTGTCGCCGCTGCCCTGCGTGTCCGCGGGGCCGTTGTCCTGATAAAGATTGTCGTAGTCCGTATCGAGCGCGCCGGCGGGGTCTTCGACCGGCTTGCGCAGATCGAGCCACTCCTCCTCGCCGCCGGATGACGGTTCAGGCGGCGGCTCTGACATGGGTTCGTCAGCCGACTTGGCCTGGGGCTGGTTGTCCTCACGCTCCAGAAGGGGATTGCGCTCCAGCTCGGCGTCGACGAATTCGGCCAGCTCCATGTTGGAGAACTGCAGAAGGCGAATGGCCTGCTGCAACTGGGGAGTCATCACCAGTTGCTGGCCTTGCCGCAATTCCAGTTTGGCTGACAGCGCCATACGCTAACCCGCTCGTCTCTCCAGCAGTCTCAGCCCAAGGCTATAATCAACGCGTGTTAACGAACATATCTCCAAGGTAGACCCGGCGCACGTCTTCGTTGGCTATGATTTCGGAAGGCTTACCTTGTGTCAGAACCTGACCATCGTAAATGATATAGGCACGGTCGATCAAACTCAGCGTTTCACGCACGTTGTGGTCCGTGATCAAGACGCCTATGCCGCGTTCGGTCAAGTGCCGAACGAGCTGTTGGATATCCCCGACCGCAATCGGGTCGATACCGGCGAAGGGTTCGTCCAGCAACATGAACGAGGGCCGGGAGGCCAGGGCACGTGCAATTTCGCAGCGCCTGCGCTCGCCACCCGAAAGGGCCATCGAGGGGGACTTACGCAGCCGCGTGATCGTAAATTCTTCGAGCAGGCTGTCGAGTTGCTCCTGACGCTTCTTCTTGTCGGGCTCGACAAGCTCCAGCACGGCCATGATGTTCTGCTCGACCGTCAAGCCGCGAAAGATCGAGGCTTCCTGCGGCAGATACCCGATGCCAAGTCGGGCCCGCTGGTACATCGGCAGATGCGTGACGTTGGCGCCGTCGATGGTGATGCGGCCGTCGTCGGCAGGCACCAGGCCCGTGATCATGTAGAACACGGTCGTCTTTCCCGCGCCATTGGGTCCGAGCAGCCCGACGGACTCTCCGCGCCCCACAGCCAGACTCACGCCCTTCACGACCATGCGTTTGCGATACGATTTCTTGATGTCGTAGGCCGTCAGCCAGCCATCGGCGCCGATGGCGTGCGGATCCTGCTCGGCTGGATTGGCGTACGGACCGTTTGCGTGACCTCCGTTTGCCTGCCCCGCGCCATTGCGCGGGCGTGCCCCTTTGCTTGCAGGCTTGCCGCCTGTCCTAAGCCCGAGCCTGGAGCCGAATGGTAATGCCCTGAACACAATATATCCGTTTGGGTTTTGCGCCCGCAGCGCCTGGATTTGCGAAATACTCTAGCTTGTCTTTGCGGCTATTGGGAGGGCGCGGAACGCGCTTGCCAGCCGCTGCCCGCCGCGGCGGCTCCCTTGTCGACGTGCTTCCTGATGTCGTTTGGATAGAAAACGGCGCTGGGCCGCCCCGATTTGACGATCAGCCCCGAGCCGTCCGCCTGGCTGGACGACGTCATTCCGCCGGCTGTTTCAGTGGATATGACGCTTTCACCGCTTGTCATGTCGATGACGAGTTTGGTCCCGCGCACGATGTTCTTGCCTTGGGTCATGACCACGTCACCGCCAAGGGTCACGGTGTTGGCCTTGGTGTCGTAATCGGCCCAATCGCCGGTGGCCTTCTGGCCCTCCTTCGAGGTCACCACGACGTTCTTCTTGGCCTTGATGCGTGTAAGGCGCGCGGCGGCCTGTTGGGCATCGGGCTTGGTCGCCTCGGCCGCGCCTGCAAGCCCCGCCGATCCTGAGTAGTTCGCGGCCAGCTCCGCCGCTTCCAGGACGAAGCCCGCCTGTTGCGCCTTAACAGTACCCGAAAAGACCGCCAGCTTGGCTTGATCGTCAATGTCGAGCCGGTCAGCGGCAATGTCGACGGGCGCACTGGGATCGGTCTTGAAGTTGCCGCCGAAGGCGAGACCGCGCTTGGGCGTTTCGCTCTGACGCGAGGTGGGCTGCGGTGCGCCCGCCTGGCTGAAGCGTGCGCTGATGCGGCCGTCGCCGCTCCCTGCTCCGGTGAGGTTCATTTTGCCGGAGTTGCGGTTGAAGAACAGCCGCCGTCCATGGAGTTCGTTCTTGCCCTGCGTCAACCAAACAGGCCCGGTCAGCACGACGGTTCCGGCCGTCTGGTCGATTTCCGCCCGATCCCCCGTGACGCGACGGTCGGCTCCTTCCGACATCACGACATCACCCTCGAGGACCGCCATCTGCGTGGCAGCGTCGAAGTCCGCGCTGCGGCTGGTAGCCTGCTGGCCGCTGCCCTGGGTGAGTGTGACCGGGTTTTTCGCAACCACGCGCTTGATCTTGCCTCCTGCGTCGGCGGATGCCGCGTTGTCCGGCGCGCCTGCGCTTTCCTTCTTGGAACTGGCGTCCTTCTTGGAGCCGGCGTCTTTTGCAGCGCCCTCTCCGCCTGCGCCCGACATGCCTGCCGCGCTTCCTTCGTAGGTCACTTCCAACTCGGGTGACGTCAGAATCGATTGGCCCTGCTGGGCGCGCACGGTGCCAGTGTAGGTGGCGAATTTGGTGGTGTCGTTGATGTCGAGGCGGTTGGCCGTGATGAGGATAGGCTCGCTGGAGTTGCCGAAGCCGGTCGTGGTCTTGTCGGCATCGGCGCCTTCGGTTTTCGGGGCGCGCGCCTTCAAGTCGGTGCGGACCTGGTTCTTGAAGGTATATTCCTTTTCCTTCTGGCGGATCATGAGCTGGCTTGCGGTGATCGTACCGGCTGGCATTTCCACCCGGACGGGAGCGTCGGACAGAATGACCCCTTCCTTGGTCTTGATGGTTGCGCGCGTGAGTTGCGCCTTGAGGCCGTTGTCGCCCGTAATGTCGATGGCATCGAACAGCTCGATGACGCTCTGCTTGTTGTTGAATGTGCCGCGCGTGGCCGTCAGCTTCGTGCGGTCCTTGTTGACGGCGATCAGCTCGCCCGAAATGGCCTCGAGCTTGATGAGGGATAAATTCTTCAGATCCTGCATGGCCTTCTTGGCGGTGACCCAATAGCGCCCGCCGTCGGCGTTGAAGCCCTCGTAATGCGGGTTTTCCATGGCGAGATTCTCCGCCAGGATGTGGGGTACCTCGAGCTGGGCGAGACTCTCCCCCCAGCCTGTTTTATCGAACACGCTCAGACTGTAGCCGGCAACGACGAGGAGTGCGGTTGCGGGCAGAGCGCTTTTCAGAATGCGGATGCGGCGCGTGTGGCGCGCAGCCGCAATGCGGCTCGGCCCACGGTCGCCCGCCAGGACGATGCCGCTGCCGGTCGCACGCGATGCGCCCGCGTCATCAGTCACGCTCGCCATGAAGCCCGCCCGGTTTCACACCCAATCCCCCTTGGAGGCCTGACATTCGGTTCCAAATGGGGTGAGAATGGGACCGAACACGGGCCGGTACGCGCTTTCCGGGCGACCCAGGAGGCCGCGCCACCGCCAGTTGCGGCCGTGGTCAAAATTTGAGCGCCCCCCGCGCCGGCGGTCATGCGCGTGCCAGCGGACAGTGCCTGCGGGTCAATGCGAGAGAATGTCGATTTCGCCAAAGCCGGCCAGATCGAGCTTGGCCCGCGCCGGCAGGAATTTGAACGCCGCCTCGGCGAGGTCCGTGCGGCCCTCGCGTGCCAGCATGGCATCGAGCTTTTCCTTCAACTCGTGGAGGTAGAGAACATCGGATGCCGCGTAGGCGAGTTGGCTGTCGGAAAGCTTCTCGGCCGCCCAATCGGAACTCTGCTGCTGCTTGGACAATTCCACGCCCGCCAGTTCCGCGCACAGGTCCTTCAGTCCGTGGCGGTCGGTATACGTGCGCGCCAGCTTGGAGGCGATCTTGGTGCAGTAGACCGGCGTGGTTTCAACACCGAGGTATTTTTCCAGCACGGCGATGTCGAAGCGCGCGAAATGGAAGATTTTCAGCGTCGTCCTGTCGGTGAGCAGCGCCTTGAGATTGGGGGCGGCATACTCTTGGGCGGCAAGCTGGACCACATGCGCGTTACCGTCTCCCGCCGAGAGCTGCACGACGCACAGCCGGTCGCGCTGCGGGTTGAGTCCCAGCGTTTCTGTGTCAATGGCGACGCCGCGCGGAAAGGCCAAGCCGGACGGAAGGTCGCCCTTGTGAAGATGAATTTTGGGAGAGGTCGATCGGGACGGCGACATCGCAGATTGCATCCCACAAACCCCAAACCGGCGCGACAGGATGGCGGGCGGCATCGCGCGAGGAAAATGGTGCCCAGAAGAGGACTCGAACCTCCACGGTGTTACCCGCTAGTACCTGAAACTAGTGCGTCTACCAATTCCGCCATCTGGGCGTTTCAGAGCGCCATCACCTAGTCGCATCGTGGCTTTGTGTCAATTGCAGGAAAGCGCCGATAAGCCACGCTTCACACTTCCAGCGGCGGCGGTTAAATCTTCAGCTAGGTATTTGCGGTGCGCAAACGGCTAAAGAGGGCATGGGACGCATGAACGGCAATGGCGGTTTGGTCACGATATTCGGCGGCTCCGGCTTTGTCGGGCGTCATACGGTGTCGGCGCTGGCCCGGCGCGGCTATCGCGTCCGTGCCGGTGAACGGCGGCCGGATCTGGCGGGCTACCTACAACCCATGGGTGTTGTCGGACAGGTGCACGCCGTCCAGGCCAACGTACGTTTTCCCGCCTCTGTAGAGGCCGCGGCCGAGGGCGCGGAGGCTGTCATCAATCTGGTCGCCATTCTCGCCCCGTCCGGCAAGCAGACGTTCCAGGGGCTGCATGTGGAGGGCGCTCGTACCGTGGCGAAGGCTGCGCGCGCGGCCGGGGCAAAACGCTTCATCCATATCTCTGCAATCGGCGCCAGCCGCTCATCTGCCTCCGCCTACGCGCGAACCAAAGCGGAAGGCGAGGACGCCGTGCTGCAGGAATTTCCCGAGGCAATCATTGTTCGCCCTTCGATCGTGTTCGGTCCGGAAGACGAGTTCTTCAATCGGTTTGCGAAGTTGAGCCTGTCGAGCCCCTTCCTGCCGCTTATCGGCGGCGGCCGTACCAAATTTCAGCCCATCTATGTCGGTGATCTTGCCACCGCTATCGCCAACGCCGTGCAGGGCGCAGGCAAGCCAGGGACGATTTATGAGGTGGGCGGACCGGAGGTCTTCACGTTCCGCCGGCTGCTCGATCTCACGCAGGAGTATACGGGCCGCAAGCGCGCCTACCTGCCGCTGCCGTTCTGGCTCGCCAGGCTGCAGGCGCTGCTCCTGTCGCCGCTGCCCAATTCGTTGCGTCCCATCACCAGCGATCAGGTTAAGCTGCTCAAGTCCGACAATGTCGTCTCTGAGGCTGCAAAGAAAGAAGGCCGCACGCTGCAGGATCTGGGAGTTTCTCAAGCTACGGCCGTGGAATCCATCGTGCCCGGTTATCTCGAACGCTTCCAGCCGCGCGGCCAGTTCGCGCACTATAAGGTTTAGAGCATTTTCCGATCATACAGAGCTACTTTTTTCTCTCCCGGAACGGTGAGGATGTCGCGAAGCGACAGATGAGGGACGGCGGCACGCGCCGCTGATTGCGCCCCCCTCTCCCCTTGGGGTGAGGGGGTGGTCTGCCGCCCTCGACACAATCGTGACGGCGCGTGGAAGATTGAAGCGCTGGTCCATCCCCTCACCCGGCGCTCGAGGTCCGGCGCTGACGCGCCGGAGCGCCGGCCTCTCCCCTTGGGGAGAGGCGTTCCTCGTGCTCTCTTCGGGGCACCTTCTCCCCGCGGGAGAAGGAAGAGTCCGTGAGATCGCAATCGAATTTCGCGCTTTGAACGTGATGTTATGGGGAGCGCCTTCGCTTGGATGGGCTTCCCTTTTGTTTGCCATAAGGCGGAAGCGGTTTCAGGCGTTCCGGCCATCGCCGGGATAGAGCCATTTGGCCACGCGCAGGAGCCCTGCATCGTTGCCGCGCGCTGCAACGAGTTGCACGCCGAGCGGCAGGCCACCGGCCTCAAGCAGCGGCAGTGAGATGCATGGCATGCCCAGATACGTCCACAGTGCATTGAACATCGGGTTGCCGGTTGCGGAAAGTCCGTGAGGCGCAGGGCCCGGCGCGGCTGGCGTCAGGATCGCATCGTAGTTGATGAGGATGGGGCGCAGAGCGTCATAGAGCGGATCGCGTTCGGCGCGCGCGGCTGCAATGTCCGCGGAGGAGAACGTGCGCCCTTCTGCAATCGCCTCCTTGAGCTTGTCGGTGACGGCGCCCGGGTTCTTGTCGGCAATGGAACCGAAATTTTTGGCGATGTCGGAGAACTGCACGATCCTGTGCAAACGCAGCGCGCCATCGAACTCGCCCGGCAGTTGCGTGACGACCACTTCGGCGCGTGCGCCAAAACTGGAGGCAAACCGCTCGTAAGCCGTAACGGCCTCTAGATCGGCCACCGCGCCTGCGGGCGAGATGATGAAGGCGAAGCGTGGCGCACGATCGAGTGGGGCCGACAGTCCCGCCGACAGCGGCGGCTTGGGACTAGACGTCATGTCTCCATCGCGCGGATCGAAGGCGGAAATCGCATCGGTAAAGAGCGCGATGTCGTCGATGGTGCGCGCATAGGTGCCTACCGTATCGAGCGGCGGCGACTGCGGCATGATGCCGGTGCGCGAGATGTAACCGAACGTGGGCTTGAAGCCGATGGTGCCGCAAAACGACGCGGGCCGGATAACGGAACCGGCCGTCTGGGTGCCGAGCGCCAGCGGCACCTGGAAGTCTGCGACCGCCGCCGCCGAGCCTGAAGAAGATCCTCCCGGCGTGTGCTCGCGGTTATGGGGGTTGCGCGTTTTGCCTGGTCCGAAGAACGCCAATTCTGTCGAAACGGTTTTGCCTAGAATGATTGCGCCAGCGCGCTTCAGTTCGCCCACGATCGTGGCGTCTGTGCTCGGATAGTTGCCTTTGAAGACCGGACAGCCGTACTCGGTTGGATATTCAGCGGTATCGATGATGTCCTTGATTCCGACTGGTAAACCTGCAAGCCGCTGGAGCGGCGCGCCGCTGGCGCGGAGGGCGTCGGCCTCACGCGCTTCGCGCAAGACGCGTGCGGCATCGAGAAAGGCCCATGCCCCAACGTCTTGATCTCGTTCCTTAATGCGCTCAAGGCAAGCCGATACGAGCGCTTGCGAGGTCAGCGTTCCTGCCTTCAGCGCCGCGGAAGCCTCAGTCGCGCTCAGGCGGGTCGGATCGTTCGCGGTCATCAGCGTCCCTTTGTCTTTTCTCGCCGGGGAGCCCAGCGGTCTGGCATTGTACTTCCGTCGCACCTCATGCGTCAGCTTGTGCCGACTTTCAAGGCACTAGCGCTCAGGATGTGGGCAGTTGCGTCTTGACGGACCTCGCGTTTGCCCTCAAGAGAACGGATCTTTGCAGGTTTGGCCCAAGGTTTCTTGATCTGGCACATGTCGCGTCAGTGCCATGTCGGGGAAGGCTTGGCTGCCTGCAGTGTGTTCGCCTGCTATGACGATCAGCTAAGTCAGAGGGACCTTATGTCGAACGAGCCCCGCCGCGCCGGCCGCCACTTCCTCCAGATTCCCGGGCCGACGCCTGTTCCCGAGCGCATCCTCTCGGCCATGTCCCGGCAGATGCTCGACCACCGTGGCCTCGAGTTCCAGAAGCTCGGCAAGCGCGTTCTTCAAGGCGTCAAGGGCCTGTTCAAGACTGCCCATCACGTCATCATCTATCCGTCCTCGGGGACCGGCGCCTGGGAAGCCGCGCTGACGAACACGCTGTCGCCCGGCGACAAGGTGTTGATGTGCGAGACAGGACAGTTCGCCGTGCTCTGGACCGGCATGGCGCAGAAGCTCGGTCTGGTGACCGACGTGCTGCCTACCGACTGGCGCGTTGCTGCCGATGGCAACACCTTCGAGGCCAAGCTGCGGGCCGACAAGGCGCACGAGATCAAGGCCATCTGCGTTGTTCACAACGAGACGTCGACGGGGTGCCGCTCGCGTATCGATGAGATCCGCAAGGCGCTCGATGCGGCCAACCATCCCGCGCTGCTCATGGTCGACACCATTTCTTCGCTCGCCTGCACCGATCTGCGCCACGACGAGTGGGGCATCGACGTGACGGTGTCGGGCTCGCAGAAGGGCATGATGCTGCCGCCGGGGCTGTCGTTCACCGGGATCTCCGACAAGGCGCTTGCCGCCTCCAAGACCGCGAAGCTGAAGCGCTCCTACTTCTCGTGGGATGACATGCTGGCGAACAACGCCAACGGTTTCTTCCCCTACACGCCTGCCACGGGTCTGCTCTACGGCCTCGCCGAGGCGATCGATATGATCAACGAGGAAGGGCTAGACAACGTCTTTGCGCGTCATGAGCGCCTCGCGGAGGCGACGCGCCGAGCCGTGCGCGCCTGGGGCCTCGAGATCCAATGCCGCGATCCCAAGTTCTATTCGCCCGCCGTCACCACCGTGATCATGCCGGAAGGCCATAACGCCGACGCTTATCGCAAGGTCGTGCTCGACAACTTCAACATGTCGCTTGGCACCGGTCTCAACAAGATCGCGGGCAAGGCGTTCCGCATCGGCCACCTTGGCGACACCAACGAACTCACCGTCATGGGTGCCTTGACGGGCGTCGAGATGGGCTTCGAGCTTGCCGGCGTGCCCTACAAGAAGGGCGGCGTACAGGCCGCCATGAGCTATCTGGCTGAAACCGCGCGCACGCGTGAGTTGGTAGCGGCCGAGTAGCTGGCGGGAGAATGTGGAACGTGGCGGGGGTGATCAGACATTTTGTCTTTGACGCCTTCGGCACGCTCTTTGACGTTCATTCCGCCGCCCGCGGTTGTGCGCAAATCATCGGACCGCAATGGCCGCGCGTCTCCGAGATCTGGCGCAACAAGCAGCTCGAATATTCCTGGATATACGCCGGTATCGGCCGTCACATGCCTTTTCGCGAGGCGACGCGCCAAGCTCTGATCTATGCGCTGCAGGTCACCGGGCTCGATACGGCCATGGCCCGCGAGGTCCTGGCGGCTTATACGCGCTTGGCGCCTTTCGCGGAGGTGGCGGAAGTTCTGGTGATGCTGAAAGCGCGCGGGGACAAGCTCGCCATTCTCTCGAACGGCGATTCCGATATGCTTGACGAACTCGTTACGAACGCCGGCCTGTCGAACCTGTTCGATGCGGCGCTGTCGGTAGAGGCGGCAGGAACCTTCAAGCCGGCGCCGCAGGTCTATGCGCTCTGCCAGCGCCGATTTGGTGTGGCGGCCTCGGAACTGACATTCATGTCGTCGAACCGGTGGGACATCGCGGGCGCGCGGGCCTTCGGCATGAGCCCGATCTGGGTGAACCGTTCCGGCGCGCCCGATGAGTATCCCGATCTCGCGCCCGTGCGCATCGTTGGCGATCTCAGCGCTTTGCTGGATGGTGCTCCGGAAGCATGACCCGTTCCGATGACATCGGATTATGTTCGGGCATTCTGCAGCGAACGAAGACACGCGAAAATGTTCTAAGTCGCTTGCGATTTCATGGACCCACTTCCTTCTCCGTGGGAGAAGGAGCCCAGAAGGAGCGCATGAGGGGACTGGCGCAATCAGCGGAGCATGCTGAAGCCCTTATCACCTGCTCCCGGGACGGAAGACGAAAGAGTGGCTCTTATGATCGCAAAGCGCT
This sequence comes from uncultured Hyphomicrobium sp., assembly GCA_964587445.1. Classification (GTDB taxonomy): domain Bacteria; phylum Pseudomonadota; class Alphaproteobacteria; order Rhizobiales; family Hyphomicrobiaceae; genus Hyphomicrobium_B. The sequence goes on from CAZPLQ010000001.1 coordinate 43,770, forward strand.
CTAGCGTTTGAAGCCCGCGAGCGCCAATTGGATCTGGCAGCGGCGTCCGAGCTGCAGGAATTTGCTTGCGACGCAGACCTTGACCTTGGAGACCGTAGGGTTGGTGCCAATGCACAACCGGCGTACGTCCTTCTCGCAGGCTGCGCGCAGCTGAGGCGTAACCTCGGGCGGTAGCTTTATGTCTTCCTCACCTGCACTGAGCGGAAGCGGCGCCAGGGCGCCGAACGCAGCGAACACTGTTACTCCGATAACGCGTTTCAACGCCCACTCCCTCTGTTGGCAATCCCGCTGACTGTATCGCGGCGCAAATTGCACGTATGCGGGCCTTGAATTAAGGCGGCAAATACCCCCCGCGACCGTTGACCACATACCTTTCCCACAACCGGCGGTCGCGATAATGCGCAAAAGCGCGCCGTGCATGCGGCATTTCGCGGCCGCGATGTTTGGTTTACGTCAGGAACGTCAGTGTTCGTCAGGACGGATCGGCATCCGGCTTGAGGACGCGCTCGAGGGCCTCAGTGAGGCGAACGCTGTCCACATCGTCCTTGTGGATCACGTCGTTGGCGCCCGCTGCAATCAGCACCGAGCGGCGGTTGCGCGTTGCTCGCCCGCTCACGACGACGATGGGCCCTTCAAAGCCAGCGCGGCGCAGTAACGGGATCGTCTGCGTGGCGTCGTCGGATGGCTTGAGGATGTCGTCAAGAAAGATGAATTCAGGCATATGCGCGAGGACCGCATCGAGTGCGGCGGCCAGCGTATTGGCATGGCGCACATCGAGCGTGTAACCGAACATAACCCGCAAGGTGGCGAACATGCGATCGGCATCGAGGCTATCATCCTCGACGATCAGCACGTCCTTGAGCGGTGGAAGAGAAGCGCGCGTGCGCATCAAGGCGCTCTTGCGCGCCAGAAAGTCCCCACCTGAACCTGTCGAGGAGGCTACCATATCTTAAGTCCCTTGATGCTCCGCTCTTCTGGTCTTGCCGGTGGGACCATCCTGTAAGAGACGCTCATTGCAAGAAAATCAGGCCTTGTCACGACGTATGGCGTTCTAAGGCCAGTGCAAGGGCCTTATATGTCAGTTTTGCGCGCGTTAGAACGCCCAATCACATCGAGATGAATCGGGGCCACGAGACGTGGAACCTCGTGCCTCTGCGAACCTCAGGGTCGGACTCCAGGATTATGCTGCCCCCGGCGGTTTCGACCATCTTTTTCACCATGGCAAGGCCCATCCCTGTTCCATCTCCAGGTCCGCCTTTGCTGGGATCGAGCTTACGGAAGGGGAGGAAAGCTGCAGCGTGATCCTTGGGCGCTATGCCTGGCCCGTCGTCAGCCACGGTAAATGCGAGGTGGTCGGACTGCTCCTCACAGGTGAGCGTTATAACTCCAGAGAGGCAGTCATGATGCTGAATGGCGTTCTGGATCAGGTTGCGCAAGACGAGATCCAGCGGCGCGGCCAGTGTCGTCACGACAGGCCAGTTGCCTTCGATGGAAATGCGCACGGCGCTGTGGGGAAACGAGGCGGCGATGTGCTGGACGATCTCGCGCGTGTCCGTTTGCGCCAGCGCCTCGAACTTTCGCCCCAAGCTTGCGTAGTCGAACAACTCGCTCAGCATGTGCGACATGCGCCGCGAAAGAGCCTGCAGCTGGCGCAGCTTCTGCGTCACCTCGCCGGGTGCGCCAGCCTGAGACATCTCTACGATTACATCGTCCGCGATCATGCGCATATGGCGCAGAGGTGCTTTGAGGTCGTGTGATACGATCGCGGCAAAGCTTTCCAGGTCCGCATTTGCCCGCGCCAGTTCCCGGGACTTGGCGGAGATCTCCGCCTCGGCCATGAGGCGCGCCCGGATCTGACGCGACAATTCCAGCTCGAGCTCCGTCTGCACGTTCGCGCGGAAGGCGAGCAGCATCGGGCGATCCTCGTCCGCAAGCCAGAACAGCACGAAGTTCAGTCTTTTACTGTCGCCGTTTTCCGAGGCTACCGCCACGGCAGGGAGTTCGAGCAGCCTGTCGGGGTATGACCGCAGGGCGCGGATATCGTCCTCAAGCCCGATGAGCGCGAGAATGCTGTCGGTGAGCGGCTTGCCCTGCGTGACAAAGTCGACGAGGGGACCATAGGTCATCTCAACGGCGAGATCATGTGTGAGCCACACGAGGCCGTAAAGCTGCGCGTCGGCAAGGCGCGCAATCGCCTCTGCTAATGCACGCGGCATCGGCACGCCGGTATCGACTTCCGACTCAGTGCCCCCGGCGGGCGATGACGTCGGCGGTTTCGATGAAAGCTTTGGCGACATTGCTGCCTGTCTTTGCGCTCGTTCGAATGAGGGGCGATCCGGCTTGCGTCAAGCCGGAGGGAAGCGGTGCCAGATCCGCCTCGGGGACGAGGTCGGTCTTGTTGACGATGAATGTGCAATGGCGGCCCGGAAACGCCTCCGTGAAGCCGGTGGCAAGCTTGATCATGGTCTCGAGCGTCGGCATACGGGCCATGTCGCCCACAATGAGCGCGCCCGCAGCCTCTTTCATGTAGATATGGCGGAAGATGGCGTCGCCGAAGTTGCCGTCGGTATCCCAGATGATGAGCGTGGTCGCCGGGCGCGTCGCGCTGGCGGGCACCTCATAGCGGTAGATGTCGACGCCGATGGTGGGCTTGTAGTCGAACTCGAATTTGTCGAACACCAGACGGCGGGCCAGAGATGATTTGCCGACGCCGATCTCACCCAACAGCATGACCTTGCGCGCGCTCATTGCGGCGCCTCACCCTCGTAGGCCAGCTCGAACACCACGCGGCGGTTCGGGCTATCGGGCCCCTGCGCCGGGCTGATGTCCTGGGCGTTCCTGCGTCCCAGGGCAATGAGCAAGTTAGGGGGTACCTGGCGGGCAAGGAGATCCTGGCGCACCTTTTCCGCGCGTGCCAGCGCAAGGGCTGCATTGCCCGGCGAGTTGCCGACCTCATCGGTATAACCAACGACCCGCATCGGCGCGTTGGCTTCACGCACCAGGGATGCCAGCTCATCGAGTATGCGCTCAACGGCAGTCCGGTCCCGGTACTCTGCCGCATTGGTGAAGAAAATGGCGTGGCGATCCGTGAACGTGGCAAGCCGCGTGCGCGCATCTACCGGCGCGGGCTGGACGACGACTTTGGGCTCGGGAATTTTGATAGCATTGGCCGCAAGCACCGCGGATGTCAGAGCCGATAATCGTTCCGCGTTGGCCGCCATGGCCTCGGCCGCGGCTGCTGGATCAGAGGTGCGCACGGTCTCCACACTTTCATGGGCTGCGCCGATCAGTCCTGCCAGCGCCTCGTTGATCTGAGCGATGCGCGTGCCGATTGCGTCGATGCCGGCGTGGAGGTTCTCCACATGCGCCGCCGCCAGCGCCGACGGATCGGCCAGACGGGCTTTCAGGCCGGCCAGGTCTTTCGACAGGGCATCGAGATCCGATACCGTCGTATTCAGAAACACGCGTTTGCCTTCGCCCTGCGTGGCGTTGGCGGATTGACTGATGTCGCGGGCTGCGAGGGTTACGCGTTGTGTCGCCCGCTCTGCAGACCGCCGCATCGCCGATATCGTGACGCCGGCTTTGAGATCCGCCAGATTGTGCCGGAGTTTGTCGATCTCGGGAGCTGTGTCGGGGATTGCGATATCGCTGCCCGGCACCACGGCCAGCTCGTCATTGATGTGTACCGTGGGGAGCGCTCGCCCGATGCGCGAGATGATGTCGGCCTTGATGCCTTGCGAGGGCGCGAGGCCGGAGATTCGCAAGGTCTGTCCGACCGCGCTCGCCTCCAGGTGCGTCGGATATCCCTGCATGGCGGGTGTGCCGGCGATGACGCTTGCGGCCGTTTCGCGTGTGCGCCCGTTGGCATAGTGGACCCAATAGGACCATCCGACCCATGCGAGCAGCGGCAACAGGATGATGATGGCAAGCGTCTTCAACGGATTGCCCGAGGGCTTGCGGAGCGCCGACGCCTGCGCCTCGACGCGTGACGTGAGCTCGTTGCCGAGGTCTTCAAGAAGGTGTCCGCGCAGGTGCGCTTCGCTTTCTCCCTCGGCCTCCTCGTAAAGTTCCTTTTCGATGGTCGCAAGGAATGCATCGTCAAGTGTCTGCTCGATGCGCTTGGGCGCGGTGCCGGAGCACTTGGCGGCCAGAAGATAGAGCTGAGAGCCGCGCAGATACACGGTCTCTTCGCCAAGATCGATCTGGCGCAGCGTGCCCTCGTCGGCAGATAAAGCCTCATTGGCGAAGGCATTGACCGCGGCAAGCACGCCGCTCATCAGATGCTCGCGTCCGCTGGCCGTCTGGGGCCAATGCTCGATGAGCTCGCCGGACCCGCGGCGAATGAGAAACAGCTCCAGAATATGGAAATCCTGAGTTGACGCGAGGGCAAGCTCCCCAACCGAGCGACCCGTCATCAGGCTTTGCAAGCGCAGCATGACCGGGTTCATCTCGAGCTTGCGGTTCATCTCCTCGGTGAGATCCTTGATGGCGCTTGCCACGTAGGCCTTCACGAGGCGTCCGGTGATCGGATAGAGCGCCTCGACCATCTCATCCTGGCTGTTCTTCAATTCGGCCTTGATGGTGGTGACGACGAGAGGCGCGATCGAAAGCGAAAGCTGGGAGTGTTTTTTCACTTCCGCGCGCCGCAGCGCCTCATCGATGGTCTCCGCCACGCTTTGGGTGAACTGTTCCGTGCTCCCCACGCGCTCCAGAACCGATCCGATCTGGGCGCGCAACGCTTCCCGCTCCCGACTTTCGCGCAAATCGATCTGCGTGACACGGCGATCCAGCTCGGCCAGGGCCTGGGCCTCGGGCTCGAACAGAAGCTCCTTCAAGCGGTTGACGGATTGCGACATGCACTTCTTCTGGAACTCTAGAACCTGTGAACCATAAGCATGGATCGCTTCCGGCAGGAGCGCCGGGAACGTGGCACACGATGTTTAGCCCCGCGAAATGCGGTGCACCTGCTCGCCCAGATCGGAGATGCTGCGTGCGAGCGCCTCGAACGCAGCACGGCGGTCGGCCTCGGCCGAGCCTGCCAGCGTTTGCAGCCGCGCCTCGACGGTATTGAGCTGGCGTCCCAGTCCCGTTTCGAGGTCGCTGAGGCGCATCTCCAGCTGTCGCAGACGAGCCTCCAAAACGCGAATGGCATCGCCGAACAGCAGCTCGCGGACCTGCTCCATCTTTTCATCCGAAAAGTCGCGTCCATTGGCGCGGAGGTCGTCGAAGGAGGGCGCATTCATGGCGCGGAGCCCATAATCCTGAATACGTGGCTGGTTGAACCGAGGCGGCTAAAATTTGGCGGCAGACTACCACATTTGTCGGGCGTGTATACCTTGTGAAAATTCAAAAGGTTACACAGAAAAGGCTGTGCAAGGTCATTTGCCCGCCGCCTGCTGTCCCGGTTTCGGCTCGCGGAAAACCGCAGGCCAGCTTGGCTGCTCCGCGATGCCTTAACGAACACGCCAAGGATCGCGTGCTCAGCCGAGCGAGGCAAGCTTGCCCACCTTCTCAGCCAGCAGATAATAGAAAGTCACGCGCGATTTTTTGCTGTCGCCTTTCATGGTCGAGCAGACCTCGGCGATGAACTTGTCGAGTGCGGCGTCGTCGGCCGTCATGGCGAGCTTTTTCTTCAGCCAGCTTTCGCGCACGCGCGCAAGCTCATCCTTGCTGGAGCACGATACCATGGAGGCATCCGGGCTCTTGAGCGCGATCCCCAGATGCTTGACGATGGCCGCGACAGCCTTCTCGTTGACTTGGGGCTGGTAGCGCTTGATCTCTTCCGCGTAGTTCTTGGTCATTTACTTCCTCCGTGAGCACGCATGCTCTATGCGGTATGGCCCACCGGCCTCTATGCGCTTTGACCCCGCCGGCGCCGTGGCCCCCTCACGTATACGGCCTGATTGGCGAAGGGGTTCAGAGGGCCGGGCCGTCAATTGGGGCGAACGCGGAGCAACTTCATAGTGGCTGACTAAGTTATGAGTTTGCCGATAGCAAACCTAAACTGTGTTCATTCGCTCATATGCATGGTTTCAGTTTATCTAAGCTAGCCTCGCCTGACTCCAGGCGGCCATGTAAGCGTCATTGAATTGACGGGTTCGTTCGCTCAATCCGGCAAGCTCGGCAACCACCGCCTCGCCCACTCGGCGAGCGCGTGGCGCGTCTTTGCAGGCATAGTAGACCGTGCCGTAGGCTTGCGTGACCGCCTGCTGCAGGACTGTGGCGTTGCGTGCGTCGTCCCTTTCGCGCCGGAGGGCATAATCGCGCAGGCTGGAGAGAACCGCCGCGCGCGCCTGTGGGGTCCAGTTCCTCCAGACGCGGGTGTGCAGGGACAATGAAAGAGCACCCGCATGATCTGCCAGTGGGGCGCGCGCGGCGTATCGCGCCAGCTGGGGGATCTTGAGCGCGATGGCTTGGGTCAGGGTTGCGATCTCGACGGCGTCGGTCCGCCCCGAGCCGAGTGCGGATGCGGTCTCGCCGGATGAGAGAGGAACGAGCGCGCCACCGAGCCCTACGACGACCTGGGCATTCAAGCCGGCCGTTGCAACGCGTCGCCCTGAGAGGGTGGCGAGCGGTGCACGCGACCACAACACAGGTGCTTCGCCCGCGTGACCAGCGTAGATGGGCATCACGCCATAGCTCTCGAGGCATGCGGCCCACCGCGCGCTGCCGCCGTTCTGTTCCATGAAAGCGCGCAATCCTCGCGCATCCATCGCGAGGCGGCCCGGCAATCCGGCTGCGAAGGCCAAGGAGGGCACATGGGCGGCATTGGCGTGTTCGGGTCCATAGAAGAGATCGGCGCTCTTTCCCGCGATCGCGTCGATCGAGCCTTGCGCGCACGAAACGACGTCGATCCTGATACGGGCCTCCAAGGCGCGCTCCAAGGCACGAGCCAGCGCACACGCCTCGTCGAACATGCCAGCCGCGCTTTCAGGCGACGGGCACGCCAGCACGAGGTCTTGCGTGCGGTGCGTTGGTGCGGCGCGCAGATTTGACGATGCCCGTGCCGCCGTTACCGGGCTCGCGCACGCCAACGCGGTCGCAGCACTCGCGGTGGTAATGAATGAACGGCGATCCATGGTTGGTACACCTCGCTGCACATCGCGCGCCGTAAGGCGCACAAGATCATCCGCGCCCGATCGAAGCCGATCGGGACGGTCATGACAAACGATATGCGTTCAAGGTGCGGTGGAAAGAAGGTAGTTGATGGTGTGAAAAAAGAACTCTGGCCCCGTGTAGCCGGGAATACGGCCGACTTCCTTGTTGTTCTTCAAGACGACGAAGGTCGGCACGATATCCACGGGGTAGTCGATGCCGATTGCGCTGGCAGCTTCGTCATTGATGTCCACGAAGCGGATGGGCAGATCCTTACCCCGGGGGGACGCCGTATAGGCGGGCAGCACGTCGCGCCGGAACAGGGTGCAGTAAATGCATCCGGGCGCTTCCACCACCACAAGCTCCATGTTGCCGTTCGTGGGCATTGGAGCTTCAACGTCGAGCCCGGCATTCACGGCCTCGCAAAGACCGAATGCGAACAGAGCGGCAAGGGTCAAATAGGAGCGGCGCATACGCTGTAGGACTTTCCTAAAAGCGGGCTTCCTGAGGGGCGCCATGCGGCGCACCTGAAAGTCAATCTATCCGCTCAAGGCCGCATGCACGGCGCAAATCTTAATCGCTGGTTAACCCGCGTTCCGGATTGGTTACAGCGGAGACCCGCCGTTCAGCGAAGCAATGAAAAAAGCCGATCCCAGGATGAAAACGAGGCTGGCGCCGGCAAATCCGGCGAGCGTTTGAATGCGCCACGCCCATGGGCTGCCCTCGCCGGACAGCCGCACAGCGAGGTCGCGCGATGAGACGGCGAGCGTGGCGAGCACTGACACGGTGAGTGCGGTGCCGAGTGCCATGGCAAACGTGCCGAGCACGCCTGCCCACCACATGCCCTGGCTCATGGCGAAGATGAGCAGCAGCAATGCGCCGGTGCATGGCCGGATTCCAACCGAGAGCGCCAGCGGCAGCGCCTTGCGCCATGACCATGCGCCCTGGAGATCCTTCGGGTCGGGCATGTGGCTGTGTCCGCAGCCGCAATCGGGGCCGCGGACATGGGCGTGTGACGCGCTTTGTAGATCATGCGCAGGCGGTGCATGTTCCGGGCTCGCGTGGTGGTGATCGTGGGGATCGCACCCGCACGCATGATCGTGATTGTAGTGTGCGTGTTCAGGACCGTGCATGCGAGTTGCAACCGCCGGAGTTGTCCCAAGGGTACGTGCGGGCCGCACGACCACGCTCCGCAACTGGCGGTACAACATAAGGGCGCCAATGAGCGCGACAAATCCCCAGCTCAGGCTCTCAAGCAAGGCCTCGCTGGCGCGCATCTGCATGCTGGTGTGATTGAGCACGATCGTGAAAATGCCGACGAAGACGATGGCAGAAATGGCCTGAAAGAGTGCCGACAGGAACGACAGCGCGATTCCGCGCCGGACGGTCTCCTCGTTGGTCAGCACATACGACGAGATGACCGCCTTGCCGTGTCCTGGCCCTGCCGCGTGAAGCACGCCATAGAGGAAGGCGATGAGGATGAGCAATCCCGCCGCGCGCATCGGGTCGCCCGACCTGAGATCCTTCACGGCGCCGGCCATGTCCCGGTTCATGCGTGACTGCTGCGTCAAAAGCCAGGTCCACGCCTGGGCCAGGATGCCCGCAGGCTCGGCGGCTGCGGGCGACGTGTTTTGCTGCTGGCCCTGTGGCAGGGCGAAGGGGCTGGCCTTTTGCTGCGCATTGGCGATGGCGCACGTCAAGACCGCGAGCATGACGACGACGAGTGTACGGATCGCCGCACAATGGCGTTTCATGACGTCATGACTTCCCACAGGTGACGGAGACGGTCGGCGTGAAGCCAGCACCGATGTTGGTCGTCTGGCCCAATTGCTGCGCGAAGGAGTCGTCGAGGAGCTGAGCCTTGAGATCATCGCTGGCCTGATCGGTCTTTGGTTGAACGATGAACGCCTTGCAGCCCTCGGGTGCGCCGGCGGCGAGCTTGATGGGATCGGTTTTCTCGGGCTCGAACGCAATGAAGAACGACGGATCGTAAACCGCGAAAGTGAAGTCCTTCGCGTCGGCTGGAACGGGCTTTTCGAGCGGAAGGCGGAAGTGCAGCCTCAGGATGTTGTTTTTGTGTTCGAGCCAAGCGTCCTTCGGCTGGGCCATCTTCTGGTCGGCATTGCCGACCTTGGCGAAGGTGAAGTAGTCGAAATCCTTCAGGCCCTGCATGTTGACCTCGGCGAGTTCAGCGAGTTCCTCGCGCGTGTAGACGCCGTCGCCGTTCTTATCCAGGCCCTGGATCGCCATGGCCGTATACATGTCGTCGAACGTCCAGACGTGCTCGAAGCCGGTTACTGCGCCATTCTCATAGACCACCGTCGTCTCAAAGGTGATCCAGACATGGGGATGCGCCCGCGCGGCCGGGGCGAGTGCGCCCACGCCGAGCACGAGTGCCATGACAGCACCCAACAATCTGGCCCGCATGTGATTCTCCTTTTTCAGTACCCCAGTGTACGCCGCTCAGCGACGCTGCGCATTCGTGCCGCTTGAGCCTCGTTCTACGCCTTAGGAAGATGGCGGCACGGCGACACCGGGATCACAAAACGATTTCACTGTCATCTCTCTGCGACGGCGGCGCCAAGAATTTTCCCTTGTCAATTTGATTGTTATAACATACGAAATGCGCAAGAGGTGTACGTTGCGGGGCCGGGCTGCTGTGCGGGCTTCCGAGATGGGAACGCAATTTCCGAGACGAACGTGCCGAGGGGAGGAAGGGAATGAAACCTGGTGGATTGGTGCGCCTTGGCGCCGCATTGGCCTTTGCGAGACAGGCCGTATTGGCGTTTGCCGCGCTGGTGGCGGGGTCTTCGGCAGCGTCGTTGGCGCAGGCAGCGGACCCTAGCGTCGTCGTGACGGTCAAGCCGGTTCATGCGCTGGTGAGCCAGGTCATGGAGGGGGTAGGTACGCCGGTCCTCATCGTCGAGGGCAATGCCTCTCCGCACACGTTCACGCTCAAGCCGTCCAACGCCAGCGCGATCGCCAAGGCGGAGGTCTTCATCCGCGTGTCGGATGAACTGGAGCCCTTCACGCGCAAGCTCGTCGAGGGTTTGCCGCCGTCCGTTTCGCTGCTGACGCTGGCTGACGATCGCCTTGGGATCAAGCTGCTCGACCTGCGCCAGACGGGCACGTTCGAGCCCCATCACCACGATCACGACGAAGATCATGACGAGCATGAGCCTCATGCCGGTCAAGCGCAGAACGCGCATGCCGGTCACGACGAGGAGGAGCATGAGGGACATGATCACGATGTCAAGGATCCGCACATCTGGCTTGATCCGGAGAATGCCAAGACAATCGTCAAGGCCGTGGCCGATGTACTGAGCGAAAGGTGGCCCGATAAAAAGGATGCATTTCAGGCCAACGCCGAGAGGGGGCGCGCGCGCATCGATGCCCTCAGCGCCGACATCGCGAAGGACCTGAAGAGCGTGCGAGGCAAACCTTTCGTCGTCTTTCACGATGCCTATCAGTACTTCGAGAAGCGCTTCGATCTCTCCGCGGTGGGCTCGATCACTGTCAGTCCGGATCAGCAGCCGTCCGCAAAGCGCCTGACTGAAGTGCGCGCCAAGATCCGCGAATTGAAGGCGGGATGCGTGTTCGCCGAGCCGACGTTCCAGCCCAAGCTGCTGGCAGCGGTAACAGAGGACACCGGCGCGCGAACCGGCACGCTCGATCCGGAGGGGCAGACCTTGGAGCCCGGCCCGCAGCTCTACGACACGCTGATGCGCGCGCTCTCTCGCGATCTCGTCGCATGTCTGGGGACCTCCCCGGCCCCTTGAAGCATCAGGCCACCTCTTTTTGCGGCCTCGCTAGCGCATTTTCCGATTATACAGAGCCGCTCTTTTCCTCTCCCGGAGAGGAGTCGCGAAGCGACAGGTGAGGGACGTCAGCACGCGCCGCTGATTGCGGCAGTCCCCCTCTCCCCTTGGGGAGAGGGTTGGGGTGAGGGGGTGATCTGCCGCCCCAACACAATCGTGACGGCGCATTGCAGATTGAAACGCGAGCCCATCCCCTCACCCGGCGCTCGAAGGTCCGGCGCTGATGCGCCGGAGCGCCGGCCTCTCCCCAAGGGGAGAGGCGTTTCTCGTACTCCCTTCTGGGGCACCTTCTCCCCGCGGGAGAAGGAAGTCATTCCATGAGTTCGCAATCGGCTATACATCCATATGTGTTGATCATGCCCTGGGGCAGCGATCCGCCTGTCGCATGCTCTGAATTCATCAAGTAGTTTTATCGGGCGGCTGGGCAGTCGCCGTACAAACAAAAAAGCGGCAAGCCATGCTTGCCGCTTTCTTTTTACCAGAGGTCGATCCGCGTCTTATTCGGTTGCGGCGGACGTTTGGACGCTGGAGCGATAGCTCTTGCGCGCGACAGGGCGCGTCGGCTTCTCCGAGGGATCATCGAAGAAGAACAGACTGCCGCCCGACGGCTTCTTGCGCGATGAGGACGCCGGCGAACTCATGGCAACGTTGGAGGTGTTGAAGCGCTGCCACGTCACCAGAACGCGGGCGCCGACGGGGACGCGCGGATAGAGATCGAGCACGTCCTCGTTGAGCATGCGGATGCAGCCATGCGAAACGGCCTGACCGATCGTCCACGGCGCATCTGTGCCGTGAATCCGGTAAGCCGAGGAGCCCAGATACAGAGCGCGCACGCCAAGCGGGTTCATCGGGTGGCCGCCGGGCACCCAACGCGGCAGGCGGGGGTTCTTGGCGACCATTTCTGGCGTCGGTGTCCACGGCGGGTTCACGCGCTTGTTGGACACGAAGGTCGTGCCTTGCCAGCGGGCTTCGCCGGTGGGAACGGCTACGGGGTAGGTGATGGCCTGCCCCGGCTGGGTGACGAGATACAGGCGGCGGTCGGAGAACGAGACGATGATCTCACCGGGCTTGTATTGCGGGCTGAAGCCCACGACGCGGCGGCCGCCGCCAAATTCTTCTGTTCCGCCCCACAGGAAATCGAATCCCTGAGCGCTTGCGGCGTGCGGCAAAAGGGTGACGGCGAGCGCCGCCACGGCAGCACAGGCAAACGAATTGAGACGTGCACGAAAGATCATCGGGGGATGCTCCTTGTTCGGAAACCATGGGGCGCAGATGAAGAACGTCATCCTGCGCAACGATGGTGAACACAGCGTATATACCAGTCCCGTTATTCGCGGCAGAGCAGGGAAGCCACACTCGTGTCATGAATGCGCCTATTCCACGCAATCGCTCCGACATCCCAAAATCATGAGATTGCAGACAATTTTGCACACAGCATGACTAAATCCCGGTCATGTTGAGATTGTTCTTGTTGCGTTCTTTTCTCTTGACGCCACGCGCGAGCAGGATATAGAACAAAAAAAGAACTTCTCGGGAGGAATGCCCGAGGTATCCTTCTCCTTGTAAGCGAGGCGTCTCTCGTGGAACCGGCGGCTCACTCCCCCTTCTCCCTGCTGCCCCCGCGCGGGTCTCGCAGGTCCGGCGTTGCCGGGCCGGCCGGAACGGCGGACCTCCCCGCTGCCGTTCCGGCAAGGGGAGGGAGTGACCGGGACCGGCTTCTCCAAGCCCTGCGCGCGACGATCGCAAACCTCGAAAGGTCCAAGGCCCGCTTCAAGGTCGCTCTGGAGGGCTGCTGCGGGCGTTTCGCACAGCACGGATGCTGCGCCTTTTGTCATGGAGTGGTGTGATGAAACGTTTCGTTTCGGTTTGGCTGCCCAACTGGCCCATGGTGCGGCTCGCCCGCGCCGAACCGCGTACGGTGCCTGAGGATGCGCCCTTTGCGCTCGTTGATCTTGCGGGCTCCCGCGGCGTCGTCATTACCGCGGTCAATGCTCCAGCCGCGCGTGAAGGGATCGCGCCGGCCATGGCGCTCACGGATGCGCGCGCCGCGCTGCCCTCCCTGCGCGTGCGCCCCGGAGATCGCTCCGAGGATGCGCGGGTGCTGTTCAAGCTGGGGCAATGGGCGGGCCGCTATGGTCCGAGCCGCGGACACGATCAGGAGGACGGTTTCTGGGCCGACGTTACGGGCGTTGCGCATCTCCATGGCGGCGAAGAAGGGCTCATGAAAGATCTCATTGGCCGGCTCGACGATCTCGGCATTCCAGCCTGCGCGGCTCTTGCGGATACCTACGGCGCGGCCTTCGCGCTGGCGCGCTTTGGTATCGCAGAAAGGCCGGCATGGCGGATCGTTGCACCCGGGGAGACGCGCGCGGCGCTCCAGCGGCTGCCGGTCGATGCTTTGCGGCTCGATGATGATTGCGCCGTTCTTCTGAAGCGCCTGGGATTGCGACGCATCGGCGACCTCTATCCTATTCCACGCCTCAGCCTGGCTCACCGCTTCGCTTCCAATGACGTGGCGCAACGCGTTCTGTCGCGTCTCGATCAGGCCTTGGGCCGCGCCGCCGAACCGCTCGTTCCATTCTTTGTCCTTGCGCCGTTCATCGCGCGCCGCACCTTCCCCGAGCCGCTGATCTCCTCCCAGCCGCTCGAAGGCGTGATCGGCGCGCTGTGCGATGAGCTGGCTGGCGCATTGAAGGACAAGGATATGGGTACGCGCGCGTTGTTGCTGCGTTACTACCGCGCCGACGGCACGGCCGGCGTCACAGGCACGAGGATGCGCGCGCACAGCAACGATGGCGCGCATTTCAGAATGCTGCTGGCGCCAAAGCTCGAGAAGATCGACGCGGGCTCCGGCATCGATCTGGTCTCGATCGAAGCAACGCAAGTGGGCCCGCTCAAGGGGACACAGCCCGGCTTTGCCGAGGAGGACAGGGTCGCTTATGACCCCGGTCCCCTCATCGATGCCTTGCCGAACCGGCCTGGCGAGAAGGCGGTCTGCGTGCTTGCGGCCCATGGCTGCTGAAGCCTTTGGAATGGGCGGGCGATGTGAAGGCGCGCCGCCGCATCATCCGCGCAACGTGCGCATCATTCCCAAGTCGCGGGGTTCTCCCTGGAGCCGGAAGTGAGCCGCCTGCCTGCCGACGCCAGGCTTATTTCTTCACCGGCATGGTGTTGGCAATCCCATCGGCGCCGGCAAATACCACGAACAGGCGCATCGCGCTCTCTCCTGTGTTCTTGCCATTGTGCGCCGTGGCCATTGTCTCGATAAGCGAGTCGCCCTTGCGATAGGTGCGTTTACCTTTGTCGCCGTAGTCGACAGTCAGTTCGCCGTCCAGAATTATGCCGGTGAGAGGCGCCCCGTGGGTGTGCCAGCCGGTCTCGGCCCCCGGCTCCAAAGACAGGATGCCGGTCGTGATCTTCGGCTTGCCCGGGGGATACACGAAGGCTTCGCCGAGGATCGTTTCGCCGGCAGAGACCAACGGCTCGAAATGAATGCCGGCCGTGCGTGCGACGCTCAGCGCATAACCTGCGGCGAATGCGGCGGCAACCGATAGCGCGAAGGCGGCGCGTGCGCCAAACGCCGAGCGATCTTTCAACTTGAGCATGACTTGCCTCGTCGGGTCTGCCAAAAGCAGGCCAGTCAAACTCGTTCGCAACGTCTTGCCAAGCGGTATAGTCTTTTGTCTAACCGGCCCACGAAAGCATCCATGCCCTTCTTGCGCTGCTTCATCCTCGCACTTTCGTTCCTGGCTGCGCCGTTGTGCCTGGCGCAAGGCGTGTCGCTTGCACCGGAAGCCGAAAGCGGCCGCACCGAAAAAGGCCTGGCGGTTGCGCACGAGTACATGGTGGCGGCTGCCCATCCGCTTGCCGCGGAGGCGGGTCGCGAGATCTTGCGCAAGGGCGGCTCGGCTATCGATGCGGCCATCGCGGTGCAGATGGTTCTGGGGCTCGTCGAACCGCAGTCGTCGGGGCTCGGAGGGGGCGCCTTCATCGTCCATTGGGATGAAACTGCAAAGTCGGTAACAGCCATCGACGGCCGCGAGACCGCGCCGGCTTCGGCAACGCCGGCGCGCTTTCTCGATGCGTCGGGCGCACCTATTCCCTTCGACACGGCGGTCCGCTCCGGATTGAGCGTGGGCGTGCCCGGCGTGCTGCGCGCGCTCGAGTTGGCGCACAAGAAATTCGGCAAACTGCCGTGGGCGGCGCTCTTTGAACCTGCGCGCAAGCTGGCGCGCGAAGGCTTTCCTGTCGGCGCACGGCTGAATGCACTTTTGAAGATCGAAGGTCCCGATCGATTTTCCAAGGCCGCGCGCGACTATTTCTTCGACGAAACAGGCGCGCCGCGGGCGCCGGGAGCGCTGCTGCGCAATCCCGCTTACGAGGCCACGCTGGCGAAGATCGCTCAGGACGGCGCAAAGGCACTTTATGAAGGCGAGATTGCGCAAGGCATCGTGGATGCTGTCGCCCAGGCGCCGTTCGCCCAAGGCGGCATGACGATCGAAGACGTGCGCGGCTACCAAGCCAAGGAACGGGACGCAGCGTGCTTCGCCTACCGGAGGCGCAAGATATGCGGCATGCCCCCGCCGTCGTCGGGTGCGCTGACCGTTGCGCAAACGCTCAAGCTGGTCGAACCGCTGGGCGGCATTGAGGGCGTGAATGCACGGATGTCACCCCAGGCGGTTCACCTCATCGCGGAAGCCCAGAAGCTCGCCTTTGCGGATCGCAATCGCTTTATCGCAGACCCGGATTTCGTCACCGTTCCGCACGGTCTGCTTGATGCCGGGTATCTGGAAGAGCGGCGCAATCTCATCAGCCGCACACGCGCCATGGACAAGCCGCAGGCGGGCATGCCGCCGGGTGTTTCCAAGCGCACCTACGGGATCGACAGCACGCATGAGCAGCCTGGCACGAGTCACGTTTCGATTGTCGATGCCGAAGGCAACGCGGTCGCCATGACGACGACGATAGAAAGCGCGTTCGGTTCCCGGCTCATGACGCATGGGTTTCTGCTCAATAACGAGCTGACGGATTTTTCCTTCAAACCCGCAGGCGATGACGGCGTTCCAGCGGCAAATCGCGTGGAAGGAGGAAAGCGTCCACGCAGTTCGATGGCGCCGCTCATCGTGTTCGATCCCGGCGGCAAGCTGTACGCCGTGACCGGTTCGCCGGGCGGCAGCCGCATTATCCTGTTCATGGTCAAGACGCTTGTTGCCCTCATCGATTGGGACATGGACGCGCGTGAGTCCGCAGCTCTTGAGAACTTCGGAAGCGAAGGCGGCCCGCTGCAACTCGAAACAGGCGCTTCGGATTTCTGGATTGCGCTGGTGCTGAAGACGTACGGCCACCAGGTCGTGCATGTCGCGATGACGTCGGGCGTGCATACCATCGTGCGCCGCGATGGGCACCTGGAAGGCGGCGCGGACCCTCGCCGGGAGGGTGTCGCGCTCGGCGATTGATGATAGGGAGCATCCGCCGGGTTTTGGGGAACTCAAAACGTGACAGAGAGAAGAATCACCGTTGTGGGCGCTGGCGTGCTCGGTCTGTGGCAGGCGCTGACGCTCGCCCGGCTCGGACACGCCGTCACGCTCGTGGAGCGCAGCGAGAAAGCCTTCACTGGCGCAGCAAGCCGTTGGGCCGCGGCGATGCTCGCCCCCGATTGCGAGGCGGAATCGGCTCCTGAGATCGTGCGTGATTTGGGCCAGGAGTCCTATGCGTTGTGGCGTGCGGTATATCCCGGCGTGGTGCGCAACGGAACGCTGGTGACGGCCGGTGCGCGCGATCTCTCCGAACTCGGCCGCTTTGCGCGCGCGACACGCAACCACCGTCATCTCGACGAAGATGCGATCGCCGCTTTGGAGCCGGATCTGGCGGGCCGCTTTTCATCCGCGCTATTTTATCCGCACGAGGCGCATTTCGATTGCATCGCGGGCATGAGTGGCGTGCTTGCGGCCGCGCGTGAGGCAGGGGTGACGGTGGCGTTGGGCGCCGAATGGCAGGACGGGGCGCGCAAGGGCGATATTGTCGTCGACTGCCGTGGCCTTGCTGCGCGCGGCGCGGTCAAGGGTTTGCGCGGTGTGCGCGGCGAACGTCTGCTGGTGGGTTCACGGGAGGTGACACTGTCTCGCCCGGTGCGCCTGCTGCATCCGCGCCAGCCGATCTATGTCGTCCCCCAAGGCGATGGCCGCTTCGTCGTCGGAGCGACGGTGATAGAGCGCGAAGACGAAGGTGCAATGACCGTGCGTGCGGCGCTGGAGTTGCTCGGCTCGGCTTATGCCCTGCATCCTGCATTCGGAGAAGCTGCCATCCTCGATATGGGTGCAGGCGTGCGTCCCGCCTTTGCCGACAACGTGCCGCGCGTGCTGATCGAGGACGGCGGCAAGACGATCCGCGTCAATGGTGCCTACCGTCATGGCTTCCTGCTGGCGCCGATCCTGGCGCAAGCCGTCGCGCAGTTCATTGCCGACGGGCGGCGGGATCACCCGTTGATTGTGTGATGCGGTGTCGTCGCACTCAGGCGGCCGGAGTTGAACTGGCCGGTTCGGCTTGCGCCGTGCTCTTGGCCGCCAGCCGCTCCTTGGCGAGGGCCAGAGCCGCGACATAATCCGGCTTGCCCGATCCAAGCAGCGGAATGCTCGGCACCACCAGGATGTCGGCAGGCGCCATCAGCTCGGTCGCGCCTTTGCGCCGGGCGAACTGCAGGAACGCGTCGCGCGTGCATTTTGCATCCGGCGCGAGGAGTACGAGGCGCTCGCCTTTGCGCGCGTCAGGCAGCGCAACCACGACCGTAATGTGCTGCGGCCACAGCTCCGCCGCCAGGGCTTCGACAGCCGACAGCGAAACCATTTCTCCGGCGATCTTTGCGAAGCGCTTTGCGCGCCCGCGGATGGTGATGAAGCCTTGGGCGTCGATCGTCACGATGTCGCCCGTGTCGTGCCAGCCATCCGCGGGTGGCTCCAGAACACCGGGGTTTTCCGCCCGGTAGTAGCCAAGCATGACGTTGGGGCCGCGCACATAGAGCCGGCCGCCTTCTGTGATGCCGGGAACGGGCTCCAGACGCGCTTCCATCAGCGGCGACAAGCGGCCGACCGTGCCCGCCTTGTTCGACAACGGCGTGTTGATTGCGAGTACGGGTGCGGTTTCCGTCACGCCATACCCCTCCAGGATGCGTACGCCGAAGCGATCCATGTAGAGCTGGCGGGTGCGATCCTTGACGGCTTCCGCGCCGGCGAGGACGAGGCGCACGCGTGCGAAGTCGTAGGGGTGCGCGACGCGCGCATAGCCCGACAGGAAGGTGTCGGTGCCAAACAGGATCGTCGCGTTCGAGCTGTAGACCAGCTCGGGAATGATCCGGTAATGCAGTGGCGTGGGGTAGAGATAGACAGGAATGCCGCCGACGAGCGGCATGAGCAAACCCGCCGTCAGTCCGAAGGAATGGAAGACGGGCAGCGCGTTGAACACTTTGTCGGAGCCGTTGCAGGCAACGCGCGTCAGACTCTGTGCGCAGTTGGCGAGCAGGTTCTTGTGGGACAGGACGACGCCCTTGGGCGTGCCCTCCGAACCAGACGTGAACAGGATCGCGGCGGGCGCGTCGGGTTTGATGGCTACGAGAGGGGTGCCGCCTTGCATCAAACCCTTGATCTTGTCGGCGAAGGTAATGGTGGCTCGCACGTCCTCCAGGTAGACGATCTTTGCGGTTTCCGACAGCGCGGCGATAAGGCTTTCCAGGTGGCCCTTTTCGACGAAGGTGCGGGAGGTCAGCACCACGGAGATATTGGCAGCCTTGCATGCCGAGACGACGTTCTTGGGGCCTGCCGTGAAGTTCAGCATTGCGGCGACGCGACCAATCGTCTGCAAGGCGAAGAACGTGACCGCGACACCGGCCGAGTTCGGCAACAAAACGCCGACGGCGGCCCCCTGCGGGGCAAGCGGCGCGATCTTCGCGCCGAGCACCTGGGCGCCCGTTATGAGCTTCTTGTAGGTCAGTCGCGTTCGAAGCGGATCCTCGATCGCGCGCTGGCCCGTATCGCGTGTGCGGCGGGCGAGATCGAGCGCCTCGAACAGCGTCATGTCGAGGGGCGCGGTCACCACGGCGCTGTCGGTCATGATGTCCTGCAACGCGAGGCCGGCCGCCTGGCGCCGGGCCTTGCCGCGCAGCGTGTCGTCGATTTTGAGTTCCACCTTCGGCAGGATCGTTACGGTCGTCTTGGGGAACCACGCCTTCTTCGTCTGCTTGCTGGAGAGGTAACCGAAAGCCGAGCGCTCCAGTCCGTCGATGCGCACGGGAATGACGGGGGCGTCGGCCTTGTCGGCGATCATCGCAGTGCCGTCGTAGACCTTCATCAGGCCGCCGGTCACGGTGAGACGACCTTCGGGAAAGATCACGAGCGAGCGGCCATCCTTTACCGTGTTGATCAGCGAACGCATGCCCAGGGGCCGGCTTGGATCGATGGGAAACGCATCGACGAGTTTGAGGAAGGGCTTCACCCACCACGTATTGGCCATGCCCGTATCGACGGCATAAGCCGAGTGCGAGGGAAGCAGGGCGTGCATCAAGGGCGCGTCGAGCAGGCTGACGTGATTGGGTGCGATGATGGCCTTCTCGCCGGGCTTGGGAAGGTTCTCCAGGCCCTTCACCTCCAGGCCGAAGAAAACTTTGAAGAGGAAGGCGGCGACGTCCTTTATGCCGTCGTTACCCCACGCGCGCAGGATGAGGATGAGCGCAACGAGGTTGCCCACCGCCAGCATCAGCAGAATGCCCGCCGGCCCGAAGCCGGCAGCTTGCAGTCCTGCCGCAGCCACGGTCGCAGCCGTCATGAAGCCGGCGGAGAGCACGTTGCAGGCGGCAATGACGCGCGCGCGCCTTTCAACCGGGGCCCAGGACTGGACAGCCGCGAACGCAGGGACGATGAACAGACCGCCGGCAATGGCAAGGCCCGCGAGATCGATGATGAGGCGCACGCCGCTCCACGAGCCGAACACTTCGGACACGCCACGTACGGAAGCTGCTTTGCCGTAGGCGCTCACATGCCAGGCAAGATCGAGCGCGAACAATGCCATGAGGAGCGCCGCCAGCGGCACCAGCGCCAGGTTGGGGCGCATGCGGCTCGCCCGTGCGGCCAGCGCCGAGCCCAACGCAATCGATACCGTGAAGACGAGAAGAGCCACGATATAGACGTTCTCGCTGCCGCCGATCCAATCCTTGATGATTGGCGGCAGCAGCGCGACCATCACCGCGCCCATCAACCAGAACCACGACGTGATGAGCCCGCCGGTCCAAAGCCGCCTGTCGGCCTTGAGTTCGCGCAGCAGCGACAACGTCGAAGCCGCAAGATTGCGATTGATCGTCAATCCCGGCACGGACGAGGGGGCGGGCGGCATGAGCCGTGCTGCGATCCAGCTCAAGACGGCCAAGGCGATCACCAGGACGCAGAGGATGCGGGCCGCTTCGGAATGGGCTGCCGCCCATCCGCCGATCACGGTGCCAAGCAGGATCGCCGCGAACGTCGCGCTTTCGACCAGCGCGTTGCCTGCGGGCAGTTCCTTCACATCGAGGTGCTGAGGTAGCACGCCATACTTGATGGGTCCGAACAGTGCCGCAATGACGCCGTAGCCGGTCAGCGCCACGAACAGCAGAGAGACCGATTGCATGAGGAAGCCGAGTGCCGCGATGCCAGCAATGGCTATTTCGTAGAACTTCAGCCGCTCGGCGACGCGCGCCTTGTCGAAGCGGTCCGCCATCTCGCCCGCCAAGCCCGACAGAATGAAGAAGGGTGCGATAAGCGCCGTGCCGGCCAGCGCGACCAGCGTTGCGCCGTGCGTGCTGCCGATCTTATAGAGGATCAGAATAACCAGCGCATTGCGCACAAGGTTGTCATTGAGCGCGGAAAGAAACTGGCACCAGAACAACGGCGCGAAGCGTCTAGCCTTCATCAGGGAGGCAAACATTGAGGTGCGGGCTCCAAGCGCGAGGCGCCGCACGCGTGCGGCGGGATGATCCGAAAGGAGTGGATGAAGTGCGGCGTTTTATGGACTAGATCGTTGAATTAGCAGTGTTTGCAGTAAAAAAGACCTCAACGGATTGCAAACGAAGTCTTAAACTCCCATATCGGCGGCTCGCTGTGCGGGACTTCGACCTTCATACGGCCAGCTTGATGCAGTATCAGGGCGTGAAAACCGATATGATGGTAACGGTCAACGGCAAAAGAATTGAAACGTCGGCGCAAAGCCTGGCCGAGCTGATCGCCGAGCAGGCCTTGTCGGACCAAAGAATTGCGACGGCGCTGAATGGTCAGTTCGTGGCGGCTAACGCGCGTGTGGGCGCACGTTTAAAGGACGGCGACAAGGTTGAGATCGTATCGCCGCGCCAGGGTGGCTGATCTGGCGGCGAAAGCATAG
Source organism: uncultured Hyphomicrobium sp. (assembly GCA_964587445.1). Classification (GTDB taxonomy): domain Bacteria; phylum Pseudomonadota; class Alphaproteobacteria; order Rhizobiales; family Hyphomicrobiaceae; genus Hyphomicrobium_B. Next base: position 65,078 of record CAZPLQ010000001.1, read on the forward strand.
GCGAAAAGAGTGAGCGATGAATCTTCGCGCGCAAGAAGGATCCAAAGCGGGCCCTCTGGCTCTGTACGGAACGCCCGTGGTGTCACGCTTGTTCGTCGGCACCGCAGGGTATCCTTCACCTCATGTGCTGAGCGAAGCCGTCAAGGCATCGCAAGCAGAGATCATCACGGTTTCTCTGCGCCGCGAGACCGCGGGTGGCCGCATGGGTGGGGAATTTCTGGATCTCATCAGTGCGCTCGGCGTCAAGCTCTTGCCCAACACTGCCGGGTGCCGCACGCCGCGAGATGCCATCGCCACCGCGGAGATGGCGCGAGAGCTGTTCGGCACCGATTGGATCAAGCTCGAAGTGATCGCCAACGACGACACGCTTCAACCCGATGTGTTCGGATTGGTGGAGGCTGCGAAGGCGTTGGTATCCGGCGGCTTCAAGGTGTTCCCTTATACAACCGAGGACTTGTCGGTCGCCGAGCGGCTGCTGGCAGCGGGGTGCCAGGTCATCATGCCATGGGGCGCGCCGATCGGTACTGGGCGCGGCTTGGCCAACAAGCAGGCGCTCATGACCTTGCGTGCGTATTTTCCTGGCGTTCCTCTTGTCGTTGATGCGGGCCTTGGTGCCCCCTCGCACGCAGCCGGGGCCATGGAACTCGGATACGACGCGGTTCTGCTGAACACGGCGATTGCAAAAGCCACCGACCCTGTCGGCATGGCGCGGGCCTTCTCAATTGCTGTGAAGGCCGGAAGGATCGGTTATGAAGCCGGGTTGATGAATCCGCGTGACATGGCCGTGCCGTCAACGCCTGTCGCCGGGACGCCATTTTTCGATATCGAATGAGCATTCATGCCTGAACTGACCCGGGGATTGGATCCCTTCTACCCGATCGTGCCCGATTTTCAGTGGCTGATGCGCATTGTACCACTCGGTGTAAAGACGGTGCAGCTCCGCCTCAAGGACGCCGTGCCCAAAGAGATAAACTGGCAAATTGCCGACAGCCTCGCTCTGACGCGCCGTCACGGCTGCCAGCTCATCGTCAACGATTATTGGCAGGCGGCTATCGATGAAGGTGCCGACTACATCCATCTAGGACAGGAGGATCTGGCGGCGGCCGATCTGGCCGCGATCAAGAGGGCGGGCCTGCGCCTTGGGGTCTCCACCCATGACGAGGCCGAGCTCGAGACCGCGCTCGCCGCCGACCCCACCTATGTGGCCCTGGGGCCTATCTATGAAACGAAGCTCAAAGTCATGAAATGGGCGCCCCAGGGGTTAGAGCGCATCGCGCAATGGCGGCGGCGCATTGGACGTTTGCCGCTGGTCGCCATTGGCGGCATCACGCCGGATCGAGCTACGGGAGTGATCACCGCGGGTGCGACGTCGGTTGCGGTCATCACGGATTTTCTCACCCATCCCACGCCCGAGCAGCGCGTGCGCACCTGGGTCGCCTGGGCCAGGCCCTTGTATTGAGCCGCCGCGACTCTCGCCCACGAAAAAACCAAGTGTTAACTATGTACGGGCTGGCTGTTCGATTATGACAGCATGCTATGATTTCGCTGGAGCGCCCGCATGATTGTTTTTGCGGACATGAGCGATATTTCATGGCCTATCGACTGAATCCAGGAAATGTCAAAGCCAAGGCGGTACGCAGGATAGCGCGCGAGCAGGTGACGCGGGCTGTCACAGCGCTGTCGCAGGATCCCGTGCCGCCCGCTGGCGTGCACGAAGCGCGCAAATGCGTCAAACGCCTTCGCTCGCTCTTGCGTCTGATGGAGCCATCGTTGTGCGCCAAGGATTTCAAGGCCCGCAACAAAGCGCTCGGCCGATTAGGCGATCAACTTGCCGGCGCGCGCGAAGCTCACGTAATGCGTGAGACGGTTGCCAAGCTTGAACGTCATTTCGGCGCGGACGCGCAGGCCGCCCTGGTGCCGCTCAAGGGAATGTTCGGAGGTGATGTCGAAGGGCACGCTTCGGAACTTGCCAGCGAACGCGCAAAGCGCATCATCGAGGAGTTCGTCAAGGAAGGCCGCAAGCTGGATAAGATCGACATCAAAGGCAGCGGTTTTGCATGTGTGGCGGCTGGATTGGAGAAGACCTACCGAACGGCGCGGAAAGCATTCGCGCATGCCTACGAGAAGCCCGACGCCAATCGCTTTCACGAACTGCGTAAAGCGGTGCAATGGCACCAGCGGCATATGGTGCTTCTTTCGCGGGCCTGGCCGGAGTATTTCAGCGTTCGCATCGTCGCCTGCCGTGAACTGGCGGAAGACCTGGGCGATGATCATGATCTGTCGGTTTTGATCGACATGGTGGAACGCCGCGGCGGCGAAACCGTCGATCAGGCCGCCGTCGTTCGGCTTGCCCGCAACCGGCAAGCCGAATTGCGTGCCGCCGCCTTCGCCTTGACGCAGAGGCTCTTTGCCGAGAGGCCCGCGGCCTTCTCACGGCGGATGGAACATTATTGGGAGGCGCCTCCCTTGTTGCCAGCAATATCAAGCCAACCCGGCGCCAAGGCAGCGGACGCCAATCCTGATCAGGTCGAATCAGGAACGCTGGAGGGCCGCCGGCCAAGGGTGCACGTTCAGACCCCGGGTTTGCAATAAAGGCGCCCGAAGAGGACGGTTCTCAAACGCCGCCATGATCCGCTAAGGTCCGCTCGCCGTCATAAGCGATGGCGAGGAGACCTTGATGAACGATACGACCCCGAGCGCACCATTGCAGAACGACAGGCAGCACTGGCCGGCGGGTCATCCGCCAGTGAAATACGGCCGGCTTGGTGTGCTCCTTCTGAACCTGGGTACGCCGGATGCGACCAGTTATTGGCCGATGCGCCGCTATCTCAAGCAGTTCCTGTCCGATCCCCGTGTGATCGAAGAGCCGCGCTGGAAGTGGTGGCCGATCCTGAATCTCATCATCTTGACGGTGCGCCCCTCGCGGAAGGGGAAAGACTACGCGTCGATCTGGAACAACGAAAAGGACGAAGGTCCTCTCAAGACCATCACCCGCAGCCAGGCCGAGCAGCTTGCCGCGCGGCTTTCCGGGCATCCCAATGTCGTCGTGGACTGGGCAATGCGCTATGCCAACCCTTCCACGGAGAGCCGCATCAACGCGCTGGCGGCGCAGGGCTGCGATCGCATTCTTCTGGTTCCGCTTTATCCTCAATATGCCGCCGCCACCACCGCGACGGCGGCGGACGATGCGTTTCGTGCGCTGATCAAGATGCGCCGGCAGCCGGCTGTGCGCGTTGCGCCGTCCTATCATGACGATCCCGCCTATATCGATGCCCTCGCGCGCTCGATGCGCGCAAGCCTGGCAAAGCTCGATTTCGAACCGGAAAAGATCATCGCAACCTTCCATGGCATGCCGGAGAAATATCATGCCGCGGGAGATCCCTATCATTGCCAATGCCAGAAGACGTCGCGTCTGCTGCGGGAGAAATTGGGAATTGAAAAGGAACGCTGGCTGACGACGTTCCAATCCCGTTTCGGCAACGATCCCTGGTTGCAGCCGTATACGGATGAAACGGTTCTGGCGCTTGCTAAATCAGGCGTGAAGAGGCTTGTGCTTGTCGCGCCGGGATTTTCGGCGGATTGCCTGGAAACTCTCGAGGAGTTGAATGTAGAGAACCGGCATTATTTCGAAGGAAACGGGGGAGAGAAATTTGCCTACCTGCCTGCGCTCAACGACAGCCCGGAGGGCGTGGACGTCATTGAAGCGGTGGTGCGCCGCGAATTGATGGGCTGGCTCGATTGAATCGGAAAATGCCAATTGTGGCGCCGCCGCTCGATATAGCGAACCAGAATATCCCCGCTCTATTGCCCGCGATTGCGCTTTCCGCGAGCGATTTTCCGGTATTGTGCCGTTTTATATCCAATTTTGATGTTCTGTTTACAAAGTTTTACCGATTCCACCTTCAAAAGACGATTTGCAAAACTATTTGTTGATTCGAATGATCGGCCCCATCGGGAGGAAAATACCATGGACGGCATTTTCGGCGGTTTTGAGATCTTCGGCCTTGCGCTTCTGGCGCTGGTGGTCTGGGTGCTGTGGTCGACCATCAAGATCGTGCCTCAGGGCTACAACTACACGGTCGAGAACCTGGGGCGCTATACCCGCACGCTGAACCCGGGCATGCATATTCTCGTTCCCGTTTTGGAGCGCGTCGCCCATCAGATGAACATGAAAGAGCAGGTCATGGACATTCCAAGCCAGGATGTCATTACCCGCGACAACGCCATGGTCCGCGTCGACGGCGTTGCCTTCTTCCAGATTCTCAATGCCGCCAAGGCAGCCTACGAAGTCGATGCGCTCGAGCACTCGATCATCAATCTGACCATGACCAACATTCGTACCGTCATGGGCTCCATGGACCTGGACGAGTTGCTGTCCAACCGCGACCAGATCAATGCCCGTCTGCTGCATGTCGTTGACGCGGCGACTGAAGCCTGGGGCGTGAAGGTGACGCGTATCGAGATCAAGGACATCGCCCCGCCGCGCGATCTGATCGACAGCATGGCCCGCCAGATGAAGGCCGAGCGCGAGAAACGCGCGCAGATCCTGGAATCGGAAGGTCTGCGCCAGGCTGCGATCCTGAAGGCGGAAGGTGAAAAGCAGGCGTCGATCTTGTCGGCCGAGGGCGACAAGCAGGCTGTCGTGCTCGAAGCCGAAGGCCGCCGCGAAGCCGCCTTCCGCGATGCCGAGGCGCGCGAGCGTGCCGCCGAAGCCGAAGCCAAGGCCACCGCAATGGTCTCGCAGGCCATCGCCGAGGGCAACGTGCAGGCGATCAACTACTTTGTCGCCAATAATTACGTCAAAGCGCTGGAGCGGCTGGCGGCGGCGCCCAACCAGAAGGTCATTCTGATGCCATTGGAGGCCTCTTCTGTGATCGGCTCGCTGGCGGGTCTTGCGCAGATCACGGGCGAGGCGTTTGGTGGCGGAAGCGATGGTGCGCCCCTGCGTCCCGCACCCAAGGGGCCGCGTCCCAGCGTGCCCTCCGCGTGAGTCGGCAGAGACGCCTCGTAAGTGACAGTGATGATTTAACCCGAAGGTAAACTCATGCAGTTCGTTTCGAACCTCGTCACACAGTTCGGAGCCTGGCTGTGGTTTGCGCTGGCGTCCCTTTTGATCGTGCTGGAAACGCTCTTGCCTGGCGTCCACTTCCTGTGGTTCGGCATGGCGGCGGGTGTAGTAGGTGTGCTGGCTCTGGCTGTTCCGATCAGTTGGCCGTGGCAGATCATCGCGTTCGCGCTGATCTCGGTTGCGAGCGTGTTCTGGGTGCGCCGCTACGCCCGTGCCGACGCGGCCGACTCCGATGAGCCGGAACTCAATGTGCGTGCGGCGCAGTACATCGGGCGCAATGTCGAGGTGGTCGATGCCATCCGCAACGGCCGTGGCAAGGTACGGGTCGGCGACACCGTGTGGGTGGCGGAGGGCGAAGATGTACCCCAGGGCACGGAAGTGCGCGTGACCGGCGTCAATGGCACGGTTCTCGTCGTCGGCCCGCTGGCGTGAGTCTCAACTACACCACGCCTGCGCGCAGCAGGTCGTGAACATGGATGATGCCCACGGGCTTGCCCTTGTCGACGACGAACAGCGAGGTGATGCTGGACGCGTTCATGAACTCGAGCGCAGCCGAGGCCAGCATGTTCGGCGACACGGACTTGGGCTTGCGGGTCATGATATCGCCGGTTTTGGCCTTGCGCATATCGGTGTCGATGTGACGGCGCAAGTCGCCGTCGGTGATGACGCCGACAAGGCGGCCCTTGCCGTCCACGACGCCCAGGCAGCCGAAACTCTTGGCCGTCATTGTCAGAACCGCGCTGGACATCAGTTCGCCCGGTCCCGTCAGCGGCAGCTTGTCGGCCTTGTGCATGATGTCGCTGACGTGCTTGAGGTTGGCGCCAAGCGACCCGCCGGGATGGAAAATCTTGAAATCGTGGGCCGTGAAGCCCTTTGCCTCCAGCAGCGCGATGGCGAGGCAGTCGCCGAGGGCAAGCTGCATGGTCGTCGAGGTCGTCGGCGCAAGCCCGTGCGGGCAGGCCTCCTTGGCCCGCGGCAGTTCCAGGACCACGTCGGATTGAGCGCCGAGCGCGGAATCCGAACGCGAGGTGATCGAGACCAACGGCACGGCGAAGCGGCGCGAATACGTGATCAGCGGCTTCAACTCGACCGTCTCGCCCGACCACGATAGCGCGAGGATCAAGTCCTGCGGCGTAATCATGCCGAGATCCCCGTGCGAGGCTTCGCTGGGATGCACGAAAAAGGCGGGCGTTCCGGTCGAGGCGAACGTGGCAGCGATTTTCTGGCCGACGTGCCCGCTCTTGCCGATGCCGGTGACGATAACGCGCCCCCTCACGCCCACGAGGCGGTTCACCGCATCGGCAAAGGCGGCGGCCATCGGGCCGGTCAGTTCCTGACCGAGCTGGGTCAGTCCTTCATTCTCCAGCGCCAGCGTGCGCAGCGCCGAAATGACGGCCGCACCCAACGCAGGCTTTGCGGGCTTTGCCGGCGAGCGGGTCTTGGACCGTGGCGGGGCGAGGGCTTTCTGCATGATCGACAACCGCTCTCGTTGGATAAATTGCGGACCGGGCGGCGTGCGCCAGCAAAAGGAATCCATCAGTCGCGGACGTGTCTAGCAAAGCCGGACCGCAGTTGCCACCGGCGTGGCAACTTAATCCCCTTAAGTCAGCATTAACCCGGCTTTCCTAGTGTCGGCAGGTCGTGTCGGTCGCGTTTGCGTTACGGATTTTTCGTGAGGACGCAAGGGCGATGGGCCGCCGGCGATTTGCCTGGTTCGTTTTGGGTTTTGCGGCTGCCAGCCTCCTTGGAGCGCTGTTGGGGCCCGTGGCTGCGCGCGCGCAGGAAAAAACCTTGCCTCTGCGCGAAACCTATCCCAGCGGCCCCTCCCTTCCGAGCAATGGACGGCAGGCGCCGGCCGACCTCGACGACGCCTACGCCGCACCCGGCGTACCCCCGCCCATTCCCAGTGATGATCCCGCGCAGGTCCCGGAGGAAAGCGATGGGCTCGACCCCGCGCCCGGCGTTGGCCAGAGGGCCGTCGTGGAAGATGGCGATCCCAATTTTCCAGCCGATCCCGCCCAACTGCGCGACGGCATTATCGACACCGAAGAGATGGCCGCGCCGGAGGACGGAACGGATCCGTCCCTCGTCGATACGCGCGATCCCGAAGATATAGCGGTGTTTGAAAATCCGCCCGCCGGCTACGATCCGCTCCTGTTTCAGATCGAGGATATCGATCCCATCCGTGACAACCGGACCGTACGCCGTTTGACGAGCTTGGAGCCTTATGATCCCATTGGCATCCAGATCGGAAGCTTTGTGTTGTTTCCGGAGGTGGAGTTTTCCACTTCGTACTACTCCAACGTCTTCCGCGCACCCGATGCGGTGTCTGATTGGGCCCTTGATGTGCTGCCGGCATTTCGCCTCGTTTCCAATTGGGACCGTCACGCGTTGGAATTTCGCGCTGCGGGCGATCTGAGCTTTTATTCTGAGTACGACTCGGAGGACGACCGGGGGTACTTCTTCGAAACCCGCGGGCGTCTTGATTTCACGCGCCGCACGAACGTCCAAGCCGTCATAAGCCACGAGCGAAGCCAGGAGAGCCGGTCCGCACTCGATGCCTCCAGCGTCGGATCGCGCGCCGACCAGACCATTGAACGGGGAGAAGCCGCGCTCAACCATCGCTTCAACCGGCTTTCGCTGCAGTTTCGCGGTTCTGTTGCCGATTACACGTTCGGCGATGTCGAGAATGCGGGCCAGGCGTTCTCGAACGCCGACCGCGACTATACCGCGACAGAGGAAACGGCGCGCATATCCTGGGAGTTCAAGCCGACGCTCGCGGCGTTCACGGAAGTCGCCATCAATCAGCGCAACTACGACCAGCCCGCGCAGACGGATCTCATCAACCGGTCTTCCGATGGCCAGCGCTACAGGCTGGGGCTATCGTTTGGCAACACGGGCCGCATTCTGCGCGGCGAGGTTTCGCTGGGGTACGGCGTGCAAACGCCTCAGGATAGCCGCCTGAAGCAACTCGACGGACTCATCATCGACGCCAACGCCACATGGCGCATGACAGAGATCACGTCACTGCTGTTCAATGCGCGCTCCGATGTATCGGAAACGACGACAGAGAATGTCGGCGGGGCTTTCTACCGCTATCTTGGGCTTGAAGCGCGTCATGCGTTCCGCACCGATTTGATCGGCTCGGCGGGCGTGTCTTATGCCACTCAGGATTCCCAGGACGGTGTTATTTACGATCGCGAGATCCGTGCCACGCTGGGTACGGAATATTTTCTCAATCGCGAGACCGTCCTCTTCGGCAGGTACGCGCACACCAAACTCAACGCTGTCGGAACCGACAGCGACTATAACGCTGACGAAGTCCACGTCGGCGTGAAGATCCGCCGCTAGAGTGCGTCCGGAAAAGCGGGAACCGGTTTTCCGATAAGAAGCACGACAAAACAAAAGCATAGAGCCGTTCCGCGATTCCATCAAAACCGAAACGGCTCTAGGTGCTCAGTTCAGAAGGCGACGCAGTTCGGCCTGCAACGAAGGGGCAAGATCGTCGCGCGCCATCGCGTAGGCGATGTTGGCGGCCAGGAAGCCGATTTTGGAACCGCAGTCGTAGATGCGGCCGTCGAAGCGCACCGTATGGAAAGGTTGCTTCAAGTCATCCATCAACCGGATCATGCTGTCGGTGAGTTGGATCTCCCCGCCCGCGCCGCGCTCCTGATCGGCGAGCAGTTCAAAGATCTCCGGCTGCAGGATGTACCGGCCGGTGATGTGCAGGTTGGAAGGCGCGGTGCCGCGCGCGGGCTTCTCCACCATCTTGGTGATGGAGGAGACCTTGGCCTTGCGGTCCGTCACGCCGACAATGCCGTATTGGTGCACTTGATCTTCCGGAACCGGCGAGACGGCAATCAGGTTGCCGCCGCGCTCATTGTAGGCCGCGATCATATCGGCAAGGCAGGGCCGTTCGGCATGATGCAGCATGTCGGGGAGCAGAAGCGCGAACGGCTCGTTGCCCACCAGTTCGCGCGCGCACCACACGGCATGTCCAAGGCCAAGCGGGGCTTGCTGGCGCGTGAAGCTTGTCTGGCCCGGGCCCGGGAGGTCGCGTGCGAGCAGGTCGAGTTCGTTGCGCTTGCCGCGTTCGGTCAACGTGCGTTCGAGTTCGAACTGGCTGTCGAAATGATCCTCGATGACGCCCTTGTTGCGCCCGGTGACGAAAATGAAATGTTCGATACCCGCCTCGCGCGCCTCGTCAACCACATGCTGGATGACCGGCCGATCGACCACAGTCAGCATTTCCTTGGGGATGGCTTTGGTGGCGGGAAGGAAGCGGGTGCCTAGTCCGGCGACGGGGAAGACAGCCTTGCGGATGCGCTTGGAGGCACTGATCATTCTTAAGTCTCCGGATCGGGGCAAGAGGATTTCAAGATTGGTCTGCTAACCCAAGTAGAAAGCAATTTGAAGATTATCAGGGCAGGATCGGTTGCAACGTGAGACATTGTTTCTCGTGTGCAATGGCTTGTCCGGCGCCGGATCACAGGGTTAGTGGCATATGAACGGGGCAGTCAGGAAGAAGCGATGAGCGTACTGGTCACGGGCGGCGCGGGATACATCGGCAGCCATATGGTCCTGGAGCTGCTGGACGCGGGTGAGAGCGTCGTTGTCATCGACAACCTTTCGACGGGTTTCAAGTGGGCGGTCGCCGAACCGGCAACCTTGGTCGTCGGCGATGCGGGTGACGAGGACTTGGTTAAGACCGTGGTGCGCAAACACGGTGTCAACGCTATCATCCATTTCGCCGGTTCGATCGTCGTGCCGGACTCCGTCGCCGACCCGCTGGGCTATTACCTCAACAATACGGTGAAGTCCCGCGCGCTCATCCAGGCGGCGGTCGATACAGGGGTGAAGAACTTCATCTTTTCCTCGACGGCGGCCGTCTACGGCAATCCCAAGGACAATCCGGTCTCCGAGACGGCAGATCCGGCGCCCATGTCGCCCTACGGTTCCTCCAAGCTCATGACCGAGATCATGCTGCGGGACGCGTCGCGCGCCCATGATTTCCGGGCCATCGCCTTGCGCTATTTCAACGTGGCCGGGGCCGACCCCAAGGGGCGCTCCGGTCAATCGACGCCGCGAGCGACCCACCTCATCAAGGTGGCGTGCGAGACGGCGCTGGGCAAGCGCGCGGGCATGGAGGTATTCGGCACCGATTATCCGACGCCCGACGGCACCTGCGTGCGCGACTACATTCACGTCAAGGATCTCGCCCGCGCCCATATGTCCGCACTCGCGTATCTGCGCCGGGGCGGAGCAACCGACATCTTCAACTGCGGGTACTCCAAGGGCTATTCGGTGCTGGAGGTCATTAGCGCGGTGAAACGTGCCTCCAATGTGGACTTCCCCGTCCAGCTGTCGCCGCGGCGGCCCGGCGATCCGGCGGCCATCGTGGCGGGGAGCGCAAAAATCCGCGAGCGGCTGGGCTGGAAGCCCGAAAACGACGATCTCGACCAGATCGTCGCCCAGGCTCTGGCATGGGAGAAAAGGCTTTCCGGCGGTGTGCCGCCAAACGCCGCCTGAGGCCGCAAAAAAGCCCATAAATCCCATCATTGCGTGCCACTGAACCGCGCACCGGCTTATCCGAGCAGACCATATGGCGAAAAGGGTGTGCCGTGCGGGAACGTGGAGGATCTTTCGCTGTGATCTCTGGGCGCCGCCGGCGCGCGTTGCGTGCCGTGTTCCATCCCGTTCAAGCGATGCAGCTGCTATTCGTTGCGGCATCTTTTCTTATCCCTGCCGCGCCGGCACGCGCGGAGACCTTTGACGCGTTTGTTGCAGGGTTGTGGCCGGATGCGTCCAAGGCGGGCGTATCGCGCGCCACGTTCGACAAGGCGATGAGCGGGATCAAGCCCAACTACAAGCTGCCTGATCTGGCTCTGCCTGGTAAGCCCAAGGTGGACAACACGGGCCAGGCGGAATTCACAAAGACGGCGGCGGATTACATTTCCAAGCCGTACATGGAGAAGCTTTCGGCGCAGGGACGCCGCTTCTTTGCCCAGTACAAGGTTGCGCTGAAAGCCATCGAGAAGAAGACCGGAGTCGATCCCTACATCCTCGTCGCCATCTGGGGCCGTGAGACGGCCTACGGTTCCCACGATCTGCCGCATGATGCGATCGAAGTGCTTGCGACGCTGGCCTACACCGGGCGGCGCAAGGAGATGTTTCGCAACGAGCTGATCGCAGCCCTGCGGATGCTCGAGACGGGGGTGGCGCGCTCGGACATGAAATCGTCGTGGGCGGGTGCAGTCGGGCTCACGCAGTTCATGCCCACCGAGTATCTCAAATACGCGGATGACGGCGATGGGGATGGCAAGGCCGATATCTGGCGTTCCATTCCCGATGCGCTGGCGTCGGCCGCGCGTCAGTTGGAAGGCAAGGGCTGGAAGCGCGGCCAGGGCTGGGGCTACGAGGTTGCTTACGGACGTAACGCGGATTGCTCACTGGAAGGCCCGCCCGACGAACGCCCGGTCGCCAAGTGGATCGACCTTGGCTTCAAACGCTCCGATGGCAAGCCCTTCACGAAGTCTCAGGCGGCGGAAGTCGCCTACCTGATGAGCCCGGCCGGAACCTATGGTCCGCAGTTCCTGGCTTCGGAAAACTTCAAGGTCATCCGCCTCTACAACACGTCGGATCTTTACGCGCTGTTTGTGGGCCATCTGTCCGATCGCATCCGGGGGGGTGGCGATTTCGCAACGCCTTGGGCGGATTTTGCCCAGCCGCGCACCCGTACCGTGCACGACCTGCAAGAGCGTCTTAAGGCGCTCGGCTATCCCATGGACAAGATCGACGGAAAGATCGGCTCCAACACACGCAAGCAGATCGGCCTCTACCAGAAGGCGAACGGCCTCAAGATCGACTGCTGGCCATCGGAAGCTGTGCTCAACCACGCAAACGCCAAGGCCGAGCGCTAGGGCGGGTTTGCGCGGTTGAGGCGTGACGGGCTATGATGATGTGCGGCGTGATTTGCCGCGGGACAAGGAACCTCCAGATAAGACGGTTCGCGACAGCTTCCATGACACGCCGCCTGGCAAGCACGTTTCTCGCCCTTGTGGCGGCAGCCCTCTGGGGTTGCCTTGCCGTGCGCGCGGCCGACGGCGATACAGGCGGCAGTTTTCTCGATCCGTTTCCGGAGGGCGACGTTTATAAGGTCTTGGTGGTTGGCGATGACTTTGCCGATGGCCTGCTGAGTGGCCTCAACGAGAGCTTCGCAAACGACAGCCGCCTCGAGTTGCCCAAGCAGATCCGCTCCTTCGCCGGGATCATGAGTTCCAAGTTCGACGAAAAGCTTGCCGACTTCTCCCAGGCATTGGCGGGCGAGAATGCGGGCATCGTTGTCGTCATGATGGGCGATAACGACCGCGTCATGCTGCGCGCCTCCTCCAATCGCCGCGTGCCCGTGATGAGCCCCGAGTGGCGCGCCGAGTACGGCCGCCGCCTGGACCAGATCATGAAGGCGGTCAAAATCAAGAACGCGGGCGTATATTGGGTGGGGCTGCCCAATCTCTCCCGCCCGATCGCCAACGACCAAGTGCAAGGCATGAACGAGGTGATCCGCGAGCGGGCCTATCAGAATGGCGTCCGCTATATCGACGCTTTCGCGGGTTTCACCGACGAGAGCGGCGCCTACTCCGCTTACGGTCCCGACCTTGCAGGCAAGATCCGCGTGCTGCGTCTGGGCGACGGCGTGCATTTCACGGATGCGGGGAACGCCAAGCTTGCTCACTTCGTGGAAAAGGAGATGCGGCGCGATCTCAACAAGGCGAAGTCCGAGCGCTCCATTCCGCTTGCGGGCAATGAGGCCGAACAGGCGCTCATCAATCCGGAAAACGCGGTAAAAGTTCCCGCGCCTTCGTCGCCCGCTGCAGGCGAAAAGCCCGCGAAGGAAGAGGTCAAGCCCCTGATCAGCGCCCCGGCGGCTGATCCCTCCGCCGATCAGGCGGCGGATAATGGAAAGGTCGCCATGAAGGTTGCGGGCGCCAATGGGCGCGAAGAGACGGTAACGGTCGAGATCGTGCGTCCTCCCATTCCAGCGTCCGTCATCGCGCTCATGACGCGCAAACAGGCGTCCGGGCAGATGGGAGATCTTCTTGTCGACCAGATCGGGGACGGGCTGACGTTGATGAACTCCGTGACGCCATCGGGCCAGAAAGCCGCTGGCAAACTAAGCCCGTCCCAGGCGCCCTATTTTCGCTTGTTGGTGAAAGGCGAAAGGCTTCAGCCAAAGCCCGGACGGGCCGATGACTTTACGTGGCAGAAACCCGACACATCCTCTTTCATGCGCCGGCCCGCGGTGCCTCCAGGTTGAGGCGCCCCTCACGTCCGCCCCCTACCTTCGGACCATTGCCGGGCGAACGCCGAGGCTTATTGCTTGTCTGAAATCTGCGCCAAGCGCCCGCCGCAAAAGGAGAAGTCATCGTGACACGTGTCGTTCGTTTCCATGAAGTCGGTGGGCCGGAAGTTCTGAAGATCGAGGACCTCGCGGTCGGGGCGCCGGGCGAGGGAGAGATGCGTGTTCGTATCGAGGCGATCGGGCTCAATCGCGCCGAGGCCATGTTCCGTGCGGGCATGTATCTCCATCCCGCGATCCTGCCGTCCACCAACGGCTATGAAGCCTCCGCCATCGTGGATGCGATCGGGCCGGGCGTGTCGGGCTTTTCGGTGGGCGAGGCGATCAGTGTCATTCCCGCATTGCACTTGAACAAGTACGGCGTCTATGCCGACGTTGCCATCGTTCCCGCGCACGCCTGCGTGAAGCGTCCACCAGGCATCACGGCGGTCGAGGCCGCCGCCGTATGGATGGCCTACATCACGACGTGGGGTGCACTCGTCGACATCGCCAACGTGCAGAAGGGTGATGCGGTGATTATCACAGCGGCTTCCTCCAGCGTCGGAATCGCCGCCATCCAGATGGTCAACTACCTGGGCGGCATCTCGATTGCGGCGACCCGTACCCGCGCCAAGGCCGATGAACTGAAGCGGCAAGGCGCCCAGCACGTTATCGTCACCAACGAGGAGGATCTCGTCGAGAAGGTGATGGCGATCACGAACGGCAAGGGAGCGCGCGTCGTTTACGATCCGGCCGGCGGCCCGATGCTTGAAAAGCTGGCCGAAGCTGCGGCCCCCAAGGGCATCATCATCGAGTACGGCGCCTTGAGCCCTGAGCCCACGCCTTATCCCTTGTTTGCCGCACTCGCCAAAGGTCTGACCATCCGAGGCTACACGCTGTTCGAGTTCACGCCGGACCGCAAGAAGATCGAAAAGGGCGCCGACTTCATCTATCGCGGTTTCGAAGCCAAGGCCTTCAAGCCCATCGTCTCCAAAGTATTCGAACTGGCCGACATCGTCGAGGCGCACCGCTATCTGGAAGGCAATACGCAGCTCGGCAAGGTCGTGGTCACTGCGAAGGGGTGAAGTTGCCTTCTCGGCTTGTCCCGACGGCGGCGGCGACGTTGAGTTGCTCAAGTCGTCCTGAAAAAGCCGGTAAAATCCGACCACTGGTCCACGCGAAAGGCTCGGATGTCGCGAACGCATCCTGCAAACCACTGCAGCGATTTGAGCGCGTTCATGGGGTGCCGTTTGCGCGTATCCTCGACGATCAAATCGAAGGCGATCGCGAACATCAGCGCACGAGCGGATCGGTAAGGATGTCGGCCAAGGGATAGTCCAGCATTTCCCCGGTTGTGACCACTCTGACAGTGAGTTTTACGTCGCTGCCAGTGTCTGCTCCCGCAACGCAAAGGACTTCATAGGTGGGACCAACCGGACCAAAAGTGCGAAACGATCCCAGGATGCTGTCCAAAGGGATCGTAACATTGCGCTCTGGCGTGACCTGAACATTCATGATGCGCACATTTTGCTCCGGTTCGTCCCGCTTGTCTACGCTGCCCGAACCGCGGCCACGAATGCAAGCTCGGAAGCGTTCGCGCGTCTTGGGTGCCCGCGACCCCCCTCAGCGCGGCAGTGTGGTCGTGCCCATCAGCGCCTTGTCGATGGCGTGCGCAGCCTGGCGTCCTTCGCGGATCGCCCAGACCACGAGGCTCTGGCCACGGCGGATATCGCCCGCACAGAACAGCTTGGGATGCTCTTGAAGCTTATAGTCCTTGTCGGTGGCATCGAGACCCTTGAAGCGGCCGCGCGGAACAACCCGCAGGCCCATCTCCTTGACGACATCGCCCTCAAGTGGGCCCGAGAAGCCCATGGCGAGCAGCACGAGGTCTGCGTCGAGTGCGCCCTCGGTGCCGGCAATCGGCTGCATGTTGGCGTTGACGCGGGTGTAGCGCAGTTCCTTGACCTTGCCGTCCTCGCCGACGAAGCCGGTTGTGGAGATCGAATACTCTGTCTTGGCGCCTTCGGCCTGGGAAGAGGAGATGCGCAGCTTCAGCGGCCAATGCGGCCATGACAGAGCCTTGTTCTCCTTCACGGGCGGTTGGGGCATGATTTCGAGCTGCGTCACGCTCTTGGCGCCCTGGCGGAACGACGTGCCGATGCAGTCGGAGCCGGTATCGCCGCCACCGATGACGATAACGTGCTTATCCTTGGCGGAGATCTCGTGCGTCTTCGGCTTTTGCGGCTCGCCGGACACGCGGCGGTTCTGCTGGGGCAGGAAGTCCATGGCGTAGTGGATGCCATCGAGACTGCGTCCAGGCGCCTTGGCGAAGAAATCGAAGGGCTGCTCAGAGCCGATGGCCAGCAGGACCGCATCGTTCTTTCCGAGCAGATACTTCAACGACAGCTCGTTGCCGACGTGCACGCCACAATGGAACGTGACGCCTTCAGCCTCCATCTGCTTGATGCGGCGTGCGACAACATCTTTCTCCATCTTGAAGTCGGGAATGCCATAGACAAGTAGCCCGCCCGGACGCGCGTTTTTTTCGTAGACGTGCACGTCATGACCCGCCCGCGCGAGTTGCTGGGCCGCGGCGAGGCCCGCCGGGCCAGATCCGATGATCGCCACCTTCTTACCGGTCTTGTGTTCGGCCACCTGGGGCTGGATCCACCCTTCTTCCCACGCACGATCCGCGATGGCGTATTCGATCGTCTTGATGGTGACGGGCTTGTCGTCGATGTTGAGCGTGCAGGCAGCCTCGCACGGGGCAGGGCAGATGCGGCCCGTTACGTCGGGGAAGTTGTTGGTGGAGTGCAGATTGAGTGCCGCCTGCTGCCAGTCGCCCCGATAGACGAGGTCGTTCCAGTCTGGGATCTGGTTGTTGACCGGGCATCCGCTGTGACAATACGGAATGCCGCAATCCATGCAGCGTGAGGCCTGCTTGCGCACGTCCGTCTCGGCAAGCGGGATCACGAATTCGTGGTAGTGCTTCAGGCGTTCCTCGACCGGCTTATACTTGCGGTCTTCGCGGTCGAGTTCCAGAAATCCTGTCGGCTTGCCCATGGTCTTCTCTTCTTGATCCTAAGATGCGGCTGGCGTGGATTGGCGCCGTGGCTGAGGCGTTGCGTGCGTTCCTGATTACTGCTTGGCCTGCTGGTCCGGGCTGGCTTCCGCCTCCTTGGACTTCGCGAGTTCTGTCAGTGCGCGGCGGTATTCCACCGGCATCACCTTCTTGAACTTAGGCAGATAGGCGGCGAAGTTCTTCAGAATGGCCTGGGCCTTTGCCGAGTTGGTGTAGTGCGCATGCCGGCTGATGAGCGCATAGAGGCGCTCGGCATCCTGAGCGCGCATGTCGAGCATGACATTCTTGAGCGCCACGGCGACGTCGCCGCCTTGCCTGGCGAGTTCCTGAAGCGATCCCGGATCGGCCTCGAAGGTTTCGATCTGCACCATCTCCTTGTTGAGCTTGGTCTCGAAGTCTCCCGCCTCGTCGAGCACATAGGCGATGCCGCCCGACATGCCGGCCGCGAAGTTGCGGCCCGTGGGGCCGAGCACGACGGCCACGCCGCCGGTCATGTATTCGCAGCCGTGATCGCCCGTGCCTTCCACGACGGCATAGGCGCCGGAGTTGCGCACCGCGAAGCGTTCGCCTGCAACGCCACGGAAGTAGCACTCACCGGCGATCCCGCCATAAAGCACCGTGTTGCCGACGATGATGCTCTCTTCCGGAGTGATGCCGGATTTTGGATTGGGCCGCACGATGAGCTTTCCGCCCGACAGACCCTTGCCGACGTAATCGTTGCCTTCGCCGACCAGATCCATCGTGACGCCGGCAGCCAACCAGGCGCCGAACGCCTGTCCGGCCGTGCCGTTGAGCGTAATCCAGATGGTGTCTTCCGGCAGGCCAGCGTGACCGTGGCGCTTGGCGACCTCGCCCGAGAGCATGGCGCCCGCGGAACGATTGACGTTGGTGATGTCGACCTCCGCCTTGACCGGCTTTCTTGCGTCGAGCGCAGGCTTGGCGAGCGTGATCAGCTTGCGGTCGAGAACCTTGTCGAGCCCATGGTCCTGCGACTCGCAGTGGTAGACCGCGACCCCCTTTTCCGGCGCCGGCTTGTGGAACAGCCTGGTGAAGTCGAGCCCGCGGGCCTTCCAGTGTTCGATGGCGCGGTCCTTATCAAGGCAATCGGTCTGGCCGACCATCTCATCGAAGGTGCGGAAGCCCATCTGCGCCATCAACTCGCGCACCTCTTCGGCGACGAAGAAGAAGAAGTTGATGACGTGCTCGGGCTTGCCCGTGAAACGGGCGCGCAGGACGGGGTCTTGCGTGGCGACGCCCACCGGGCAGGTGTTGAGGTGGCACTTGCGCATCATGATGCAGCCCGCCGCAATGAGCGGTGCGGTGGCAAAGCCGAACTCGTCGGCACCCAGCAGCGCGCCCACGATAACGTCGCGGCCCGTGCGCAGGCCACCGTCGACCTGTACCGCGATGCGCCCGCGCAGCTTGTTGGCGACCAGCGTCTGGTGCGTTTCGGCCAGCCCGATCTCCCACGGCGAGCCCGCATGCTTGATGGAGGTGAGCGGGGAAGCGCCTGTGCCGCCTTCGAAGCCTGAGATGGTGACGTGATCGGCGCGCGCCTTGGCAACGCCGGCGGCAACCGTCCCGACGCCAACCTCCGACACGAGCTTCACGGAGATCGCTGCGTTCGGGTTGACGTTCTTCAAGTCGTAGATGAGCTGCGCCAGATCCTCGATCGAGTAGATGTCGTGATGCGGCGGCGGCGAGATGAGGCCCACGCCAGGCGTCGAGTGGCGCACCTTGGCGATGGTGGCATCGACCTTGTGGCCTGGCAACTGGCCGCCTTCGCCCGGCTTGGCGCCCTGCGCCATCTTAATCTGGATCATGTCGGAGTTGATGAGATACTCCGTCGTCACGCCGAAGCGGCCCGAGGCGACCTGCTTGATGGCCGAGCGCATCGAGTCGCCGTTCTGCATTGGCTTGAACCGGTCGGCCTCCTCGCCGCCTTCTCCCGTGTTCGACTTGCCGCCGATGCGGTTCATGGCGATGGCGAGCGTGGTGTGCGCCTCGCGGCTGATCGAGCCGAAGCTCATCGCGCCGGTTGAGAAGCGCTTGACGATCTCCTTGGCGGGCTCGACCTCGTCGAGCGGCACGGGTTTGCGGCCCATGCCTTCCGCGGAGCGAATGCGGAACATGCCGCGCAGCGTCATGAGCTGCTCGGCCTGCTCGTTGATGCTCTTGGCGTAGTCGCGATACTTCTGGGGCAACTTGCCGGTCATGGCGTCGCCATTGTCCGTCCCGCGCACGGCGTGCTGGAGATCAGCCACGGTGCCTGGACGCCAGACGTGCGTCTCGCCGCGAACGCGGAAGGCATACTCGCCGCCGACATCGAGAGCATTCTCCAAGACCGGTACGTCGCCGAAGGCCGCCCGGTGGCGCTCGACCGTTTCGCGCGCGATCTCGCGCAGGCCGATGCCTTCCACCTTGGTGGCTGTGCCCGTGAAGTACTTGTTGACGAACGTCTGGCGCAAGCCGACCGCATCGAAGATCTGCGCGCCACAGTAGGACTGGTAGGTGGAGATGCCCATCTTGGCCATGACCTTGAGCATGGCTTTGCCGACGGCCTTGATGTAGCGCTTCTTCACCTCATCGGCTGTCGTGTCGGTGCCCTTGATCATCGTATAGAGCGTCTCGAAGGCGAGATAAGGATTGATCGCCTCCGCGCCATAGCCAGCCAGCGTGCAGAACTGATGCACCTCGTGCGCCTCGCCCGTCTCCACGACCAGGCCGACAGACGTCCGCAGGCCCTGCTTGATGAGGTGGTGGTGCACGGCTGAGGTCGCCAGCAATGACGGGATCGGAATCCGGTCGGGGCCTGCCGCGCGGTCCGACAGGATGAGGATGTTGTAATCGCCGGCCCGGACGAACTCCTCCGCTTCCGCGCAAATGCCGTCGAGCGCGGGACCCATGCCCGCCTCCGCCTTGTCGGCTGGGTAGGTGATGTCGATCGTCACGGACGAGAAGTTGTTGTCCTTTACCGCGCCGATCCCGCGGATGCGCTCCAAATCCTCATTGCTGAGGATCGGCTGGGAGACTTCCAGCCGCTTTTCTTTGGAGGTGCCTTCCAGATCGAGAATGTTGGGACGCGGGCCGATGAACGACACGAGACTCATGACGAGATCCTCGCGGATCGAGTCGATCGGCGGATTCGTCACCTGCGCGAAGTTCTGCTTGAAGTAGGTGTGCAGCAATTTGGACTTGGACGACAGCGCGGAGATCGGCGTGTCGGTGCCCATGGATCCGACGGCCTCCTGGCCGCTGTCGGCCATGGGCGCCATCAGGAACTTGAGGCTCTCCTGCGTGTAACCGAAGGTCTGCTGGAGATCGAGCAGCGCAATGTTGCTCTTGGCCGCCTTCGCCTTGGCCGGTAGCGGAAGATCCTGCACCTTGATCTGGGTGCTCTTCAGCCACGTCTCATAGGGATGCGAAGCGCAGATCTCCGCCTTCAGCTCCTCATCAGAAATGATGCGGCCCTTTTCCAGGTCGATCAGCAGCATCTTGCCTGGCTGCAGGCGCCACTTCCTGACGATATTCTCTTCGGCAACCGGCAGCACGCCCGACTCCGAGGACATGATGACGACGTCGTCCTTGGTGACGAGGTAGCGAGCGGGGCGCAGGCCGTTACGGTCCAGCGTCGCGCCAATCTGGCGGCCGTCCGTGAAGGCCATGGCGGCGGGGCCGTCCCAAGGCTCCATCAGACAGGCGTGATACTCGTAGAAGGCGCGGCGGTTGGCATCCATCGTCGGGTTACCCGCCCACGCCTCGGGGATCAGCATCATGGCGGCATGCGCCAGGCTGTAGCCGCCCATGGTGAGAAATTCGAGCGCGTTGTCGAAGCAGGCCGTGTCCGACTGGCCTTCATACGAGATCGGCCAGAGCTTGGAGATATCGTCGCCGAACAAGGGCGTGGAGACGGAAGCCTGACGGGCCGCCATCCAGTTGACGTTGCCGCGCAGCGTATTGATCTCGCCGTTGTGCGCCACCATGCGGTAGGGATGCGCAAGCTTCCACGACGGGAAGGTGTTGGTGGAGAAGCGCTGATGGACGAGCGCGAGCGCCGACATCATGCGCGGGTCGGACAGCTCCGTGTAATAGGCCTTCACCTGATAGGACAGGAACATGCCCTTGTAGACGATCGTGTGCGTCGACAAACAAACCGTGTAATGTCCGATGTCGCGGCCCTTGTAGGCATTGTGAATGGCGTTGGAGACGACCTTGCGCACGAGATAGAGACGGCGCTCGAACTCTTCTATGGTCTTGATGCTCTTGGGCCGGCCGACAAACACCTGGCGGTGCACCGGCTCGACGCTGCGGACCATGTCGGAGAGGCACGAATTGTCGACCGGCACCAGACGCCAGCCGAGCAGGTCGAGACCCACCTCCTTGAGGCAGCGCGACCACACGCGCTCGCAATGCGCGCGCAGCCGATCGTCGGAAGGCATGAAGACGTGGCCGACCGCATAATGTCCGGGCTTGGGCAGCGTGAAGCCGAGCTTGCTCGTCTCGTCGGCGAGGAAGTCGTGCGGGATCTGAATCAGGATGCCCGCGCCATCGCCCGACAGAGGGTCTGCGCCAACGGCGCCGCGATGCTCCAGGTTATGGAGGATGCTGAGAGCATCCGAAATGATCTTGTGCGACTTGCGCCCCTTCATGTCGGCGATGAAGCCAACGCCGCACGCATCGCGCTCCTGTGCGGGATCGAACATGCCCTCAGGAGCAGGGCGGCCGGAAGCGTCGATCAGTTCGTCTTCGGCGGGGGGAAGGTAGCCTTCGCTCATCGTTCGTCCTCAACTGGCCCCAAGGCCATCTTGGTAAAATTCAATCCATGAATCTGCTTCGGTGGTGCAATCGCCTGTCAAGGCGGGACTAGGGGCAGAGCCGGGAGCGCCGATCCGAGTTCCTTCAGCGCCGGCGTGCCGGGCGTTTTCGCGTCCCCTTCGCGAGGGGATGTCCGGCCGCATTGACTAAAAGGCCATCCTGTTTCAATCGGCAGCCTTGACGGATACATGCCCCACTCACGGCGTTCGTGCTCCAGCGCCTCGGTGCGACGAGAGGCATGCCGTTGCCGGGTGCCCTTGACGCACAGCCTGCCGCCTCATGGCCGGAAGGGCCATATAGGACAGCATTGTTGACCTATATTTTTGAATTTTACAGATTTCGTGACACCGCACAAGCGCTAAGACCTAAGGGTGATCACGGAGCTGGGGACGGGCTGAAATTGGCGGAAAACAGCGCGATGTCAAACGCAAAACGGGCGGGCCTTGCCAGCCCACCCGCCCTTGGATCCATGTAAAACGCCTTTTGGCGATGGTGTTAGTTCGCGGCCTCGATCTGCTTGGGCGCCTCGCTGGCACTGATCGCGATCTGGCGCGGCTTCATGCGCTCGGGAATGTTGCGCTTAAGATCGATGTTGAGCAGCCCATTTTCGAAGCTGGCCGAGGACACCTCGACATAGTCGGCAAGCTGGAAGCGGCGCTCGAAATTACGGGCCGCGATGCCCCGATGCAGGAAGGTGCGATCCTTTTCATCAGGCTTCTTTTCGCCCGAAACGGTGAGCGTGGATTCCTTAGCCTCAACCTTGAGTTCCTCAGGCGTAAAGCCTGCGACGGCCATGGTGATACGGTAGGAATTCTCTCCCGTACGCTCGATATTGTAAGGAGGGTATCCGCTATCGCTGTCGAAGCCCGAGTCGAGCATCTGGAACAGCCGGTCAAAGCCGATTGCGGAACGGTAGAAGGGCGTAAAATCAGTGTGTCGCATGGGACATATCCTCCATGAGAAGCGACATGCAATCCTTGAAGTCCCCCCACTCGGGCCGGACCCCTGAAGCGCGCCCCCTCGTCGTGAGGCGGGCACGCCACTAAGGTAGGTAGGGCCTTCGCGGGTTCAAGGGGGTGGCTACGACCGTGGACGGCGCGCGGACGGCCTTTGCAGCGGGCTGTCGCCATGCAGTAAGCTGTAATGCGATTTAGTGAAGATGAACCCGGCAGCGCTCCAGGCATGACCCTCATAACCTTGGCCATCAATCCAATACCTGCCGGCGCCGTTACCGGCATTTTCGATGGCTATGACGGGCGCAAGCTGCGCTATGCGTGCTGGCAACCCACGCGCGGTCCGGTGCGGGGTACCGTGTGCATTTTCACTGGCCGCGGCGAATACGTCGAGAAGTACTTCGAGGTTGTCGCCGATCTGCGCCGGCGGGGCTATGCAGTCGCCATTCACGACTGGCGGGGGCAGGGCGGCTCGGAGCGCGCTTTGTCCGATTCCCGCAAGGGGCATGTCCTCGGCTTCACGGAATATGACCGGGATCTTGCGATCTTCATGTCCGAGATCGTCGTTCCCAACCTGCCGCCGCCTTACACCGCGCTGGGGCATTCCATGGGCGCCAACGTCTTGTTGCGCAACGCGCACGATGAGTTGTCGCCGTTCGAGCGCATGGTGCTGGTCTCACCCTTGATCGCCATCCACCGCGATCTGCTGGGAGTGAGCCAGAAGGTGGCCCGCGTCTACGCGGAAGTTGGCAGCATAGCCGGGCTGTCTGCAGCTTACGTGCGCGGTGGCGATGACCAGCCTGAGGAACTGGTCGATTTCGAGATCAACCGGCTTACATCCGATTACGTGCGCTGGTCGCGCAACAAGGCCATTGTGGAAGCCGCGCCCGAGCTTGCGCTGGGCTCGGCGACGGTGGGCTGGCTGCGCTCGGCGTTGCGCAGTTGCGCGCTGCTCCAGCGTCCGGACTATCCCAAGTATATCGCCGTTCCACTGCTGGTGTTTGCGGCCGGCGCCGACAAGGTCGTCTCGACGCAAGCCATCGAGGATTTCGCAGTTGAACTGAAGATCGGCGGCATGATCCTGATGCCCGGCTCCAAGCACGAGATCCTGCAGGAGAACGACGCCATCCGGCAGCGCTTCTGGGCGGCGTTCGATGCCTACATGGGTGTCGCGATCCCCCGCGCAGCTTAGCAGGT
This sequence comes from uncultured Hyphomicrobium sp., assembly GCA_964587445.1. Taxonomy (GTDB): domain Bacteria; phylum Pseudomonadota; class Alphaproteobacteria; order Rhizobiales; family Hyphomicrobiaceae; genus Hyphomicrobium_B. The sequence goes on from CAZPLQ010000001.1 coordinate 88,528, forward strand.
GCCGTCACCGCGGCCGTTCGGGAACGATCGGTTTGGCCAGGCGTTTCGTGTCCAGTCCATTTTTTCGAAACCGACAGCGAGAGACGCAAATGGCCCAGGCACATACTCGGACAGCCACGAAGTCTGGCAACGCCTATTCCGGCGACGAATTCCAGGACACCGTCGAAGAAGCGAAAACCCAGGTCTCCGAAATGGCGCAGCGGGCAGGCAACGAGGTGCGCACGGCCGCTGAGGAAGTGAAGGACTTGGTGGTTCGCAATCCCTATACGACGCTTGCCGTCACCGCCGGGTTGGCTTTCGCGATCGGCGCATTATGGAAGCTCAACAGCCGGCCAAGCTCGCGCTTCGACCGGATATTGCGGGACTTGCAGAATATCGATCTGCCGAGCCGTGCCGACATTTTGTCGGGCAAGTGGCGGTAAGCCTGCGTACGCGCGGCAAAAGCTCTATGATTTCGCCAGCACCTTAAGTGCGGCCTCGTGCACGCGCCTGTCGCCGCTTGCGAGGATGTCGCCACCCGCGCTTGCGGGCTCGCCCGACCACGTCGTGACCGTGCCGCCTGCGCGCTCGATAATGGGAATCAGCGGGGCGATGTCGTATGTCTTCAGGCTTGGTTCGATGATCAGGTCCACGAAGCCCGCCGCAAGCAGGCAATAGCCGTAGCAATCGCCGCCGAAACGGGTCATGCGCACGGACTTCTCGAAGCGGGCCAGGATCTCCTGCTGCCTGCCCTTGGCAAACAGGCCAGGGTGGGTCGACGTCAGCACCGCATCCGACAGTTTTGCGCACGGTCTTGTCTTCAAAGTCGTGGTTTTGCCGGCGGGCCCGCGGCGCATGTGCGTACGCTTCTCGCTCGACCAGAACCGCTCGCCGGTGAAAGGCTGATCCATGAGGCCCAACAGCGGCTCCTCGCCGTCCATCAGGCCGATGAGTGTGCCCCACAAGGGACTCCCCATGATGAAGGCGCGTGTGCCGTCGATCGGGTCCACGATCCAGCGGTACTGGCTCAAGCCGTCCAGTTCGCCGAACTCTTCCCCCGTCAGTGCGTGATCGGGAAAGCGCGCCTTCAGCGCCCTTGCGATCACTTTTTCAGCGCCACGGTCGGCAGCGGTTACCGGATCGAAGCCGCCGTTTACCTTGTTGTCGACGGCGATCCGGTGGCGGAACGACTTCAAAATAGCCGGGCCGCTCAAATCGGCAAAAGCATGGGCCCCCCCCAATAACACTTTGAAAGGTAGCCGTTTCAACTGCTGGTTGTTTTTTTTTGGTTTGGCGGAGCCAGGAGATTGGGTCATTTGGGCGGTACGTTTGTCGGAGTTACTTTGCGAAATATAGTTCACATGTGTGTTACTTTATGCACAAAAGTTGTTGCATGCCTGATACATCGATTTGTTAATGTGTCTATGCTAGAAATATCGATGATTGCGAGGCCAAGCGAAGCAGCGCATGTTTGTGCTGCGGTTGCGAGTGACACGCTTGTTCGCAGTCGCGTTGCCCACTTTGGGCGTTTCCTCCCTAGACTTGGGCCGTTCGATTACCGGACGGCCTTTTTTTGCGCCCCGCAGTGAGCGGGCCGGCGGCGCTTGCAGGAAGAACCAGCTGACGCCGCCAGTGGGCGATACGCCATCCCGCTCACACACTCTCGAACCCCTGCGGGCAAGCAAGATCTTTCATGCGCGCCGGGAAGATCGAGAAGCGCTTTCGATGCGCGATCCATGCTCGCATTCTTTCCTTTTGTTGCGTTTTTTTAAGGTTCACGGGCCGTGGCGGGGTGCTGTTCAGTCGGAAGTTTTTTTAACTTATTAAATAATTACAATACGTTAAACAGATACGCGCCCACGTTCGAAATGCAAATGTGTGCATTCAGGTCTGCGAAAAATGCAGTTGCCGTTGGTGCGCCGCACCCTTAATTATTGCATTGCGACATCGGCAAGTTTGCTTGTCTGTCGTAGCCCTCCTTGGGCGTTTCCTCCCTAGACTTGGGCCGTTCGAATTTCGGACGGCCCTTTTTCTTTAGCTGGGAGTCCTCAGAGCAGACCAGGGCACGGACGGTCCGACGGCGGGGCTACTCGGCTGCCGCGCAGTAACCGCCAAACCTGTCATGGGCGCTTGAAATGATGCTCTGGAAAATGGAGTCTAGATCTGCCTTCAGGCCAGCAAAGCCTCTGTTGGGAACAAGCCGGCGCTCGTCCAGATACAGTCCGCGATTGACCTCGATCTGCAAGGCGTGAATGCCGCGCGACGGCTTTCCGTGATGCTCGGTGATGTAGCCTCCGGCATAGGGGCGGTTCATTTGCACGTCATAGCCTGCGCGCAAAAACGCGTCGCGTACCGTGCGCGCAAGGTGAGGATCGCAGGACGCTCCGAAACGATCGCCGATTACGATGTCGGGCCGCGTGCCGCCGCCCGCGACCGCCGCGGAGGACGGCATCGAATGACAGTCGATGAGCACGGCGAAACCAAAGCGCGCCTCGGTTTCACTGATCAGGGCAGCGAGCGCGGAATGGAAGGGGAAATAGAGACGTTCTATGCGCTCCATCACCGACTTCAACGAAAGGCGTTCGGAATAGATCTCCTCGCCATCGGCGACGATGCGCGCCACTGTGCCAAGCCCGCCTACGACGCGGACGGATTGCGTGTTGGCATGGGCGGGCAAGGGCTCGCTGACGAGTTCCGGATCGAGTTCGTAAGGCTCGCGGTTGACGTCGAGATAGGCGCGGGGAAACAGGGCCGAGATCAGCGGCGCACCGAAGGCCGGCATGCCTGAAAAGAGGTGGTCGACGAAGCAGTCCTCGGATTTGCGCAAGGAGATCGGATCGAGCCGCGACGCCGCAAGGAACTCCGCGGGGTAGTGCCGCCCGGAGTGAGGTGACGAAAATACAAACGCCGCCGTCTGCCGTTCCGGACGGACAAGCTCGAAAGAAGAATTCAGCGCGGTGGGGCAGGCGGTGTTCTCCATCCTCGTCTTGTTCTATCCCCGCATCCTGATGATGGTTGATCCCGGTAGCCGGCCCCATGCGCGTTGCCGCGCAGGAATGCCAATGTACGACAGACAGACAGTGCCAGCGCGATCGCATCGTGTCCATGCTTGCACCCTGCCGGTGCGCGCTATGGATCGACAGGCTGTCATGTGTTGCCCATCAGCCCCGCTTTCTTCCACAGCTTCATCCTACATTTACCAAACTCGAGACAGATTTGCGTCCTAGCGAAATTCCGCTAATGCATAGTGCCCACGATTTCTCATCAGCAAGAGTAGCTCCATGGCCATCAAGCCCTCCAGCATCCCGCTGCACCGCATTCTGTTGGCCGAGGACGATGATTCGATGCGTGGCTTCCTGGTGAAGGCCCTGGAGAAGGCCAACTACGATGTGGTCGCCTTCGCCAACGGCGAGGAGGCCTACGAGCGGCTGAAGCACGAGCCTTTTGCGCTGCTCTTGACGGATATTGTGATGCCCAAAATGGACGGCATCGAGCTTGCGCGCCGTGCAAGCGAGATCGACCCTGATCTCAAGATCATGTTCATCACCGGTTTTGCGGCCGTGGTCCTGAACAGCGACCATCAGCCGCCCAAGGACGCCCGGGTGCTGTCCAAGCCCTTTCATTTGAAAGACCTCGTAAAAGAGGTCGACCGTCTCCTTGCGGCCTGAGGGCGCAGAGGGGAAGTGCATTTCCGGCAGCGATTTTGGCATTCGGAGGCTTGACCAGCAAGCCGAACACCCTCTAGAAGCACGTCTTCCCTTGAATGGGCACTTAGCTCAGCGGTAGAGCACTACCTTGACATGGTAGGGGTCAGAGGTTCGATCCCTCTAGTGCCCACCAGTTTTCATCCTTCGGTGTCGTCATGAAAGTTAGAAACTCGTTGAAATCCTTGCGCTCTCGGCACCGCGATAACCGCGTTGTGCGCCGTAAGGGCCGCGTCTACGTGATTAACAAGACGCAAAAGCGTTTCAAGGCGCGCCAGGGCTGAGACCGGACCGGCGCTGCTGAAGCGGGCCGTTGGCGGCTCGCTGCGGTGGGTCCGTGCCCGATTGCCCGGAGGCAGCCACGTCATCGGCAGATTAATTTTCTGTACTTTGACGCCCAGGGCGCCTTTCGGTAGGTTCGCGCTTATGAATAGGCGTACCCCTTTTCTGCTCGGCTGTGCCGTTATGTCCCTCGCTGCGATGGCGGGGGTTTCGTCGTTTGCCCAGGAGGAACAGCCTCCTACGGGCCACCCCCCTGCGGTGGTCGAGCCTGACCCCGCGGCGCCAGAGGCAAATAAAAAGGAGGCGGAGCCCGCCCCGGCTCCCGAGGTAGAGGGTCCTGGATTGGGCGAGCGTTATCGCGCGGCGCGCAGGGTCCATCAGGACGATCCGGGGCTGATGGGTCTCAACTTCCCGCGCAATCAGGACGAAGCGACGATTGTTCTGGGCGGGCTATTCGCCGCGCTCTCCAAGATGGAAGACCCCCTTCTCGCAACGAAGGTGATGGACATCATTGAGCAGATCTGGCGTATGCCGGGCGGCGACACGGTCAATCTACTTATCGACCGCGCGTCGGATGCCGCCAACAAGAACAATCCCGATCTCGCTTTGAAGCTGCTCGATGCAGCCGTGGACCTTGCTCCCGATTATGCCGAGGCCTGGAGCCGGCGCGCGTTCGTCTATTACCTCAAGGGAGATACTGCCCGCGCATTGGGTGATCTGAGGCGCACGCTTGCGCTTGAGCCCAATCACTTCAAGGCGCTCGAAGGCCTGTCCAAGATCCTCGAGGAGCAGGGTCAGAAGAAGGGCGCGCTCAAGGCGCTCGAGCAACTCTATCGTATTAATCCCAATACACCCGGGGCGAAGACGGCTATCGACAATCTGAAAAAAGCAGTGGATGGGCAGGGCATCTAGCCGCCTGCCTACACGCCTTGCGCGCACCCTTCTTGCAATCTTGGGAATTTATCTTGCCGCCGCATGGCTCCTGTGATCGCAGCCGCTCAAACAAAAAGAGCGGCCAAAAGGCCGCTCTTTCCTGGTTGGTTCCGACGAACCGCGCAAAGGCGATTGCGTTCGATTAGTACCAGTACCAATACCACCCGCCACGGCGGCGACGCCGGTAACGGCGGCGCGACCTGTGTCTCCTGCGGTAGCGGTGGCGATGCGCTTGAGCGGGCGTCGACGTGGCCGTTAGAGTCGCCACGCTCGTCACGCCAACGATACCGAGCGCTGTCGCACCCATCGAACCCACCGTGCTGACACCATAGGCGATCATCATGGCGATGACCGCAATCGTGCCGACAAGGATCTTTCGGATGTTGCGAGCGACGCTCACGCCGAAAGCAGAAACTTTCTGCACGGCATGACGTGGATTGAAAGATCTCATTTGTTCCATTTCACCGCCTTTCTCTCTTACCGCTACAAAACTGTAGCGTCGTCTGAAGAGTACTTGGCCATGCGCCGATTGCACGGCATAAAGGTGCTCGGTTCTTGAAATCTTAGGATCTGCTTTTTCACTCAGAAAATAGGGATTGCCGAATAGAAGAAGCTCAAATCGTCAGATTACAGCTCCTTACTTTACAGACAAGATTCAGCCTTCACAAGCCGGACAACTCCGCCATTGGTAATCAAGTTCCCGTTCGTTTTTTTGCCACCGCTAGAAGTGCAAATTAAGGTTGTCTGCTCGACCAAGAGCGCGACAGCATGCAAGCGAGGAGGGTTTCCTGCCTACCGTTGTTCTTTTTTCATGCATAAGACTGGATCGCGTCGCCGATGTCTAAAGAGAAGCCTACGTACGTTCTCGGGATCAACGCCTACGACCACGATGTCAGCGCATGCCTGCTGCGCGACGGTGAGATCGCATTCGCCATCGAGAAGGAACGTGTCACGCGCCAGAAGCACGCGACCGGATTTTTCCAGGAGGTCGTCGATTACTGCCTTAAGGCGGAAGGCATCACCCTCGACGACGTCGATCTGGTCGTACGCAACTGTTACGTGCTCCCGGTGGAGGATCTGGAAACACGCCTCGTCTACGAAAGCGTGCCGGAATTTCTGGGCGACGAGGAACGTATTCAGGCGAAGAGCAGCCCGCTCTATCTGCCCAAGTCCAGCAAGGTCGTGACGCTCTCCCACCATCTGGCGCATGCCTACAGCGCCTTTGCGGCCTGCCCGTTCGACGAAGGCGTTGTGATGATCGTCGATGGCGTGGGGAGTTATGCGGCCGACGTCAAGGAACCTGATCAGATGACGGAAGGCGCCACGCCTTTGGCGCGCGAGTCGGAGAGTTTCTATGCCTTCAAGGGAAGTAGCCTCACTACTTTGAAAAAGGTCTGGCTGGAGCCCGTACGCGGCTTCCTGAGCGACGAATTCTTCTTCATGGAGGGATTGGGCGCCGCCTATAGCCGGGTATCCAGTTACATCTTCGCAGATTGGAACAAGTGCGGCGAGGTCATGGGGCTTGCGCCCTACGGCACGCCCAATGCTTTTCAGCCTCTTGTCATCATCAAGGATGGAGAGATCGCCGTTCCGGAGTGGACGGCCGAGTTCGACAAGCCTTGGATGCCCGAGCTCGACGAGAACTGGGAAAAGAACCCGCACGTCCAGCACTGGCGGGACATGGCGTGGCGCATCCAGGACGACACGGAGAAGGTGCTGCTCGAGCGGGCGCGCTGGCTGCGCGAGAAGACGGGTGCGAAGAACCTGTGCATCGCGGGGGGCGTCGGCCTCAATTGCGTGGCCAACGGCAAGCTCGCCGAAGAGGCGGGCTTCGAGGATATCTGGGTTCAGCCGGCCGCCGGAGACGGAGGTATCGCGATCGGCTGCGCCTATTACGGCTGGCTCGAGATTCTGAAAAAGCCGCGCAAGTACGTGATCAACCACGCCTACTTCGGAGTCGACTATGCGCCCGAGGTCTCACGCAAGGCCGTCCAGCTCCCGCGCGTGAAGATGGAAACCGTGGTCAAGGAAAGCGATGACATCTGCGCGGAAACGGCGCGTCTGTTGTCCGAGGGCAAGGTTTTCGGATGGTTCCAGGGGCGTTCGGAATTCGGGCCGCGCTCGCTGGGCAACCGGTCCATCCTGGCCGACCCGCGCACGGCCGAGATGAAGGACATCCTTAACAAGCGCGTGAAGTTCCGGCAGGCGTTCCGCCCCTTCGCCCCTATCGTGCTCGCCGAGCGCGCCAAGGACATTTTCGAAGGCGAGATCGATTCTCCGTTCATGCTCATGGCCATGAAGGTGAAGCCTGCTTGGAAGGATAAGATCCCCGCTATTGTGCATGTGGACGGAACGGCGCGCGTGCAGACCGTTCGGGAAGATCAGAACCCCAAGCTGCATCAGCTGTTGAAGGAGTTCGAAAAGATCACCGGCGTTCCGGTGCTCGTCAACACCTCCTTCAACGTCAAGGGCGAACCGATCGTGGAGACGCCGCTGGATGCGCTCAATTGTTTCCTTGGCACCGGCATTGATTACCTCGCCTTGCACGACATGCTGATCGAGAAGAACAAGATGCACGGCATCATGCTGCCGATGCGCAAGACCTACAGGGAAATCTCCGACATGGTGAAGCGCGGTCTCATGGTGGATTGATATTTCCAGCCTGGGCCGTCGCCTGAGCTGAAATCGTGCGGATTGCCGCCACGTCCGCACAGGTCGTACGTGAGTAGGACAGACCGTACCAGCCCCCTCATCCGCCCCTTCGGGGTACCTTCTCCTCGCGGGAGAAGGAAGTGAGTCCATGAGATCGCAATCGGCTATAGCTTTTCAATTTCACGGGCAGAACCAGATCGGTCCGACGACGACGCAACCGCGCTCACGCCATCCGTAGGGGCGCTTGTTATAGCGATGCCAGCCGCGATATTTGTCATGTCGCCGGTCGTAATGATGCCGGTCATGATCGCTAAATTTTCGCTTTCCGTCGTAATCCTTGCCAAATTTACGTTTGCCGTCGTCATCGCGAACTGCCGTGACGGGGCTGCGATCGGCGAGCGATATTCCCAGATGGCCGCCGTGACCGGCGGGCGCGGCGTTCGCGGCCGTTGCGGTCAGTGCGGCGAAGCCGGCGCAAAGGGTAGCGGTGATTAGAGCTTTCACACATCTCTCCTTGATGTTTTTACGTGTACCGAACAACGTGCGAGAGCTGTCAAAGGTTCCGAGCCTATGAGATCGGGGTTCTGATCGGCTGATGGAGGATCAAAGCGACCTGTGCTGCACGCGCGCGCTTGCGCCGTGGACGGGCGGACGCACTCGTTAACCTGACGGCTGTGATTTTTAGACTTCCGAAGCAATAGGTGCGCCGCCCTCGTCGACGTACGCGATCCGGATCATATTCGTGGTGCCGGGCGACCCCAGTGGAACGCCGGCGGTGATCAGGATACCGTCGCGCGCCCGTACGAGTCCTTCCTCGAAGGCAATGCGGCAGGCCTTGCGCACCATGTGCGCGAGGTTCTCGGGGTCTCCCGTCATGATGCACTGAACACCCCACGCGAGCGAGAGACGGCGGGCCGTGGACTCGATGGGCGTCAGGCCGATGACGGGAATGCCTGGGCGCTCGCGGATGACGCGCAGAACAGTGGAACCGGTTGCCGTGTAGCAGACGATCGCGCCGAGCCGTACGGTGTCGGCGATTGCCGAGGCCGCGTGCGCGATGGCGTCGGCGCCGGTGGGCTGGGGCTCGGTATGGGTCGCATGCAGGATCGGCTCATAGAGCGGGTCGGCTTCCACCTCTATGGCGATGCGGTCCATCGTGGAGATCGCTTCAACCGGATATTGCCCGACGGCGCTTTCCGCCGACAGCATGACGGCGTCCGCGCCATCGAACACGGCCGTTGCGACATCCGAGACTTCCGCGCGTGTGGGCATAGGCGAGGAGATCATGCTCTCCAGCATCTGAGTTGCCACGATGACCGGTTTGCCTGCGGCGCGCGCCAGCCTGGTGATCTTCTTTTGCAGACCCGGCACCTTCTCCACCGGCATCTCGACGCCCAGGTCGCCACGGGCGACCATGATGCCGTCGGAGGCGGCGATGATGTTCTCCAGATCGGCCACCGCGGAGGGCTTCTCGATCTTTGACAGGATTGCAGCGCGCGTGCCGATCAGTTTGCGCACTTCATGCAGGTCGTCGGCGCGCTGTACGAAGGATAGAGCGATCCAATCGACTCCGAGCTTCAGGGCGTGCGCCAGATCGACTTTGTCCTTTTCGGTGAGGGGCGAGATGCCAAGCAGCGTATCGGGCATGGAGATGCCCTTGCGCGATGCCAGCATACCCCCGACCTTGACCTCGGCCGTGATCTTGTCCTTGGCCTTTTCGATCACCTGCATGCGGATCTTGCCGTCGTCGAGCACGAGGTTGTGCCCGACATCGATGGCTTCGAAAATCTGTTCATGGGGCAGGAACACGCGGGCGTTGGTGCCCGGCGATTCCTCCCGGTCAAAGATGAACGTCGTCTTCTCGGCGATATGGACGCGGCCGGTGCCGAATTCGCCGATCCGGAATTTCGGACCCTGCAGATCGGCGAGGATGCCGATCGCGTGGCGATGGCGCGCCGCGCAGGCGCGTACGGTGTTGTAGAGTGTCTTGGCGCCATCCGCTGTCGAATGGCTCATGTTGATGCGGAAGACGTCAACACCGGCAAGGAAAAGCCGCTCCACCATTTCGGGGGCTGCGGACGCTGGGCCAAGCGTTGCGACGATCTTGACCCGGCGATTGCGTCTCATTTCTCATCACTTCCCTGGGCATCGGGATCTGTCAGGCGAATGGTCCATTCCTTCGCCTCGCCGGTGTCCACTTCAAAAAATCCCGTGCGCTTATATCCGCGTTTCGCGCAATCCTGAACCCCCCGGATCGCAAACGACTTGTCCGCGGTGCACATCTCGTTCTTGCCGCCCCATTCGCCGCCCCGGTCGTAGTCGACAGCGTGCACATACACGAAACGGCTTGGCACGGGTCCTTTCAGCAGTGTCTCGCAGGTTTGTGACGCGATGTTCCACCAGCCTTCGGTGGCCCAGCCGGTGTTGTCCTGGTAGCCGACGGCAACGCCGATCCGGCTCGACGTCGAATTACAAAGCTTGAGATCCGCGCGGGCATCGTGCGCGCCTGGCAGGCAAAGGGCAAGACCCAATGCCCACGCGGTACGGTGTACCCGTCCATTCCAGAAATCGATCACCCCGTTCAATCCCCTCGTGCTCAAAATAAGGCCAGCGAGTCCGTACCGCTGACCCCATGCTGGCCTCAAGGGTCGACGAGAATCACGCGGAAATCATTGACATTCGTCTGGGTGGGGCCGCACAGGATGAGATCGCCGAGCGGTCTGAAGAATCCGGACGAGTCGTTGTTGGCCAGGAAATTGGCGGCATTTTGATTGACGGCTTGCGCGCGCGCAAGCGTGTCGGGGAAAACCATGGCGCCCGCTGGGTCGTCGGCATTTCCACCGCCTCCGTCGGTGCCGTCCGTGTCGCCGGCCAGAGCGCAGATACCTTTCGAGCCGTCCAATGCAATCGCAAGGCCCAGGGCGTACTCCTGGTTGGGGCCGCCCGAGCCGTTGCCGCTTACAGTGACCGTGAGTTCGCCGCCCGACATGATGGCGACTTTTTCATCGCGGCGCTGAGCATCGAGCGCCATGGCCGCATGCGCGCGGGCGACCTCGCGCGCTTCACCTTCCAGGCTGTCGCCGAGGATCTCGACGCGGTAGCCTTGCGCGCGGGCGATCTGAGCCGCGGCCTCTATGGAGGCCTTGGGCGCAGCGACGATTTCGTATTTCGAGTTCGCGAGCTTGGGGTCGCCGGGTTTCAGCGTTTCGTTGGCCGGGTTGGCGAGGGCCGCTGCGATCTCGGGTGCGGGGGTAATCTTCCAGCGCGATAGCACGTTGCGCGCGTCAGCCAGAGTCGAGCGGTCGGCCACGGTGGGGCCAGAGCCGATCTCATCGGGATGATCTCCGGGCACGTCCGAGATGGCGAGCGTCAGGAGGCGTGCGGGGTAGGCGGCCGCGGCCAGCTTGCCGCCCTTGATCTGTGAGAGGTGCTTGCGCACGCAATTCATCTCGGAAATCGGCGCGCCGGATTTCAGGAGTTGCTTGGTGAGCTGCTGCTTGGTTTCGAAGGTTACGCCCTCGACGGGTGCGGCCCACAGCGCGGACGCACCGCCCGACAACAGACAGAGGACGAGGTCGTTGGGACCAGCGGTCTTGGCGTATGCTATGGCCTGCTTGGCGCCTTCGATGGAGTTGGCGTCCGGCACGGGATGGCCCGCCTCGATGATCTTGATGATCCGGGTCGGCAACCCGAAGCCATGGCGCGTCGAGATGAGCCCGGATACTTTGTCTTGCTGGCCGGTGGCGATGTAGTGGGTTTCGGCAGCAACAGCCATGGCTGCGGTGCCTTTGCCCGCGCCGATGATGATGATCCTGCCCCCCTCGGGCACGCGGGGCAGGTGGGCCGGCAGGCACACCTTGGGATGGGCGGTCGAATAGGCGGCCTCGTAAAGAGCCATCAGCGTCTGCCGCGCCGCTTGATTGGTCGCCTCGGCCATGTGTCCTCCCGGTTTCCACTTGTTCTTTTGCGCGCCCTGGGTTGGCCGGGCCGGATTGTTCTTTGGTGTTGATTTGCGGGATCGCCCATGAAGCGTCAAGGAATAGGAAGCCGCAGTCAGGGGCTGGCAATCCAACCGGGTAGGGGCCATCCTATTCGAAAGCGTCGCCGTTTGACGCTACCCTGCCTCAAAAACAAATCAAGGCAGGGCACATCAGCTGCTCTGAGGAGGCGGATCGATGACGATGATGGACCACGACACGACGCAAGCCCTGGAGGCGGCTGCTTTCCGGCGTCTGGTGGAGCACTTGCGCACCCGCACGGACGTCCAGAACATCGACATGATGAATTTGGCCGGGTTTTGCCGGAACTGCCTGTCGAACTGGATGATGGAGGCCGCCAGGGAGCGCGGGCTGAACCTCACAAAGGATGCGGCGCGCGAGCTGGTCTACGGTATGCCCTACAAGGAATGGCAGGCGAAGTATCAGACTGAAGCGAGTGCGGAAAAGATCGCCGCCTTCGAAAACAATCGCCCCAAGGAACACTGAATGCTAGAGATGGGCAAAGACGCGTGAGGAAGCGCGGGTTTTCCCGGCCAGCCAAAGGCCGGTTTGTGCGCTCGCAGGACGGCGAAAGCGGCCCTTCTGCCGGAATTCGGCCGGAATATGCGTGGATTGGTCTCTTGCAGGGCCCCTCACATCTGCCATAACGGTCCAATGTCACAAATGGCCGGAACGCCCGGCAGGGATTAATGCCCGTGAGCAAGACGCCCCTTCTCGATACCGTCAAGACGCCCGCCGATCTGCGCGCGTTGCCAGAGGCTTCGCTGCGCCAGTTCGCCGATGAACTGCGCATGGAGACCATTGACGCGGTCTCGGTGACGGGCGGCCACCTTGGCGCGGGGCTGGGCGTGGTGGAGCTGACGGTCGCCTTGCACTGGGTTTTCGACACCCCGCGCGACCGGTTGATCTGGGATGTGGGCCACCAGGCCTACCCGCATAAGATCATCACGGGCCGTCGTGACCGCATCCGCACGCTGCGCCAGCCGGGAGGCCTGTCGGGCTTCACCAAGCGCGACGAGAGCGTGTACGACCCCTTCGGTGCGGCGCACTCGTCCACCTCCATTTCCGCCGGCCTCGGGATGGCGGTGGCGCGCGATCTGTCGGGGAGCGACACGAACGTTATCGCCGTGATTGGCGATGGCGCCATGAGTGCGGGCATGGCCTATGAGGCGATCAATAACGCCGGTGCGCGCGACGAGCGGCTGATCGTCATTCTCAATGACAACGACATGTCGATTGCGCCGCCGACTGGAGCGATGTCGGCCTACCTTGCCCGCGTCACCTCGTCGGGTACCTACCTGCATCTGCGCGACTACGCCAAGCAGCTTGCCAGGATGCTGCCCAAGAAGTGGGAGCGGCGCGCCGCGCGCATGGAGGAATATACCCGCCATCTCTGGCAGGGCGGCCAGTGGTTCGAAGAACTGGGCTTCTATTATATCGGTCCCATCGACGGCCACGACTTCAGCCAGCTTGTGCCGGTCTTGAAAAACGTGCGCGACGCCAAGCAGGGCCCGATCCTGGTTCACGTCGTGACCCAAAAGGGTAAGGGCTACGCGCCGGCGGAAGCCTCCGCCGACAAGTATCATGGCGTGACGAAGTTCAATGTCGTGACCGGCGCGCAGGTCAAGCCCAAGCCCAACGCGCCGACCTACACGCGCATCTTTGCCGAAAGCCTCATCAAGCAGGCCGAAAAGGACGAAAGGATCGTCGCCATCACGGCGGCCATGCCGGATGGCACGGGGCTGGACCTTTTCGGCGCACGCTTTCCCAGGCGCATGTTCGACGTGGGAATTGCCGAACAGCACGCGGTGACGTTTGCGGCGGGATTGGCGGCTGAAGGCTACAAGCCGTTCGCTGCGCTCTACTCGACGTTTCTGCAGCGTGCCTACGATCAGGTCGTGCACGACGTTGCCATTCAGCGCCTTCCCGTGCGCTTCGCTCTGGATCGCGCGGGTCTCGTGGGGGCGGACGGACCGACGCATGCGGGTGCCTACGATATTGCCTATCTCGGCTGCATTCCGAACATGGTTCTCATGGCCGCCGCAGACGAGGCGGAGCTTGTACACATGGTCGCCACGCAGGCGGCCCTCGACGATGGCCCGAGCGCGCTGCGCTATCCGCGCGGCGAAGGCGTCGGCGTGGAACTGCCCCAGGAGGGCCGTCCGCTCGAGATCGGCAAAGGCCGCATCGTACGCGAAGGCTCCACGGTTGCGATTCTTTCTTTGGGCACGCGGCTTGCCGAGGCCCTGCGTGCCGCCGAGCAGCTTGCAGCTTTTGGGCTGTCGACCACGGTTGCCGACGCGCGCTTCGCCAAGCCTCTCGACAAGGATCTCATCAAGCGGCTCGCCGCGAACCATGAGGTTCTAGTAACCATCGAGGAGGGCTCGGTGGGCGGGTTCGGGTCGTTCGTGCTGCATTATCTGGCCGAGGATGGGTTGCTCGACCGCGGGCTGAAGGTACGCACCATGGTGCTGCCGGATAGCTTCATCGATCACGGCAAGCCCGATGACATGTACAAGGCAGCGGGGCTTTCAGCCGACGGGATCATCTCGACGGTGTTCCAGGCGCTCGGGCGGGACAGGCTGACGGGCGAACTTCCCGGCAGGGCGTAAGCTTATGCGCGGCACGCCCCTTGAAACCGTTACCGATCGGTCTTCGGCGCGTCCGGTTTGGCCATCCACTTGATCAGCAATCCTGCGGGCAGCACCCACAGCAGCCCCGCGACGATGTAATAGACGAACTCGACAAACCCGTTGGCTTGCCTGATCTGCAGCACAACCGCGACGGCGAGCGCGAGCAGCGCATAAACTGCGATCAGGAGAATGAGCAGGATCGCCCCGGTGAATTTTCGCGCGCGTTGGGTCATGAATGCTGTCCTTCACGCGAAGGCCTTCGCGTGAAGGTGCGGCCCGGCGCGCATTGCGGGCGCAGTCTTCGCCCATTATCAGGGGTTAGGCAAGTCACCACCTTTCACTGCCCTCGGGAGATCATCACGCATGGCAAACGCCGCCATCAATCTGTCTGAACCGCGCGCGGCGCGCGCAGAGTCGGGCCATGCCGCTGTTGAAGGCTGGCTATGGTTCGTGGCTGCGCTCGTTTTCGCCATGGTGGCCGTGGGCGGCGCGACACGCCTCACGGGCAGTGGCCTCTCGATCACCGAATGGAAGCCGATCATGGGCGCCATCCCGCCGCTGAATGAGGCGGACTGGCTCGTCGCCTTCGAGAAATACAAGCAGATTCCCCAGTACAAGCTCGTCAACGAAGGTATGTCGCTTGCGGACTTCAAGAGCATCTTCTGGTGGGAGTGGGGGCACCGGTTCCTCGGACGTATCGTCGGGGTCGTCTTCGCGTTGCCGCTCGTCGTCTTCTGGTGGCGCGGCTGGTTGCGTGCCGGCACGGCGGGAAAGTATGCCGGGCTGTTCGCGCTGGGAGCCATCCAGGGCGCCATCGGCTGGTATATGGTTGCGTCTGGATTGTCCGAACGCGTCTCCGTCAGTCAGTACCGGCTGGCGCTGCACCTTTCTGGCGCACTCGCGATCTTCGCGTTGCTGGTGTGGCTGGCTCTGGACGAGCGCCGTGCGAGGCTTGGCGGCTCGCCAGGCATCGTCACGGGCTTCGTGCGCGCCATGGCGGCCGTGATGTTCGGTTTGGTGTTCCTGCAGACCGTGCTCGGTGCGTTTGTTGCCGGGCTCAAGGCAGGCCTTATCTACAATACGTGGCCGAGCATGGACGGGCAGTTCGTGCCGTCCGATTACTGGATCGACGGCCATGGGCTCATGAGTTTCTTTGAGGGCCATGCGGCTGCCCAGTTCAATCATCGCATGATGGCGTATGTGCTTCTTGCCGCGGCGCTGGCGCAGACCATCGCCATTTTGCGCGCAGGCGCCACGTGTGCGCCGAAGTTGTCGGGGTTCGTGCTTCTCCTGGCCCTTGTCGCTCAGGCCATCATCGGGATCTTCACGCTCGTCTGGCACGTGCCGTTGACGCTGGGCGTGCTGCATCAGGCGGGCGCAGTTGCCGTACTGGGTGTCGCGGTGTGGCACCTGTTCGCGGTAAGCGATGCGCGCAAGGTGTAGGTCGCAACTGCCTTCGGATACGGAAGGCAGGACATGCGTGCAAGACGGTTTCCAGCGACCTGATCACGGAGGATTCATAACCAGGTCATGGAATTCTTCCAGGACCGCTTGGGCATGTGCGCTGTCCTCGGCCACGACCGTGACAAAGCCCTCCAGCGCCAGGAGCTCTCCGCCGATGGAATACACGCCGCGCCCTTGTTCCCAGACCCATTTCACGTGTCCAGACCGGTTGATGATCCGGTACACCAACTGGAAATTGCGCTGCAACATCACCTGTTGATGTGCGTGGTTCCATGCGTCGTCGCGATCATCCGGGAACATGATCTGCTGAAAATAGAAGTTGGGATCGTTGACGAGCTGATACGGCTCGTAGCCGGTCACTTCCAGGCAGCCGTCGCTTGCGAACTCAAAGCTCCAGTTGCGGTTGCTCTTGCAGCGATAAACCATGCCCGGAATGCTGTTCAGGAGGGTGCTGAGAGACCGCCTGACCGCTCTTAGGCTGGCCTCCACCTGCTTCTGGCGGTCGATGTCCGTCAGCGTGCCGATGACGCTGCGCTCCTCCTCATTGACGGCCTTGGCGCGCAGTTCCAGCCAGTGCGACGTGCCGTTGCGCGCAATCATGCGCGTTTCTATCTGGCAGCTGTCGCGTTTGCCCCTGAGAAGGCCGCTGATCTGCGCGTCGACCAGGGGGCGATCTTCCGGATGGATGAAGGCGTCAAAGGGCTGATGAATGCTGTCTGCGACCGTGTAGTCCAGCAAGTGCTCCCACGAGGCGCTGAGAAAGCCGATATCGCCGTTGGGATCGATCTTGAAGACGATCTGCTCGATATGCTCGACGATTTGTTGGTAATCGAAGGGCGCCGCCCCGTCCTTGTCCAGCAGGGGAGCAGGAGGGGCGGCGGAGGGAATATGATGCTCGTTTGACGTCATCACGTCCGCGACCGGCGATGAGGTCTGAAGCACATTGGACTTGTCTTTTGTCAATGCAGACGTAGCCGGTTCCGGCTTCTGATGATCAGATTCGCTTTGCAGATCGCGCCGCACCACCGGGTAGACCGCAAACGCGACGATACCGATAACTATCGCTACCGAGCCAAGACCGAATAGAGCAGAATAACTCCCGGCAAGATTTAGCCAATCTGGCCATCCAATAACCATTATGGTGCTGAAACCGAGCATCGTTATGACCACGACCAGTCGAGCGATCACCAAGACATCGAGCCCTGTCGTACAACCTCGTCTTCGTGATCGCAGCAACCATTTCGGTTCTTTCGACCGGCTGCGCAAAGCACGTCGGCGGTACCCGCTCTATTTCAGAACGGTCGCCCTGCTGACGGGTATCGCTCTTGCGGCCCTCCTCATCCTCACGAGTTCCTTCTTCCTATCAGACTATAGTTCCGTCGCCCACACCGCGCTTGGCAAGCTCAATCAAGCGCGGTTTGCATGGAACGGACAGCCGCCAGATATGATGCAGGGGCTGGGTGCGGACCCGAGCACGACCGCTGGCGGCGCACGGCCTTCGATTTCGGATGTTTTGAACGACGAGATGATCCGGAGCAAGGCAGGCGTCAGCCTTGACCTTCTGGCGGACGCCAGCCAGATCAAGGATCAAGATGCGGCCCGCGGCGCGCTCGCTTTGATCGAGCAGGCTGCACAGAACATCGAGCGTGATCTGGAGGCGACGCGCTTTCAAGTCAGGCTCCTGCAGCTTGCAAGCCTTGGTCTCCTCTTCTTCTTCCTTGCACGCCTGAGCATCGACACGCGCCGCGTTCTCGTTGATGGCGTCGACCGCCTCGTGGGGCTGGTTACAGCATTCGAGGGACGGGGATCGTCTTCACCGATGCGCGATGAAGTTGCGCGGCTCGAGCAGAGCATTGCGGGCGTTCTCGCACAGCTGGAAAGCACCGCCGATCACTCAACCGCGGCCGCCGAGTCCCGGGCCTCTCTGGCCCGCATGGCGCGGGCACAGGACTACTTGTCCAAGGCCATAGGCTCCATGCTACGCCATTCCTTCGGCGACTGGATGCTGCGCAAGTTCCTCTACTCTCTGGAGCGCGCGCTCGATTTCGAGAACACTGCGATATTGTTCTCGGAGGACGAGGCTGCGATCCATTCCGGGCGTTGTCTCTTCTCAAACCGCGAACCTAGCCCGCTCGACAAGGAGTTCGCCTCGGAGTTGTTCGGAGCTGGCGACGGGGCCATCGTCGAAGGGTCTGCGGAGACGCCCGGCACGCGCAGGGCGGGTGTCGGATTCGCGGATGCCACGGGAGAGCTGAGCGTGCTTCTGGTTGAGTTTCCGGAAGACAGGCTGCTTGAAGCGTTCGAGATTCAGACGCTGCGGATAACGGCGAGCCTGCTCTCCATGGCCGCAAAGCTCGACGGCCATGACCAGGAGGCGCGGCGTGTCGCGGTACTCGAAGAGCGTGCCACGATCGCGCGGGAACTGCATGATTCCCTGGCGCAGTCGCTCTCCTTTATGAAAATTCAGCTCGCGCGCCTGCAATCCTATCAAAGTAACAACAGCTTCGAGATGAAGAAGCAGATGAAGACAGTCACGAGCGAATTGCGTCATGGCCTGGACAACGCCTACAGGGAACTGCGCGAACTGCTTGCGACGTTCCGCGTCCAGATGGATGTTCGAGGTCTCGACTTTGCAATCGAGTCGGCGATCGAGGAATTCACCCAGAGATCTGGACTGCCGATATCCCTGGACAACAGGCTGGTTGGCACGCCGCTCACCGTAAACGAGGAATTCCATGTCCTGCACGTCGTGCGCGAGGCGCTGAGCAACATCCTCCATCATGCGTCAGCTAGCAATGTCTGGATCGTGATGGCGCTGCAGGCAAATGGAGCTGTCGTGATAACCATAGATGACGACGGGGTGGGTTACCGTCCACCGGAAATCAAGCAGTCTTCACACCATGGTCAAACGATCATGAAGGAGCGCGCTTTCAGTCTCGGCGGAACCATCGACATCGCTCCAAGGCTGAACGGGGGAACCCGCGTGACGTTGACGTTCACGCCGAAGAAGTCGCAGTAGCAGAAGCGTCTGGATACCGATCATGATTAAGATTGTCCTCATTGATGATCATCCTTTGTTTCGCAAAGGGGTTGGGCAAATGATCTCTGACAATCCGAGATTCGAGGTTGTTGGAGAAGCCGCATCCGGTCAGCAAGGCTTGGAGATCGCCCAGGCGCTTCGTCCCGACATGGTGTTGATCGACATCAACATGAAGGGCATGAGCGGGCTGGAAACTCTGCGCCGCTTGAAGGCAACGGACCTGCAAGCGCGATACATCATTCTTACCGTGTCGAATTCCGAGGAGGACCTGATCGAGGCCTTGCGCGTGGGCGCCGATGGCTACCTGCTCAAGGATATGGAGCCGGAGGATTTGTGCACCAATCTCCTCAAAGCCTGGAGCGGCATGACCGTGCTGCAAGACACGCTGACGGAGGTCCTCAGAAGTGCGTTGCTCTCGCCCGTGAGCGTAGGAAGCACAAAGGAGGAATTACTGACCATGCGCGAGCGCGAGGTCCTTGAATGCCTGGCCGACGGACTGAACAACAAGACGATTGCGCGCAACCTCGGCATCAGCGACACCACCGTGAAGGTTCATGTCAAGAACGTGCTGCGCAAGCTGAACCTTACAAGCCGGCTCGAGGCTGCGGTCTGGAAACACAAGTTGAGGCAGCCGAATTGAAGCTCACGGCTTGCCACGCGCGTTGGGACCTTAGCCAATGGTCAAGCCGCCCGCTTGCGGCGGCGCGACGATGGCTTTGGACAGATCATGCAGGCGCAGCCTGCCGTCCCATGCAATCAGTTTAAACGGGGGCTCCGGGTCCACGTCTGCTTAGAGCCAGTAGCGGACAGGTGTCACAGCGCCGGTGGCGAGACCTGCTTCTCGATTTTCAGCAGCGTTAGTGATGCGGCAAGTATCAGCGCTATGCTCAAAACGATCCACGGTGTGATGGCTTCATCGAAAAGCAAAGCCGCGAAGACTATTGCGTAGACCGGCTCCAATGCAACGAAGCCGCTGCACGTGCTCGCGGAGATCCGCTGGAGAGCATAAAGATAGAGCAGAAGCATGACGGCGGTATTGAAGACGCCGAGCGCGACGAGGGAGAGCCACTCACTCATCTGTGTCGGAGCAGGCTCCGCGAAGAACAGCGCCGGGATGAGCAACAGCACTACGACTCCGTTCTGTAGAAACGAGGTTGTCACAGGGGACGCTGCGCCGCCGAGCTGTTGGCTCACTCTCCAAAATAGGGCGTACGTCAGAGCCGATGCCAACCCCGCGGCCGCGCCCGCGACATTGCTCTGACCGCCACCGGGCTGAACGAGCAGCGCAACCGCGACGATGATGACGATCCCAACAGCTATTTCCGCCGGCGTGGGAAATCGGCGTTGCTGCGCAGCCTCCACGACAACCGTGAAGAGCGGAAATGTTGCGAACGTCAGCGTGGCGACCGCGACGCCCGCCAACTGGACGGACATGAAAAACGTCAACCAGTGCGCGGTCAGCAGGGTTCCGCTCA
Organism: uncultured Hyphomicrobium sp.; assembly: GCA_964587445.1. Classification (GTDB taxonomy): domain Bacteria; phylum Pseudomonadota; class Alphaproteobacteria; order Rhizobiales; family Hyphomicrobiaceae; genus Hyphomicrobium_B. The sequence goes on from CAZPLQ010000001.1 coordinate 108,688, forward strand.
GTCCGACGACACGCCAAGAGGAGGTCAGGATGCCCCTGAGACCGGACAGATGTCCGCCTATGAGGCCAAGTGTGAAAGCGCCAAATCCGGCACGCATTGCGACGATCCAGAAGGGCGAGACATTCAACTTTCCGTAAAGCGCTGCCGTTCCGAATATGACCGCGGCGATATTGATCGCCACGACGCCTTGCGCTTGAGGCGATAGTCCATGCGGCAATAAAAACCGCGGAGATTTCGTCGAGGACATACCGGTTGTCAGCTACTGTTTAGGATCAAGGCGCGATCCATCGGCCCCCTTGAGAAAAGCGTCAAGAGTGACGGTGCACCCCATCTCGCTCGCAGACGAGGTGGCGGCTTTGGGTCTTGGTCGTGTGAGAACGCGTCTGTCACCCTCGCTGCTGTCGCTTGGCTCAGATTTTGGCACAACGGGGCTCCCAGCACGACGCTGAAGGCTCCTGAGGACCGATGTCGCCCATCGTTGGCGTCTAATCAGGCCTGGATGGCCTTCAGCAACGGCCCGATACCGATGATGTTCATCACTCGGGTCAGATTGTAGGCGAGCACCGCGAGCGCCATCTCCGTCTTCACGTTCTTCAGGCGCTTCATCAGGAAGTGGGTTGCGCCCATGCGTGCCTTGATGGTCCCGAACGGGTGCTCGACGGTCTCGCGGCGCATGCGCATCGCCTGTGGATTCTCGTCCAGACGCCGCTGCACGTCTTCGATTGCGGATCGACGCCCGCGAAACCGAGGTCTGCCAGATCCAGGTTGTCGATAAAGATATCGATCACACGGACCGGGTTGTCCTCGTCGATCCAGTCGTCCAGACACTCCGGCAGCATCGTCGACTGGCTGCGATCTGCGCCCACCACAAACCGCTTCATGATCACCCCCGAAGAATCACCAGGGAATTATACGGCGTCCGGCGTTTTCACACAGCCAGGGTCATAGACTGACTTCTCAGATCCAACGGTATTGATCGCCATCCGGCCAGAAGCCGACGGCCTATTGCTGAAGAAAGCCTTGCAAATAAAGGTTGGTTGCGGGGATAGGATTTGAACCTATGACCTTCAGGTTATGAGCCTGACGAGCTACCGGGCTGCTCCACCCCGCGTCACCAATAAATCTTTTGCCCCGGTAGGAGGCGGATCGCGCGTCCATGTTGCGGTGGAAACCGCGGGTGGAACTTCGCGAAAGCCTGAAAGCAAAGATATAAAAGCCGCTCGTTCCCGAGCGGCTCAAGTGGGAGGCTTATAACATAAATCCGCGCCTTGTGAACCCCCATCTCCGCATCGCGACACAAGGGCCCAATTACCGGGAAAACCGTGTGAAAAGCGCGCCTTTGGCAGGGCAGGACGTCTGAGCGGTCCCCTCCCATACGAGGGTTGCTGCTTGACCCTCGGTCATTCTCCGCTGCCCCCAATGAACATAAGGGAGCGGCGGGCGAAAACGCGAAGGAATGTCGCGTGCGACGGTCTATTCGCGCAGCACTTTTGGCGGCCTTGCCACATAGTTTTTGCGCCCCCGAGACGTTAGAAGATGGCGCTGGACATCGAGGCGGGCTCGCGCCGCCTGCACTTTCATCTCATTTCTGCGCCTGGCGCGGATCAACGGATTAGAAGAACAATGGCGCGGAAGCCCGAATTGCAGGAAGGATTTGTGCTGCTCGACAACAGCACGCGGATGGATGCGATCTCCATTCTGTTCGAGCATCCCGTTGAGACCGTGCGGGCCGACGAGCCTGCCGCCGTCCAAAAGGCGCTTGCAGCGCTTCAGGCAGGGCTTGACCGCGGTTTGCATGCTGCCGGCTTCTTCTCATACGAGCTAGGCTACGTTCTTGAACCCAAGCTTGCCCCGCGGATGCCCGCAAATCGGGCAGTGCCGCTGCTGTGGTTCGGTCTTTACAAGGAGCCGCGTGAGATGCGCGGGGCGGAGGTGCAAGCCTGGCTCAGGGCCGAAGCCATCGGCGACCCAACCCTCGGAGCGCTGACGCATTCGTGGAGCCGCGAGGATTATCTCGCCCGCTTCGAGAAAGTGCAGGCCAACATCCGGTCGGGTGACATCTACCAGCTCAATCTGACTTTCAAGGCCAAGTTCCATCTCGAAGGCTCGCCCTTGGCGCTCTATCGCGATTTGCGTCTCAAGCAGCGCGTGGCTTACGGCGGCCTCGTAGATACGGGTGCGGCAACCATTCTGTCAGCCTCGCCCGAGCTGTTCATCGAGCAGCACGGCCGGGTGATCTCGACGCGCCCGATGAAAGGCACCGCGCCGCGCGCCGGGACCCACGAGGGCGACCGCGAGGTGCGCCAGACGCTGGCGAGCGACATCAAGAGCCGCGCCGAGAACCTGATGATCGTCGATCTGATGCGCAACGACCTTGGCCGCATCGCGGAGCTGGGGTCCGTGAGCGTGACGGATCTCTTTACCGTGGAGACCTTCCAGACGTTGCATCAGATGACGTCCGGCGTGCGCGCCGTACTCAAGCCCGATGTGACGCTTGAAGATCTGCTGAAGGCGATCTTTCCGCCCGGGTCGGTGACCGGAGCCCCGAAAATCCGCGCCATGGAGCTGATCAGCGATTTGGAGACCGAGCCGCGCGGGGTCTATTGCGGGGCCATCGGGCGCATCTCGCCTGACGGGGAACTCCTCTTCAATGTTGCGATCCGGACAGCCGTGATCGATCGGGGAGGCAACGGTGAGATGGGGATCGGGTCCGGGCTCGTCGCTGACAGCCAGGGCGTCAAAGAGCATGAAGAGTGTCTCCTCAAGATGAAGTTCCTCACCGACCCCGTGCGGCGCTTTGAGTTGATCGAAACCATGCTGCACGAACCGGACAAGGGCATCTGGCTGTTGGAGCGCCACATCCACCGTCTTGCCACGTCGGCCGGTTACTTCGGCTTTCCCTACGACGAGGCACGTGCGCGCGAGCGCATCGGCGAGGCGCTGGAGGGGCATGATCAGGAGCGGTTGCGCGTACGGCTTCTGCTGGATGATGAGGGCGGGGTATCCGTGACGGTTTCGCCGCAGCCCGCGTCCGCACCGGATGCCGTGATGCGTTACGTGGTTTCAGACACCCGCGTGTCGAGCGGCGACCTGTTTCTCTATCACAAGACGACGCGGCGCGACCTCTACGATCGCGAATGGAAGCATTACGCCGACACCCTCGGCTCAGACGAGGTCATCTATCTCAACGAGCGCGGCGAACTGGCGGAAGGAAGCCGCACGACGATTTTTGTGGAAACGGATGGCGTGCTGGCGACGCCCGCGCTGCCTGCGGGTCTGTTGCCCGGTACGCTGCGTGCCGAACTCATCGCGCAAGGCAAGGTGCGCGAAATGCGGTTGACACTCGATGACCTGTCGCGCGCTGATGCCGTTTATCTGGGGAATTCAGTGCGTGGCCTAGTGAAGGCCAAACCGCTTATCCCCGCACCAGTTTAGCAGTCTTCAAAGCAAGATTGATCGGATGCGGTCGCATAAGACCGTCAGACATACGGGGCGAGCTTCAGGTCGTTGGCGCGTCCGTCTGGGACCGTATCGGGCTGTCGAGTTTGTATTCTCCCAGCTCGGTCGTGCCGTTCGAGTACATCACCGCAGCGACTGCGGCTGCCGTCAAGGCAATCGCCAGCGCGATGGACGTCGTCGAAAGGCGCGCGCGTCTGGCAAATGTGTTTGAAGTCGTGTTCATCGTGCCATCTTGCTACGTCGAGAGCGGATGCCGTCTACCTTAAGTGGGCAGCAGGTTGGCTCTCTACTCCGCTCTATGCCGCGCGACACGTTTGCGCAGCTTGCAATGCTGCACTGCAAAAATAAGAGGACTCACGGCACGTCCAAGGAAGCGGCACGATGACAGCCAGCTGCAACGGGCAAAGCAACCGAACAAGGGTGATCAATTCAAAGACCGCGTAACAGGCAACCCAGCATCAAGATGCAATACGACATCAGCAGAGCCCAGAACTCGTTGCCCTTCAGGCCCGGAATGTCCGCGCTAAAGAACGTCGAGACAAGCACGATGACGGCCAGAATGACCGACAACATGAAGGTAATGATGCCCGGCGCTTTGAGTCCCACGTGACCTACTCCCCTTTGGCTTTTCATCCGAACGTGCATGGCCAAATCCCCCCGGCACACGATGACGACGAGTCGTTTTCACTGAAGGGCCTTATAGCAGGCTGGGGGTGCCGGGACGCAAGCTTGTGCGGCACACTTTTGACCGTGCCCACAAGTTACTGAATCCAACTTGCCTTTGAAAAAGCCCACAAGAGTGTTGTTGCGGCCCACGTGCGCCACGTGGAAAACTTGGGGATAGAGTCGGGTGGCTCAGAATTTGGGAAGATTGCGCCAGATGGCGATTTCGATCTCGAGGCGGCGCCAAACTACAATGTAGTTCAAAATGGCGGCCATCATCAGGGACAGGGCTGTGGCCGAGGCGGCGCCCACCAGGCCGAACCGCGGCACCAGCATGAAATTGAGCACCACGTTGAGCGTAGCGCTGGCAAATAACACCATTGCGCACAACGTCTGTTCGCCGAGCATATTGAGGAGAAACTCGGCCGGCCCCATCGACGAGCGAAACAGGAAGCCGACGACGAGAATGCACATCACCGGATAGCCCGCTTCGAACTGCGGCCCAAACAGCCACAAAAGCGGCCTGCCGAGCGCCAGGATCAAAACAGCGCCCGCGAGCGAGGGCCAGAATGTCCAGTTGACGGCGTCCTTGACGAAGGCCCTGAGGCTCTCGCGGTCGCCGCGTGCATTCAACGCCGCGAACTTGTTGGCGACTGCGCTGCCGACCGCGTAGTGCACGAACATGATGAGCGCCATGGTCTTGCCGGCCGCAAAGTAGATGCCGACGTCGGTTGGGCTCATGAAGCGTGAGATGACCAGGATGTCGGTATTCTGCAGGGCAAGCTCGCAACCCAGAATAACGAGCAGGGGGAGCGAGATCGACAGCCAGCCCATGAAATCATAGGACCGCGGCCCTTTGGGGATCGTCGCAGCGAGGCGGCGGTTGATCATCAAAGTTTGCGTAAGGCCAGCGCCCCAGGTGGCGATGATGGCCGCGGCCGCCGCGGTCGTCGCTTCCATGGGCATTCCGGCAGCATAGGCGCACACCATGGTGGCCAGCACCAGCAGGGGACGCAGAACATAGGGCGGCGCCAGTGCCAGCCCCATCCAGGCGTTCCCGCGACCGATCCCGTCCTGGACATCGGTGAGCGTGAACAGGGGCACGCACACCAGCGCCAGATAGATGGGCAGCACGTAATGGTTCTGGATGTGATCCTGAAAGAGATAGATCCCGGCGAGGCCCGCGAGCATCACGAGCGTCGAGGTGGCAAGGCTCATCAGACGTGAACCGCGCACGAGGCCGCGCAGCAGGTCGAGTTCGCCCGTGGCGCGGTAGGTCGGCGCAAGGCGCATGGCCGTGACGTTCATACCCAGATGCGACATGCCGCCGAGAATGAGCACCCATGTCCACACGAAGACATAGATTCCATACTCGTAGCTGCCCATCCATCGGGCCAGAACGATCTGGGACGCATAAAGCAGTCCGGCGCTGAGGCAGCGCATGGCGAATGCAATGATGGCGTTGCGCTGCGTTTGCTCGCGCTCGCCGTTGGAGGACAGGATGTGGCCACCCTGGGCCAGGATGGTGGCAAGAAGACCGAGCGGCGGACTTTCCGGATTATCCTCGCCGGGCTCGAAGTGACACGATGAGCGCCGTCGAACGCCAGCCGGTTTAGCTGGATGCAGCCGATTGATGGTGGCGCTCGTCATGGATCCAAGTCGTGTTGCGGGTGGCGCGGTGGCTCGTTCAATTCTGCTCAAGTCTTGCCCGTTCGCGGGTGCGCACGAGTTCTGCGACGCCCGACCAGGCCCACGCCCGTCCGGCGTCTCCGCGTTCGCAATGATAGCTGGCGAAGAACTCCGCGACGTCGGCGGCGAGGGTGCCGTGACGGCCTTCGAGAACCTCAGCCATGAAAGAGACGTCGTTCGGCGTTGGCGTTGCGTCGTCGTCGGGGTGCCATGTGGTGGTCGCTGTCATCGGTAACGTCCTGTCGGCGGCTTAAAGAACCGTTGATGGCCTGCCAAAGCAAATTCAGCGCCAAGTCGCTCGAGGCCGGCGCGTCGTGCGGCACGGGCTTAACGCGCGTTAACGCGAGGCGTCGTAGTGGCGGCGCTGGAGGCCAATTTCTTGAAACGCCGTCATTCGTTCCCTGAAGGCGCGGCAGTTTAGCCCTTTCCGCAATCGGCCGTGTGCGGCCGTGGCAATGCGTTCGAACCTTGAAGGAGGCCCGTTCAAAAGCGGGACAGGGTGTCCCAAGGCCAGCCAGATTTCGAACCTGACGGGGACAGGTGGCGTTATTGCGCCTTCGCGGGAGCGCTTTGTGCCGCGGCGGCCTTCTCGGCCGGCTTTGAGTCGATCGTACCTTTCAGGTCCTCGACCGCCTCATCTCCGGTTTTCTTGGCCTTTGCCTTTGCTGTTTTGGGAGACTTGCGCTTGGCCGGCTTGGCGTGCACCGGACGGTTCCCGCAGCTCCAGGCCACGACCGTGGTGCGCACGCTCGTCAGCGGCTTGGGCGTAGGATCGGCGGGAAGTGTATCGAGGTTGTTGGTGTTGAACAGCTGCTTCCAGCCGTAGGTCTGGAAGCCGTGCTCGAGCAGGCTTGCAGCGCGCACGGCGCGTTCGTCGCCTGAGGATTCGCCTAACACCACCGCCATCAGCTTACGGCCGTCGCGCGTGGCGCTGGCAACGACGTTGTACCCGGAATCGCACGTGAAGCCCGTCTTGAGACCGTCAGCGCCAGGGAAGGTCTTGAGAAGCGCATTGTGGCTGCCAAGACGGCGGTTACCGATCCGCAGCGCCGGCGCCGACCAGTAGTGGGCATACTCAGGGTACTCGGCCACCACGGCGCGCGAGAGCCGCGCGAGATCGCGGGCGGTCGTATATTGGTTGGGATCAGGCAAGCCATTGGTGTTGGCGAAATGCGTGCGCGTCATGCCGAGCTTTGTGGCCGTGGCATTCATCATTTGGATGAAAGACGTTTCGGAGCCAGCCACCGCCTCGGCGAGCATGACGGTCACGTCGTTGGCGGATTTGACAATGACGGCCTGCAACGCAACGTCGACAGTCAATTCCCCGCCGACCGGCAGGCCAACCTTGCTGGGCGGCTGGAGTGTCGCGACCAGCGAGCAAGCGATCTTGTCGTCGAGTTTGAGCTTGCCCGCCTTGATGGCATTGAACGTGACATAGGCCGTCATGATCTTGGTGAGCGAAGCGGGAAACCAAAGATCGTCCTGGTCTTCCGCGTAGAGCACCTTGCCGTTATCGACCTCGAAAAGCAGAGCCGGACCGGCCTGAGCCCGCTGCGATGTCCAACCTGCGGCGGCAACCACCATCAAGCAAAGCAGTAGGGCATGAATACAGGCCTTTGCAGCGCGCATTAAAAGTGTCCCTGTGCAGGCGAAAATCAGCAATCCCGATAACACATTCATCGCAAAGCGGGCAATTCAGGGGATCTTCCAGAAATCGCTATGGTCTGCCGGTGTGGCAGGACGGCGCAGTAGAACAGGTATTTCGCCCAATAGCGCAGCGCATGCAACACTCGGCTGTGGAAAATGTGCCTAAGGGGGCCAATTGTGGCTGTGCTACGTCTAGATCTCGCGTGGCCTATGCGCAGGCACGTTGAACGAGGCGAAATTATAACCTTGCCACAACGTCATTCCCGCGCCGGCTGGGATCTATTCAAGCTGGGGCTGAAGTGTGCAATGAGAGTCCCGCGCGAGGGGTGCAGGCGGCATCGCGCAACGAAAACCTCGCGCGATGGGTTGGCGGGCGGCGTCGCGCAACGAAAATCTCGCGCGATGGGTTGGCGGGCGGCGTCGCGCAACAAAAATGGTGCCCCTGGAGGGACTCGAACCCCCACACCCTTGCGGATAGCAGATTTTGAGTCTGCCGCGTCTACCGTTCCGCCACAGAGGCAATCGCACGTGAATTGGCGAAGGCGCCTTCTATCGCCGCCCTCCCCATCCGTCAACGCGCCATGTACGTCTTTTCTTTCCCGAGGAGCGGTTTACGCTGATTTGCGGTGACGCTGCGAATCTGGCTGCGCTATCGGCAGAGCCGTCCGGCGGACGTAAAACCCGCAAGTCGGCCGCGTGCTGCATAACTTAGCGAAGAGGGAGTTCATCGCATGACCAATCTTGCCGCCTGGGCGCCGCGCGTGCTCGGCATTCTGCGCATTGTCACGGCTATTCTTTTCATCGAGCACGGCACCCAGAAACTGTTTGGCATCCCGGAACGGATGGCCGGGATGACGGCAGGTCCCGAGATGTTCACGCTGCTGTGGTGGGCGGCCGTCCTCGAGATTGTCGGCGGTGCGCTCATTCTGATTGGCCTGTTCACCCGCCCCGTCGCCTTCCTGCTGTCAGGCCAGATGGCCGTGGCCTACTGGATGGCGCACGCTCCCAAGAGCATCTTCCCGGTTCACAATGGCGGCGACGCGGCGATCCTGTTCTGCTTCATCTTCTTGTATCTCGTCTGCGCAGGACCGGGGAGCTACAGCGTCGATCGCGAATAGGCGGCGTGTTGGTTGCGTAAAGGGGCGATAGCGCGGGCAGTGCGATGCGAACAGGATCGCATCGCCCGCGTTTTCATGTCCGCAGCCAAGTTGAACGGCGGTAGGGCGCTTACGGCGGCGCGCGGTTGGGTTGCCATGTGTAGCTGTACCAGCCGATGATGTTCTTGCGGACATCGAGCACAATGCGATCGCCGGGCACAGGCGGCGGCGTATGCGGGGAGGTCGTGTAGATCTCTGTTCCGTTCTCCAGGATGGCACGGATATGCGATTGCGGCCCAATGCTCTTCCAGGTGCGGCCCGTTTCCGACCAGCGCACCGTCGCGGTTTGCTCGCCCTGATAAGCCCCGGGATAGTAGCCAAGCATGACGATAACGGCGGCGGCGAGCAGGGCGAAGACGAAAGCCATGCGGACACTCTCCTTACGGCGCATTCTTTCGATCCGGGCGCAATACGCCTTCCGGGCAGCTTCCCGCAGGAGAGCAGGTCGTCGCCTACTTAAGGGAGTACGTCACGCGGCCGGTGTGGTGATGATGGCGCGTTACGTCGATATGATCGCCGATCTTGGGATCGCGTGACTTGTAGGCAAGCACGCGCACGTGTTCCCCGTCGTCTAGCTTGACGCCCAATGTCACGGCGGGGCCTTGCGCGACGTTCGCCGCAGAGGTCGGAGCAGTGAAGGGCTCCACTGTTTCGATCACGCCCGCAACTTGGGCATTGTCCACGGCGAGATCGAGGTTCTGGTAGGCGATGTAAAGGCCGATGACGGCAAGAATGGCTGCCGCGATGCCCACTTTCTTCAGGCGCTCGCGCATGAGCGCCTGATTGAGTTTGCGGCGGGTGTCTTCGCTCATCGCCATCGCTTATGGTCCCCTCTCTGACACAAAACGTCCTTCCCAGGCGTACCACCTGTTGCCCCAGAGGCCCGTCTTCTCTCGTACGACGACGCGCGCTCCGACTTGCGGCAATTGAGGCTGCAGAGTGCCAGCGTGCACAAGCCGTCCATCATCTAGCATAACTTGCATTGATGGGTATCTCTGTCCGGTTTCGTGATCCACTTTCCAAATGGCCCAGCGGACTTCACCTGACAGAATGCGCTCGCTGATGATGCGACTGCTGGATGCGAAGTAAAGCCCTGCCACGAGAATAAGGATAGTGACACCAGCGAGTCCTTGACGGAGGACACGGCGATCGCTGTTCTCAAGGCCGTCAAGCTTGTCCTTCGTTTCCCGCCGCATCAAGCTATTACGCAGCCTTGGCGTTGCCTTCAACCAAGCGCACGATATCCGCCATGATGTCGTTCAGCTGGAAGTCCTTGGGCGTATAAACGGCCGCGACGCCGAATGCCTTGAGTGTCTTCGCGTCCTCGGGCGGAATGATGCCGCCGACGACGACGGGAACGTCATCGAGCCCTTCCTTGCGCATGCGGTCCATGACCTCCTTGACGAGCGGAACGTGCGAGCCTGAGAGGATCGACAGGCCGACGCAGTGGACGGCCTCATCGAGCGCGGCGCGCACGATCTGAGCGGGGGTGAGGCGGATGCCCTCGTAGACGACTTCCATGCCGCAGTCGCGCGCGCGCACGGCGATCTGCTCGGCGCCATTGGAGTGCCCATCAAGGCCCGGCTTGCCGACCAGAAACTTGATGCGCCGGCCGAGCTTGTCCGACACGGTATCGACGCTGGCGCGCACGTCATCGAGGCCAGCGCCTTCGCGCTGGGCGGCAGCCTGGGCGACGCCCGTGGGAGCGCGATATTCGCCGTAGATCTTGCGCAGCAGCGTGCCCCATTCGCCAGTCGTCACGCCGGCCTTGGCGCAGGCGATGGAAGGCTCCATGACGTTGCGGCCTTCCTTGGCGGCGCGTTCCAGTTCGCCGAGCGCCGCGGCGACTGCTTTGGCGTCGCGCTGCTCGCGCCATGCCTTGAGGCGTGCCACCTGCTCGGCTTCGACGGCCGGATCGACGACAAGGATCGCATCCGTGCCCGAAGAGAGCGGGGAGGGTTCCGTCTCGGTCCACTTGTTGACGCCGACGACGATCTGCGTGCCGGTTTCGATCTGGCGCAGGCGGGCGGTGTTGCTCTCGACCAGGCGGCGCTTCATATAATCGATGGCGGCAACAGCGCCGCCCATCTTCTCGATGGTCGCAAGCTCGGCCTTGGCTTCGGCTTTGAGCGCATCGACCTTCTTCTTGATCTCTGTGGAGCCGTCGAAGATGTCGCCGTATTCGAGCAGGTCGGTTTCATACGCCAGGATCTGCTGCATGCGCAGCGACCACTGCTGATCCCACGGGCGCGGCAGGCCGAGGGCCTCGTTCCAGGCCGGCAACTGCACGGCGCGCGCGCGCGCGTTTTTCGACAGCGTGACGGCCAGCATCTCAAGCAGAATTCGATAGACGTTGTTTTCCGCCTGCGGCTCGGTCAGGCCCAGCGAGTTGACCTGCACGCCATAGCGAAACAGGCGGTTCTTCGGGTCCGTGACACCGTATCGCTCGCGCGTGATCTCGTCCCACAACTCGGTGAACGCGCGCATCTTGCACATCTCGGTGACGAAACGCATGCCCGCGTTGACAAAGAAGGAGACGCGGCCCACCACGTTGCCGAACTCGGCTGCCGGCACCTCGCCTGAGGCCTTCACGCCATCGAGCACGGCAAGGCCTGTGGCCAGAGCGTACGCGAGTTCCTGCACCGGCGTCGCGCCGGCTTCCTGCAGATGGTAGGAGCACACGTTCGTCGGGTTCCACTTGGGCACTTCCTTGGTCGAGAAGACGATCGTGTCCTTGATGAGTTTCAAGGACGGTTCGGGCGGGAACACGTACGTACCGCGGGAGAGGTATTCCTTGATGATGTCGTTCTGGATGGTGCCGGTGAGCTTCGCGCGGGAAGCACCTGTCTGATCGGCGGTGGCGACGTAGAGCGCCAGCAGCCAGGCGGCTGTCGCATTGATCGTCATGGAGGTATTCATCTGGTCGAGGGGGATGCCGTCGAGCAGCGTGTGCATGTCGCCGATATGGGAAACGGGAACACCGACCTTGCCGACTTCGCCGCGGGCCAGTTCGTGGTCGCTGTCATAGCCGGTCTGTGTGGGCAGATCGAAGGCGATGGACAAGCCGGTCTGGCCCTTGGCGAGGTTCTTCTTGTAGAGTTCGTTGGACTTGGCGGCGGTCGAGTGCCCGGCGTATGTCCTGAACATCCAGGGCTTGTCGCGCATCACGCTGGCCGGGGTGCCGGATTTCTTGTCAGACATTGCTCTTCCTCGGTCTTGAGCCGGCGTTGCCGCTGGGGCCGGTCACGGCCAACGTCACGGTGTCATTCGGGCCAGTGTCATACGATAAATGCCGCCCTTCGCAATGCAAAATGCACCGTTGACGCTGCCTGAAGGGGCGGCGGTCAGCGGCGGCAGATGGGACCGGGTAGGGGGAGACGGGGAGGGAGCCTGCGGTCAGGTCGGGGCGGCGCGCCTGGCGCGCGTGCGCCGGTCGCCCAAAGCATAGGCAACCCGGGTCAGCGTCAACATGATCAGCATGGCGGAGATGATGCCGGCGGCGATGCCCAGGACCGTATTGGAATCAGGATCCTGCATCAGTACGATAAAATGGGCGTTGAAGTAGTGGTTCGAAGCCAGTCCGCCCAGAAGCATGACCGGAGCAAACAGCGTTGAAAGCAGAAGAGATTCCGTCATCAGGCGGACAAGCCAGTAGGCAAAGACCAAGAGCGCGGCGGTCACCAGCGCCACGAATATGCCGATGTCGAAAATCTGGCTCAGGTAGTCCCAGATGGCGTAGAACATTCAAGGTGGCCTCGCTGTTCACAGCGCCAGCGGTTCAATTTCCCCAAGGCGCGGGTGCGTCGTTCTTTCAACCAGCCTGCTGCTCACAATTTATGCCAAAGTCGGTTAAGGATTGATTTACCCGGGGTTGCAATGCGTACGAAAACACTTCATTGCAGCGCAAAAGCGTGCTTGATACTGCCGGTCCGGTATGCGCGATGAGCGCCGGGTTCCTGTCAGACCAGGGGACCAAGGCGCAGCACGCGGGCCGGATACTTCAAAGACCGGGAGACCAAAAAACGATGGCGAGCCAATCAGCCACCAAACCAACTTCAACGGGAGCCGGCATGACTGCTTCGGAGTTCGTCTCGGGCGTGGGTAAGAAAGATCTGTACGAAGTCGGTGAAATCCCGCCTCTCGGGCATGTTCCCAAAAACATGTATGCCTGGACCATTCGGGAGGATCGCCACGGCGAGCCCGACAAAGCCATGCAGGTCGAGGTTGTGCCGACGTGGGAACTCGACAGCCATGACGTGCTCGTCCTGGTGATGGCGGCGGGCGTCAACTACAATGGCGTCTGGGCATCGCTCGGGACGCCCCTCTCGCCAATCCGCGACGTTCACAAGCAGCCGTACCACATCGCCGGTTCCGATGCCGCCGGCATCGTCTGGGCTGTGGGCGCGAAGGTGAAGCGCTGGAAGGTCGGCGACGAAGTCGTCGTTCACTGCAATCAGGACGACGGCGACGACGAGGAGTGCAACGGGGGCGACCCGATGTTCTCGCCCAGCCAGCGCATCTGGGGTTACGAGACGCCCGATGGATCGTTCGCACAGTTCTGTCGCGTGCAGGATCGTCAGCTTCTGGAGCGTCCCCGCCACCTCACTTGGGAAGAGAGCGCCTGCTATACGCTCACCCTTGCTACCGCCTACCGCATGCTGTTCGGCCACCGTCCTCACGTGCTGCGTCCGGGCCATAACGTTCTGGTCTGGGGTGCTTCGGGCGGTCTTGGCTCGTTCGCCGTGCAGCTTTGCGCCACCTCGGGTGCCAACGCGATCGGTGTGGTGTCCGAAGACGACAAGCGGGACTTCGTCATGCAGCTTGGCGCCAAGGGCGTCATCAACCGCAAGAAGTTCAAGTGCTGGGGCCAGCTCCCGAAAGTCGGCACGCCCGAATATAACGAGTGGCTGAAGGAGATGCGCGGCTTCGGCAAGGCGATCTGGGAGATCACAGGCAAGGGCGTCAACGTCGATTGCGTCTTCGAACATCCCGGCGAGGCGACGATTCCCGTCTCGGTTCAGGTCGTCAAGCGCGGCGGAATGGTTGTCATTTGCGCCGGCACCACCGGTTACAATTTGACGATGGACGCGCGTTATCTGTGGATGCATCAAAAGCGCGTGCAGGGCTCGCACTTCGCCAACCTGGCCCAGGCAAGCCAAGCCAATAAGCTCGTCATCGAGCGGCGCATCGATCCGTGCATGTCGGAAGTCTTCTCCTGGGAACAGATCCCGAAGGCCCACATGCGCATGATGAAGAACGAGCACAAGCCCGGCAACATGGCGGTTCTCGTTTCGGCGCCCACCACGGGCCTGCGCACGCTTGAAGACGTCATCGAAGCGGGACAGAACCTCGGCCGCTGACGGACCGCTTCGCACATCCGAAAATATCGAACGCCGGAGCCGTCCGCTCCGGCGTTTTTTTCTTCATGTGTCCGATAGCGCTTTCGGAAGTGAATTGGTCCGGCTGTTCCAGAACTCTAACCGGGGGGGCCGGAGAGTGGGGCCACCGAAGGTGGCTCCCCGCGCGCCATACGCTTGAATTCCATGATGCCGCGGTTCAGTTCCGCGCCGAGCAGAATGATGATGGCGGTGAACTGGAAGAATATCATCGCGATCATGAGCTGCGAAAGACCGGCGTAGAACAACGAGTAATTTGTGATCGCCAGATACTTTGACCACAAGCTCGCCAGTGCCAGCCAGAGCGCGATGGAAAGTACGATTCCCGGCCACACGTCCTGGAAGCGGCGCTTTCCGGCTGCCAGCCACAAGTGGAAGGCAAAAAGCTGCAAGGCGATGATGACGCCGGCGAGCGTGTAGCGCGTCAGTGGCCCAACCCAGATCTGCTCCAGGAAGCGAAGCGCCGAGCCGATCCATTCGACTTCCATGACCTTTTTGGTCCATTGCGGCTGGAGACCTTCCGCCAGCGCGGGACCGACGACGACCGCCCAGGTCAGCACGAGTGTGGAGACCGCGCTGACGAACACGAAGGACATTGAGATCAGGAGGCATAATGGATAGGCCCGCGTTTCGTGAACGCGGTAAGCGTTGTTGAGCGCGGCGCGCATGGTCTCCAAGGCGTTGGTGGCGAAGAACAGGGCGAGAAATCCGCTAGCCGTGAGAAGATCGATACGCCGGGTGCCCATGATCGCCTGGACCTCAGGGGCCAGTCCCTTGGCAACGGGCTCGGGGAGAATGGCGAACAGCTGCAGGATCGCCGCGTCGGCAAGCTCCCTGCCGCCGAACACGCCCGACAGCGAGCCCAGGAAGATGCAAAACGGAAACACCGAGACGATAAAGGAAAAGGCCACCGCGCTGGCGAGCGCAAAGCCCGAATGCTCATAGAGCCTGTAAAGGGCCTCCATGAACGTGCGAAACCGCTTCATTCTCAACTGAGGCGTCTCCCGATCCGCTCCCCAGGGGGCCTTTTTGCCGGGCACCCTAACGGCTCGGCGCGCCAAGGTCTAGGTGACGGCGAGGCGAAGGAATTGGCATTTCTGTCACACGTTGGCCGCCGTTTCATGGCTAGGGAGAGCTATGTCCGGGTGCCGATGGACGCAGGCGCGGCGGCCTTCTAGATTTATTACACGCCAAGCGTCGTTGCGTCCGATGCGACGATCCCTGAAGTAGGCCTCGATAATGACTGTCGACAGTGTGATCGCACCCGAGCTTCTCAACGCCGAAATTGCCGCGATCGAAGATCTCCTCGTTCATTACGAGGACTGGCGGGCTTTGGCGCAGTTGGAGGCGCGCGAACGCAAAGGCGAATTGCCGGCGAGCGTTGCCTCATCCGGAATCAAGACGCTGCTGCTCGATAAGCTCGCTACGAATCCGCTCTTCCTGCGCCGCCAGACGCTGCTGAAGGAAGTCGAGCGTCTGACCAAGCAAGCGCGCGTCGAAGCCGCCATGGGCGAAACGGACCTGGCCGGTGAACCCGCCGAGGACGTCGACGATCTAACCCGTATTCGCGGAATCGATGCACGCCTCGAGCGGCGGCTCAATGCGCTCAATATCACCTCTTATGCGCAAATCGCCATATGGGAGGAGGCTGACGTCGATTACTTCGCCCGCACTTTGGGGCTGGATGAGTCGATCATTGGCGAGAAGTGGATCGAACAGGCTGCGGTGCTCGTCGCGCGCCAGAAGCTCGCACCCAGGAAGAGTGCGAGTTCGCCCATTACCCGTCCCTCGGTTGCGCTTCCGCAAACGCCCCGCCCGATCACTACGCCCATGGATGACGAGGCAATCGAAGGCGCCGCGACGCAGGCTGAGCCTCAGCCGCGAGGCGCACCGCGCGATCGTGCCGCCTCTCTCGATTTGGCACGTGGCGGGCCGACTCCGGCCGCGCGGCCGTCCAAAAACGCTGTCGAAGAGCCACAATCTTCGCCTGCGGAGAGCGTCCGCGAGGGGAGATCCGCGCATACGCCCGGCCCGGTAACACCTGCGAATGTAGCGAAGACCGGCTTGCCTTCGGCTCAATCCGCGCCGGAAAAACCGTCGCAGTCTGAGCCGCAGCCCGAGCCGACGAAACCCCAAACCAGGCCTGAGCCTGAAAATAAGGCCGCGCCCGCAAAGCCCGATATGGTAGACGCCGCTCCTGCGGCGCCCGAGCCAGACTATCCCCTGGTACCACCGGCTATGCCGCTTCCGGCATCGGCCTATGTCCTGCCTTTCGAAGCGTACCTTCGCGAAATTGAAACCGTAGCCAAGGCCGCAGCAAACGATACGGCTAAGGACATCGCACCCATCCGTGGGGCGATCGAGAGCGCTGGCGCTAATCTGAAGCCGGCGGGCCCGCTGCCCGCATCGCGATATGCAGGTACAGCGTACGAGCCTCCCCGTGGCGCTACGCATCCCGTGGCGCTGTTACCGCCCAAACCGCACGTCGCATCCGCCTATGCCTCGCCCGCTCGAGCATCGGCCGCCGGGGGCGAGCAGGGCGACGCAGGGCAGCCGGACCACGCCGGCGATATTCTGGAACGCAGCTTGCCGCCTTTGCCCCTCAAGCCCGCCAGCACGGCTTCCGCGCCAGAGCGCGTTGAGTCTGCGGAGGGTGAGACTGCGCCATCGCCGCGCGATCCGTCACTCCTGAAGACACCGCCCGCCGACGCCGCCTCCGCAACCACGGCTGCCATTGCAGCCGCGCAAGCGGCTGTTGCTGTGCGCTCCCCCCCGCCGCCCGTCAAATCCGCACCACAGCCGCAGTTGGCACCTGGAGGCGCCGTCGCCGCAACCGGCAAGAGCGCAGAAGGCGACCTAACTGCGCAAGCCAAATCCTTGGACCTGACGGCGTCGCCGGCGCGTTCAACATCCTCTCCCGTGCCGAAAGCGGCTCCAGCTGTGCCAACCGAGGCGGGGCTGCTTGCCGCCGCCGCTGCACGCGGCCCGGTCGAGGCTGCTCCGCCTCCGCCATTGCCGCCGTCCACATCCCCTCAACCTGCGCAGTTGGCGCAACAAGCTGCGCGCAGGATCGTTCAAGTCGAAGAAAAATCACCGCCTGCGCATCAGTCGGCGGCCGAAGCCCGTGTCACGATCCGCCGGACCGAGGACGTAGCGACGAATGCGGTTTTGCGCGTTCCTGGCGGGACCGACGTGCATCTGCGGGCTCCGCGTGACGAAGAAAAATTCGATGGCCGCAGCTACGCGGCCTATCACAGCGAGGTCCAGGAAGCGCGCGTCGAAATCCGCCGCACGCCGCCGCCTGGGGCTGTGCCGGTCCCAGTTCACGGTGCCGCAGATTTTTCTTACGGAGGGATGCCGCCAGCCGCAACAGGCCCGGCCGCGCTCGATGCGGCCACCCGGGCCGCTGCGGAGGCAGCCGTCCGCGCTGCCGCGGCCCTGACAAACGCCCAGAATGCTGCGGCTCCCCAATCGCCCACGTCTTCGACTGTCAGTGAACCAGCGCCACCCGCGCCGCCCGGCCCGCCTGCCGACGAGCCCCCAAAGCCGCCGGTTACCATGGGGCGCTTTCTGAAGGCTCTGACCGGGCAATAGGGCCCTGCCCAAGCAGTGTTGGCGCCGCACCACATGGGGACGGCTAACCCCTTGGAATAGGCACATTCGCGCCGTTAGGTCGCGTAATGTGCGGTTGCGTCACAGGGCATTCCGACTATCTTGCTCGAAAATTCACCCCCCGGCTGCAAAGCATCTGCCCGGGCGGTTTGCCATGGTCTCAAGGGAGAAATTTAATGTCCGTCGCACAGATCAAAACAGGTTCTTCGATCCTTGCGGCGGGTCCCGCGCGCCTCATTGAACGGTGCGGCGAGACGGTCGCGGGTGCCGACAAGATCCTGCTCGCCGCCAAGGCCGGCGTGCGCATCAAGATCCAGGAGGCGGGCGGCGTCGACCAGGCCCAGCATTCCGCCCACGGTCTGGCATGGCTCGCGACGAGCGTGGAGGGCCTGCGCCAGATGCATCACTGGGCAGAGTGTATGAGCGCGCAAGGCCGCTTCGGTGAATTCGAGCAGCTTCTGCTCCTTGCCGCCTTCGCCGAGTATGGCGCTCAGATCGCAAGCGGCATCCCGATGAGCCAGCTCGAGATCATCCGCATGGACGCGCTGGGTGTCGCCAAGGCGGACGTCCGCAAGTTTGAAGATTCGATTGCCGACTTGGTGGAGGAGGGCAGTTCGGAAGCTGTCAAGGCGCGGCTTGGCGCGCTGATCTCCGCACAGCCCGAAGCGATGACGTTCGGCGATACCGGCCTTGATGAGATTCACGCCGAGATCCAGAACACCATGCGCCGCTTCTGTCTGGACGAGGTTTATCCTCATGCGCACGAGTGGCACTTGCACAACGTCTATATTCCGCTCGACGTCATCGAGAAGCTCGCCGAGATCGGCGTCTTCGGTCTTGCGCTGCCTGAGCAGTACGGCGGCTCGGGGCTCGGCAAGGAAGCGATGTGCGTGGCGTCCGAGGAATTGTCACGTGGCTATATCGGTGTCGGCTCGCTCGGAACGCGCGCGGAAATCGCAGGCGAGCTTATCGTGCACAACGGCACCGAGGCGCAAAAGCAGAAGTACCTGCCTAAGATCGCGACGGGTGAGATGCTGCCGACGGCCGTTTTCACCGAACCCAACACGGGCTCCGATCTTGCTTCTCTCAAGACGCGCGCCGTCAAGGACGGCGATGTCTACAAGATCACCGGCCAGAAGACCTGGATCACCCATCCGGTGCGCGCCGACGTGATGACCGTGCTGGCGCGGACCGACCCCAGCGAGCCCGGTTACAAGGGCTTGTCGATGTTCCTGGCCGAGAAGCCGCGTGGCAGCGACGAGGATCCGTTCCCCGCGAAAGGCATGACGGGCGGCGAGATCGAAGTGCTCGGTTATCGCGGCATGAAGGAATACGACATCTCGTTCGATGCATTTGAAGTGCCTGCCGAGAACCTTCTCGGCGGCAAGGAAGGCCAGGGCTTCAAGGCGCTCATGGCGACGTTCGAAGGCGCACGCATTCAGACCGCGGCGCGCGCTGTCGGCGTTGCCCAGTGTGCCATGGATCTTGGGCTGAAGTATGCGCTGGAGCGCGTTCAGTTCGGCAAGCCGATCTTTGAATTCCCCCGTGTGCGCAACAAGATCGTCATGATGGCGGTGGAGACCATGATTGCGCGTCAGCTCACCTACTTCGCTGCCCGCGAGAAGGACCAGGGCCATCGCTGCGATCTTGAAGCAGGCATGGCCAAGCTGCTCGGTGCGCGCGTCGCCTGGGCCAACGCGGACAATGCGCTGCAGATCCACGGCGGCAACGGCTTTGCGCTCGAATATCCCATCTCACGGGTGCTCTGTGATGCACGCATCTTGAACATTTTCGAGGGCGCAGCCGAGATCCAGGCGCAAGTCATCGCGCGCCGCCTGCTTGAAGGAGCCAATTGAGCCGCGTAAGGTCGCCGCGATCTTGACCAGTGGCGAGGACGGGCGCGTGCAAATTCGCGATAGTGAAAAGGGCTATGGGCTGGTGTCGCGCTGGCTGCACTGGCTCATGGCCCTCGCCATTTTCTTCTTGTTCGGGCTTGGCTACTGGATGATGGGACTTGAGTACTATAGTCCCTACTATCGTAGTGCTCCCGATCTGCATCGCAGCATCGGCATCGTCGTCGGACTGGCTCTCGTCTTCCGGTTCTTGTGGCGTCTGGCCAACACGAAACCCGACGACTCCGAGCTTTCTCATGTTGAGCAGATCGCCGCCAAGCTGGTGCATTGGGGATTTTATCCCCTCATCCTGGCCATCGTGATCAGCGGCTATCTGATCTCCTCTTCTGACGGCCGTCCAATTGACGTCTTCGGTTTGATCTCCATTCCTTCGTTGATAACGGAGGAGGGCTTGTCCGATCAGGCGGGCTATCTACATAGAATTCTGGCCTACGTTGTCATAGGCCTCGCCCTTGTTCATGCTGCGGCGTCGTTGAAGCATCATTTCTGGGACCGCAGCGGAATCCTCAAACGCATGATCTCCGGCCCGCCGGAAGACTGAAATCCTGATTGGAGGTACTTTAATGAAGCGCCTGACGTTACTCGCCGGGGTCGTTGCCGCGATTGTGAGTATGGCTTTGCCCGCGAGCGCCGCCGACTATGTCTTCGACATCAAAGGGCAGCACGCCTCGATCGGATTTCGCGTCAAGCATCTGGGTTTCAGCTGGCTGGCGGGCCGCTTCGACAAGTTCGATGGAACCTTTTCCTACGATCCGGCCAACCCCGCCGCTTCGAAAGTGAGCGTTGAAATCGATACCGCCAGCATCTCCACCAACCACGCCGAGCGCGACAAGCATCTGCGCGGACCTGACTACCTCGATTCAGAGGCCTACCCCAAGGCGACGTTCGTCAGCACCGAGGTTATTCCCGAAGGCGACCACAAGGCCAAGATCAAGGGTAATTTCACACTGCGCGGCGTCACGAAGGAAGTCGTACTCGACATGGAGCATGTTGGCAGCGGTCCTGATCCGTGGGGCGGACAGCGTGCGGGCTTCACCGGAACCGCGAAGCTCACGATTGCCGACTTCGGCTTCAAAAAGGATCTTGGTCCGGTCTCGACAGTAGCGGAACTTTTCCTGGAAGTGGAAGGCGTTCAGAAGTAATCACCCGTTTGGCTCGAGGGTGCTGCAACGAAAAGCTGCATGAACGTGCATTGAACCTGGAAGGCACAACGCAAACGCCACACTTCGCGTGTGGCGTTTCGCGTTTCGCGCAACCATGCGACACTTGCCACCGATGGCCAAGCCGCCAATGTCAGGCGATCAATCGGTACGCATGAAGATGCATCGAGACGTTTGAAAGCCGGTGCCAAAAGAGAAACCGGCGCGGAAACGGCGGCGTGCGAAAGAAATAGAAGGCATCGTGAATGATGGAAACTTCAGCCCCTCGGGTCGTGTCTCTGATCGCCAGCGCGACGGAGATCGTTCACGCGCTGGGCGCAGGCGATCAGCAGATCGCGCGGTCGCACGAGTGCGATTGGCCGGAACACATTCTCGACCTGCCCGCACTGACAAAGGCGAAGTTCAAGGTCGAAGGCTCCTCCCGCCAGATCGACACGGCGGTGAAGTCCCTCGTCGAGCAGGGCCTTGCCGTCTACGAGGTGAACGCGGATGCGTTGAAGGCATTGGCGCCGGACGTGATCCTCACGCAAGATCAGTGCGAGGTCTGCGCGGTGTCTCTTGCCGACGTGGAGCGCGCAGTCCAAGGTTGGACGGAATGCAAGGCCAATGTCGTTTCGTTGCGTCCGCATACGATCGCGGACATCTATTCCGACAACGAGCGCATTGCGGGCGCGCTTGGCCGCCGGGATGCGGGCGCGCAACTCAATGCGCGCATGCGAGCGCAATTCTCTGAGATCGCCGCGCGGGTCGGCAATCGCGAAAATCCGCGGTTGGCTTTCATCGAATGGATCGATCCTCCGATGTCGGGCGGCCACTGGATGCCGGAACTGATTTCAATTGCGGGCGGCATCAATCTGTTCGGCGCGCATGGCGGACAGTCACCTTGGATCAGCCTGGAAGATGTGGTTGCGGCCGATCCCGACGCCATCCTTGTGGCGCCCTGCGGCTATGGGATTGCCAAGACACAGTCGGAGATGGGCGTGCTCGATACCGATCCGCGCTGGCAGGGACTGCGGGCGGTGCGCTCAGGGCAGCTTTTCGTCGCCGATGGCAACGCCTTTTTTAACAGACCCGGTCCCCGGCTGGTGGAAAGCGCGCAGATATTGACGGAAATCCTGCATCCGGAGGTTGCCGATTACGGGCACATGGAGAAAAACGTGGTAAGGCACAAGGCTATCGTGTCCTGACGGGGAAATAATTGTCTTTATGCAGCAGACCGTTCTCATCACCGGATGCTCTTCCGGTATCGGACTTGATGCGGCCCGTACGATGAAGGCTCGCGGGTGGCGGGTTATCGCGACGGCGCGCCGTCAGGAGGACCTCGATCATCTGCGCATCCAAGAAGGTCTTGAGGCGATTCCGCTGGAGCTTGCAGATTCCACCTCGATTGCCACCTGCGCGATCACCGCCCTCGACCTGACCGGCGGACGGCTCGACGCCATTTTCAACAACGCGGCCTACGGGCAGCCCGGCGCGGTGGAAGACATCACGCCGGCGGTTCTGCGCGAGCAACTCGAAGTCAATCTGATCGGCACGCACGATCTGACCCGCCGCATGATCCCGGCGATGCGCCGCAACGGCCATGGGCGGATCGTACAGTGCTCCTCCGTGCTGGGGATGATCGCAGTGCCCTACCGCGGCGCATACTGCGCCTCGAAGTTCGCCCTTGAAGCCCTGGCGGACGCCATGCGCGGCGAACTTGCCGGCTCGGGTGTGTTCGTGTCCATCATCGAGCCGGGCCCCATTCGCACGCGCTTTGTTGTCAACGCGGTCGCACGGCTCAAGGCCAATATCGATATCGAGGGCTCGCCGCATCGTGAGAAATACGTCGAACGCCTCGCAGCGATGGAAGCCGGCGGCAACGAGACGTTCAAGCTCGAACCGACGGCCGTTTCGAAGCGGCTCGTTCATGCGCTTGAATCGCGCCGTCCGCGCCGCAGATACTACGTGACGACGCCAACGTATCTAGCTGCGATCGGCCGGCGCGTGTTGCCGCCCGCAGCGATCGAATATCTTTCGATGAAGTTCTGAAGCATCGAGCGCGCACCAGCGCAGGGGCAGCATCAAGCAATGGCGACGGGTGACGATACAAGCAGCGAGCCTCAGCTCAAGCGCACCATTGGCATCGGCCAGCTGACGCTCTACGCGCTGGGCTCCATGCTCGGCTCGGGCATTTATGGCCTGATCGGCAAGGCGGCTGGTCTCGTCGGCAACGCAGTTTGGCTGTCGTTCCTCGTTGCACTTGTTGCCGCGTTGATGACCGCGCTGTCGTATGCGTCGCTGGGATCGCGCTATCCGCGCGCAGGCGGCGCCGCCTATGTCACGCAACGTGCGTTCAGGGTGCCTGTGCTGAGCTTCCTGGTTGGGCTAGGTCTGGTGTGCTCCGGTTTGAGCTCGGTCGCAACGCAGTCGAAGGTCTTCGCTGTCAACACGGCTGCGCTTCTGGGCATGGACGGGCTGCCGGTCGAGGCCGTCGCGCTGGGTTTCATCCTGATTTTGGCGGGCATCGTGTTTCGCGGCATTCAGGAATCGATGTGGGCGAACGTGGTCTGTACCATTATCGAGGCGAGCGGATTGCTCATCGTGATCGGCGCGGGCATGTCGTACGTGGGCAGCGTCGATCTTTTCGAAATCCCGCACGAGAAGGCAGATTCCAGCCTTCTCTATCTCGTCATGCTGGGCTCTGTGCTGACGTTCTTCGCATTTATAGGCTTTGAAGACACGGTCAACGTGGCCGAGGAATGCAAGAATCCGAAAGTCACGATTCCCGTATCCCTCATCACGGCAACCCTCGTGGCCGCTGTTCTTTACATCGCCGTTGCGATCACTGCCGTATCCGTGGTGCCGTGGCGCGAGTTGGCCGCCGCGCCCGCGCCGCTCGGCGCCGTCATGGAGCGTGCCGCGCCGCAGTTTCCCTCCATTGTGCTGGTCGGCATCACCTTGTTTGCCGTCGCAAACACGGCGCTCGTCAATTACGTCACGGCCTCACGCCTGATCTACGGAATGTCGCGCCAGGGATTGCTGCCGCCGTCAATGGGGCAGGTTCACGCCAGCCGTCAGACCCCGCACATTGCCGTTGTCGCCCTGCTTGCCGTGCTCATTCCATTGGCGCTGGTTGGCTCGATTGCGGAACTCGCGTCTGCCACTGTGTTGCTTTTGTTGTTCGTCTTCACGGTCGTCAATGGCGCGCTGGCTGTGCTGAAACTGCGCGCTGGCGAGCCCGAGGGCGCATTCGAAGTGCCGATGTTCGTGCCGGTGTTAGGTGCGATCGTGTGCGCGGTGCTGGCTGTGTTCCGGGTTGCGACAGGGAACTGGGAGGCTTCCGCAATCGCGGGCGTTCTACTTGCAGGGATACTGGTGATCTATGGGCTGCTGCGCCCGCAACCCACGGACGACTGATTGCCTTGACGCCTGCCTGCTCGGTCAAGCGCGATGGTACGGATGTCCCGTCAGGATGGTGGCGGCCCGGTAGAGCTGCTCGGCCAGCACCACGCGCGCCAGCCCATGGGGCAATGTCATGGCGCCCAGCGACAGTTTCAACTTTGCCCCTTGCAGGGCTGCTTGCCCGTGACCATCGGGTCCGCCGATCAAAAGAGCGATGCAGCGATTGCCAGCATCGCGCTCGCGCGCCAGGAATTGCGCAAATGCGTCGCTCGCCAGAGGGGAGCCTGCAACGTCGAGCGCGATAAAGGCGTCCACCTGTGCGGTGATCTTGAGGAGACGGGCCGCTTCGTCGTTCTTGCGTGCCTCGGCCGACGCGTTGCGCGATTCCGCGAGCTCGATGATCTCAACCGGCCCCAGGCCTATGGAACGTCCGGTTGCGTTGAACCGCTTTGCGTAGCGCTCGCACATCTGGCGCTCCGCGTCGTCTTTCAGCTTGCCGACAGCGGCGATAAGCAAGCGCATGACAAGCCTCGTGCGCCCGAAACCCGGACGCGCTTGAGCACCACAAAGCAAAGCTCAGAACCGTTCCTCAAGTCCTACTGAGACGCGGAAACCGGAACGGCTCTAGTGTTGAGACTCGCCACCGGGCAAGTCTGCCTGCCACATCTTCTCGAGGTTATAGAATGCGCGAACCTCAGGCCGGAAGACGTGAACGATGATGTCGCCCGCGTCGATCAGAACCCAGTCGCACGCTTCCATTCCCTCCACGCGTACGGGGGAAACGCCTGCGGCCTTCAGCTTGGTGGCAAGCTGATCCGCAATGGCCCCAACATGGCGGTCCGTGCGGCCGGAGGCCACCACCATGTAGTCGCCGAGCGAGGATTTTCCTTGGAGGGGTATGTCGACGATCTCCTCTGCCTTGGCTTCATCCAGCCAGTGGATGATGTCTGCAAGGAGCGTTGCCGAGGCGGGCAGGGCAGCCGGGGCCTTCGGCGCAGAAGCGCGTTTGCGAGCGCTTCCCGTGGTCGATCTCATCAAGCGGTCGTTGTCCTTTCCTGATTGGCGCGGCGGCACGTGCCGCCCGCATCCGCGATCTTGTGCTATTCAAAGCTATCGCAAGAGCGGACGCGGTAAAGATAAAGGTCCCCCCGCCATCCGGCAATGGCCTTTACGGGGAGTCGAGAAAAAGGGCTTGAAGATGAATTAGTTAGTGCTCAGGTCCAGAATGGGGGAGACGTCCCCGGCGCGCAGCGCGGTCGATGACAGGGGGGAGAGCCGGCTGGTCAGGAATGTCCACGCCGGCGGGTCGAGGTCGGGCAAGACGGCGGCGTCGGTCTCCTCGATGCGTGCACCCGCCAGGTGCTGGGCGGCGCGCGAAGCCATCGCCTTGAGGCGCCAGCCCGGACGGTCCACGACGGCAATAGGGACGCTGGCTGCGATGCCCTGCCAGTGCTGCCAGCGATCGAACCCGGCCAGATTATCCGCACCCATCACCCATACGAAGCGCACCTCCGGGTAGCGCCTGAGCAGGAAGGTGATGGTGGCTGCCGTGTAGGGTGTTCCGAGTTCCGCCTCGAAGCCCGTGATCTTCATCTTGGGCCCGCGCGCGAACTGTCGTGCTTGCGCCATCCGCACAGCTTGGCTTGGCAGGCCGCCATTCTCTTTGAGTGGATTACCTGGCGTCACTACCCACCAGAGCTGATCGAGCTTCAGCCGCTTTACGGCAGTCTCCGCAACGATGCGGTGGCCGTCATGGGGAGGATTGAACGTGCCGCCCATGAGGCCGATGCGCTGGCCCGGCATGGCGAGCGGCGTTCGCACACGAATGGACCCGAAATCGCGAGGCGAGATGTTGTGTGCCAATTGCGCTGCACCTCATGCGGGTCTGATCTGGCCGTGCCCGCGCACGAGATATTTGAAGCTGGTCAACTGCTCGACGCCCACCGGACCGCGGGCATGCATCTTGCCGGTCGCAATGCCGATCTCCGCGCCGAAACCGAATTCGCCGCCGTCCGCGAACTGCGTGGAGGCGTTGACAAGCACGATGGCCGAGTCCACGCGCTTCAAGAACAGGTTTGCGGTCGCCTCGCATTCGGTGATGATCGCGTCGGTGTGCTGCGAGCCGTATTTGGCGATGTGCGCGATGGCCTCGTCGACGCCGTCCACCGTCTTGACGGCAATGATGGCATCGAGGAACTCGTGGCCGTAATCGCTGGGGCTGGCCGCCTTCACGCGGGGATCGGCCTTGCAGGTGGCATCATCACCGCGCACCTCGCAGCCGGCATCCAGCAGCGCCTTGACGAGCGGTGCAAGGTAGTCCTCGTGTGCGTTCTTATCGACAAGCAGGCACTCGGTGGCCCCGCACACGCCGGTGCGCCGCATCTTGGCGTTGAGCACGATCGGAACGGCGATGTCCAGATCCGCGCCGCGGTCCACGTAGGTATGGCAGACGCCCTCCAGATGCGCGAACACGGGCACGCGCGCCTCGTCCTGCACGCGCTGAACGAGGCTCTTGCCGCCGCGCGGAACGATGACGTCGATGGCTCCGTTCAGGCCCTTCAGCATGTGCCCGACAGCGGCGCGGTCGGTCGTCGGCACGAGCTGAATGGCCGTCTCGGCTACGCCGGCGGCGCGTAAACCGGCAACGAGGCAGGCATGGATCGCGGCGCTCGAATAATGGCTCTCCGAGCCGCCCCTGAGAATGGCCGCATTGCCCGCCTTGAGGCAGAGTGCGCCCGCGTCTGCCGTAACGTTTGGGCGGCTTTCATAGATGATGCCGATGACGCCGAGCGGCACGCGCACGCGCTGGAATTTGAGACCGTTGGGTCGCGTCCATTCGGCGAGCACCGTGCCGATGGGATCGGGGAGTTCGGCAATGTCCTCAAGCCCCTTGGCGATGGCTTCGACGCGCTTGCCGTTCAGCATCAGGCGATCGACGAAGGACGCCGGCCGGTCGCCCGACTTCATGGCGGCGACGTCCTTGGCGTTGGCATCGAGGATAGCCTGCGTGCTGCTGCGGATGGCGGCGGCGGCTGCCTTCAAGGCGGCGTTCTTCTGTTCGCTCGAAGCGACCGCAAGCTCACGCGCGGCGGTGCGCGCGCTTGCGCCGATGCCGGCCATCACTTTTGCGGTCTCGCCTTCGATGTCTTCGCGCTTGTTCATTGCAGTCTCGTGGTCATTGGGGTGTCGTGCCGTTGCCGGAGTGAGCCCTTTCCGCCGCTACTTGCGGTGCAGCGCCATATCATCGCGGTGAATGAGCGTATCACGGCCTTCAAAGCCAAGGATATCGGCAATTTCGCTCGATTTCTTGCCGATGATGCGGATGGCGTCGGCGTAAGCATAGGCGATGAGCCCGCGACCCAGTTCCCGCCCGTCGAGCGCGCGGATGATGACCGCGTCGCCGCGGTCGAAGTCGCCTTCCACGCGTTTCACACCCGCCGGCAGCAGACTCTTGCCGGAGGAGAGGGCGCGCTCGGCACCGGCGTCCACAAACACTTGGCCGAACGCTTCCAGATGTCCCGCGATCCAACGCTTCTTGGCCGTTACGGGATCCGACTTGGCGAGGAACCACGTCACCTTCGCGCCCTCTGAGATCGCCCGAAGCGGGTTCAGCACCTTGCCCGTTGTGATGACCATGTTGGTGCCCGCGCCGAGCGCGATCTTGCCTGCCTCCACCTTGGTGCGCATGCCGCCTTTGGAAAGCTCGGTTCCCGCGTCGCCCGCCATGGCCTCGATCTGCGGCGTAATCTCGGTCACGAGGGGGATGTGCTGCGCGTTGGGATCGTCGTTGGGCGGCGCGGTGTAAAGGCCGTCGATATCCGACAGCAAAACGAGACAGTCGGCCGATACCATCGAGGCCACGCGGGCGGAGAGCCGGTCGTTGTCGCCGTAGCGGATCTCGGTGGTGGCCACGGTGTCGTTCTCGTTCACGACGGGGATGGCCTTGAGCGACAGGAGCGTCTCGATCGTGTTGCGCGCATTGAGATAGCGGCGGCGTTCCTCGGTATCGCCAAGCGTCAGAAGAACCTGCGCGGCAATCAGGCCGCGCTTTTCCGCCATTTCCTGGTAGGCGTGCGCAAGGCTGATCTGTCCGGCCGCGGCGGCCGCCTGGCTTTGCTCAAGCTCGAGCGGTCCCTTGGGCAGCTTCAACGTATTGCGCCCGAGTGCAATGGCGCCGGAGGACACCAGCACGACGGATTTGCCTGCGCTGGCAAGCTCGACGACATCGTCCATCAGCGAGGCGAGCCATTCGCGTTTCAATCGGCCCGTTTTGCGCTCGACGAGCAGCGCCGATCCTATCTTCACGACAACGCGGCGCGCAGCCGCCCATTCAGGGCGCGCGGGCGTGTGACTGGCGGTCTCGGCAGGGCGGGACATTGGCTCGACACATTCTTTTGGGTTCGGCACGACAAGCCATAAGCCGCGCTTGGAGGCAAGCCCCCTTGCCGCCGCTGCGTTTCCCTGACAGGTGAAAGCACGATTAAAGGCGTTTCAGGGTGCAGGACCGGGGTTAACGGGTTGGCGCAGTCCGCACCGGCTGAGACGCGTGAAGGGAAACGTGCATGACGGCGGTAGATGAAGCCTCCCGCGGCAACTATTGGGCAGGGCAGCTCAAGAAGGCGCTGCTCAATCCCATTCAGGCCTTCCGGTGGCAATACCTGCCGCTGCTCATGGTCTATTTCGCCTATGGTGCGCTGGGGCTCGTTGCGGTCGCCGAAAGCTTCTGGATCAAGAAGAACCTCACGCTCACGCCGACAGAACTCGCCTCCTTGACCGTGTGGCTCACGTTGCCCTGGACCATCAAGATGGTGTTCGGCGAGTTGGTCGACGCGGTGCCGATTCTGGGCTCGCAGCGGCGCATCTACGTGTTGATCGGCGGCGCGTTCATTGCGGCAGGTCTGCTGATGCTGGCTGGCGCGGCGGGCGGCTGGCTTACATTTGCCAGCCCCGAGAACATTTATCGCCTGGGCTCGTTTCTCAACATCGTCGGCGTCGTGTTGCAGGACGTGACGGCCGACGCCATGAGCACGGAAGTCGTCGCACGAACCAATGCGGATGGCACACCGCGACCCAAGGAGGAGGTGAACCGCGACCTGGGCATGGTGCAGGTGCTGGGCCGGCTTGCCCTGTCATTCGGAATGTTCTCGGTGGCTGGCATATCCGGATGGATCGCGAGCATCTATTCGTACGAGACGGTCTTCTTGATGGGGCTCCTCATTCCGGTGATTTCCGTGAGCGGCGCGATGCTCGTCAAACTCGACAAAGTCGAAAGCCGCCCCATCGACTGGCGCATTCTGGGTGGCGGCATCGTATTCGGCGCGGTGGTCGTGGCGCTTGGCATGCTTGAAGTTCCCTATAATCAGGAGATCGTGTTCGCGGTCTCCATGGCCGTCGTTATCGCCATGCTGGTGCGTGTTGTGGGAGATCTCGACGAGGCGACAAAGCGCAAGATCTTCTATGCCGCCATCATCATCTTCGTGTACCGCGCGGCACCGTCGGTGGGGTCTGGCTATACGTGGTTCACCATCGATGTGCTGGGCTTCGACGAAGCCTTCCAGGGCACGCTCAATCAGATCGGCACCGCGCTGGCGTTGATCGGCACCTGGCTCTTTTCCGATGCCATTACGCGCCGCCCCGTCGCCAAGGTTCTTCTGTGGCTGACGATCGTTACCACGCTGCTGTCGCTGCCAAGCCTTGGGCTGACGCTCGGGCTGCACGAGTGGACGCAGCGCATGTTCGGGTTCGGTGCGCGCACCATCGCCGTCATCGACACGGCAGCCTCCTCGCCCTTTGCGCAGCTCTCGATGATCCCGCTCCTGACGCTGTGCGCCATCTATGCCCCGGCAGGCCGCCGGGCGAGCTGGTTTGCGTTGATGGCATCCTTGATGAACCTCGCGCTTGTCGCGGGTGCGCTTCAGACGAAGTATCTCAACATGATGCTGGTCGTGGATCGCGAGAGTTACGAAAACCTGCCTATGCTCTTGATGACCGCCATGGCCATCGGCTTCTTCGCGCCTCTTGCAGCGATCCTTCTCTTCGGCAGGCGCATAGACGGCAACAATACCTCAAAAATAAGGTAATAACATAAGCAACACAACTTTAGCGTTTAGAGCACCTTAAGGTTGTGTCCGTATAAATCCGTGAGCAGCCGAAGCCCGGCGTGCTCTGGGGATATCGATGGATGCTTGCCATGGCCCGAGCCATACATCAGGCCGCTCATCATTATGAGCTGGCGAGCCGGCCACGATGGATCACGCCGGACGGGATCGAATTATCGCAGCGGCCGCGCGGTCCCGTGCGCAGGCCCTTTCAATATGAGCGCATGCTGGCAAAGCTGCCACCCGCCGTGCGAGACTCTCTCACTCCGCAGCAGCTCGACTGCATCTCGGATGCTCTCATCCCCGATCCGCCGCGCCATGCCATCGACTATCGCGCCAGCATTCCCTTCTTCGGGCGCCGCTTCTACGTCACCCTCCTGGTGGGGCGTGAGCGCCGGTCACTGGAACGCTTGGCGCGCGAGGCTCAGTTGCGTGCCCGGCATGTGGCGATCATCTATTCCGTGCTGCTCATGCTCGTGAGCTGCGCCTCGTTTCTCGCGTTCGTGCTGGTTGGCTATGCTGAAAAGCGCGATGGGCATAGATCTCACGGATGGACCCTCCCTGCTGCATCAGTACATCTTGGATGGGCCCCACGGGGCCTTGCAGGCTTTCCAGCTTCTGGGCCTGTAGTGGGTTCACGCAACGCCCACTAAGCCGGCAGCTAAGGTTGCCAGGGCTTGTCGTCCGTTACGTCTTCGCTCTCGCTTGTGCCGGCTTTGGCGATTTCGCGGCTCAGGGCATAAAGTGCTTCCTTGACGCCTTGACCCGAAACCGCCGACAGCACCAGAGGCGTCTTGCGCGCGGCTCTCTTCAATTCGGCCGACTTCGCGGCAAGCGCTTCGGCATCGAGCGCGTCGGCCTTGGACAGCGCCACGATTTCCTTCTTCTTCGCCAAATCCGCGCTGTAAGCCTTAAGCTCGCCGCGCACCACCTTGTAGGCCCCCGCCACGTCCTCTTGCGTCGCATCCACCAAGTGCAGAAGCACGCGGCAGCGTTCGACATGACCCAAGAAACGATCGCCCAGGCCCGCACCTTCGTGCGCGCCTTCGATCAGGCCGGGAATATCGGCCAGCACGAAGTCGGTGTTGCCGGCGCGCACGACGCCGAGGTTGGGATGCAGGGTCGTGAAGGGATAGCCGGCGATCTTCGGCTTGGCCGCCGAGACGGCGGCGAGGAATGTGGATTTGCCGGCATTGGGCAGACCGACAAGACCCGCGTCCGCAATCAGCTTCAGGCGCAGCCAGATCGTCAGCTCCTGGCCAGGTTGGCCTGGGTTGGCATGGCGCGGCGCCTGATTGGTTGCGCTCTTGAAGTGCGCGTTGCCGAACCCGCCGTTGCCGCCCTTGGCGATCATGAAGCGCTCGCCAGCCTTGGTGAGATCGGCAATCAGAGTCTCGTTGTCTTCGGCAAAGACCTGAGTCCCCGGCGGCACCTTCACGACGACGTCGTCACCATTGGCACCGGAGCGGTTCTGCCCCATCCCACCTTGGCCATTCTTGGCCTTGAAGTGCTGCTGATAGCGGTAATCGATGAGGGTGTTGAGGTTGGGCACGCATTCGATCCATACGTCGCCGCCGCGTCCGCCATCTCCGCCGTCGGGACCGCCGAACTCGATGAATTTCTCACGGCGGAAGCCGATGCAGCCGTTGCCGCCGTCGCCCGAGCGCACGTAGATTTTCGCCTGGTCCAGAAACTTCATGACGCAAATACCTTCAGTCGCGCCGTCAACGGACGGCGGCGTTCATATCGCAAGGTGGGCAGATCCATGCCGCGCGCGGCGCACCAGCCCGAACTCAAGCCTAGCAGACGAAAGCCAAGTTTCGCGATGACGCGTTGCGAACCTGTGTTCTCGGTGAAATGCGAGCAGGTAAAGCGCCGGATCCCTGCGCGCCGGAAGCCATGGTCCATAAGCTCGCGCATCGCTTCGGTGGCGTAGCCTTTGCCCCAATACGCCCGGCCGATCCAGTAACCGGCTTCGGCTGCGCCTTTGCCGTCTGGAGTGTAGCCGCAGATGCCGATCAACTCGCCATTCAAGGTGATGCCGTAAACGATCTCGCCGTCGGCCAGCCCTGTCACCCAATGAAGCGCGTCCTCGGTCGAATAGGGATATGGAATGCGCCCCGTCATGCTGGCAATTTCCCACACGCCGGCAAGCGCCGCGATACGGGGCGCATCATCCATCGAGAGCGCACGCAGTTCCAGCCGCTTCGTCTTGAGCCGCTCGCCAGCAATGGAGGGTGTTTGCGACACAGTGAGACGATGCCAATCAAACAAGTGAGGTCAAAACGAAAGAGGGGACGGCGCACCATCCCCTCTGATCTCGATGTCGTGGACTGTTAATCGAAGCCTGCCGGGTTACTCGGCAGCTTCCGCCTTGATCGGGCGCACGGAGATGAAGATGCGGCCGTTGCGCTTTGTGGCGAATTCGACGGTGCCTTCCTGCATGGCGAAGATCGTATGATCCGTGCCCATGCCAACGCCCGTGCCCGGATGCCACTGTGTGCCGCGCTGGCGGCACAGGATGTTGCCCGGGATAACGTGCTCACCGCCGTAGCGCTTGATGCCAAGGCGTTTCGATTCTGAGTCGCGGCCGTTCTTAGTCGAGCCGCCTGCTTTCTTTTGTGCCATCGTTCAAAGTCCTCGTGTGATCTAGCGGCCGCTCAGGCGCCAGTGATGTTCGTGATGCGCACGGTTGAAAGGTCCTGGCGGTGGCCCTTCTTGCGGCGGGAATTCTTGCGGCGGCGCTTCTTGAAAGCGATGAGCTTGGGACCGCGCGTCTGCTCGACGAGTTCGGCGGTGACCTTGGCGCCCGACACGACCGGCGTGCCGACCCTGACGTCCGCGCCCGAGCCGACGAGGAGAACCTCGCTGAATTCGATCGTGGCGCCCGTGTCGCCAGAGATCCGCTCAATGGTGACGATGTCGTCTTTGGCGACGCGGTACTGCTTTCCGCCTGTCTTTATGACAGCGTACATGGAGTTCATCCTTCTCTTTGTCCGCGCCCTGTGGCGCCGCTCCTCTAAAAGAGCGGACTTTCAATGAGTTGCCGAATTTTCAGCAAAAGCCTCGGGCAGCGCATTAAGCGCGACTGGCGGGACGCCGTCGCGTTGGAGGCATCTTTTGTCGAGTTTTAGGCCTGTTGTCAATTCCATCCAAATCAATGAAGCGGGTGATTGATTCACGTCAAAGCGCATAATCGGCGGTCAGTTATTAATTGACCCTGTTCCAACCGCCGTTCCAAGAAGCCACCCGATCGCCGGACGTGGGGGTTTCAGAGGGGCGGCGGTTGGACAATTTGCCCCCCGTGACTTCTCCGGGCGGCCGCTTTTCCTTCGCACAATCTTCCTGCTGACGTCGTACTTCGGTCTTGGAAAGGACTGAAGCTCCGCCATATGTCACGTGGCGGAAACGGCGACGACGGAAAGATGTTCAACCAACTCAAGAGCGGCGCGATCAGGGTGGGTGGCCATAAAGATGGCCTTGGCGACGGCTCGCCCGAAGGGAAGCTGCTGCCAGCGATTCCAGTCATAGAAACGGGACGGGACTTTCCGATTGTCACGCTGACGCGCTTTCGGGCCCGCGCCAATAACCTGTTCGATCTGGCAACGCGGCGCTATCCGGCGCGCGCGCTTTCGATGTTGGACAAAGTCACCCGCGCCTGGTTGGTCCGCAACGGCGATCCGCACCTGCACGAGATCGACGAGATCGCCCGAGCGCTATGCCGCCCCGGGGCCTACTTCTTCTCCATCAATTACGAGTGGGGTTGCACCTGCCGCGTGGCTCCAAGCCAGGACGGCTCGTCCGCCCGGCTCATTCGTGTGCTCGACTGGCTGACACCAGGCCTGGGCCGCAATCTGGTAGGGGCTCGCGTTACGGGCGCGCCGGCAGGACCTTTTGCGGTCCTCACCTGGCCCGGCTATTCGGGGGTGCTCCAGGTGATGGCGCCGCAACGCTTCTCGGCCGCCCTCAACCAGGCCCCGATGCGAAAATCATCGGGGCTCTATTATTGCGATTGGGCATCTGGCCGCCGCCGCGTCTGGGGCATGCCGCATGGCACGCCGGCCCACCTGCTGCGCGAGGTGAGCGAGCACGCCGAGACGTTCGCGCGCGCCAAGCAGATGCTCTGCCACACGCCGGTCTCGACTCCGGGGATCTTCTCTCTGGCAGGCATTCGGCCAAACGAGCTTGCGGTCATCGAGCGCACGGAGACCGACTTCCGCATCCGGGAAGGTGCCCAGGTTGCCGCCAACCATTGGGAGGCTGCGGGCTGGTATGGACATGCGCGCGGGATCGATAGTCCGGGCCGGGCGCGCATGATGGCGGGCGTTGCGCCGGAGTTCGACGGTGGCTTCGGCTGGCTTGCTCCGCCCGTTCTCAACGCGCGCACGCGCCTTGCCATGGTGGCGGACGCCGCGTCCGGGCGCATGCTGGCGCGAGGTTACGAGCAGGGCCGGCCTGCGACCGAAACACTCGATCTTTCCTGGCGCATATCCAACTGATCGCGGACGCGCGCAACGTCGCCACGTTGCGCTTGCGCAGCCTGTCCCGAGAAGCTACAAGCCGGGTCCTGCCTTGAGGGCACCACGGGCACCAGGAGAGGTGGCAGAGTGGTCGATCGCGCCGCACTCGAAATGCGGAGTACTCGCAAGGGTACCGGGGGTTCGAATCCCTCCCTCTCCGCCATAACCTATTGATTCTCTACGATTTTTTGTGTTTGTGGGTGGAGTTTGAACTCTGTCCGTAGTTGCCGAGGGTTACACGCGTCCCAATCGTGCGACCGCCGCAGAGACCACTTTGATGCCGTTGTTGGGGCGCTGCGCCGTCGAAAGTCTCCTATCGGATTTCCAGTGGTACCGTTGTCGGAGCCGAGGCGCCGGAATTCTGTCGATGGGCCTGCCGAAAACCGCCACACGCCATCGAAGGTGCTGGTGTACGATCGGCCAAAGTCCTGCGCATCGTCTCGACGTGAAGCGCCCTAGCCATCGGTTCGCCCCGCCTTGAGGCCGAAGAAGCGCGGGCCTGACCACTGGGTTCCGGTCATCTCGCGCGCGATCACCGACAGCGATGCCCAGGTCTTGCCACGCCACTGGAAACCGTCCTCGGTTACCAGGACCTCATGCGTCTCGCCGTTCCATTCGCGGATGAGGCGTGCGCCAGGTTTCAAAGTAAGGGTGCGTACCTGGGCGAGATCGGATTTTTCCGACATCGTCCTTGCCAACTCGGCGAGCTGGCGCTTGGTCGCGGCACTGAGCCCGCCCAGTACGCGCTCCTGCAGCTTCCACGCGACGCCCAACTCGAGCAGATCCCGGCGCAGCAACTTGGGTGGATGGGAGCGATAGAGGCGGCGCCATTCCGCTCGCAGTTCGGACACGTCCATCCCGGACAGGGCAGCCAACTGGACATTCAGCGCGTCGAGGTCGGCGCGCTTGCGCGCACCGGCATTTGAGGACGGGATTTCTGCGAGATCCGGATCTGACATGGCTCAGTCCCTCGCTCGCGATTGCGTTGCTGGCTTGGCCGTGTTGTCGAGCCGGTAGGCCTTCCGGTTGGCGTGGACGTCGAGCTGCATGGCAAAGCCACGTGACCTCAATCGGCTCAAGGCGCCGAGCACCGAGTGCCGCTGCCAGCCGGTGGCCGCGACCAGCTCATCGGCAGTCGCGCCATTCTTGGCGGTCAGGTGGTCGATGATGATACCCAGCTTGCCGCTGGGACGTGGCCTTGCGGGAGCTTGTGCCGGTTCGGGCGTCTGGACAGTCGCAGGCTTTCGGGTTGAATTCGAGCTAGCGAGACCCCTGATTGATCGCGGGGCTTTGAGCGGCTACCGCGGTCTCGGCTTTATTCATATCCGCTGGCTCAGTGTGTTTTCTTGTGATCTGGATTACGATTACGTTGGCGATACCCCAACCCATGTGCGAATTCTATAAGCGGCGATTATTCACGGCAGTCAGACCGCCAATCGCCACGCTTCGCAACTCCAGAATGGGTGTTTCAGTCAGGGCAGCCTCCCTTAGCGCCGAAAAGACACAAAAGCTTTTTCCTTAGTTGTCATCGGGATCATAGATTGCGCAGGCGATGAGGGCGGGAAGCGCCGCTATCGCATGGAATAAGGTCATCACCGCCAGTGCCGTCCCGACCGTGTGTGCTTGGAAAGCGAGCGCAAGTGCGCCAAGTAAGCCAGTCAGCAGTAAAGGTATCGCCAGCCAAGCGGGTCTTGGGATATCCAGAAGCCGCTTGGCACACAGGAGCGCCACGACGATCGAAAAACCCAGGCACCAACTGAAGAATGCGACCCAGCCGGGCGGTGTTGATGGCAAGGCGAACCAACCCTCGGCGTTGCGGCAGTAAAATAAAATCCCCACCACGAAGGCAGACATCGCCGCGATCATAGCTGGATACCAAACACCCCTTGGCAGCGATCCTCTCAGAGAAAAGAACACGTCCCACATACCAGCAGATTTCACTGCGCGAATGCCGCCGGCTGAATTAGGATACTGCATGGAAATCACCGATAGCTTGAGAACTGCGTCGCGGTACGCCGACGCAGCGACTTGGCCGATTGAGATAAAAGCATTTGGCCAGTTGGCAGCGCGCATATCGGGCCTAGTGCGATCCAGGTCGCATCGAACGGCGATGTCCCCGTTGGGACTGACGGAACAGCCAAGCTCGCAAGCAGCAAGATGATAGTCATTGCGAGAGGCAGATAGTCGGTAAACCCGACTGCTCTTTCCGCCGAATAAGCCCAGGCTTGCTTCGATAGCTGGGCGACAAAAAGATAAATCCTGGCCATACTCAGCCCTTTGTTGGGCCGGGCCGTCCCGGACTTTTTTTTCTGAAGGGAAGGTCGTCCTTCCAAAAAAAACGTAGCTTTGCTGTCGTGAGGTTTCAAGCATTATTTGGAAATCAGTAGCTTCGGCTGCACCCAGGGAAGTCAGCCAATTGTGCGTATGTGCCGATAAGCCAAACGGGCTCAAGCGCTGTAAGCGTTTGTCTTCAGCGCGCCGAGGACCGGGTGTCTCTGCCAGCCGGTGACCGCGATCAGTTCATATCGACCGTCGCGCCAGTCTTGCCGGCGAGGCGGTCGGCGATGGCGCCCAGCTTGCCGCCGGGACGACGTGTAGGGAAGGCTGGCACTATCGCGCTTCCAGAAGTTCACGAAGCGACAAACGATCTAGATGTTTTCCTCTTCATAGTGGCCGTTGCTGTCAATGCGATAGGCTGACGGCAGAAGGTTCTCACTAATTTCGACATCTGCCTCCCAAGGTGCTGAACGACAAGCTCCCGCACATCCGCTACGTCGCCGAGGTCAATCGAAGTCCGAATGATTTCTGTTCAGCTTTTGCGTGGGCGCAGATCATTGGCTGCACGGCAAGGCGGAGCAGTACACCGAGCGCAATCTTGTCGAGGACGCAGGCATTCTTCCAGATCGCGTCGTTATTCATAAGACGACCGGCTACCAAGTTGCGGGCTTTCTTGCCGGGCCAAAAAGGTCGCGTCGCGGCCTGCTATCTCATCTGGATGCGTAGCACGCCATTCCGCATGGTTCGTAAGGGCTTGCAGGAACCATGGCGCGGCACTCTCTGTACTCCTGATGAGCACTCTTATCTATGCACCGCCGGCTATGTTCCCTGGTGAAACGAGTACCCAGACATGCACATCCCCGGCTTCGTTGGAAATCGGCTCCGCTCGCGCCCACCAAGATGAACTGGAATTCCAGCGAAGGCGTCTCGCGTCTTCCCGTCACGCTGCTTTTCGCCAAGCGCGTAGGCGAGTTAGATCGTAATCGCGATTCTCGCCGAGTGCGGGATGAACACGCAGAATGGCGGGACGCTCACTCTTCCCCGTGGGATGGTTGACGTGGTCCGGGGTTACATCATATCGACCAACGATTTTCAGGCGGGAGCTGTTGCGGTAAAAGTACTGCGAACATCTGCGTGCCTCAGACTACTTTGCGGAATAGCGACGAGGATTTGATGGCGGAAAAAAAGAAAGAAATCATAGGAGCCTGGGTAATTCATCACGGCCGGAAGGTCGTATTGGATTCAAACGGACCTGCCGAATTTCCTGCCATCGATGAAGTCGCGAAAGCTGCGACGCTACTCACAAAACTCGGGCAGACAAATCAGATTACTCTGCCTAAGTTGGAAGTTCGAGCAATTGCGGTGGCATCAGTCTCAATCCTCGACACGAGCTGACCGGCTTGCTTCAGGTGCTCGCAAAGAAGCGCCTCATCGATCTATCCAACGGCGAAGTTTCTATACTCGGCGTCACGATACGAGGCTCAATCGGACATGCTGCCGATATGTACCGCGACGCTGAGCCGAGCACCTACGAGCAGGCTTCTATCGCGCTGGCCGACATGTTCATTCCAAAGACGAGCTTCGCCATGCCGCAGCACTCCGTTCCGCGCCTATCTGTGCGCCTCAAACACCGCCTTCTGCGCTGCGAACGCGCGCTTGTACGCGGGCCGCGCCTCTGCCCGCGCGATGTAGGCGGCGAGGGTTGGGTATTCTTCCAGCAGCCCCGAGCCTTCCAATCTACGCAGCACATGCACCATGATGATGTCGGCCGCGCTAAACGCGCCATCTAGCCATTCGCTGTCGCCCATGCGCGCCGCAATTTGATTCAGCCGTCCGCGAATGCGCTCATCGACCATGGCGAATCGCTCGCTTTGCCAGCTCTTGCCGTCCTCAAAATACTCGACGACGTCGCGATCGATGATCGGCGGCTCCACCGTGGAGAGCCCGGCGAACATCCACATGATCGCCCGCGCCCGCGCATTCGCATCCTTCGGCAGCAGGCCCGGAAAGCGCTCGGCGATGTGCAACACGATCGCGCCGGATTCGAAAAGCGTGAGATCACCTTCCTCATAGGTCGGTATCTGGCCGAATGGATTGCGCGCCAGATGCGCCTCTTCCGCGCCAGTCCCGCGCCTTGGTCTAGCGAGCGTTCGAAGGTGGTGATGGTGATGGTCATCGTAAGGCTCCAAGTGATTGCATGACGCTATCGTGCGTCGAAGCTGCTGTCCCGCCCGTTCGCATTCGGCTACCGCTCTTGGCCCTAAGCGACGGCACCCTGATGGCGGCCATCGGATGATCGCGGGTCTCGGCAGGCCAAGCCGCCTGCGACCGATGCTCGGTCCCGGAAGCGGCCGTGGCCGCCTCACGGGTTAGCGCGCCGCACAAATGAATTTGTCCCATATGCAGAAGTCGGCGGACGACTGCGTTTGCTCGAACCATGTAAGCTTGTCGACGTCAGCTTTCGGAGGCAGACCGGCCGTCACGTGCGTCCCAGTGAGGGGCCGCTCAAAAGGTGTGATGCAGAGGTCTCTGGGCTCACCGCATGAGAGCGACTGGCTCGAACACGCGTACAATGAAAGAACCCACTCGCGCGGGAGAAGAGCTCATGCAAGCTGCTGGGCCGTGAGCAGGCGACGAGATTTTCCGGATGTTCGCGGCAGCGATCGTCACCCGAAAGGGCGGAGACGCCTTCGGCTCCGTCGCGGGTTCGCGATAGAGCGCGGTCCTGCAAGGAGCCGCCCTCGAATTATTGCTTTAAAATATGATTCTTCCTCGGCGCGGGGAACTGATCCTGTAATAATACTACAAAAGTATCCTATTGGGGGACGCTGTGAAGAAATTGTCGGTCAAACTCGAGCATTGCTACGGCATCAAGAACCTTTCGGCTGAATTTGATTTTAGTAAGCGGAGCGCTTACGCGATCTATGCGCCGAACGGCGTTATGAAATCCTCATTCGCAAAGACGTTTTCCGACCTAGCCAACGGCCAAGCGCCGTCGGACAAAATTTTTCCAGATAGGCCATCCTCAGCGACCATTGTCGATGACACTGGTGCAGATCTCGACGCTGGCCAAATCCTTGTGGTGCTCCCGTATGACGAGGTGCTTGGGTACTCTGAGAAGACCTCCACGTTGCTGGTGAATGCTGAGCTCCGCAAAGAATACGAGGCTCTCTACGCCGACATCAACGCTTCAAAGGATGCATTCTTGGCCGCGATGAAGGAAGCGTCAAAATCTAAGCGGGACCTCGCCGCTGAGATATCAGCAACGTTCACTAAGCGGGACGATGAATTTTTCAAGGCGATCGTACGAGTCAGCGATGAGGTGAAGGAGGAAAAGGAATCTCCCTTCGCAAAGATCGCCTACGACTTGGTGTTCGATGAGAAAGCGGCGGAGTTTCTGAGTACGAAAGACTTCAAGTCGCTGATTGACGGCTATATCAAGAAGTACAACGAGCTTCTGGCAGCTTCGACCTATTTCAAGAAAGGCGTGTTCAATTATCATAACGCCTCGACTATCGCCAAGTCACTTGCGGACAACGGGTTCTTCAAAGCGAAGCACACCCTGCGTTTGAACGCAGACGCTGCGCAAGACATCTCAAACGAAAAGGATCTCGAGAAGCTCATTGCCGACGAAAAGAAGGCGATTACGGACGATGCCGATCTTCGTAAGAAATTTTCGGAGATTGACAAACTTCTCAACAAGAACGCCGGCATGCGCCAGTATTATGAATACCTCTGCGACAATGAGTTCCTGCTGCCGGAGCTGGCCAACATGGCTGAGCTTCAAGAAAAAGTGTGGAAATCGTACTTCGTCGAAAACCGAGCGCTCTTTGAAGATTTGGTTGCCAAGTATCAAGGCACGGAAAAGCGCCGGCGGGAAATCGAGGAGGCCGCATCCAAGGAGCGTACGCAATGGGAAGATGTGATCGACATCTTCAACAGCAGGTTCTTCGTACCGTTCAAGCTGGAAGCGATCAATCGTACCTCGGTGATTCTTGGGCAGGAGCCCATGCTGACCCTAGGCTTTACATTCTTTGACGAGGGCGGTGAGGCTCAGGTGGAACGCGCCGATCTGCTACAGGTGCTCAGCACGGGAGAAAAAAAGGCGCTCTATGTTCTTAACGTGATCTTCGAGATCGAAGCGCGGCGGGCGGCGAAGGAAGAGACGATCCTCATCGTGGATGATATCGCTGACTCGTTCGACTACAAGAACAAGTTTGCGATCATCCAATACCTGCGCGACATTTCGGAATCCGGCAACTGCAAGCTGATCATTCTGACCCATAACTTCGATTTCTTCCGCACGCTCTGCAGCCGTTTTGTCGGGTACGGCAACTGCCTTTATGTCCTGAAAGACGCCATGGGCATGACCCTCGAGCCAGCTGTTGGGATCAAGAACGTCTTCGTCAACGATTGGAAGCCGAATTTCAGTGCGGATATCAAGAAGCGTATCGCGGCGATCCCCTTCATGCGGAATCTTGTCGAGTACACGCGGGGGGAGAGCGATGCCGACTATCTTCGACTGACCGCGCTGCTTCACTGGATGGGCGCAACCGATCAGGTAACCGATACGGAGCTATTCGAGATTTACAACCGGCTCTTCACACCTGCGCTGCCGCTTCCTGCCGCCGCCACACGCGCGGTCGATCAGATCTACGCTGAAGCTGAGAGCTGTCTGAAGGCCGCAGACGGCATCAATTTCGAGAACAAGATTGTCTTGTCGATAGCCTCAAGGCTTAAGGCAGAGCATTTCATGGTGCAGAAAATCAACGATGCAGCGGTAACAGATGCCATTACGTCGAACCAAACCGGAGCGCTTGTGAAGGAATTCCGCGCAAGATTTCCAGCCGAGACGGCGTCCCTCGCCGTCTTAGACCGCGTCGCATTGATGACGCCGGAGAACATCCACCTTAACTCGTTCATGTACGAGCCCATCATGGACATGTCGGATGCTCATCTTCGTAAGCTGTATGAAGATGCAAAGGCTCTCGCATGACGCGCATATTGCGCGTGAGCAACATCTAACGGGTATACCCAAACGTTCCCATTCCCTTCATTTGACCGCCGGGGCTCGGTGTTTCAAAGTGCTCTCGTTCGGGAGAACGCGTCTTCAGCGGGGTGCTGCGCGGCGCTGGTCTGATCTCATGCTTTGCCGTCGCTGACGGCGTGAGCGGCGGACTGAGGCCTTTAGACAAGTTGCTTTCGTCTGTTTAGCAGACGTCGACACAGGTAAGGCCCAGGCCCAAAAGCGGGTCGACACTGACGTCCGCTTCCTCGGCAAATCGGACATCAACTGGCGTCCGTCGGACTCGCATTGTCGGGCTCATGACACCCGGAGGATCGTTCAGGATCTTCTGGAAACCCCTCTCACCTCATCAAGCAGTGCTCCAGCCGGCACCTTCAACGCTTTTGCGATCTTGTCGAGGATGACGACGGTGGGGTTGCGCACCCCGCGTTCGATGCCGCTGATGTAGGTCCGGCGCAGGCCGCAATGGTTGGTCGCAATTGGGAAGTGCTTCATCCCAGCCGGCACCTCATTGCGGCGCTGGCCGGTCAGGATCATCAGCTTGAAGTACGGCCCGAACGGATACGTCATCCGATCCGCAGCCCGCCAGATGGCGCGGAGTTCGTCGTCAGTGAGCGCGCGTCCGGCGTCGGCCTTGTACTGCAGGTCCTTGCGCTTCAGGCCCGAAAGCGGGTTCTCGGCGATGATCTCGCGGTCGATGGCCCAGTTGAAGAGCCGCGAGAGGTGCTTTCTGACGTCGGTCGCGGTGCCTGTCTTGCCCTTCTCGACGAGGCCGTCGAGAAGCTCGTGCACGTCTCGGCGGCGGATGTCGGCGATGTTGCACCCGCCCCACTCCGGGTAGACGTGGAGTTCGAGCGCGCGCTCGATCTTGCTCCAGCTTTCGATGTTGGGCTAAGCTCCTTGTTGGCAGCCAACGTTGTTTAGATCAGCAGGTGTGTAAAGAGAGATTTTTTCGGTCTGCTTACGTTGAAGTACCGCACCATGAACGACGCGACGCGCGAGCTTGGGAGCATCGCGCGTATTCGGAAGACGTTTGTGGGGTTTCAGAAGTATCTGTATGCCGATGCGGAGCGATGATTTCAGCTGTGCGTGAAGAGGTGGGGGGTGAAGCTACGGCCGGTTCACTGGATTGCTATTGCCGCCATAGCCGCTGTCGGGGCGGCGCGCTGGTGGCACTCTATGCGTCTGCGCGCAATCAGATCAATCGATCCTGACGGGGACAGGTCTGCTTCTTTGGGGATGGATCACTGCATGCTGCAGCATGGTCGACCCGGATGTCGCTACGCGTCAGTCGCAATGCGTCGTCCCGTCCGGCGCCGGAAGACCCATTCAGCCAAGAACGACGCCGCGCCGATGGTCACGAGCGCCAACAGAGCGGCGGGCTGCTGCTGATAGGCATAGACGCTCAAGATCACGAACATCGCGACGCATGTAATAAGCGACATCCAGACGATGAAGGCGTTGGCGCCTGTCTCACTGAGAACACGCAGGTGGCCCGCATTCACTGCAGCATAGACGAGCAAAAACGCAGCGCTGCCCATCATGGCGATGCCTGACAGGTCAAAGCAGAGGATCATCAACACCACAAGCCCCGCAGTGAGCAGGAGCCCGCCGGTGGCGCTTTCCCACGCTGTCCGCGTCAGTTCCGCCGGCAGTTCGCCGTCGCGTGCAATCATGTAGCAGACGTTGGCCGAGCCGAAGAGCGTAGCGTTGATGGCCGAGGCAGTCGAGAAGAGTGCTGCAACGGCAATGAGATGGAATCCGGAATCTCCCAGAAAAGGCCTCGCCGCTTCGGCGAGCGCGTAGTCGCTGGCGCGTGCGATCTCGGCGTTGGTCAGGTTGCCCGTAACGGTCACCGCAACCACAAGATAGAGCGCAATCACGAGGAGCACGGCCACATAGAGCGCGCGCGGCAGCGTCTTCCGCGGATTGCGCATGTCGGCCGCTGCGTTGGTCACGAGCCCGAATCCCTCGTACCCGATGAACAGCACGCCGGCGCCAAACAGCACCGATTGCGCTGGCGGCCATAGCGCGGGTGAAAGATTCTCTGCTTTCACGAACCAGAGGCCAACCACAGCGAACAGCACCAGAATGGCAATCTTCACGGCGACGATGAACGTCTCGCCGCGGCCCACGACCTTCGCCCCGAAGGCGTTGACGATTGTCAGCGCCACGACCGAGCCGACCGCCAGCGCGTCACGCAAGAGCAACGAGGGATCATTGGTGATGAAGGTCGCACCGTAGCTGCCGAACGCCGTGGCGTAGAGTGCGAGCGAAATGATGTAGCCCGCCCACATGAAAAGGTTGATGCCGCCCGCGAGCACGCCGTCGCCGACACTCTTGACGAGGAAGTGCACAGCCCCGCCCCGAGAAGGGAAGGTTGCACCGAGCCTCGCGTAGGAATACGTGGAGAGCAGGGCCACCACGCCGCCGATGGCGAAGGAGATCCACATGGCGTTGCCGGCCGCCTGAGCGACGACGCCGAGGATCGAGAAGATGCCGGCGCCGACCATGCCGCCGATGCCGACGG
Organism: uncultured Hyphomicrobium sp.; assembly: GCA_964587445.1. GTDB lineage: Bacteria > Pseudomonadota > Alphaproteobacteria > Rhizobiales > Hyphomicrobiaceae > Hyphomicrobium_B. The sequence continues at coordinate 153,219 of CAZPLQ010000001.1, forward strand.
ATGCAGCCGCCACAAGGCCGATCTGGCCCGAGCCCTCCACATTATTGGCTTTGGCTGTTGTTGGCGGCGAGGGAACGGATGTCGACATCGCTCGGGCTCCCTCTCTTCCTCACGCGGCCGAGCTACTGCGCCGTGGGATTGCTTTGCGGCGGTTGGAGATTGGCAATCGGTGCATCCGCGAATACAAACAGATACGCCAGCATCGCCAGAATGCAGGCCACGGCTCCGAAGATCATTATGTGCTTTGTGCGCATGGAATAGGTTGTCTCCTCGGCGTGACCGAAGCGTATAGGCGTCGCGCTCGCGCCGCAAGGACGTTACAGCCACTCCATGTGAGTCCTCTTCGGGTCTTGGTCGTGTGAGAACGCGTCTGTCACCCTCGCCGCTGCGCTGGCCGTTGGCATTCACGAGGCATGGTCGAACAAGCGCGGTGTGCTCGGCTGGATCGTCAACATCCCGGTCTCGCTCGTCGGCGCCTTCTTGGCTGCCGAACTCAGCAATTTGATCTTGGAGCCGATACTCACACACCTAAACGTCGGGTCGCTCGCGGAGACCCGACACCCCCTACTTTATGTCGACTTGGCCGGCATGATGCTTCTCATGCTGCTGGGATCGTGGATCGCGTTGCAGATCGTGAACCGGCTTCGATGAGTTTCTTTGGTGGTGGGCGTGGGGCCGCGACGACGGCTCATTTGATCACATGCTGTTGGTCTTCTTGATTTCCGGCTGGACGACGGCCGCTCCTGGCCCGACTCGCCGCCCTGTCCACGGTGGCTATCCGATAACATCGAACACAGGCAACCAAAGGCCGAGAAGCGTCGGCGTTTCGACAGCCTCGACGGTTGGTCCCATTGCAGACATCAAGGCAAGAGTGGCTCAGCGCTTTAGACTAGCCTAGCCCGCGTCCGCTTTCGGATGCTGAGGGGTCGTTATACGAACAGACCGGCGATGTCTGCCCCTGACCTGTCGAAGGCAGAGACGACAACGCGGAGGAGGCTTCAAGCATGCTTGTGGTACCAAGTGGCGCTGGCTTCGATAACGCTAACGACCGCAGAAGCCTTTGCAGCGAGGTCCGCATCGGCATCGGAGAGAGCCAACGCCTCCATTCTGCGATATATTTCTCGGGACGAGTAGAATTCAAAAATCGTCGATTTGTCGGGCTCATCCCAAAAAGCTGTAATCCAAATGCGTTCGTTTCCCGGCGCGCACCAAGAGCACCAGTCGTGCCACAAACGCAGCGCGAGTTCTTTGTCGGAAACTGATGCAACCTGATGCAACAAATTCGCAAGCGACCAGCCGCCGCACCTGAACATACAAATCACGTCGTCCAGAAGGCGTTGCCCACTTTCAATAAGGTGCTGGTGAAGATAAGCCCGCTGAAAACGATCAAGCACGGCCCATTCTTTAGCGGACCAGTTTTTGGGATTACCGGTTTCAAAGCGGCAGAAACTCACTTCCAAGCCTGTATTACTCACGTCCTCGCCAGCGGCCAGTATCTCGAGGATACGAGGAAGCAGGTACTTCCATGTCTCTTGCGGCACCCCGCCCCGATCACAAGCAGCAAAGTACCAATCGCGAACATAGCTGAGTGGGAGTTGTCGTATATCTGGTTTGAAGAAATCAGCTTCAATGTCCGCCTCCATACAGCACCGCTTGCAAACGCCGGTGTCCTTCGGCTTTGGGCAGGCGAACGCGCGATAAGCTTGCTCAATGATGTCGAAGAACGGATGTTCAGGATGGATGAAAGCGGAGGTTTCTTTCAATGCCGTCTTCTTTTGATTGATCGGGGCCGTATGATTGCCACGCTTACTCGTTGTCGTCCACTCAAGTGCCTTGTTGGGCGATGTGAGTGTACGTTGGCGCAGTTCCAACTATAGACGTCGCGATCCCGCTGGCAGCTTCGTCGCCTATTGGCCCATCGCTGTCTCGGCCAATCGACGGTTGGTCCCAGAAGCGGATATCGTCCCGCCCCGAAGCAGCGCTTCGATGCATCCAAACACTACGTCAGGTTGGGGGTAAGAGCGGGAGTAAATAGAACCGGCCGAACTACGTGCGAAGAAGCCGCCACTGCCGTTGCGGCAACAGCTTAACAGAATATCGACGCATTTCAGCTGCAGGCATCCTTCGCGGGCGCCCACCCGCTGGCTATTGACCTTGTGAAGACTCAGGGAGATCGATGTCGCTCGAACTCTGCATCCTTGCCAGCGGCTCGGCTGGGAATGCGGCGATCGTTCGCTCGCCGGGCGGCGTCTTGCTTATTGACGCTGGCATTGGTCCGCGCTCGCTCTCCAAACGGCTGGAGGGAACGGGGGTCCATCTAACCGACATAATGGCGCTTTGTCTGACTCATCTGGACGGAGATCACTTCTCTCCCCGATGGTCTTCGACCCTCCTGCGCCTGAACATTCCCGTCCATTGTCACGTAAATAAGGTCGCTGGTCTCGCGCTGAGTTTCCCGGAACTCGTGCCGCTCATCCGGTCTTTCGACTCCGCGCCCTTCTCGCCAATCGACGGTCTAAGCTGTGATCCGATCCACTTCGCTCACGACACCCTTGGGTCTCATGGCTTCGTCATCGACGGTTTCAACTATCGCGTCGGCTATGCCACTGATCTCGGACACGTGCCTCGTTACCTGTTCGACCGTTTCCGCGATCTCGATTGTATTGCGTTCGAGTCCAATTATGATCCTCAGATGCAGGTCGATAGCGGCCGCCCATGGTGCCTGAAGCGCCGCATCACCGGTGGACACGGCCATCTCTCCAATCCTCAGGCATTTAACGCCATCCGCAAGATCCTCGACCGCGCGCGCCGTCTGCCAGATCATATCGTGCTGCTGCACCGCAGCCAGGAATGCAATTGCCCGGATCTTTTACGGACGCTTTTCAGCGGTGATTGCCGGATCGCTCCGCGCCTAACGCTTGCGGAGCAGAACGCTCGCCTTGGCTGGGGCGCAAAAATCGGACTCCGATTGCGGGGGAGCAATTGATACTCGCGTTCTGAGGCGCGAGTTACGCCACCTTCGCACGATCTGTGGTGTGCCGATTAACACATTGGCGCCGAATTTCGCGGAATCCAATCCGATGCTCGCCACCCACTTGCCTTTGTTCCACGGGACGCGGACTGGCCTTGAAAGTGACGAAGAATTTTCCTGTTCCATGATTTGTCTCCTTTCTAGAGAGACAGACCAACTTGCGCCCTCTTCCGCTTTGTTGTGGCCAAGGATGGCGTCGCGGATGAATACCGCCGCGGTGGTCCCTGTCGTGATGCCCCAGGCGTTAAAGCCAGTAGCGACGTGGAGATGCAGTGATTCGGCAGTCGGAGGCCCGATAAATGGCAACGAATCCATCGGTTGGAAGTCTTCGTTCGTCCACTGGTACGGAAACGAGGTGACGGCGAATTCACGGCTCAGAAAGCTCTGCAGGTCCCCGAACGCTCGGCGCTCTTCCTCGGTATCGCCAATCGCATATAGTGTACGCCAGGAATGAGCGTGATGAGCGTCGTGCCGAAGATCGCGGCGGCGGCGGGAGCTGTTACAGTAGCCTCGCAAGCAGCTGTGCCATGAAACGTTGCGGCCGCAATCGAGCCAGGACGATCATGGCCTATCTGCAGATCATGCATCCCCCCGGTCGCCTATGCGTGGCGCGACGGTATCGTCCTCTTCTTCCTCAAGTTCGGGAATTTCCTCCCCAGCCGTAGCGGCGGGATCCTCACCGTCTGTGTCTGTCACAGGAAGGTCGGCCAGCGGAGGCAGAACCTCGAGTGATCTCGCGTTCAGCTGCACTTTGAAGGATGGGTACCGCGACGACCGGCCGTTGGAGTTTGGCGCTGGCAAAACCGGTTTAGGCGCAGAATGGACAGCCCCGCAATATGGACAAGGCGTTGGAAGCTTGTTCAGGTCGTAAAAACGGCGGCCACACACAATATTGGTGCAGGTATGCTTTGCTCCTCGATGGCTAAGGGCATCTGTTCTCGCGCTCAATGGCGTGATCCTCTTTCCAGGCTGCTTATGTTGCAATTTGTGTCGATGGTCGGGTCGTCGTTCTCAATCCAGACGTATGGGATATGTCAGGCTCTCGCGTGATTGGCGCACAGGAGTGCCGCTGTCGTTATCTATAAAAAGTGTCAATTGCTTCGATCATGACATCGCGCGCGTGTAGGCAATGGCGTGGTCCTTGAGGCGGAAATCTTGCTTGCTGGCCCGTATGTGGCCGCTCTCGACGCTCCAAGATTTTTCCGACGAGCGCGTGACGCGCATGACATTTTGAAACATGATGAAATCCTTTGCCCGATCAACCAGCGGCTCGACGAAGGAATTTGCCGCTTACTCGGCCTTCCAGCCCCTCGCAGGTTTATCGCGGCGATAATGATGCTGCTTCAGACCGTTTTATCGTCGGCTTTGATGGTCTGGAACGAGGACTGCGAAGCGGCAGCTCCTATCTTCGTACAGGCTTTGCTTGATAAGCCCTAACCGTCCCATTGAGCGCGGGTGCAGAAAACCCTTAGCGATGATTTTGCCGTAATCTCATTTAGTATTTTCATTTGTAGTCTCATTCGGGGGAAAGTCCAGCTATCTCTGATCGCTTCGCGAAAAGACCGGCCTTGGAAATCTGCAGTCACAATTGCATCGTGTTTTATGGACTTTTTTTTAAATATTCGGCACCTTTTTTCATCTTCAAGATCGTGATGCCGAGGCCTGAAGGTACTCGATCCCACCGTCGCTCTGAAATCTTTCTGACAGCCTACTGGCCTTCTGCTAGCGTTCTTGGATCCGAGCCGAGGCGCAAACGCCTCTAAGCAGTGAACGAGCATGATACATCCAGGCTTCTTTGATCGCGCAGGTCCTTTCACCATCGATGTCATCGCTCAGGCGATCGGCGCTACGCTGAGCGAGGGCGCGGACAGGGATCGTGAGATCGAAGATATTCGGCCGCTGCATAGTGCGGGTCCCAAACACCTCTCTTTTTTCGATAACGCGAAATACGTAAGCGCACTTGGGCTTACGCACGCTGGCGCCTGCATCATTGCGAGCAGCTTTGCAAAGCGCGCTCCATCATCAACCATCATTATGACTGCGTCGGTGCCGTATCGCTCGTTCGCAAGGGCCATGACGCTGTTCTACGCCGATGCGCTTCATACGAAAGCAGCCAATGTACCTGCAAAACCGAGCACGCCCTTCGTCCATGAAACAGCCAATGTCAGCGAGAGTTGCGTCATTGAACCTGGCGCGGTGGTTGGGCGCGAGGCCGTCATCGGTGATAGAACCAAGGTGGCCGCCGGAGCCGTCGTGGGATATCGCGTCGTGATCGGAGAGGACTGCTACATCGGTGCGAACAGCACCGTTACGCATGCCCTCGTCGGAGACCGGGTGATCATCCACCCAGGCGCGCGCATTGGCCAGGATGGCTTTGGCTTTGCCATGGGAAAGCAAGGTCACGAGAAGATTGCCCAGATCGGGTGCGTGCGGATAGGCAACGACGTCGAGATAGGCGCAAACACGACCGTCGATCGTGGATCGCTTGCGGACACGATCATCGGTGATGGCACCAAGATCGATAATCTCGTGCAAATTGCTCACAATGTTGTCATAGGCAAGCATTGCGTGATCGTGGCGCAAAGCGGCATTGCCGGCTCCAGCGAGCTAGGCGATTACGTGGTGATGGGCGCGCAGTCGGGAATTATCGGACACGTGAAAGTCGGTCAAGGCGCGCAGATTGCCGGCATGGCGCACGTGAAGGATGATGTCCCTGCGGGGGCCAGAATGGGTGGCACGCCCGCCCGTCCGTTTAAAGAGTGGGCCCGCGAAGTTGCCGCACTCAAGCTCTTGGGACGCAGGCACTCGCCCTAGCACAGATATTGCCCGCCGCAGGGAGGCACCACGGAATGTTGCGGCCTTAACTGATACTCGAGATTTTCAAACAAGGACGAACGCAGCCGCTTCGCTCTCCGATAAATCTAATACGAAACACGGCTTTGGCCGCCGGTCGCGTTAAGCGCGCATCGAAAGTTCCGATTCCTTCGCCACTCGCTCGAACGCTTCCGCGATCGATTTGATGCGATACTCCTGCTCACCCTGATCGCGCGGCAAGGCCTTCAACACTTTGTATTCGCGAATGGAAGCAGGGACTGTCGCTCGCGCAGGGTTGAAGTCGACCAACTGACCGATCCTGAATTTAGTCTGTGCCAAAATGACGTCTCCGGGTTCCAAGTTTTTCAACTCTAGCATGCCTTAGCTAGCAACCCTTACTGTTTCTTCCCTATTGCACGATGCGCCGCAGTTGAGCCTTCCCCGCAGGTGGGACGGCGAATGATTTTGCGCCAAAAGGCACGCAGGATGGAATTCGTTAGGTTTACCGAGTTGGCCGTGCTACGCACGCCAATCGATGATGGCCGGATGTTCGGGCCGCTACGCTTCGGCGCAGCTAAGCGCAAACTCAAATCTCTCCCAAAATCGAGACTACGGACGCTCATGTTGGATCACGTGCGCTGCCGTCATACTTATTCTTAGAAAAATACAGGACAATCCTATGATCACCGGTACCGTCAAATTCTATAACGACCAAAAGGGTTTCGGCTTCATTGCACCCGACAGTGGCGAAACGGACGTGTTCGTACACGCCACGGCCCTCGAGCGCGCGGGCATGCACACCCTGAGCCAGGGTCAAAAGGTATCCTTCGATACCGCGCGCGACAGCCGCTCAGGCAAGATCGCCGTCAGCACTATCCAGCCCGCCTAAGTCGAGCGCACAAAAGGGCAGGTGTGAACATCTCTCACCTGCCCGGCTTTGATTTTACTGGCATTCGGAATTGTGCGCTCTCAAACGGTCGGGCGCCAATCTCGTCAGATCGCGGAAATCCGGATTCTTGGACGTTCTGACCTTGATCTGAGAGCCTTGTTCCATCCATTCAGTAGAACTACTGAGTTGAGTTTTGGCCCGGCAAGAGTGCAAGGTGTTGTACGCTCAAACGCCGGCTGGCGTCGGTTGGACGAGTGACGCCCGAAAGTTTGCTATCCGTGCGCCATCGGGCCAGTACAGCGGGCAAGACGCGCTTCCTTGGCGTCGGGCAATGTCGATCGGTGTCCAAGGCTAGCCACCATTGGCGCACACCAGTGGCAAGGCCGCCCAACACTCAGCTACGCGCCTTCAGCCTTGCTCTATATCAGCTTGCTCGGCGTCGAGATCTGAACGCCGCCGCACCCGAGGTGGCTGCTCTCATGATAGGCTTCAACCTCGATCAGTCCAGAGCCGTGTGCCTCATAGCCACTCCAGTGACAGCGTTGATCAAGATTTCCGAGGCGCTTCTTCACGTCCTTTCGAGCCTCAACAAGTGTGCAGAATTCACGCCGGTTTTCACGGAACCCTTCAGCAAAACTGCGGTTGGGCGGGTAACTGTAGACGATATACGTCATGGCGATATCCCTTTGCACGGCGGAGTCTTTGTTTGCCCTAGGTCGTCCAGAGCGTCATTGGCATTGATTATAATTGTATGACTCTCGAGCGCCGATCGGCCAATGCAGTGGTTGCGACTTAGCGATTTTCAGCACCGTCGCCTCACATCAGCGCCTCGCTGACAGTGCCCGCAGCGCGAGTAATCAGATCAGACCAACCATAGTACGCATTGAGCGCGAAGTCCCTCGGCAATATCGGGGCGGACGCTCAATCGTAACCGCCTTCGGTTACGATTTTGGGGTCTTGCTTATGGGTTTGGCCGTCGTGTCCAGCGCTTGGCGAGGGCTGAGAGTTCGGCTTCGATGTGTTTGATGTTGACGGCCGCGAGATCGGTCGAAAGGCTGCCGAGGAGGAGCCAAGGGGTAGTGCGCCGCACATGGTCGAATCGTCCCAGAAGCGGTCATTCAGCTGGCCATGGTCGGCAGCGCGAACCGCGCCGCCGACTTCATCGGCTGTTGGAAGGACCGCGTCTGAAATTAGATGTCGGTCACCAGAACACTGTCCGCGATCGATCGGGATCCCCTGTCCGCTCTCGCCGGAAGCCGTGCACATCCCAAAACCGATCCTGATCGAGCTCGGTGAGGAAGTCCGACACCTCTCCAGTGGACGTAATCTGTTCGTTCCGAGACATCGCAGCCCACAAGCGAAGATCCACCGGCGAGCTATTCAGCCTCCAGCGCCGAGCAAAACTCTGTGCAGCAGCGAGATCCAGTTCCGAAATTCTAGCGACGACGGCATGCAGCAGTTTCACTGATGGCGCGATGCCATGATGATATGCGTCTGGGTCGCCATCCTCGCGCGCTCTTGGAGCGTCAGCTACGTAGTACGCGCGTCCTAGTTGGCCAAGTTTCGATAGGCGCCTTTGTCCATCCCATCCCAGCCTGCGAGCAATATCGAGGCCGTGATAGACAGCGGCTTCCAGCGCATTAGCCAGCGATGTCAGAAAAGCGATATCATCCAGGATTGCGAGTTCGAGTACATTCAGATCAATCAGGTCTCCGCTTGTAAGGCCGGTGGACAGGATGTGCTCGACCGTCTTCGGCTTGCGCGGCTTCTTGATGTAGTTCCATCGCCACGCATCAATTGGTTCGACTTTGAGGCGCGGCGCAACGAGATCAACGATGGCGGCAACCGCTGCACCGGACCGATCGCCCGCCCGTAGCCGCTTCTGAATGCCGTAAATGGCAGTTCCGTTGCGTCCTTCCGATTGAGGCGGTGACCAGCTTTCTTCGATCAGCCGCCAGGCCGAGGCCCAGGGTTCTGCAAGATCGCGCGCACCTGGGCCGGTCAATAACTCTTCAACCGCGATGCGTTCGATACGCTGCCCAGGTTTGAGTTTCAGCGCCCAGTCGATCGTTCCCTGCTCGGCAAAGCGATTGTTTAGAAAGGCGATTACCGTTCGGAACGTCTCGCGGTCATGCAGATCAAGATAAGCCCAGGGGCGGATCATGGCTTGCGTCCCCGCTCGGCTTCAGCGCAAATCTTTACGACCGCATCTAGCCACCCGGTCTCAGCCTTCGCGTCCGAAACCAGCGCCGACAGACGCACACGTTCACTTGCGTTGCTTCTCCGGAAGAGATGGTCGAAGAGATCGCGGTCGGATTCCGTGGCCGCAGACCGCGATATCTTTACAGTTCTTCGCAGCACGGCTTCGACAGTTTCTTTCTTCCCATTGATCGCGGACAAAGCTGCCCATCGTTCTAAGGTTGCCCTTAGCGCGTCGTGGGCGTTCGCTGAGTCGTAGTAGATCGGCGTGATGCCGCGCCCATTCCAGTCTGCAAGCGCGACTGCGTCCGGCGAGTTCGTGCCGAAAAATGTGAAGCGCTCTTTCAAATCGTCAAAACGCTTACCGTCGGCTGCGACCGCGTTCAGCAGATAGCGCATAGGCGGATCGTTGGCGCTGTAGCCGACCAGCACCAGATGGTACAGGCGTGCAGCATCGTAGATAAAATCTGGAACAACACGACGGCGCAGATAGAACTCGCCGAAATCCTGATCCGATAGAACAAGTTCCGAAGTTCTCGCCGGGTTCTTGTCGATCGCGCCATGGATATGAAGCACGCCCGAGAACTCCGAATGTCGCGATGGCCTTGGGATCGAACCGAGAGAATAGGTCTCGACGGGCGACCGAAGGCGTTGGGCGGCGACTTGAAGCAGCAGATCGAAGTTTGTTGTCACGATGGCTTTCGCGCCGCCGCGATCGGCAAGGGCTATGAGCGCCTTGTGGATAGCGGCCGGGCTTGCCGCACCTGAACGCAGGATTTCCGCGACTTTCTGCCTAACCTGGCTATCGCCAACTGTTTGATTGTCGAGTCGGCGCTCAAGCATGCCGAGGACAACATCATGGTCCCCTAGGATGAACCGCTTCACTTCAGCGGTCTGCCGATCCGTTAGGCCTGCACAATTGGCCTGCCACTGGTTGCAAACTCCCGGTGGCAATCCCGTTAGGACACTGTGCGTCGAAGTATCGAGTGTGGCATAGACGTCGAGAACAAGTTGACGAAAATCGGGAAGCCCCGCGGGCTGGGATATGCCTGCACCACAAATGAACAGCACTTCCCCGCGCGCATGAGCCAGTAGGAGCCGCTCCGGTATAGCGGCCAAGCCGGCACCCAACGAGATAACGCGATCTTCACTGCTCATAGGCGATGCCCATGTGGAGAGAGAGCAGCGATATCGATACTGCCGCGGCTCCAGCAAATGTGCAGGTTGACTTAAGCCGCTCTTTGATTTCTGGCGATAGTTTTCTTCTTGCCCCTGGCGCGCAAGGCTTCGGGCGGCCACGACGGTGGAGGAGATCACGGCGACCCTCGCGCGTCCAGCGCATGCCATGGCAGAGTGTCCGCTGTCAGAGGTCAAGCGACCGGCGTCGGCGCGCTGATCACTGGGCGAATAATGGCATGGCCGCGACGTCCGCTTCCTCGGCAGATCGGACATCAACTGGCGTCCGTCGGACTCGCATTGTCGGGCTCATGACACCCGGAGGATCGTTCAGGATCTTCTGGAAACCCCTCTCACCTCATCAAGCAGTGCTCCAGCCGGCACCTTCAACGCCTTCGCGATCTTGTCGAGGATGACGACGGTGGGGCCTTTCAACCGGCACCGTGAGACGTGGCGCAACGCGCTCGCTCTCGGCGGGAAGGTGCTCTCTCCCGACCGCATTCGACGGCGCGTGCGCCGGTGGCGGGCGGGCTAGAGGCCACCTGAGGCGAGCGATGAAGACCCGTCACGCGGACGCCATCGTCGGCGTCCGTCCCTCCATGACATCCTCGAACGTCGCCCCGGTCTCAGCAAGCCGGGCGTGCTTGCCGGTGAAGGCTTCGAAGCGGCGGATGATGACATCGCAGTAGAGGGGATCGAACTCGATGAGCCGGGCAGCCCGGCCCGTCTTGTCGGCCGCGATGAGGGTCGTGCCGGAGCCGCCGAAGGGATCGAGAACGAGGTCTCCGCGCTTTGTCACGTCGAGGAGCGCATCGGCGACGAGCGCGGCGGTCGGGTGCATTTCAAGCTCGTCCATGCGGCTTTTCTTCATGGTGTTGACGCCCGCGTAGTCCCAGACGTTGGTGCGGTAGCGGCCGCCATCGCCAAGGCCGAAGGTGTTCGTATGCGGGGCCGTGCCGACCTTGAAGACGAAGACCATCTCGTGCTTGGAGCGATAGAAGGTGCCCATGCCGCCGTTGGTCTTGTTCCAGACGCAGACATTTTTCAGCTCCGAGAAAACGGCCTCCCCGGCGGCGATGAGCTCGCCCATATGGCGCCAGTCCATGCAGACGAAGGCGATCGCGCCATCGCGACAAGAGACGGCCGCGTGGCCCAACGTGGCTGTCAGGAAGGCCGTGAACGCCTCCCGGCTCATCTCGCCGGAAGCAAAGGTAAACTCGCGGTGCCTGGTTGCGCCGGGGCCGCAGACGTGGCCATCGATCGCCACGTTATAAGGCGGGTCCGTGAAGATCGCATCGACCGTCTCGCTGGCGAGAAGGCGCGCATAAACGCCTGCGTCCTGCGCGTCGCCACAGATCAGGCGATGCCGGCCAAGCTGCCAGACGTCACCAGGACGCGTGACGGCCACGTCCGCCGGCTCGGGGCACGCGTTCTCAGCCATGTCCGCCCCCGCAGCTGCGCCCTCCTGGGCGGCCTGCAGGACGGCATCAACCTCGCCGATCGTAAAGCCCGTCACCTCGACGCTGTAGTTTGCCTCAATCAGGCCCTGCAACTCAATGGCCAGCAGCTCCTGGTCCCAGCCGGCGTTGAGAGCAAGCTTGTTGTCGGCGAGGATGTAGGCCCGCTTCTCGACTTCCGAGAGATGCGCAAGGCGCAGGCACGGCACGTCTTTCAAACCGATCGCTTGCGCCGCCAGAACACGGCCATGACCGGCGATGATGCCGTTGGCTTCATCTATGAGGACGGGATCGGTAAAGCCGAACCGCTCGATCGACTGGGCGATTTGCCGGATCTGCTTCTTGGAATGCGTGCGGGCGTTGCCCGCGTGGGGCTTGAGCGCCTCCGGGGCGATGCGCTCGATGCGATCATGATGGATCAAGGTCATGGCTTGGCCTCCTGCACGATGTGAGGAGGTGGCGGAGACATCAGCGGTCATCGGAGCCCCCTGTCTTCTTCATCCTCTTGGCGGCCTTCTCGGCGGCTTCGGCGGCGGCCCATTCGGCCTCGAGGTCGAGAATGGCCTGGGGTTTTGGACCCTTGCGCCAGGTGGGGGTGACGGGCGGCGCCGGTTTTCTCCGGTCCCGGGGTCGGCGCTCAGCCACGGCCTCGTGGTGCTCATGTCCTTTTAGCAAGGCGTACAGCTGGCGATACTCGTCGTAGAGGCGGTCATCGAGCTCACCGGTCTTGTCACGGTGCGCGAGGATCTGCTTGCCGAGGTCGCGCAGGTAAAGCTCGGCCTCGACGACCGTGTCATCGGACTGCTCGAAGCGGTCGAAGAGCTTGCGCTGGATCAGCACGCTGCCCTTGAGCGCCCCCTCAAACATCTTGTGCAAGAGCAGGGCTGCCCGGCTTATCTTCGTCGGCCGCCCCCCGATCACCGCATCGACCATCGTCTCCTTGAAATGGTAGACATCGGACTCGCTGATCGGCGTCTTCTTGCGTGGGCGACCCTTAGTATTTGGGCAGTGCCCCTTCTTCCAGCGGCCGCGCGCGTCGCGGCCATCATCGATACATGTAAGCATTCTCCTCTACGCTACGTGGGCACCCCGTTTCGGGGTTGCCTAAAAAAACTCTGAAAAGGGTTGCAAAAAGACAGATTTTGGTCTGCGGTGGGTCTCCTCTGCCTAGTCCGAGCGCCGCGGCCGTCCGCGCGGAATGATGGGTGCGGCCTCCAAGAAGGTGTGAACCGCCTGGGCGACCGCCGTGATCTCGAGCGTGATGACGGTCCGGCGATGCAGTGGCATCAGCGTGTCGAGGCGTGTCTGCAGTTCGGCAATGCCTTCACAAAAAGCCGGCTGAAGAAATACGGGCTGGCCGGCCTTGCCTCGTGGCTGGGCGAGCGCCAGCACCTCCGTCATCTCGATGCGGTTGAGGATCACGAACACACGGGCATCGGCGAGCGGGGCCTTCCCGCCCGCCCGCTCCAGGCGTGGCAGCTTGGGGTGCATCTTGGCCAAGTTCCGCTGGCGGTCGATGAGCGAGGGGCGGCGCAGGAGATCGGGGAACCAGTCCTCAAGGCTCTCGCGCAGGTGGCGCATCAGATAGACAATCTCACCTTGTTTAAAACCCACGTCGAGCAAGTCGAGCGCCAGGGCGAGGCAGAAGGCATCGAAAGCGGCGTAGTGGGCCTCGGTGCCGCTGCCGCCCTCGGAGGGTTCGACAAACGCAAAGGCGCAAGATGGTTTGGCGCCAAACACCGACACATCGAGGTCTCTGTCGAGGTCGAGCAGACGTTTGATCCGGGTCTTGAAGATTGGGGGCGGGCCCTCGCCAGGGCTGCGGGCGAGCGTGAACGCACGCCAGAGCGCCCATTCGACCTGCCCGCGCCGGTAAGTGACGTTGCTCATGCTCGCCCAAAAAGAAGTTTCAATCAGGGTTGATATATAGCCTGAAAAAGAACCCTGCAAGAGGTCTCAATAATGCTCCGCCTTGGTGCGAGAGACCGGGGCTGGTTCTACGCGGGGTGACTTTCACGACATTGCCCCCTGCATGGCGCCTGTTGGTCGCCTGATAGGCACCCGTTTGGCGCGCGTTTGGCGTCTGATCGGCACGTGTCGGGCACGTGTTTGGCACGTGTTATTTTGGGCAGGGCCAGGGCAGGCCCATTGACGTAACCAACGGCTTTTGCGAGGAATTCTCCCGGAGGTGGGCGGAGTTGGCGCATTTTTGCCCGTGTTATTCCCCGCAAAACACGTGGAATTGGCCGATTTTGGCCTGCGCCGATACGGAGACCAGTTCGCGTTGGACTGCCTCCACCGCCATCAAGTATTTGATTTTCAATGTTTTTTTTACTTTGAGGCGGGATTCGAACTTCGTCCGTAGTTGCCGAGGGTTACACGCGTCCCAATCGTGCGATCGCCGCAGAGACCACTTCGGTGCTGGTTTGGGGCGCTGCGCCGTCGAAAGCCTCCTATCGGATTTCCAGTGGTACCGTTGTTCGGCGCCTACGGCAGCAGATAAAGCTACAGAAGCTCAGTCGAAGCCGAGCTGGCGGTGCTGGTCTGACCAAACGTAAGCGAACTGGCCAGCGCCCATGAGCTTGATCGCATTGAACTCGAATGGCTGGCGACCTTGGAGGATGGCCTTGGTGATCTCCGGCGCCAGGAAGCTCAGCCTGAGGATGCGCGAGAAGTAGGAACGGCTGACCCCAGCCTGGGTTGCCCGCTCGGTGACCGTCAGGCCAGCACCCGCCGTGACCAATGCGTTGAAACGGTGCGCCATCGCGATGAGCCTCAGGAGGCTGCGATCAGACCGCCGCGGCGGCTTAACACCGAGTGCGTCCTGGATCAGCAGCTTCGTCTCCAGTCCGGTTCGACGCAGTTGGGCCGGCACTGACAGGACTTGAACCGGTCCATCGGGCTTTCCCGGCGGCCGCGCGATGTCGGGTAGTGTTGCTAGTCGGATAGCGACGTCGACTGTCGTCGGACGGATATCCACTCGCTCGACAACGACCTGCAAGATGGCACGCTTCTCGGACGCCCGTAGGGCTGGCCAGCGTCGTGCGAGGTCGGTGGCATGCTCGATCATGCCTTTGCGCGATGCGATCGTCGTTGCGCCGAAAGCGCTGAAGACGGCAGCTTCATCGTTCAGCAGCGCGCAGATGCGATCCTCGACGATGCTTTCGATGTCGGCAGCCGGGACCCGGCACGCCGCTTCCGACGCTTTGATGCGAAGATCGGCCTCCGACATGGCCCAGGGAATGGCGAGCGAGACGATGAGGTGTGTCAACGGCGGGGCTTTCTACCAGCGAAGCACCGAGGCGGCCGTTGCGGGCAAAAGACTTCGGACTATGTTGCACAAGGTATTTGATCGCTGCTTCTGGAATGCCTGAGCACGTAAACATACATAAAATCATCGTGTTGAGTATTTGACTGGCTTCTGACCATCCCGTCGCGCACGGACTGTTCTCGACCTTCGCTGATCGCTGTGGATGCCTTCATCCAAGTAGATCACGTTCTAGCGGGTTTTGTAGTGTTTCAGACCTTAAGGTGCTGGTGCTCTGATGACTGAAATCTATCTCGACTATAATGCGAGCACGCCGATCGCGCCCAGTGTGGCGGCCGCCATGCGTCCGCTGCTCGAAACTGCGTTCGGCAACCCATCCAGCGGTCATTGGGCGAGCCGGCCGGCAAAGGCGGCGCTCGAACACGCACGGAGCCAGGTTGCGGCGCTGCTCGGAGCACACTCCGATGAGATCGTGTTCACCAGCGGCGGCAGCGAGGCGAACAACCTGGCGCTCAAGGGAAGCTACTTTGCCCTCCGCGGCGAACGCGATCACTTCATCACCCAGGCCACGGAACACCCGGCCATCCTGAAGCCGCTGGCCTTTCTCGAACGCCTCGGCGCTAAGGTGACATACGTGCCAGTCGATGGCTTCGGCCGCGTGGACCCTGATGAGATCCGTCGCGCGATCACGCCGCGCACCGCGCTGATCACCATTATGCACGCGAACAACGAGACCGGCACGATCCAGCCGATCGGGGAGATCAGCGCGGTTGCCCGCGAGCATGGCGTGCGCTTCCACACCGATGCGGCGCAATCCATTGGAAAGGTTGCGACGCGCGTCGGCGATCTCGGCGTCGATCTGCTCTCGATCGCCGGGCACAAGCTCTATGCTCCAAAGGGGATCGGCGCGCTCTATATCCGGCGCGGTGTAGCGTTGGAGCCGCTGATCCACGGTGCAGGCCACGAGCACGGTCGCCGCGCCGGAACCGAGAGCGCCTTGTTTGCTGTGGGGCTTGGGGAGGCAAGCGCTCTGGCGCAAAACCTCGCGCCTGTCCAGAACGTCTGCGCGCTGCGAGATCGTTTCTGGCAGGCGCTCCAGCAGCGTTTCGGAAACGCGATCCAGCTCAACGGCCACCCGGAACACCGTCTACCCAACACACTCAACGTCTGTTTCGTTGGCCGGATCGGCGCGGATGTGCTCGCACATCTCGACGGTGTGGCGGCATCCACAGGATCGGCTTGTCATGCCGGCCGCGTCGAACTTTCGCCGGTTCTGGCCGCGATGAGGGTGTCGGAAAAGGCGGGCATGGGCGCGATCCGCTTCAGCCTGGGGCGCGGCACGACGACGCTAGAAATAGACGCGGTGATCGCGAAACTTACGGCGCTTCCGGATGTGGTCACATAGTGTGGTCACATAGGTGGTGCCGCGCCCCATCGCGTAAGGAATGCTCGTTGTTTTTGGGATCGCAGATCACGTAGCGGATTGAACCTCATCGCCGTTCTGACGCGATGTAGCGAGAATAGGGGCGGGAAATCGTTCGACCGCCTCGGCAACCGGCTGGGGATGGTTCTACCTGTCGACGGTGCTCGACGACTCCCCGGCGGCGATGAGCTCGCCCATATGGCGCCAGTCCATGCAGACGTAGGCGATCGTGCCGTCGCGGCATGAGGCCGCCGCATGACCGAGCGTGACCTTCAGGAAGGCCGTGAAGGCCTCCCGGCTCATCTCGCCGGAAGCAAAGGCAAACTCGCGGTGCCTGGTTGCGCCGAGGCCGCAGACGTGGCCATCGATCGCCACGTTATAAGGCGGGTCCGTGAAGATCGCGTCGACCGTCTCGCCGGCGAGAAGGCGCGCATGCGGGCCGTCTCAGCTGCCATTCATGGACGGTCCTTCCTGACGAGAGGTCGCAGTTTCTCTCAGCACGGGAATGGATCGGATGATGAGTTTCTCGATCTCCACCACAAGGAAAAAGACGATCCCCCCGGCAACGAGCCAGAGCCAGGCGCCCAAGGGAAGAGCCTCGGTGTCGAAGATGGCGTGGAACGGCGGCGCGTAGGTGAACAGGAGCTGCAGCACCACGACTGTGGCGATGCCATACCAAAGGAAGGGATTGCCCATGTGGGCGCGCACCGACAGGGACGAATCGAGCAGGTAGCGACTGTTGAGAAGGTAGAAGATCTGCCCCATCGTTATGGCGTTGACGGCAGCCGTGCGCGCCAACGGATCCGAAGCGCCGTGCGCCTTCATCCAGAAGAAAGCCGCGAGCGTATAGAGCACGAGCGCCGCGCCGACGAAGAGGATGCGCCAGATCCCGAAGCTGGTGACAATCGGTCGGTCAATTGCGCGCGGTCGTCTCAGCATCACGTCCGACTCGTGTGGCTCGAAGGAAATGGCGAGGCCGAGCGCGACGGAGGTGACCATGTTCACCCACAGTACCTGCGGCGCGGTGATTGGCAGAGTGAAGGCGAACAGGATCGCAACCGCGATCACTGCACCCTGGGCGACATTGGTCGGCAACAGGAAGAGCATGGCCTTTTCGATATTATTGTAGACCGTGCGACCCTCCTTCACCGCTGCGGAGATGGAGGCAAAATTGTCGTCGGCAAGGATCATCCCGGCCGCCTCCTTTGTCACCTCGGTACCCTTGATGCCCATGGCCACGCCGATGTCCGCCTTCTTGAGCGCCGGAGCATCGTTCACGCCGTCACCGGTCATGGCAACGATCTGCCGGTTGGCTTGAATCGCCTTCACGAGCCGGAGCTTGTGCTCGGGGCTGGCGCGAGCGAAGACGTCCACGTCGCGCACGCATTCCTGCAGCGCCGCGTCGTTCATCGCCTCGATCTCTGTGCCTGCCACGGCCGTCTTGCCGTCGCCGATGCCGAGCATCTTCGCGATGGCCGCCGCGGTGACCTTGTGGTCGCCCGTAATCATCGTCACGCGGATGCCGCCGCCGTGGCATTCCTTGACAGCGTCGATCGCCTCCTTGCGCGGCGGGTCCATGAGACCCACGAGGCCGAGCAGGATCAGGTTCTTGGGAAGATCCTCGACCTTGAGGCTGCTCGCCGCCAGGCCGGGCGCGGGCAGCCAGGCGAGCCCCAGCACGCGCTCGCCCTGCGCGGCGAGCCGGTCGCCCTCGTGCAGAAACCAGTCACGGTCGAGTGGCGCCGGACCATTTGCCGTCTGCTGCCGGTCGCAATGGTCGAGGATTACCTCCGGCGCACCCTTCACAAACAGCATCTCGCCGTCTGGCGCGCGGTTCAAGGTGGCCATGAATTTGTGCTCGGATTCGAAGGGTATCGCATCGATCCGAGGCGCGGCAGTGGTTTCGGCAGCGCGGTCCATGCCGAGCTTGGCGGCGAAGGGATAGAGCGCGCCCTCTGTCGGGTCGCCCTCCACCTTCCACTTTCCATCCTCCTGGAAGAGCTCGGCGTCGTTGCACAGCAGCGACACGCGGCCCATCAGCGTGAGTACCTCCGGCGCGGCGCCGACCGGCTGACCATCCGCTTTGATCTCACCTTCAGGCGCATAGCCATCGCCCGAGACCTCGTAGGCGGCGTCTGCCGTGACGACGGAACTCACCATCATCTCCATCAGGGTCAGCGTGCCGGTCTTGTCCGAGCAGATGCGCGAGACGGACCCCAGCGTCTCCACCGCCGGCAGGCGGCGGATGATGGCGTTGCGCTGCGCCATGCGCTGCACGCCGATGGCGAGCGTGATGGTAATCAGCGCCGGCAGCCCTTCCGGGATCAGCGAAACCGCGATACCGACCACCGCCTGGAACAGCTCAACGAAGGTCTTATGCCCGAGCCAGTGGCCCCAGGAAAAAAGCAGCACGCTGATGACAGCAATGGCGGCTGTGATGACGTAGCCGAACTTCTTGATCTGGCGCAGGAGAGGCGTTTCGAGTGCGCTCACCTCCGCGAGCATCTGGTTGATGCGGCCGAGTTCCGTCTGGCTCCCGGTTGCCACGACGATGCCGGTCGCCCGGCCCGAGACCACCATAGTGCCGGAGAACGCCAGGTTCTCGCGGTCGCCGACTGTGGCCTTGGCGAGCACCGGGGCGGTGGTCTTCTCGGCGGGGACGGATTCGCCCGTCAGGGCCGCCTCCTCCGTGCGCAGGTTCTTGGCCTCGACGAGGCGCACGTCTGCGGGGATCTTGTCGCCCGACTCCAGGAGCACGATATCGCCCGGCACGAGATCCTCTGCCGCGATCATGCGCGTCTCGCCGCCACGCAGCACGCGCGCCTCCGCGGAGAGCATGTTGCGGATGGAATCGAGCGCCTTCTCGGCCCGCCCTTCCTGTAGGAAACCCAGGAGCGAATTGAGAATGACGACGGCGAAGATGATGGAGGCGTCGAGCCACAGGCTCAGCATGAGTTTGATGAAGCCCGCCGCCAGCAGGACATAGATGAGGATATTGTTGAACTGGGCGAGGAACCGCATGAGCGGTCCCTTCTTCTTACCCTGGGGCAGACGGTTCGGCCCGTAAGTCTGTAATCGCTTGGCGGCCTCGGCCGCGTCGAGGCCGCGGGTTGGATCGACGCGAAGCTGCTTCTCGACCTCCTCCGCCGGCAACGCATGCCACGGCGAAGGGTCCGTTCCTGGTGGCACGGTCTCAGCTCGGCTCATACCCGTTCCTTCCGATCGCGGTGCTGTCTGGTTGAGGCCACGGGTCTAAATGCTCTTTCCCGCCGCGGCCGACAAGATGCGCTACCGAACGCCAGGCGTGATAGGTAATCCGCTCCAGCCTTCGCGTGGCGTCGATCCGCACGAGTGCTTCCGCGGCCGTCAGCTGTCCCGGCGCGACGGAGGCGAGGATGGCCGCGCGATGGTCTCGCTGCAGCGCGCCAAATTCGCGTGCCGCGTCTTCCGCCTCGGCCAGCGCCGCGCCGACCTCGGCCGAAAAGCTCCAGCCGATCGGTTCTGCCCGCTCGCTGAGGGCAGATTCCGAGGTAATCGAGCCGCCGATCATCTGCGCGGCGCGCATGGCCCTTTGGCAGAGCGCAACCGCGCGAGGATCGTGCGCGGTACCAGCCGCGGAGTCGGCCAGGTCGTCGACCCTCAGGACTTCCGCAAGGCGCGCGGCGTGATCGAGCGCGTGCAGCGTGCTCGTCATGCGAAATCGCTCCCTCTCTGTCTCAGGCGGCTTCCGCAGTTCGGACAGAAAGTCCTGGACCTCTCCAAGCGTGGCGGCGACTGTCGCAGCGCCCTGCACCGTGCCACGGGATCCGCCTGAGAGCGCGGCGGAAACCGCGCCTGAGGTTGTTTTAAGCGCGTCCGCTACGACGCGCCGGGCGGCCTCGACAGCAATCACCGGATTGCCGAGCGCCGCGCGATCGAGCGCCCGCTCGAGCGCGGTCTCCTTTGAAGGCAGGAGCCGCTCTACGACACGGGTGAACCACTGCGTCGCCGGGAGGAGCACCGCAACGCCGACGACGTTGTACGCCGTATGGTAGGCAGCAAGGAGCGTCGTCCCGTCGACGGACGAGGCGAAACCTCTCATCAGTGTCGCCGTGAACGGGAAGGCGACAATCGCGATGAGGGCCGCGATGACCTTGAACAGCACATAGGCGAGAGCGAGACGCTTGGCCGTCGTGCTCGCGCCGATCGCCGCCAGCGCCGAGCTCGTCGCGGTCCCGATATTCTGTCCGATAATCAACGCGGCGCCCTGCTCCAGGTTCACCGCCCCAGCGTAAAAGGCCGAGATCGTGACGGCGATGGCAGCTGTGGAGGATTGCATGACCGCAGTCATGGCCAAGCCGACCGCGATCAGGGCGAGAAGGCCGACCAATCCAGCCGCCCAGCTCACCCCCGGCGCGCCAAGTACTGCGGGCAGGTCCGACGGGTGTAAGCTCTCCGCAAGGCCCCCCATGCCCTGCTGGAGGGTCGTCAGTCCATAGAGCACTAGCGCAAAACCTGCGAGCGCGCCGCCTGCCGCCGCGATCCGCCCGCCCGCCAAAAGCTTGGCCAGCGCGCCAACGAAGATCATCGGCAGCGCGTAGGTCGAAAGCGAGACGCGCACGCCGATGAGCGCTACCAGCCAGCCCGTGCCGGTTGTTCCCACGTTGGCGCCGAACACGAGGCCGAGCCCTTGGGGAAAGGTGAGGAGACCAGCGCTGACGAGGCCGATCGTCGTCATCGTTACTGCGCTCGACGACTGCACGAGCAGCGTGACCATCGCGCCCCAGAAGGCGCCCGAAAGCGGCGTGGCTGCCGCCTTGCCGAGGACGGTACGCAGGGAGGATCCGGCCAGCGCCTTCAATCCGTCGGTCATGATGGTCATGCCGAGCAGGAACAGCCCGACACCGCCGAGAATGGCAATTGCGGTCGGCATGGATGCTTAACCCCCCGCTTATTTTTGTTGTTCGAGTTCCTCCCGCGCCGCCGCGAGATCCTTCATCTGCTCCTGCGTGACCTTGGGGTATTCAAGATCGAGCTTCTCCACGGCCTCGACGATAGCCGCCGCGACGACGAGGCGCGTGAACCATTTGTTGTCGGCGGGCACGATGAACCATGGCGCGGTCTTTGAGGCGGTGGCGCGAATTGCCTCGTCATAAGCCTCCATGTAATCGTCCCAGTATCGGCGTTCGCGAACGTCGGCTGCGGTGAATTTCCAGTTCTTGTCGGGCTTGTCGAGACGGTTTAGGAAGCGCTTTTTCTGCTCCTTATACGACAAGTTTAGATAGAACTTGAGGATGACCACGCCCTGGCGCGTGAGATAGTCTTCAAAGCGGGCGATGTCGGCGAGGCGCTCGTCCCATATGCTTTTTCCGATGAGTTCCGGGGGTATCTTCTGCGCGTTGAGCAGCTCCTGATGCACCCGCACCACAAGCACTTCCTCGTAATAGGAGCGGTTAAAGATTCCGATGCGTCCACGCTGGGGCACCTTCGTGGCATAGCGCCATAGGAAATCGTGCGAAAGCTCCTCGTCGGATGGCTGCTTGAATGAGAAGACATCGCAGCCTTGGGGATTGACGCGCGACATGACGTGCTTGATCGTTCCGTCTTTTCCCGCCGCGTCCATGGCCTGGAACACCAGCAGTACGGACCAGGAATCCTGCGCATAGAGGATGTCCTGCTCCATTGCGAGCCATTCCGACCCGCGCTGAAGCAGCTGCGCCGCTTCCTCCTTGTCCATCTTGAGCCCCAGCGTGTCGCCGGGATTGAAGTCCTTTAGCCGAAAACCCTTGCCCTTCGTCACACGGAACGGGTCCGTGTATTTCTGCATGGCTATTATTTCCTTGCGAGACATCAACCCCTTCCTTCCGAGCGAGCGCCACACACGAGGAAGAGACTGGCATTCGCAACCGGGCGTCAACGTAGCCTGCCCCTGATCGCGGTGCTAGGGACTAAGTTAAAATCGGACGCTCGTCGTATGCCTGTCTACAAAGCGTTCTGGAAGATCCTTCCATCTTTCATGATGACGACGAGGTTCTTGGCCGGATCCTCAAGCAGCTTGATATCGGCGATGGGGTCACCGTCGACCAGCAGAAGATCAGCGAGAGCGCCTTCTTCGACGACGCCGAGCTTGCCCGGGTAAGGGTTGCGCTTCCCGGACATCGCCAGCAACTCGGCGTTGGTGCCGGTTGCCATGACGAGCGTTTCGGCCGGGGTGTACCACCGCGTGAACTTGACCAGCAGTTCGCCCTGGCGCTGCGCCAGCCTCTGAGAGAACAGGATATCCGTGCCCTGCTGTTGGTCAAAAATCGAAGGTTTGGCCGCCGATCCTCGCCTTGACGCGATTGATCCCAGTAGCGTCCGATCGCTTACCCGCCTCGGCGATAAGGATGCCCTGGCCGACCTCATATCGCGCGAGCCGGCCGTCGGACGGTCGGACGCGGTGATGATGGCGGCGGTTGATTTCGGGCACCATGAGCTTGTGCGTTGGCTGCTCTCCCAAGGCGCCAACGTCAACGCCCGAGCCACATGGGCAAGGCACGGCCTTGCATTCGGCGGCATGGAACGGCGACCTGGAGATGGTGAAGCTGCTGGTCGCCGCCGGTGCAGATGTGTTGGCCCGCGACGACGAGCACGACAACACCCCCGGCGGTTTTGCGCGGGTGGCAATCACCGTCTCCAACAATCCGAAATGCAAGGACGTCGTCGACTACCTCGCGAGCCTCGCGCGGTAGCTGTGCAGCGGGGCGGAGCCGACAACGAAGATCGGCGCTGAGATTACTCTCAGCGCCCCGCCCAGTCCTCCAGGAACTGCACCATCTCCTCGTTGCCGCACCAGTCGATGCCGGCCGGATCGAAGTGCGCGCCAGCCTCCAGCAGTAGGCGCGCGCAGGCGATATGATCGCGCTGCCCGGCCTTCGGACAGAACTCCGAGCCGTGCATCGTGGTGCTCAGTGCGTCGCCGCCATAGGCATTGCGGTGCGTCAGGCTTGGGCTCAGCGTCAGCAGGTAGGCGACACGCTCCGGCAGGCCCTCCCAGCATGCAAGATGCAGCGGCGTCAGCCCGGTTTCGTTCGGCTTGTCGGGGTCGAGGCCGGCCGCCACCAGCGCCTTGAGATGGTCGAGCGGCACTGGCTGCCAGATGAGCCGTGCGATTAGCAACTGGTCCTCATTGCCGAGTTGCCGAGGATCGAGCCGCTCACGCGGCGCCTTACCGGACGCACAGTCTGCCAGGATGTCCTCTGTCGGAGAGAGCGCTGTCGCGGCGCCACGCGCGGCGAGGGCCTCGGCAAAGCGGTTGTTGCCAAAGATGCGGGCCATGGCATAGGGCGTATGTCCGTGCCAGGGCGCGGTCGCGTCTGCGCCGTGGTCGAGAAGGAGATCGGCGATTTCAGGCGAGCACCAGCGCCGCGCCGCCTGATGCAGGGCCGGGATGGTGTCGATCGGCTCGCCGCTCGGGTGACCGGCGACGGCTTCATTGGGGTCGCCACCATGCTCCAGCAGCAGGCGCACCGCCACGGCGTCGTCGAAGTCGAGCGCGCGCGGCAGCGCATTGGTCCCTTTGGTCGATACGCCGTGCTTGATGAGCAGGCGCAAGCCGTCGTGGTGACTGAGCTCTGTCGCGTGATAGAGGCTCTCGTTGTCGTTCGGATCTGCTCCATGCTCGAGCAGCCATTGGGCGAGCGCCAGGTTGTCGGCGTGGCCGAGCGCGCCGTAGAGCGCGGAAAGCTTGTGCGTCGAGCCCGGCTCCGGTGGAAAGCCATCGTTCACGTCGGCGCCATTGGCAACCAGAAGCTCGGCGATCGTCAGCATCGCATCGCGCTTGTCCGGCGCCATGTGGATGTACTTCGAGTACGCGAGATGCAGGATGGGTGAGCGCGTGCCGATCTTTTCGCGTGCAGCACCCGGTGCCCGCATCAGCCGATCGCTGACCGCCGCCAGATTGTACGTGGCGACCTGTAGGCCGAAGGTCTCGTCCGGCAAATTGGGATCGTCATCGAGCAGCTTTTTCACCACCCACTGCTGGCCGTAGTAGAGAGCCCGGCCGAGCCGCTCGGCACGCTCGGCGCGGCTCATCCGGGCCGCCTCGACCGCAAACTTCAGCTTGGGCCAGCTCTCGTGGCCGTGCTCGCGAGCGATGATGTGCAGGAAGTCAGCATGCTTGGGAGCATCTGTGTTGGGAGCGATCGCCGTGAGGCGGGCTACGGCATCGGGATCACCTGCGGCGAACGCCTTTTTCATCCGCTTGGCGGCCGAGCGCAGCTTGTCGATGTCGAGAGAATTGCGTGCGTCGGAGGACATGGGCTTTCTCCTGTCTCAAGCCCATGGTCCGCTGACGGGCGCGTGGAGAAGAGCCGGCATTCGGCGTCGAGGTGAGCAAGGCGCTTGTCAGCTTTCCGCGGACCCGGATGCCTCCTTGGCAGGCGCCGGAAAGCTACAGGAAGGCTCGGCGCGCGACAAGCGTGTCTCAGCGCTGACGACGACAGCGTTGGCCTGCGCCGTCTCAGTGGCCGGGGTTGGGGTTTTCAATTTCGCTGCCACGACTTGACGCGTCGATTGCAACATTGGCCGATGTCGCTGGAGCGAGGGCGGGAGATTATGGCGGGGCGAATGCCACACTAGCAATGGGTTTGAGTAATCTTGCGGGCGTCATTCAAAAGGGCCCTTGAGCCGCAGTAATGAGAACCTCTCCTCCGCCCGCGGCGTCCTTGGGAACCCCTTGCTTGATGAGGACTGCATTCTGCGCCGCAGCGGCCACCACGCCCCCGCCACAGGCCGGTCCGAGTGGCTGCTGCATGGGGAGAAGGCTTTCAGCCGCAAACCCTTGCTTACGCAATCAGCTCAGACTGTCCGCTGGTCCTGACGCGGGACACGCAATTGCAGCTCAGCCAGCATGAGAAGTAACGAGTTTCTCCACGCCCTGCCGCAGAATACTGGGATCAATCCCACCGACGACCGCCGCTTGGACGGTGTAGCCAAGCAGCAGGGCCAGCAGCGCCCGCGCCAGCGGCTCCGTGTCCGCTGACCCGTCGAGGACACCCGCCGCCTTCCATCGCGCGATGCATCCCATAAGTTGGGCGAGGAACGCATCGTAGAATGCGCGCATGATCCCCTTCAGCCTCTCGTCGCGCTGGCTCTCGGCCCAGCCGAGCAGCGCAATGCGTTTGAGATCAAAGCCGTCGCGCTTCGTGAACGCCTCGATGGCAGACGCAATGTTCTCAAGCAGCACCGCCGGCGGTGCCGGATTGTCGCTCTCAAGCGTTGGACGCAGCCGTTCTGCGAGCCCCGTCATGGACGTGGTCAGGGCGGCTTGAACCAGATCGTCCTTGTTCTTGAAATACGAGTAGACGGCGCCAGCGGACAGACCCGCCTCGGCGATGATGTCGTCCATCCGTGTAGCGTGCAGGCCGTTGCGGTCGAAGCACCTCCAGCCTGCATTCAGGATCTGCAGTCGTCGTGCAAGCTTCTGTTCTTCAGAGAGTTTTGCCATAAAACCAATATAGAACGAACATTCGTTCTTGACAATAATTAGGATTGATCTCATTTTATATAGAACGAGCGTTCGTTCTATATTTGGAGGCAATTGTGATCCGCGTTACTCCCATCGAGACCGGCAAGGCCCGGATGAAGACGGCTCAGATGACGGGCCGGGATGGCCGTGGCGGTGTCGGCCGCAAGATCGATATCTTCCGCGACAGGCACTGGGTCGATCCGCTGCCGATCTTCGCGTTCCTGATCGAGCATCCGGAGGGGAGGTTCATCGTCGACACGGGTGACACATGGCGCAACTCGGTGCCGGGTTACTTGCCGTGGTGGAACCCGTTCTTTACCAAGCAGGTCGAGATCAAGGTTGCGCCGCTCGAGGAGATCGGCACGCGGCTTGCCGTCATGGATATCGACCCGGCGCGCGACGTCGCGGCTGTGATCCTCACCCACTTCCATCATGACCACACCGGCGGCCTCGATCATTTCCCGCACAACCATATCATTGCACCGCGCGAGAGCTACGAGGCGTCGGTCGGCCTTAAGGGGAAGATGATGGGCTGCCTCCCGCAGCGCTGGCCGATCTGGTTCAAGCCCGACCTGATCGTGCCCGAGACCCGCACCGACGGAACATTCCCCCTGATCCATCCCATCACGAAGGATGGCCGCATCTTCATGGTGCCGACACCCGGTCATAGCGAGGGACACATGTCCGTCGTCGTCCGAGCGGAGGACGTAACCTACTTTCTGGCGGGCGACGCGACCTACACGCAAACAAATCTGCGCGCGGAAAAAGCCGACGGCGTGACCAATGATCCAAAGCGCTCGATCGCGACGCTGCGCGCCATCAAGGCGTTCGCGTCAAAGGAGCCGACCATCATCCTGCCGGCGCACGATCCGGACGGCCCAGCCCGGCTCGCTAAGCGCTTGGTCTTTGCCTGAACGTTAGCTAATAAAAGACCAGGGCGGTGGCCCTCCGGCTGCATCACGCAGCAATACGTTCTGGCCGCGCGATTGAGATGGAGAAAGCTGGCGGGATTTAAGTCCATTCGCCTCAATCGGAAGCCGTCGATTAAGACCTGATCAAAACAACGCCTGCCACGAGACAAGCGGCACCAGCCAAGCGCGTGGGAGAGGCTGAATGTTGAGCAAGGCCCAACAGTCCAAAGTGGTCAAAGGCAAGCGATCCGAGCATCTGGCCTACGACGATCAATGCCAGCGTGGTCGCGGCACCCAAGCGCGGTATCATTAAGATGGCGATGCCGATGAAGATTGCTCCGAATATACCGCCTGTCCAAGAAATCCAATTGCTGTCTGTAGGTCCAATCTGGCAAAGACGTGGGCCTGGCGCGATGAAGGCTACGACAAGCATCGCCATTAATCCCACAAAGTAGCTGACGGAGCCAGCCCACCATGGCGACCCAAGCGATGCTCTTAGATTGGCGTTGAGCACTTGTTGAAATGCTACGCTGCAACCAGCGAGCACGGCGAACAGACAAGAGAGCAGATAGGCGGGCATTGGCATTCTGGAACTCCGGTGGCCAGTGTTGGGCGGAGCCTACATTCTGGCGGCGCGAGTGCTATCCGGCAAATAGCCATTCATCGATCCATCTCGAACGAATACGCCAGCGTTTCGGAAAACAGGTATTTCCGGTAATGCGGCGGAGTTGGAAAGCTTCAGTAAAGCCTCAGCGACATTCGAAGACACTCGCCTTCGGCGACGATGTCGACGGGCGTTTTGGTCATGTTAGCGACCTCCGGCGTGGGTGCTGCACGCGAGCACCGGGAATTTTTGTAACCTCTACGCTTGGGTCAAGTCCGTGACGTGTGAATGGCGCTACACAAATATACAAAAGAGCGTGCGCCGGCGGAGACAAGTCAATGCGGGAAAGAAAACGTCACATTGCACGGATCGTGGGGACGGATAGCGCAACCGTACAGCGGTTGTTTGCTGAAGCCGTACGGCGATGGCGGACGACAGGTGTCCGGGTCGCGGGAGTCATTGAAGAAACCCATGGATTGACAGGGAGAACCTGCAATGCGGGAGTGCTTCGGGACGTGCTCACGGGTGAACGCCATTCGATATTCCTTGAGATCCTGCCGCCTGGAAAAATC
Organism: uncultured Hyphomicrobium sp.; assembly: GCA_964587445.1. Lineage (GTDB taxonomy): Bacteria > Pseudomonadota > Alphaproteobacteria > Rhizobiales > Hyphomicrobiaceae > Hyphomicrobium_B. The sequence goes on from CAZPLQ010000001.1 coordinate 181,050, forward strand.
TGCCACATCGATGCGAGCGGCGCGGAACAGGCGGGCAGGTCGGTGCTGGCCGGCATAGCGGATAGCGATGTAGTGGTGTTGAGCAAATTCGGAAAGCTGGAAGCGGGGGGAAGGGGATTGATCGGCGCCTTTGAAGCGGCTGCAGCTGCGGGGAGGCCCATCCTCACGACGGTGGCTGAAAAGCATCTTGAAGCATGGGATACTTTCGCGCCCGAAGCAGAGACCATCGCGCCCAGCGTGGCCGCCATTGAGCGCTGGTGGTCGGCAAGTGTTGAGGCCGATCGAGCGTGCAGGAAGGAATAGCCGGACAAGCTGGTCTTGCGGCACCCGGATGACAGCGCGATACTCAATTCATTGTCTTGCAACGGCGCTCGGCGGGCGTGACGCGCACTGAAGCGTTGAGTGGGATGGGGGCGGCGGATCTGGCCGATGCGCAAAATCATCCACATCGACATGGACGCGTTCTATGCGTCGATTGAGCAGCGGGACAATCCGGAGCTGCGGGGCAAGCCCGTAGCCGTGGGCTATGCGGCCAGGCGCGGCGTCGTGGTGGCGGCAAGCTATGAGGCGCGTAAATTCGGCGTCAGGTCGGCCATGCCGTCCACGACCGCACAGCGCAGATGTCCGGAGCTGATTTTCGTTGCTCCACGGTTTGATGTGTACCGGACAGTGTCAAAAGACATCCAGGCTATCCTGCGCGACTACACACCTCTGGTGGAGCCACTGTCTCTCGATGAAGCCTATCTGGATGTGACGGAGAACCTGCGGGGCATTCCGACGGCATCGGCAACGGCGCAGGAAATCCGTGCGCGCATTCTTGAAACGACCGGTCTCACCGCATCGGCAGGCGTCTCCTATAACAAATTTCTCGCCAAGCTGGCATCGGACCAGAACAAGCCGAACGGCCAGTTCGTGGTCACGCCAAACGTAGGCCCGGCGTTCGTGGAGAGCTTACCCATTGAACGCTTCCATGGCGTGGGGCCGAAGACGGCGGAGCGGATGAAGGTGCTGGGTATCCACACCGGTGCCGACCTCAGACAGCAGACCATGCTCTTTCTGGAGCGGCACTTCGGCAGTTCGGCCAGCTGGTATTTCAGAATCGCGCGTGGCGAGGATGACCGGCCGGTGCAACCCAACCGGCCGCGCAAATCATCCGGCAGCGAGACCACGTTCGACGATGACCTGCTTCTGCCGGCCGACATCGAGGGTGGTATCATTAGAATGGCGGACGATGTGTGGGCTTGGTGCGAGAAGCACGGCACCTACGGCCACACCGTGACCGTGAAGGTGAAATTCGCCACGTTCCAGCAAGTGACACGCAGCAAGACGGTGGCGACGCCAATCACCTCGCAAGCCCTGCTGCGGGATTTGAGCCTTGCGTTGGTGCGGACGGTATATCCCGTCAAGGTCGGGGTGCGGTTGGTTGGGGTGTCGGTTTCGAAACTTGAAAGTGCAGGCGAAGCCCTGCCGCAGCTGGAACTCGGTTTCGTTGAATGACCAGAGCACCGGAACTCTGCCGTAACACTTAGCCCGCCCGCGTTTGCTCTTGCGCGACTCGCTGCCCAACACAGCAACAAGTCCCGCGCCCGTAGTTCGGTGATTGACGGCACGAGGCTTTGCTCCTCCACTAGTTGGCCAGCATCTGAGCTGGCCGGAGCGGAGTGTGGGTCAGGTCAGATGCTGGCGGCAAGAGTGTGCGCGTCAGGCAAGGGTCAGTCGGGTCTCACCCTCGGTCACCTCTCCGATGACGGCCGCCGCCCCAAAACCATGGTGCCGAAAGATCGCCAGGACCTCGGAAACAGTCTGTTGTGCACAAGCGACGAGGAGGCCACCACTGGTCTGCGGGTCGCAGAGCAGGGCCTGATCGACCTCCGTCATGTTGCGCGCATACTCCACATTTCTGCCGTAGCTGGCCCAGTTGCGCCCCGAGGCTCCGGTGATGAATCCTGCTTCTGCCAATCGGCGGGCCTGATCCAGCAGCGGAACCTGAGACCAGTCGATCCGCAGTCGGCAACCTGAACCTCGCGCCATCTCAAGTGCGTGCCCCGCGAGGCCGAAACCCGTGACATCGGTCATCGCATGGACCCCGTCCAGTCGCGCCAGTTCCGGACCGGGGGTGTTGAGGCGGGTCGTCGTCTCGATCAAGCGGGCATAGCTCGCCGCGTCGAGGGCGCTCTTTTTCAGCGCCGCAGAGAAGACCCCGACGCCGAGCGGCTTGCCCAGAACGAGGAGATCCCCCGGCCGTGCGTCTGCGTTACGCTTGAGGTGGGCGGGATCGATCAGACCGATGGCGACGAGGCCGTAGATCGGTTCCACCGAGTCGATGGTGTGGCCTCCGGCAATCGGAATGCCCGCTGCCCGGCAGGCTGTGGCTCCGCCGTCGAGGATACGGCCGATCGTCGCCGTCGAAAGCGTGTTGACCGGCATGCCGACGAGCGCCAGCGCGAAAACCGGCGTGCCACCCATCGCATAGACATCGCTGATCGCGTTGGTCGCCGCGATCCGGCCGAAGTCGCCGGGATCGTCCACGATGGGCATGAAGAAATCCGTGGTGGCGACGATGGCCTGATGCTCGTTAACACGGTAGACGGCCGCGTCGTCAGATGTCTCGATCCCGACCAGGAGCTCCGGCGGCACCGGCAGAGCGATCCCGCCGCGCAAAATTCCCTCAAGCACGCCCGGGGCGATCTTGCAGCCGCAGCCTCCCCCATGGGCCAGGGAGGTGAGGCGCGGCTCGGTGGAGGCCAAGACATCGGTCATTGCGTGCGAATTCCTTCTTTGGGAGTGGCCAGACGAGACCTGGCCGGGAGCGCTGGATTCCTCGCTGGATTTCTGGGCGCCGTCTAAGCCCTTGCCGTCGCTTGACGCAAGAAGACGATGGCCCGATCCGTATGGCCGGACGCACTTGGGCAATAGCTGCTCGCGCTTGACTTGCCGGCTGGCCGGGATGCTCGTAGAATAGAATTTATCCGCATGACTCGGAAGAAGAAAATTCGAAAAACGGCGATGCGGAAGAAGGAGGTCATATGACGATAGACCTTTCTCGCCGCGGCTTTCTGCAGTTGACGGGAGCAGCGACGGCGGCAACGGCGCTCGGGGCCATGGGCTATGGCGCGGCCGAGGCCGCAACGGCCGCCCACGTGCGCGCGTTCAAGCTGGCCACCACCACCGAGACTCGCAACGTCTGCACATACTGCTCGGTCGCCTGCGGCATCATAATGTATTCGAAGGGTGACTACAGTGCCGGAGAGAAGGCTGAGCTCATTCACATCGAGGGCGATGCCGACCATCCGACGAACCGCGGCACGCTCTGCCCCAAGGGCGCGGCACTCAAGGATTTCGTGAAGTCCGAAACGCGCTGCACCAAGCCGCGTTATCGCCGGCCCGGGTCCACGGCCTGGGAGGACATCACCTGGGAGCAGGCCTTCGACAAGATCGTCCGCGCCCTTAAGGATGACCGCGACAAGAACTTCGTGACCAAGGACGATCAGGGCCGCACCGTCAATCGCTGGTTGACGACGGGCTTCCTGGCCGCCTCCGGCTCGACCAACGAGGCGGCATGGCTGACCTACAAGGTCGTCCGCTCGATGGGACTTCTGGCATTCGACAACCAGGCACGCGTCTGACACGGCCCCACGGTAGCCAGTCTGGCTCCGACGTTCGGCCGCGGTGCAATGACGAATTCCTGGACCGATATCCGGAATACCGATCTTGTCATTGTGATGGGTGGCAATGCCGCTGAAGCGCATCCGTGCGGCTTCAAATGGGTCACCGAGGCGAAGCATCATCGCGGCGCCAAGCTGATTGTGGTGGACCCTCGGTTCAACCGCACGGCAAGTGTTGCCGATTGTTACGCCCCGATCCGGCCGGGCTCCGACATCGCGTTCCTGATGGGCGTGATCCGCTACTGCATCAAGAACGACAAGGTGCAGTGGGAGTACGTGAAGAACTACACCAACGCCGCGCTCCTCGTGCGTGAGGGCTTTGGCTGGAAGGATGGACTGTTCAACGGCTACGACGAGGACAAGCGCGCCTATGACATGATCGACTGGGATTACCAGATCGGCGAGGATGGCTTTGCCAAGATCGATCCCACTCTGCAGGATCCACGTTGCGTGTGGAATCTGCTGAAGCAGCATGTCGAGATCTACACGCCCGAGTTTGTCGAGCGTGTGTGCGGCACGCCTAAGGATCGCTATCTCAAAATCTGCGAGATGATCGCGGAGTGCTCGGCGCCCGACAAGGCCATGACCTCGTGCTATGCGCTGGGTTGGACGCAGCATTCCAAGGGCGCGCAGAATATCCGCGGCATGGGCATGCTGCAGCTGATCCTGGGCAACATGGGTATCGCGGGCGGTGGCGTGAACGCGCTGCGCGGTCACTCCAACATCCAGGGCTTGACCGATATCGGCCTGATGTCGGACCTGCTCCCCGGCTACATGTCCATCCCGAAGGACAGCGAGGCTGATTTCGAAGCCTACATGTCCACCAGGGGCAACAAGCCGTTGCGTCCAAACCAGACGAGCTACTGGCAGAACTATCGCAAGTTCATGGTCAGCTTCATGAAGGCCATGTGGGGCGATGCCGCCAAGGCCGAAAACGGTTGGGCCTACGACTACCTGCCGAAGCTGGATGTGGATGGCTACGACATCCTGCGCTTCTTCGACATGATGAAGAACGGCAAGGTGAACATCTACATGTGCCAGGGCTTCAACCCGCTGATGTCGTTCCCCAACCGGGGCAAGCTGACGGAAGCGCTATCGAAGCTGAAGCTGTTGGTCGTCATGGACCCGCTGCAAACGGAGACCGCGCACTTCTGGGAGAACCACGGCATCTACAATGACGTCGACTCCGCCAGTATCCAAACCGAGGTGCTGGAGCTGCCGACCACGTGCTTTGCCGAGGACGAAGGTGCCACGGTGAACTCGGGCCGCTGGCTGCAATGGCATTGGCCCGGAGCGACGCCTCCAGGTCAGGCCAAGCCCGATACCTGGATCATGTCCAACATCTTCCTGCGCATGAAGGAACTCTATCGCAAGGAAGGTGGTCCGTTCCCCGATGCCATGTTCGATCTCACGTGGGACTACCACCACGCGGAAGAACCCACGCCGGCAGAACTGGCCAAGGAACTGAACGGCCGCGCCCTGCAGACGCTCCACGATCCGGCAGACCCGACGAAGGTTCTGGTCGAAGCCGGTCAGCAGCTGCCGAACTTCGCGGTGATGCGCGACGACGGCTCGACGATGTCGGCGTGCTGGATCTATGCCGGCTGTTGGACCGAGCAGGGCAACATGATGGCTCGGCGCGACAACAGCGATCCGAGCGGCAGGGGCATCTTCTTGAACTGGTCCTTCGCCTGGCCGGCGAACAGGCGCATCCTCTATAATCGTGCATCTGCCGACCTTAACGGCAAGGCTTGGGACCCGAGCCGCAAGATCATCGAGTGGAACGGTGAGAAGTGGGATGGCATCGACGTCCCCGACATCGCACCAACCGCGAAGCCGGATACCGTGATGCCGTTCATCATGACCAACGAGGGAACCGGCCGCCTGTTCGCACGCAAAGGTTTGAAGGATGGTCCGTTCCCGACGCATATGGAGCCGTTCGAAAGTCCGGTTGCCAATGTGTTGAACCCGAACCTGCGCGGCAATCCGGTGGCGCGTATCTTCCCTGAGGACCTTGCCCAGCTCGGCAACAGTAGCGAATTCCCGTTCGTTGCCACGTCGTACCGGCTGACGGAGCATTTCCACTATTGGACGAAGCACAACCGCGTGAATGCGGTGCTGCAGCCGGAGTTCTTCGTGGAGATCAGTGAGCAGCTGGCGGCCGAAAGGGGCATCAAGAAGGGCGGCAGGGTGCGTGTCTGGTCGAAGCGCGGCCAGGTCTGGGCCAAGGCCGTGGTAACCAAGCGGATCAAGACTCTGATGTGCGACGGCAAGGCCGTCCATGTCGTCGGCATTCCGATCCACTGGGGCTTCATGGGCGCTGCCCGGAAGGGCTTCGGGCCCAACAGCCTTGGTCCGTTCGTGGGCGAGGCAAACATTCAAACACCTGAATTCAAAGCCTTCCTTGTCAATATCGAACCGGCCGATGAAGGAGCGGTGTCATGACGACGGAGCGCGCTCCCCAACCCGTCACGGCTGCGGCGAACCCGCCGATACAGCCGCTGCCGTCGAACCTGCTGTCGAGCGACGTCGTGAAGGTGTCGGCCACGTCCAATGTGCCGGCGCCAACGCGGCAGTTGACCGAGGTCGCCAAGCTCATCGACGTGTCGAAGTGCATTGGCTGCAAGGCCTGCCAGTCGGCCTGCATCGAATGGAACGACACCCATCCCGCCATCGAGGAGAACGTAGGGGTTTACGAGAACCCGCACGATCTCACACCGGATATGTTCACGCTCATGCGGTTCACGGAATACGAGAACCCGCAAACCAATGAACTCGAATGGCTGATCCGCAAGGACGGCTGCATGCATTGCTCCGATCCGGGCTGCCTCAAGGCGTGCCCGGCGCCGGGCGCCATCGTGCAGTACTCGAACGGGATCGTCGACTTCATCTCCGAGAACTGCATAGGCTGCGGGTATTGCATCGCCGGCTGCCCGTTCAACATCCCCCGCATCTCGAAGACCGCGCATGTCTCCAAGAAATGCACGCTCTGCTCGGATCGCGTCGCGGTCGGGCAGGGGCCGGCGTGCGCCAAGGCCTGTCCGACTCAGGCGATCGTCTTCGGCACCAAGGAGGACATGATCTCTCATGCCGAGGAGCGCATCGCGGATCTGAAATCGCGCGGCTACGAGAATGCCGGCCTCTACGACCCGCCCGGCGTCGGCGGCACGCATGTGATGTACGTGCTCCACCACGCGGACAAGCCATCGATCTACGCCGGCCTCCCCGACAACCCCCGGATCTCTCCGGTGGTGGCGGGCTGGAAGGGCCCGCTCAAGACAGCGGCGCTTGTCGTGGCCGGTCTCGCGGCGGCGGGCTCGGCGCTGCACGCCATCTTCGCCAAGCCCAACACCGTCAGCGAGCATGAGGAGGAGGAGGCGGAGGAACTGGTCCAAGACGCCGAGCATGACAACCCGTGATGGAGGCGAAAAGGTCATGATGGCTGACGAGCGCGTCTATTCCGCGCCCGGCGATACGATCGAGGCGACGGAGCCGGTGGTGCTGGTAAGCCGTTATCGCGGCTTCACCCGGGTCAATCACTGGGTCACGGCAAGCTGCATGATCGTGTTGCTGCTCTCGGGCTTCTCTTTCTTCCATCCCTCGCTTTTCTGGCTGACCAACCTCTTCGGCGGCGGCCAGATGACGCGCTGGCTGCATCCGCTCGTTGGTCTCGTTCTGGTTGCGAGCTTCTTCCTCTTGTTCCTGCAGATGTGGAAACTGAACCTGCCCCGGCACGAGGATCTGGAATGGAGCCTCAAGATCGGCGATGTCCTCAAGGGCAATGAGGAGAACCTTCCGGAGCTCGGCAAGTACAATGCCGGGCAGAAGGTGGTTTTCTGGGGCATGTCCGGGCTGATCGTGGTTCTGGTCGCCACCGGCATCATGATCTGGGAGCAGTATTTCCCCAACCTCGTCTCGATCCCGGTGCGGCGCATTGCACTGGCGATCCATGCCCTGGCCGCCGTGGCCGCGATCCTGATATTCATCGCCCATGTCTACGCGGCGATCTGGACCCGTGGTACGATCCGCGCCATGACCCGCGGCACCGTGACCGGCGGTTGGGCCTATCGCCATCATCGCAAATGGTTGCGCGAGCTGGCTCGACGTCAGGACGCCGATCCGCCAAATTGATCGCTCGCGCGGGGACGTGATCAACGGGCCAGCCTCCTCGCCAGCCGCAAGGACGCATCTTCCTGAAACCCGGACCCGGACTGAGCGCGCCGGAGACCCATGGCAAACGATCTACAGCCTGATCCTTCCCTCATCGGTGGCGTGCCCAAACCGCCGCTCGCCTTCCTGCCTAAGCCGGTGAAGCTCTTTCAGGTGCGCGCCCGTCGGTTCGCCTTCCTGGCCGAAACCAACGAGCTTGCGCCCTATCTGATATTTTTGGCGGAACTCTCACGGCTCCAGGCACGCCTTGCGGTGACGGTTCCGCCGGTCGCGCCTGTTGAGCCTCAGCGGATGGCCGAGGCGGCAAAGGCCGGGATGCCGCCCATCGACCGGGCGGCGCTCGTGAGCGATCCTGGTCTTGCTGCTACGCTTGAAGCGCTGACCGAAGGTGCGGTTGAACTCGAAATGCCGGAGCCCGGGCGCCTTGCTCTCGAGGCCATCCGCGCTGCTGACGAGGACGGCCGGCATTGGCTTCTGACGAACATCTTGAACGATTACATCCCCGAGAATAGCACCGCGCCACATCTTTTCGTTGCCGCCGCCGTACAGGTTCATCTCGCGCGGCTTGCAGCAACACTCGATGCGGAGGAGCTGGTGCCGGTTCATGTCGGGATGTGCCCGGCCTGCGGCGGTCGCCCCGTCACCTCCTCTGTCATGGGTACGCAGGGGATCGAGAATATCCGCTATGCCGCTTGCGCCTCATGCGCCACGCAATGGAACGAGGTGCGGGTGAAATGTCTCTGCTGCGGTTCAACCAAGGGGATAAGCTATCGCTCGGTGGAGACCATCGAGGCAACGGTCAAGGCCGAGGTTTGCAGGGAGTGCAACTCCTGGGTCAAGATCCTTTACCACGTCAAGAACCCCAGCCTCGATCCGGTGGCCGATGACGTCGGCAGTCTCGGCCTCGATATCCTGATGAAGGACACGAGCTTTCGCCGTGGTGGCTTCAATCCGTGTCTTGCGGGTTATTGATGCAGGTGAAGCGCGCCGGTCTCAAGTGACGATCTCGCGCGCCGTGATCGTGTACTTGAAGGTGTCCGCGTCGAGGCAGTCGAGCAGCACGTTTTGCACTTCTGCCTGCGGGTACATGAGGAACGGGAGCTGGGGGTGCCGCGATCCGGGGAGGGTCACATCGTGGGCGGTGTTGTAGGCCAGCCAGTTGCCCTCCCACGACCCGAACAAGGCTTTGCGGGCTTGAGCCACCTTCTCGTTGTCGAGGGGCAGGTTGCCGGGCGGCTCCTCGAGCATGACCTTGCGCACGTCGGCCGGGTCCACGGGAACCCAGCCGAACTCGGTCAGGAAAACCTCAGCGCGGCAATGCTGGGCCTTGGTGACCGTTTCGTTTTTGGCGCCGAGGCTGGCGAAGCCGAATTCCGACGGCGCCACGCGCAGGCCGTAGAGGTCGCGCGCCGGCATCCCTGCCGCGCGGGCGAGACCCACGAACAGCGCGTTGATATCCGCGCACTTGCCGCCGAGGTAGCCTGATTGGAGCATGGTCGCGATATCGCCGAGACCACATCCCCGTACGGCGGCGTCGCGGTGGGTCGCCTCGACGATCCACTCATAGATGCTGCGGGCCTTGTCGAGGTCGCTCTTGGCGTTCACCGTGATCCGGTCCGACGTCTCCTTGACGATGCCGCCGGTTGGAATGAGCTCGGTGGGTCCAAGGTAGAGGTCGCGCTCCGCGTCGGAGAGGACATGCGGGCCGGTTGGGGTGTTCAGATCGAGCGCACGGTTTCGCGTGGCGAAGGTGCTTCTGACCTCGGCGATGGGCGCATGTTTGCCGTCCTCCCACACGAGATGGAGCATCTCGGCGCCGTATCTCGGGTTCCTGGCGATCTCCGCGGTTTTCGCGTTGGTTTCCCATACGCTGCCGCCCGGCTTGAACCAAGCCGGGCCGGAGAACGCCGGTAGCGGAATCCAGGCCTGCATCGAGCCGGCCGGCTTCGCAAGCTCCACGCGCGTCAACAACTCGAAAGAGCGCCAGTTGCCGGGTTTCGGCGCAAACGCAGCGCCTGCCGGCCGCCATGTCACTGTGGCTGCCGCTGAAATGGCGATGCCAGCTTTCAAAACGTCACGTCTGGTCACACTCATGGATGAAGCTCGTTTGTGCGCATGGGAAGTTGCATCTTGCATCGAAATTTAACGGACACCAACTTATGTCTTGTTCCAACGGGCCGGTACGGGACGGCCGACGTTCGCAAATTGACCGTTTCCGATCTATGGCATAGCGTAATGCGTTGTCACAAAGGAGACCCGATCGAGCCGCTATGGACGTCGCATGAACCAGAATCGTCCGGTAGGAACGAAGCGGTTGCCTTCTGTCGATCGAGTATTGCAGACGGATCTTGGCAAGGCGGCGAGCGCGCGCTTCGGCCACGCCGCGACCGTCGATGCCATCCGTCGCGCGCTGGCGCGCATCAGGAGTGCCTCAGGCGATGACGCCGATGCGCCGTGCGACAGTGTGACGATCGCCAGGGAAGCGAGCGCGCGTCTGGAAAGCGAGGGCCGGGCAAGCGTGCGTCGCGTCTTCAATCTGACCGGCACGGTGCTGCACACAAATCTCGGTCGCGCGGTTCTGCCCGAAGCCGCCATCGCCGCGGCCGTTGACGCCATGCGCTTTCCCGTTGCGCTCGAGTTCGACATCGAGGGCGCGGCGCGGGGCGAACGCGACGATCATGTGCGGGGCCTCATCCGTGAGCTGACGGGGGCCGAGGATGCGGCGATCGTCAACAACAACGCCGGCGCGGTGCTGCTCGTGCTCAACACCTTCGGCTCTGGCCGTGAGGCGATTGTCTCGCGCGGTGAGCTGATCGAGATCGGGGGCGCGTTCCGCCTGCCCGACATCATGAAGCGCGCCGGCGCCTGCCTCGTCGAGGTTGGCACCACGAACCGCACGCATCTGCGTGATTACGAGGGCGCCGTTACTGCCAACACCGGGCTTATCCTGAAGGCACACACGTCGAACTTCGTCATTCAGGGCTTCACCAAGTCCGTTCCGGCGACGGAGCTGTCCGCGCTTGCCACGTCGCATGGGCTGCCGCTCATTCACGATCTCGGCTCCGGCGCTCTCGTCGATCTCGCCCGCTTCGGCCTCGCTTCCGAGCCGACGGTGCGCGAGTCCCTGGCCGAAGGCGCCCACCTTGTGACATTCTCCGGCGACAAGCTGCTTGGGGGTCCGCAGGCAGGGGTGATCGCGGGCGCGCGCGAGTTCGTGCGGCAAGTTGCGAAGAACCCCCTCAAACGGGCGCTGCGCATGGACAAGATCCGCCTCGCTGCGCTCGAAGCCGTGCTGAAACTCTATCGCGATCCCGATCGCCTCGCCGCGCACCTTCCGACGGCACGCTATTTCGCCCGCACGAAAGCGGAGATCGCCGCGGTCGCCGCGCGTCTTCAGGGCGCCTTGGCAGCGGCCGTGGGTGAAGACTATGTGGTGAGCCTCGCCGATTGCACGAGCCAGATCGGATCGGGCGCGCTTCCGCTCGAGACGCTTGCCAGCGCGGGCCTGGCAATCAGACCCCGCTTTCGCAAGGATGCTGGCCGCCGCCTCGCCGCATTGGCAACGGCGTTGCGCCGCCTGCCGGTTCCGGTTGTTGGCCACGTTGCGGACGGCGCCCTTATCCTCGACATGCGCTGCATGGATGACGAACACGGCTTTGTTTTGCAGTTGCCGGAACTCGGCAACTTACGCGGGCTTGATAATGAACCCGATGTCCTGGCGCCGTAGCACGGCGCCGTTCCCCAAGGAGGTGCTCACGGCGGGCTCGCGCAGAATGGACGACACCACGACTGCCGCGGTACGCGACGATGACAGCACCGCGCCGCTGGCTTGCGGAGACGAGGACGCATGATAGTCGGCACCGCCGGCCATATCGATCATGGCAAGACCGCACTGATCAAGACGCTCACCGGCATCGACACCGATCGCCTGAAAGAGGAGAAGGAGCGCGGCATCTCGATCGATCTCGGCTTTGCCTACTGGCCGCGTCCCTCCGGCGACATCATCGGCTTCGTCGACGTGCCTGGTCACGAGCGCCTCGTCCACACGATGCTGGCCGGCGCAACGGGCATCGACTTCGTGCTCCTGGTCGTGGCCGCCGATGACGGCGTGATGCCGCAAACGCGCGAGCATGTGGCGATCATCGACCTTCTTGGCCTCCATCGTGGCGTGGTCGCCCTCACGAAGTGCGATCTCGTCGACCAGGACCGCGTCCGGACCGTCGCGGCAGACATCGCGGCGCTGTTGTGCGGAACCGGCCTTGAGGGATCCCAGATCATTCCCGTTTCGAGCGTGACGGGCCAAGGCATGGAGGTGCTCACCGGAAGGCTCGATGTGGCCTGCACCGAAGTGCCGGCACGCCGCGTCGATGGCCGTTTCCGCCTAGCCGTCGATCGCTGCTTCACGCTCAGCGGCCTCGGCACGTCCGTCACCGGCACGGTTCTCTCCGGGACTGTGCGGACCGGCGACCAGGTGATCGTCAGCCCCGCTGGCCTCACGGCCCGCGTCAGGTCGATCCACGCTCAGAACCGGCCGGCGGACCGCGGCGTCGCCGGTCAACGCTGTGCGCTTGTCTTGAGCGGTCCGCACATCGAAAGGACAACCGTGCATCGTGGCGATGTCGTCATCGATCCGACACTTCACGAACCGGCGAGCCGCATCGATGCAGCTCTGCGGATCCTTACATCCGAACCGCGGCCGATCGGGCACTGGTTTCCTGTCAAAGTCCATCACGCCGCCGCCGAGGTGCCAGGCCGTGTCGTCATCCTCAGGGATGAGCCGCTTGAGCCGGGCGAACGCGATTTTGTGCAGCTCGTTCTCGAACGTCCCATCGCCGCCGCGGCCGGGGATCCTTTCGTCCTCCGTGATACGTCATCACGGAGAACGGTCGGCGGCGGACGCTTTCTCGATCTGCGCGGGCTCGAGCGTCGTCGTCGTACGTCTGAGCGGCTGACTCTCCTCGAGGCGCTGGACGAGAGCGATCCCGTGCGCGCCGTAGCGCGATGTCTGGCACCCGAAGGCGCTTGGTGCGATCTCACCGCCTTTTGCCGCGACCGTGCGCTGGGCATCGATGATCCACATGCCATCGCATCGCATCTCGGGCTGGTTACGCTGGCGCACGACGGTCATGTCGTCGCCATGCGGCCCGAATGCTGGGACGATCTGCGGGCCAGGATCGGCCGCGCGCTCGATGCCCAGCACGCGGAGCGGCCTGATCTTCCCGGCCTCGCGTTCGAAAGCTTGCGCAGAGCGGTCAAGCCTCAGTTTCCACCTGCGCTGTTGATGGCCGCACTGCGTCAGCTGATGGAGACAGGCGAAGTTGCTCTCGATCGCGCCTGGGTTCGTCGACCGGGCTACAGCGTGACCTTCTCAGCCCAGGATGAAGAGCTTTGGGCGGCCATCGCTAAACATCTGCAACCACAGCCTTACCGGCCGCCGCGTGTGCGCGATATTGCCAAGGCGCTGAGTATCGACGAGACCCTCATCCGCCGGGTCATGCGCATGGCAGCCCGCCGGGGCGACCTTGAGGAGATCGCGCAGGATCATTTCTTCACGCTTGCCAGCGTGCAAAACATGGCTGCGATTGCAATCAACGTTGCCGAGGGCTCGCCAGCTGGCCGGTTCACCGCCGCCGACTTCCGTGACCGCCTCGACAATGGCCGGAAGGTTGCGATCCAGATCCTCGAATTCTTCGATCGGCACGGATTCACTGTCCGCCGTGGTGATTTCCGCAGGATCAATCCTGCCCGCATCGACACTTTTGCGTCTTCACCGGCGCTGCAGAAACACGGAGGAGTCCCGTCCCCGGTGGGGCGACCGGTCTTCAAAACCGGGTGGGGCCGTCAGACGGTCCCAGGTGGGTTCGACTCCCATCCTCCTCCGCCATCCCCTCCTCGCGAGAGCCGCCGATGACGCCGGCGCTGAGGATCGATTGCCGGCACGCTCAGACGATCTGCTCATCATGGATCGCGTTCAGCTTGGTTGTGCCTCCGCCTTGCGCATCACGCACCTGAAGCCGACGTGGCTGGTCGAGGTATCGATGGGTTCCGGATGGCGGGCAGCTGGCCGGTAGCGCCGGCAATAGTTCGGCGCGCATAAGTGTGAGCCGCCCTTGAGCACCTTGCGCGGAATGCGGATCTGCGGCTGCGCGGGATCGTAGCTCGTTTCGCGCGGCGGCCCGCGCGGGTTTTCTGGAACGCAGCACGCCTTTTGTGCATCGGCAGGATGCTTGGGCGCGTACCAGTCCGTGGTCCACTCCCAGGTATTTCCGATCATGTCATAGACACCGTAACCGTTCGGCGGGAACGTCTTCACCGGCGATGTCCGTTCCCAACCGTCGAGTTTCAGGTTCTCGTGCGGAAAGTTCCCCTGCCAGGTGTTGGCCATTTGCCGGCCGTCGGGGTTGAACTCGTCGCCCCAGGCGAACTCCGCGCCTTCGAGCCCGCCGCGCGCCGCGTATTCCCATTCCGCTTCCGTCGGCAATTCCTTGCCGGCCCATTTCGCATAGGCCTCCGCATCGCGATAGGCGACGTGAACCACCGGGTGATCATCGAGGCCTTTGATCCAACTTCCGCGGCCGTACGGATGGCGCCAGTTGGCTCCGAAGCGGAATTCCCACCATTGGCCCCAGTCGCGCAGATCGACCGGGCCGGCGGGCGGTCTGAACACGAGCGAGCCCGCCTTCAGCATGTGAGGCAACGCGCCTGGATAGTCCTCGGCTCTGGGTGCGATCTCGGCGAAGGTGACGTGTCCCGTTTCGTCGACGAAGCGGCGGAAGTCCGCATTCGTGACCGGCGTCTCGTCGATCCAGAAACTGTCCACCGTCACCCGATGGACTGGCGCCTCCTCAACGTAGTGGCGCTCCGAGCCCATAGCGAACGTGCCGCCCGGAATGAAAACCATGCCGCGGCGGGCCTCGGTGGGAGCGTCACGGGAATCGGAGGGTTGAAAAGGTAGCATCGTCATCGGAGAGCACCGAAGAAACGCAGAAAGCCACGCGCCGATTTGCGCTGTGGTGAACGCTCCCCACGGGCAGGGAGAGGCAATAACTACGTATTACTCAATTTACAATCTGAAGCGACAAACAAACTACTATCGTACCCCTAGGCAATTTTTGTCCATTCTCACTCGGCGCCAACATCAGTCAATACCTTTATTGCGCGATGCAAAAAAGCGAACGGCCGGTCTCCACGAAGTGACCGGAGACCGGATGTCACTGGTGCCGGTTTTTTGCAGCCCGGTATGGAGAACCAGTCGGGCGCGCAACAGCCCGCATGCGAAACTCCCGATGAAATTGCGTCGCTTCACTCTTGTCACTGAGGCAAGTCGGAACCAACGCCGCTTTCAGTCTCGCTAACGAACTGCCCATTATGGCCGGGACGACCAGGACTCGATCTTCTCCCGCCATTCCGGCCTAAAGCGCTGCGACGGCCAGAATTCATCAGCATCGAGCATCTTCGCCAATCCATGCCTCTCGTCGAGCCCGAATGGGCCGCTTATCGCCAGGATGTTCGAATTAATGCCGGCGCCATTGAAATGGTCGCGCGCGCACTTCGCGTAGTTGTCCGGATTGTAGAGTGGCGCTGGGTGCCAGTAGAAATCATAACCGACCGCCGACAGCGGCTTATGGATCCGCTGGAAATTCCCTCTGCTGCAGCATTCGAAATAGATGGCGGGCCGGTCGCGTGCGATCAGTTCCAGCGCGCCAAGGATCACCTGATCTTCCAAACCCTCAACATCGATCTTGACCAAGCCAACCTTGCCAACTCCGAAGTCAAACGTATCGAGCTTGATGAGCGGCACGCGATCTCCGTCGCCGGACTTGGCGATGCGGATCGCCCCGCTTTGGTGAAACCGCGAGTAGTCGACGCGAGGAATAGTGGCCGTTCCCTCCTCCACGCCCACGGCTGCATTGACGCAAGTGACATTGGTAATGCCGTTGAGCGCGACGTTGCCGCACAGCCGGTAGTAAACGTTGCTTTGCGGCTCGAACGCAAAAATTCTGCCGCCTGTCCCGAGTTTCCGCGCCAACGGTATCGAAAGCCCCCCGATGTTGGCACCGACATCGACCACGATCCCGTCTCGTGGCATCAACTCCGCAAGCAGCCGAACTTCACCTTCCGCATACTCACCGTAGGCGAGCAGTTCGCAGTCGATGCTCTGATCGAGCCGGTTCAGGATGAACACACCATGCCGCGTCTGCGCGATCGTCAATGGACTGTCTGAGTTGCCGATATCGAACGCCGGCGCACGCGCAGACGTTGGCAGACTGCGCACGGTATAGACACCCGGCGGAACTTGCCGGCCGGTCGCCGTTTCCACTATGCCCACGGCAGCGCCCGGCGCCACGTCTCCAAATGCTGCAAGATCGAGATGTATCCCGATCCGCGTGAAGTCGAAGCGATCAGCCATGTCCGGCCTCGGCCGGTCGGCAACGGTCGTCGTCACGCGCTGATTATTGACGAGGACATCGATCTCGACGCTGTCGTGCGGCCGCGCAGGATCGCGAACCCAGCCGATCAGCTCCAGGTTTTCGTTGATTCTGAAATTACCTTGCAAAGGTTCCATTCGAATCCTCTACGACCCCTCTACGCCCATCTCGGGACGTTCCCCCGTCACGGCGGCAATAGCGGCTGTCTCCGAGACGATCCTGGGAAAGCGCGGAATTGACGTCACTGCCTGTTCAACTTCTGATTACGAAGGCGCTCTCTCCATTCGATGTTGCCGGTGAACAAGAACAGCAGTATGTTGTCCTTGTCATTTTTTTCGTGAGGCAGTTCAATCAATGCTGCGGTATGACCAGCCACTTCCAGATATCTATCCCAGTCCCTGAGAAAACGTCGAAGGATATCCTCAACTACCAGCACACGCATTGCATCATTTGCGGCGCTAGTAACCTCGATGACATTCACGTTCGCATCAAAAGTATGGAGCCCATCGTCTATGATGATCGTCGGTTTCGCATGGACTGAAATCCACAGCTCTTCAATCGTCCTGCGATCGGTCTGATCGACGAAAAACGTGTTGATACCGGGTTCTTGGAACAGCACCCGCTTGTCAACATCCGCTCCGACGATCTCGGCGGATAAGAATTCTTTCCACCCTCTCAGAGATGCACCGGGAACGCCCGAAACGCCCATGTTGGAGACGGTATCGAGATAGTTCGTCCCCAATCCAATTTCCAACAAACTCTCCGATTTCTCCCGCACGATCGGCAGGAGGTAGTTATATACATAAGCGTAACAATGCCATCCCAAAGCTTTGTCACTACCATTATACTTCATTATTTGACAAAGCTTGGTCGGGTAGGAATCGAAATAGCCGGAAAGACCGACCAGAATCTCCAGCCTAATCTGTATAGCCTTGGGACAATTCCAGGTACGAACTGCCGAGCTCGCCTTGACCTGGTGTTGCACGATCTTGTCGTAATCAATAAGCGTGGCCGAGCTGTCCGGAATATTAGCGTTGCCAAATTTCGCCTCCGGCCCGTACCACGACCGGCTCGCCCTCCAGTGAACAAATTTACCATCGTTTGCCAGCACCAAAAACCGCCAGTTAGGCTGAGAGAATAGGTGGGTAAAAACGCTAAACATTGGACCGGAAAGCGCGGCGACTTCCATCAGGGGCGGCATGAACTTGGCCCCCTTCAGCCAGCAAGCTGGAAAAACTTGCGGATTGCATAGATACCCATGCATCAGGTTGATCAGGTCGCTGTCTGCGGCGGCTCCTAGAACGCTCGTTTGTAAAAAAGCCTTCTCACTAAGAATCGCAAGGTAGTCAGAAATTGCAGCCAAGCATACGACATCGCGCGATATCTTGGCGCCGAGATCGCTGTAAATCCCGCCGAACTTTCGCAGAATGCAAATTCGCAGAAGGTCTGTTGCAAGAACAAATTTACGTGCTTCGATGAGGATTTTAATACTTTCAAACAGCGGATCAAGTCGAAGCTCCGCTATGTCCCTGAAAATGATCGGCTGTTCGAGATCATTCAGCGCCTCTTTAAGGTGCGAGGCCACTTTCGAACTATTGACCCAAAAGTAGTTTAGGTGATCTGGAAACGCCTCTGCGTAATGTTGTGATATGTCACGAAGTAAATGATCTGGAGGAAGCTTCGGTTCATCGTCATTGGTGATCCAGATGCGGTGCGATACAGGCGGAATGCCTTTTCGAGAACCCAGACGTTCTTCCAGAAGAGAAATTTCGAAAATTTCACTCAGATCAAGAATGAATTCGTTGAAGTCGTCAGGGCTTTGACCGATATCCTCCAGATAAGCCGCCATAAGGTAATGCACTGTCGAAGTGTTCGCCAACGCAGCATTTAGGCTCTCGCGTATCAACCGCAGCGTCGAGTGCGCGGATCTCCGCGTAAGTTCTGTTGAAGAAGTTGTAGCTTTTGTCATTCACTAGCTCGTTTCACTCGAGAAGCATCGACCGAGCAAAGAGATTAATCTGGTTTATCCTTCGCTGCGGCTCGCGATTTTGCAAAGTCCGATTCCCCCAAGTCGCGATACTCTCGAAATAAGCCGCACTCTCTTAGAATAGCTGTCGAACTCCGCTATCGCTTCTCGACCACGAACGTATTGGAGATCCAATACTCGGGGATATTGACTGATCTGTCCTCGCGCACTTCACAGACTACACACCCCGCCTCAGCCACGACGTTCAACACATCACGCTGGGGAAGACAATGCATTTCGATGTCCCCAGCACCCTTGCGTGACTGCATGTACCGTTTCAGGTCAAACGCATAGCCGACCGAGTGAGTTGGAACCTGAAAAATGGCCATACCAGCCGGCCGCAACATCGTAAGTGCTTGCTGGAGGATGTATCTGATGAGCGGCGGCGGATTGTGTTGCAGGACGATCCTCGAATACCAGAAATCGAAACCCGAAGTCATGCCGAGATCTGGAAGCGATGAGGTTCGAAAGTTGACATTCGCAATGTTCGCCCGTGCAGCGGCGGTGCGTGCCAAATCGAGATGCGCGGTAGAAATGTCGATACCTGTGACGCGCGCAAACGACTTTGCCAATTGTAGTGTCATACGCCCTAATCCGCACCCGTATTCAACCACGTCGGAAAAGTCCGAAATAGACCGGCCGGCGCGATGAACCAGACTTTGCACCTCTCGCATTTCACCCACCCCGGAAGCGTAGAAGCGCTCCTCCAGATCAGGTGTCACCTCTCTCTCGAATACCGGACTCGAGAGAACAGACCAATAAGGACGTTCCGCACCCAATTTCGTCCACTTCGACTGAATGTGTTCGAACAGCGCGATTTGAGCCGACTCTTCCGGATTGCTTTCAATCGAAAGCTGCGGCAGGTCCAACGGCAGATTGTTGAGTTTAAGAGGGTTCTTCCGTCGAAACTCTGAACTGGATATCATAGCCGCGCGCAACTCTTTAACCGAACCATGTGAGAGCGCGCGCGTCACCACAACATCGCTTTCAGCATTCCGATCGAGAAAAAGCATATAGGCGCTGCGCACCAAATCAGGCGTCAACTGGATATCGCCCGGTGACCGCGCTTCCTGCTCGACAATGTTCGAGTCGAGCTCTGAGGATTCGATGATCGATGGCTCGAGCTTCATCAAGTCTTGTCCTGAAGCCGAGTTTGTCGAATTTTCCTCGCCTGACGACACGGCTTTGGTCTGAGTACCCGACATGCACGATCCCTCTTACGCCACCGAAGAAATCCTAGCAGAGCCAACCCCTTCCGTCAGCGCTCATACGTTCTCGCGGAATTTGCCGCGTATCAGAGCATAGGCGATACTGCGCAACCAGTCGTGCTCGAATAAGCGATCCGGTTCCAGATGCACCGCTTCCGCCCACTCGTTCACGAATAAAGCCGCTCGTTGCCGCTCAGAAACCAGTGGGCCTGCTCAGAGCTTTGCCTCCACACATAAGCCTGGAGCCGCTCAGATGACGCTTTGCCGAGACGGGGGCAGTCGGCGTGCAAATATCATGGCATCTATAAAGGCGTCAAATCAACCCTGGAAAGGGAGAAGCCTACGCTACATCGTCCATCCGACCCACGTTTGTGCGATCAGCCAATTTTCTCGACGACAAACGTGTTCGATACCCAATATCGCGGGATATTGACGGAATTGTCCTCACGAATTTCCAGAACCCGGCAGGACATCTCCTCAAGCAACCTCAGTATTTGACGCTGCGGGAAACAGTGCATTTCGATATCTGGCTGAGTGTCGAGAGAACGGAGATAGGTTTCAGCGTCGAAGCTGTAGTTCATTGCATAGGTCGGCACCTGAAACACCGCGATCCCCTTCGTTGCCAAGCCTTTGAGGGCATTCCTCAGCAAGCGGTCAATCAAACTGGGAGGATTGTGCTGCAGAACGATGCGAGAGTACCAAAGGTCATAATCGCCGGTGTACTCATCGCCGAGACCGCGGCGCTCGATCCAACGCACGTTGGCAAGACCGAGTTTTGCAGCAACCGCCTGCGCCGTCGCGATATGGCTCGCAGAAAAGTCAATGCCAACCACCTGCGGCAACTTCCGGGCTGCATGAATGGTAAAACGTCCCAAGCCGCAGCCAAACTCCACCAGGCAGCGAAAATCGCCAGGGCTTCGTCCCGCGCGGGCTAACGTCTGCTCGAACGCATGAAAATCCTTGGCCCCGGTTTCGTAGAAGTCAGCTTCCAGCTTAGGCGTCACCGTACCTGAGAATTCGGGCTCCGACCAAACCGACCAATGTGGGCGCTCTTTGCCAAGTGTTACCCAATGCCTTTGCAGGTGCCGGAACATGGCCTGCTGCTCGTCCTCGCTCGCAGCGATATTCACATTAAGCGGCGGCACGTCGAGCCCCGCGACATTTAGCTTCTCGCGATGCAGCCGGCGAAATTCGGAGCTTTCGACGAACATCTGCCTCAACGCCCGCATGCTCATCTTCGATTGCGTCATGCGATTGACCTCGCCAAGGCTGGGGGCCCGGCCGAGAAAATTGACATAGCCGGCCACGACTTCGCCGCGTCGCGCCGGTCGATCAACGTTTTTGCTGTTCGCGTCGCCGTATAAAGCGCTGATGCTGGTGAAGAATTCCGCCAGAGCATCGAGATGTGCCTTCGCTTGCGCTTCTGTCAGCGGCGGTTTCGCTGACGGGCTGTCACATAGCCGAGGCAGTTCATCAATCTGCCAGTCCTCATCAGAGAACGCCTCGTTCAAGACCTTTGCGAGATCCGCGTCGAAGGCTGGCATACGCACGTCAGAGTTCCGGAAAGCGTCGATATAGGCGAGATTGACAACGGACAAATCAAAGCCCGGCAAGGTCTTTAGCGCCTCGTTTATGAAAAGAGCCGACAGCATGTCGAACGATGCATTCAACCGCGAATTGCCTTTGACGATGCTGTCCGAAAGCTCCACACCCAGGATCTCACGGAAAAAACGTTGCACCATTGGCGCTTCGCCCGGCTGAGAATCGTAGGCAACCACCCTCACCGCATCACGGCCAAAAACCGCTGCCCATTCCGCAATTGTTCGCCGTGGTGAAAACCCGATAGACTTACGAAAATCCGCGAGGCCCACGGGGTGTGCGCTGTGCCTCAAGAAGTGATTGTAGTGCGAGACGAGATAAGCGGCCTTATTGCGCAGGACGAGTGCAACGACGACGTCATCGAATTTCAACCGGGCGGCGGTTGCGAGCCGCTCGATCGCAGTAGGTTTGCTCCCGCTACAAAGATCTTCTCCCGATAGGAAGACATGATCGAGACCCTTAGTCTTAGCGACACCGTGGATACGGTCGATGAACGCCGCCACGTCCGCGTCCGATCCTGAGCGTAACAGCTGATTGAGTTCGGAATGCTGATTGGGGTAGTTCGGAAAGACACCGGCCGGATAGTAAACGCCAGCGGCCTCCAGAAGCCCGGCTTCGCGAGAACAGATTTGTTGAATCGCTGTGCTTCCAGCCTTGTGCGACCCAATGTGCACTGTTAGTTTCATGTCCGACCGCACAAATTTTTACCTACCTATCCGGAGGTTCAGAGTTTGTTGGCATTAGCGCAAAGTCGTCGGTCTTGAACAGCACTGACGACATGATTCTTGCATTGCGTTGTGGCAAAGTCACGGCTGGCGCTGTACTGCCACGATGAAGGGCGACACGCTTGCCGTGATTCGCGGCGAAGGCGTAGCGATCATGAGGGTAGAGGATTTCTGGACATTTGTCCGACTGGTGAGAGTCGATAAGACCTTGCCAATAGTCCGTACCGCACGCATTGCCGGTCGACCGAGCCTTGCCCGCAGATGACCTGCTCGAACCTGCGCCAGGTAAAGGCCTAGCGATCATCACGAAGAGCCCATGCTGCCGACCGCATGTGTGTGCAAATGATCACATGCATGCGCCGTTCGTATAAAACTATACTTTTAAAGTCATCAATTTGATCCGAAGCAAGTCGGTTGCTCCGGTTGCTGCCTATACTCGTCTCACAAGGGCCGGATCGACACGGGGAATGTCGCCATCTGTCCCTCCGGCGGCCGCCTGCAAGAGTGAGCATTAGTGTGTTGAACTGTCAGATGACCGCCGCCGATCTTACTCCGCATTTCGCGAATCTCGGCGGCGATCCCATTCGCGATGCGTTTGCGGCGCGCCGGGCCGTGTTGCCGTGGCGGAACAAGCGGCCGCTTCCGCAAGAGCAGATGACTTCCACGTGGGCGCGCTTGATGAGCAGCCACCGCTCGCCCAAGAAGCGGCTTGCGTACATCCATGTGCCGTTCTGTGCCAATCACTGCCTGTTCTGCGGCTTCTACCGCAATACCTACACGGAGGAGGCGGCCTCGTCCTACGCGAACTTGATTGTCGAGGAGATCGAGCGCGAGGCAACGGCAACTACGGTTGAGGGCCAGCTTGTCGAGGCGGTCTATCTCGGCGGCGGAACGCCGAGCGCTCTGTCTGCGGCCGAGCTGTCGCACATTCTGACCACGGTCAAGCGTTGCCTGCCGCTTGCTCCAGATTGCGAGATCACGCTCGAAGGCCGCATCATCCACTTCGACCCAGACAAGATCGACGCGTGCCTGGAAGCGGGCGTCAACCGCATCTCCATCGGCGTGCAGAGCTTCGACACCACCGTTCGCCGGCGGCAGGGACGGCGTGCAAGCAAGGGAGAGGCGATCCGCTTTCTGGAAGCGATCCGCGACAGGGATCGCGCCGCGCTTGTCATAGATCTCCTCTACGGGCTGCCGGGCCAGACCGATGGGGTCTGGAGCGAGGACTTGCGTATCGCCGCCGATCTCACCCCCGATGGCGTGGACCTCTATGGCCTCAATCTCATTCCGGGGACACCTCTTCACAAAGCCATCGGAATCGGAAAGTTTTCCGCGGCCGCGACGCTCAAGGATATCGGGGTCATGTACCGCGCCGGTGTCGAGTTTCTCGCGGCCAAGGGCTGGACCCAGGTCAGCAACAGCCATTGGGCCCGGACCCCGCGCGAGCGCAATATCTACAATCTGCGCATCAAGGAAGGAGCCGATTGCCTGGCTTATGGCTCGGGCGCCGGCGGCACGCTCGGCCAATACAGCTATGGCATTGCGGCGGATCTCCGGTCCTATCGCGACGCCGTGCGAGCCGGACGAAAGCCGATCGACGGCATTCGCGTCTCGGATTCCCTCCAGCCCGTGCGCGACGTGATCACGGCCGGCCTGGAGATCGGACGTCTCGATCTCGACCGCATCGACCTACCCGATGGCGGCAATCTGAGAACCTGGGTTGCACCGCTCCTCGAGCAATGGCGCGCCGCCGGTCTCGTGTCGTTAAGCGGAAACGTCGTGTCGCTCACCACGGCCGGGCGCTTCTGGTACGGCAACCTGATCTTCGCATTCGACGCCGTCCTCTCCGAGGATGTGCGCAGCAACTTCGAAACACAGAAAGAAAGGATCGTAACCGTCATGACCGACACTCACATAGCGGCCGCGCGTGATCTTGTCCGCAAGGAGCTTGCCCAGGAGCCCGGCGGCATTCTCGAGGCGACCGCGACCAAGCATGGGCTATCGCTTCAGGACACCATCGAATGCCTGCCGGTGGCCATGTGGAAGCGCATTTCCGGCGCGCATTTCGTTGATGTCATGCAGGACATCTCCGAATGGGGAAGCCTCACGGTGATCTCCCACTCCAAGGATGCCATCCTGGAGGTCGAAGGCCCACTACCCAAGGGAAAGCTCGGGCACGGATTCTACAATCTGTCCGGCGGCAGCGCGTTGAGCGGGCATTTGCGCGCAAGCAACTGCAAGTCCATCCTGTTCCTCCGCCGCCCCTTCATGGGCACGGAAACGCTTTCGATTCAGTTCTTCAACGCCGAAGGCGAAGCCATGTTCAAGATCTTCGTCGGCCGTGACGAGGAGCGGTGCCTCAAAACCGATCAGATCGAACGCTTCGGGAAGCTGGAAGCCCTCTTTCCGGAGTCTGGGAGCGTGCATTGACATGAAGCCCGTGCTGATCTTTGGAGCAAGCCGGGGCGTCGGCTTTCTCCTGGCCCGTATGCTCCGCCAGAGGGACGTGCCGGTTCTCGCCATGCTTCGGTCCGAGGCCGCGCACGCGGATCTTAAAGCCGCGGGCGTGCTCGCTTCGCATGGAGATGCGTTCTCCCTATCCGACGTCGATCGCGCGTGCGCCCTGCCTCGAACGGAGTTCGATGTCGTGTCCACGTTGGGAGGTCTTGGCGCCGATGGCCGCTATGCCGATGACGAAGGCAACATCAACGTCATCAACCGCGCCGCAGCGCATGGCGTCAAGCGCTTCATTCTGGTGACGTCGATAGGATGCGGCGACATGGCGCCGTACCGGTCCGAGCGCGCTATTGCCGCTTTCGGCGCTGCCGTGGACGCGAAGACCCGTGCCGAGGAGCATCTGAAGCAAACGATTCCACAAGGCACGGCCATCCGGCCCGGCGGGCTGCGCTCGGAGCCGGCGACCGGGCGCGGGATCCTGACCACGGATCCGCAGATGCACGGTTTCATCCATCGCGCGGATGTCGCCGATCTGATTGTTCGTGCGCTCCGCGACGAGAGAACGGCCGGCCGCGCGTTCGCGGCGGTCGATGCCGAGCAGGCAAAAAGCGTCAATCCCATAGCACCGTTCCCACTCGCTGCGTGAGAGCAGACCATGTTTGATAGCGTAACGCGCACAGCGCACCACACGCCAACCACACGAGATCCGGCATGAAACTTGGTTTTGTACTGATCGTAATGACGCTGCTGGAAAACGGACAGTTGTCGGCTGCATTCGTGAATACGGAGTCGCTGGAGGAGTGCGAGCGGCGCGCAAAGGCCGTCCGCACGATCCTGTCGGATCAAAAGGTGCCGATCAAAGATCTGGTCTGCCGCAGTTCGGCCGCCAGGTTCGAGCCTTTCTCGCACGGCGGCGCCACGAGCGCTCCAGCCTATAGCTACGTCGTCTCGTTCGACGACCGCGAGGCTTGGATCACGCCACGCACGGATGACGCGCCGTGCAACAGCGATCCGGCCAAACCCATTCGCTATTGCGCGACGTCCGCGCAAAAGCTCCTTTCGGAAGGAAACTGACGGCAAAAACAACGGCGGACGACACCGTGGCGCGGCAAAGCGTTTTGCACGGGCGCTCCCGCTATGCCGCAACACAGGGAAAGACACGATCATGACGCAGAAGAAGCACGGTCCCGTGGCAGAAGGACGGGTCAATTTTCGAGGCCCGCTTCCAGGGCGATTCTCAAGCTCTCGTCATGGGACGAAGCGACGTCCTCCATCGAAACCGAGACGCTTTCGAGCTGGGCAACGTTGAACTTCGCGTTCGGCGGTCCGCTGACCGCAGACGAGTCGGCGACATTCGCCGTCCATCTAAACAATCTCACCGACGAAGAGTACCGCTCGTCATTCGACGAGATACCCGGCATGGGGCGCAGTGTGGAGGTGACGGCCAGGGTGCGGTTCTAGAGCCGTTCCGGTTTTGATGGATCGCGGAAAGGCTTTTGTTTTCATGCAGCGTTGGCACTCGTCTGGTTCAGACGTTGTTATTTGGCGAGACAATTCGGAATTTGAGAATTTTGCGATGAAGGGTGGCGCGGCTGATGCCGAGTATTCTTGCTGCGGCCGTCACGTTCCAGTGCGCCAGCGCGAGTGCCTCAATGATGCGTTGGCGCTCGGCAAGATCGACGGCCTCGGGAAGGCACGCATCCCCGTTTTGGGACGCATTGAAGCCTTGTCCGGTTTGTCTCAATTGGATCGCCGTGCCCGGAGCCAAGAGCTGGCGGAGCGGTTCCGGGAGGCAATCGGCCGAACAAGAAAAATCGCTGCCGACGGACGCCAAAAAGCGAATCACGTTGCGCAACTCTCTGATGTTTCCAGGCCAGGAATAGCGACGCAACACATCTATGACCTCCCTGGTCATGATGTCGGACAGCTCAGCGCCGGCTTCCTCGTGAGACATGCGCTCTACGAGTTGATCGAAGTCTCTTCGCGCCCTAAGAGGAGGAAGGGTTACTTGAATGCCCTGTATGCGATAAAAGAGATCTGCACGGAACTGTCCGGCAGCGACCAATGCCGGCAAGTTCCGGTGCGTTGCGCATATCAACTTGAAGTTAACGGGGATCTCTCTGGCGCTGCCGAGGGGAATGACCGTGCGATCTTCCAGCACACGTAGAAAATGAGCCTGTAATTCAAGGGGCATGTCCCCGATTTCGTCGAGCAGGAGGGTGCCGCCATTAGCGGCCACGATCTTGCCGATGCGCCCGTTCTTGTCGCCGTCAGTGAACGTACCGGGTTCATAGCCGAACAACTCGCTCGCAAGTAACGTCTCGGGGACGGCTGCGCAGTTTATGGCAATGTATGGCTTTGGCGCACGCTTGCTTTCGGCGTGGATGGAGCGCGCCAATGTATCCTTGCCGACGCCGGTCTCGCCGAGGATCAGCAAGGGGAGTTCCTTGTCGATGGTTCTACGGCACACGGCGATATTTCTAATCATATCAGGATCGGCACCGGCGATGCCGTCGAGGTCCCTCGTTTGCGGCGTGGCTCTCCCATGAGACTGGGTTGCGCCCTTCGAACGGAAAAATCTGTTCTTCCACGGCGAGAACGTCGTGGCGAAGATTTTCGCGGGGGTCGCCATAGGCAGCCGCATGCTACGTCCGACCAAGGGTCGAAGATCGCCAATACTGACGTTCCATATTTCTTCGATGCTCTTCGCCTTGATGGCGTCGATAGTGGAGGCGCCCAGAACGCTCAGCGCCTCATCCGTCGCCCCTTGGATCGTACCGGTCTCGTCAACTGCAAGAAGCGCCCTCAATGCCAGCGGTTCGGGTTGATGCCCGCGCGAAAGCGCCAGGACGCAGTCATTGCGATGTTGAATTCGAAACTGCGAAAAGGAAATCTCGGCCGCAATCCTATCGACGAGGTGGCAGGCAAAGGTTTCCGCCAATCCGGCGACGGAGGCATTTGTCGACAGATCAATGGTTGCTATTGGCTTGCCGTCCGAGGCGAAAATCGGCGCTGCGGAACAACTGAGGTGTTGAAAGCGTCCGGCAAAATGCGCACGGCCTTGAATGGTGATCGCCTGACGTGCCGCAAGGGCCGTACCGATGCCGTTTGTTCCGGCAATCCTTTCGTTCCATACCGAACCGCGATCGAGGCCGTTCAGTTTCAATTCTTCGGCGGCAGGAGTGTCGGCAAAGCAGTCGAGAACGACGCCGTTGCTGCAGCTGATGAGAAGTACATGATCGTTGATCCGCGCCAGCGCCCGGGCGCGGTCGATGATCGTGGAGGCTTCCTTCAAAAGCTCTTCGAGCTGCGATTTTCGCTCGGTGATCTCATGATTGCAGACGCGTTCGATCGGAACGGAGGTGGGGTCCAGATTGAATTCGCTCTGGCAACGTCTCCATGATGATCGGACGACGTCTGCCTGCCTCACCAGCATCAGTGAGCTGTGTTCGCCGCCGGGTTCGATCAATTTGATCTGGTCCCAATTGATTGTTCGAAGGTGCCTTCACCAAAGATATTTGCTTCGGGAAGGAGGCCAGCGAGGTTGAGCATGGAAACCTCAAGCAGCGCTTCAACGCGCGAGTGCACCTGGAGCTTACGAAAAATGTTCCGGATATGCGCCTTAACGGTCGATTCTCGGATGTTGAGTTTATGGGCGATCTGCTTGTTGATCAACCCGTGCACGATAAATTTGAGCACGAGCCGCTCATGACGGCTTAGCAAGGACAATCCGCGCATCATGGGTTTCAGGTTGACGTCTTCGCTTCCCTGAATCCCAGTCACGCAATCCCGATACATGAGAAGAGCATTGATCGTCTGAGACAAGCGATCCCGGCCCTCGGTCTTGGACAGAAGCGATGTGGCGTGTTGATGCTTGATTGCCGCCCTCAGCAGACCTCGGTCGATAAAGGAGGAGACGACAAGAAACGGCAGCATCGTCGAGATGCGCCGAAGCCGCACGACCTCATTGAGGTCATCGAGCGATGGCAGCCACATATCGAAGATTACGAGGTCGATTTTTTGCTCGGACCTCAACATCCTGCTTGCTTCCTCGAAGCACCGCGACCGCGTGAACGATGCATCACGGACCAGGTCGCAGACGCAACGCTCTAGTGCATCGGCCGAGATCGGCAAATCACCGACGATGAGAAAATTAGCCATGAGCGCCTCGAACAAGCTTGGCTTGATCGCCGAATAGATAATTATTGTGCATCGCAGCATGATATTGTGCAATGCGACATTTTAGTTGACGTTCCAAGTCTTATTTTGTTTTGTGTGGAATCACATAGGCTTACTGAAGCCAATCAACCTTGGATCCGCTGGCGTTCTTCTGATTCAGGTCATTGCTTGTGTGATTGCTTCGGCAACTGAAGCTGGAGGCAAGGGCGGGGGGCGCCTCTTCGAAAACGCCATTGATGGGGCGAACTGGCTAGGGTCTCTCGACGTTGCTAGTCGCGCTTGCCGCGGTAGAGGCAAGGGCACACACACACACCTCAGGCCGAACCGCTGAGAGGGGCGGATCTTCTCGACCTGATCGGAGAGCTAAATCATCCCGGATCGATCGCCGCGACGCCGCGCTGCTTGCGATCGGTCGTCCGCACGTTTGAGGAAATCAACCCAGAAAATATGAAATCTAGGGCGGCGGGGCCTTCGAGGTGTCGTCACCCTGCAGCAGCTTCAGAGAGTGGAAATTGGCGCCGGGGTTCTTCAGGGAGCAGGACAGATCGCTTTCGGGGTCGCTGCAGATAACGACGGCTCCGTCTGGAAAATCAGTCTTGTTCTGGCAATCGGCGTGAAACTGGATCGCACCGTCGCGCTGCTCAACTTTGACGATGCTCGACTTGCCGCATGGCGTCTTGAGATACAGATAGCGACGGACCTCGTAGTCCTTGATCTCGGCCTGCACAGGCCCAGCCGCGCAACATGCAAATGCAGCGGCAATCAATCGATCCATAAACGGCTTCATCGTTCAATCTCGTTGCTGCGGGTCTTAGACTCGTCTTCCAATCTATAGGTCCCCATTCCGCCTTAGCGCAAATCATGGCGATTGCCGAAACGACTTTCAGGACCAAGGCAAGAGGGTGCGCGGCACGTCCCCCCGCGCGCCTCTCTCTCTGCATCGTCTTCGTGACGTGCGCAACTCGTTCAGACCAAAAGCCCCATCAATGAATGCCAGATTGACGATTACCTATGCCGGGATATCACTTGTCACCGGCCGCTCACTACGACGCAAAGGGCGGTCCTCCCTTCGAACTTAAGGATCCCGCCCGGATAGAGGCTGGCAACAAGCGCTTCAACTCGACATGAGCTCAATACTGCCATGGTAGCGAGCCACCGCTATGCATCGGCCGTAGCGATCCTGGAGAGAATACGGCGAGCCCGGACACAGGCGCTGCAGGTCCGGGCCGTGCCCCGGCAGCTGCTTGCGCGGCGCGATCCTTAACGCTGTCCGGGGCTGCAAGAATTTCGTTCTGCCGGCCGAAGCAGGTGAGCCAGGCAAAAAGCATCTGTGCGCCATGCGGCGGCTCATGGGGGGCAATGCTTACGAAATGAAGAATGGTGAGTGGCCGCTGTCTTCGATATTCTCCCTTCTTCCTGCCATCTGTGAGCATATTTGGTTGATCACGCGGTCGCTTCTCAGACCGGTAAGCTCGTTTGGTACCTAAACCGCAAGGTGAGCCTTGGGGCGTATCATTCCCTTTGTGTGAGTATCGAATTAGACTTCGCGCACGGCGATCAGTTCCAGGGGAACAAATGCTGAAACGATTGGTGGCTTGGTTCGTGGTCTTGACCGTGATGGCGGGGATTGCGGCTGGCCTCGGATACTATAAGTTCAACGAGATCAAGAACGCGGATGCTGCGGCGCAAGCCTCGCCTGAGCCGATGGAAGCGGTCGCTACGGCGCGTGCGCGCAAAGGCCAATGGGTCGCGCGCGAACGCGCGATCGGAACCGTGGTCGCCACGCGGCAGATCGAGTTGAGAAATGAGGTCGCCGGAACGATCGCAAAGCTTGGCTTCAAGTCGGGCGACATCGTGGAGGCCGGTGCTACGCTGGTCGAACTCGATACGCGCCAGGAAGAGGCGGAGCTTGCGTCTGCCGAGGCCGTGGCCCGGCTCGCCAGGCTGACACTCGAGCGCCGCGAGTCCTTGAAAAACAGTGCGGCGTTTTCCGCTCAGGAACTCGACAACGCGCGGGAGGCATTCGCAGGCGCCCAGGCGCGCGCGCAAGCGCTTCAGGTTGCGATCGACAAGAAGAAGATCGTCGCTCCGTTCCGCGCCCGCGTCGGCATCACCGATCTGCAGCCCGGTAGCTATCTCGATATCGGAACCTTGATTACGCGCCTGCAGGGTGTCGACGCCGATGCTTACATCGACTTCGCCTTGCCCCAGGATAGTACCGCGCTGATACGCAAGGGCACGGTTATCTCGTTCTCGATGCCGGGATCGGACGGCCAGGTACACTCCGCGACGATCGTCGCGGAGGATGACAGCGTCGACGCGAACAACCGCACGGTGCGCTTTCGCGCGTCCGCCACGGGCTTTGGAGAACTGCTGCGCCCCGGCGCCTTCGTTGATGTCGTTGCCGTGATCTCCGAGCCGCGCGACACGGTCTTGGTTCCGCTCTCCGCAGTCCGCCGTTCATCGAACGGCCAGCACGTTTTTCTCATCGTCGAGGAGGAGGGCAAGCTTCGCGCGCGCACGCGAACGGTCGAAACCGGCGTTGTTGATAAGGACGAAATCGGCATCGAGAAGGGCATATCCGAAGGCGAGCTCGTTGCAACGTCCGGTTCCTTCAAGCTGCGCGACGGCGCACTCGTGAACACCGAGGTGCTGAAGGCGGACGGCGCGGCCGCTGGTCTTAACTAGGCAAACAAGGCGGTCACGCAATGCACGCGTTCGATATTTTTGTGCGCAAGCCGGTGCTGGCGATTGTCGTCAATCTGGCGCTGGTGCTGATCGGACTTCGCGCCGCGACGCAGTTGCCCGTGCAGCAGTATCCCCGTATCGAAAGCTCGTCGATCGTCGTCACGACGACCTACATCGGTGCCTCCGCCGACAGCATTCGCGGGTTCGTGACGACACCGATCGAGCGCGCCGTGTCCTCCGTCAGCGGCATCGACTATGTCGAATCGAGCAGCGTGCCCGGGCTTTCGACAGTCACCGCGCGCCTGAAGCTCAATCACCCGAGCACGGTTGCCCTTGCCGAGGTCGGCAATCGCCTCGACCAGATCAAGAACGAGCTTCCGTCGGAGATCGAATCGACCGTCGTCGAGGTGCAGCGTGCCGACCGGCCCTACGCGACGTTCTATGTGAGTGTCACGTCGGACGGCATGACGCCGTCCCAGTTGACCGACTACCTTTCGCGCAACGTGCAGCCGCGCTTGAGCACGATTTCCAACGTGCAGAACGTCGGCCTTGAAGGTGCCCGCCCGCAGGCCATGCGCATCTGGCTCGACGCCGAACGGCTTTCAGCGTTCGGCCTGAGCCCGGTCGATGTCCAGGAGGCGCTTGCTCGGAACAACTTTGTCGCGGCCGTCGGCCGCGCCAAGGGCGATCAGGTTCAGGTCGATCTCCTGGCAGACACGGATCTCAGAAGCGTGGAGGAATTCGCGAAACTGATCGTTCGCGAGAACCGCGACCAGATCATCCGGATTTCCGATATCGGCAGCGTCGAACTCGGCTCTGAAGAAGAGACCTCGAACGTGCGCCACAACGGCAAGGACGCCGTCTATCTGTCTGTTTGGCCCTTGCCGGGCACGAACGAGATCAGCGTCGCGCAAGCGCTCCGGGCGGAACTCGATGCAATCAAGCCGCAACTTCCCAAAGGCATGGAGATCGCGCTCGCCTACGACGGCACGGTCTATATGGAGAACTCGCTCAAGGAGATCGCAAAGACCTTCACCGAGACGGTCGCGATCGTTGGCCTGATTGTGTTCCTGTTTCTCGGCTCGGCGAGAAGCGCTCTCGTCCCGTTGGTCACGATCCCGATTTCTCTGATCGGGGCGATGGCCTTGATGTCGCTCATGGGGTTCTCGCTCAATCTCCTGACGTTGCTCGCCATCGTTCTTTCTGTGGGCCTGGTGGTCGATGACGCCATTGTCGTCGTCGAGAACGTTTCGCGCCATATGCGCGATGGCATGAGCAGAATCGATGCAGCACTCGCAAGTAGCCGTCAGCTTTTCGGTCCCATCGTCGCGATGACGATTACGCTCGCCGTCGTCTACGCGCCAATCGGCTTTCTTTCCGGCCTTACCGGCGTGCTGTTCAAGGAATTCGCCTTCACGCTCGCAACGGCAGTCATCGTCTCGGGTTTTGTGGCCGTGACGCTTTCCCCGATCATGAGCGCCTATTCGGTTGCCGAAGGCGGCCACGAGAGCCGATATGCGCGCTTCATCGGCCGCGCGCTGGACCGTGTATCCGCCGGCTACGGCCGCCTGCTTGACGTCCTTCTCAACCTGAAGGCCCAGATCCTCGCGTTCGCCGCCTTCATCTGCCTGCTGGCGGTGCCGCTTTATATGTATTCGGGTAAGGAGCTTGCACCGATCGAGGACGAAGGTTTTGTTCTCCTGATCGTCAACTCGGCGCCGGATGCGTCGCTCGCCTACACCTCCGGCAACATGGACAAGGTGCACGAGATCGGCAAATCCCTGCCCGAGTTCGAGTCCATGTTCGAGATCGTGTTCCCCTCGGACGGCTTCGCGGGCTACATGTTCAAGAACTGGCACGATCGCGTGCGCACCGCACATGAGATTCAGCCGGAGATTTTCAACGCGGTCTCGCGGATGAAGGAACTGCAGATCTATCCTGTGCTTCCGCCCCCTCTACCGGGCGCCGGCAACTTCGACGTGGAACTGGTTCTGAAGGGACCGGGCACGCCCGAGCAGATGGCGGACTATGCCGGCCAACTTGTCAGCGCCGCATTTGATAGCGGCCAGTTCATGTTCGCCGACACGGACCTGAAGATCGACCTGCCGCAGGTGCGGGTCGTCGTGAACCGCGAGCGCGTCGCCGACCTCGGCCTCGATCTGGCCGACATAGGCCGCCAGCTCGGCATCATGCTCTCCGGCAACTACGTGAACCGCTTTACGCTCGACGGTCGTGCCTACAAGGTGATCCCGCAGGTCGGCAAGCACGCGCGGGAGACGGCGGCGAACCTGCTTGACTACAAGGTGCGCACGCGTGACGGCAAACAGGTGCCGATCTCGGCAATGGTGACGCTCGAGACAGCAACAGCACCGCGTAAGCTTGCGCGCTTCCAGCAGAACGACAGCTTCCGCGTATTCGGCGGCGTGAAGCCGGGCATCACGAAATCGGCGGGGCTCGCCACCTTGGAAGCGGCGGCTAAAAATATTCTGCCGGCAGGATACACGATCGACTACGCGGGTGAATCGCGTCAGATTCGCCAGGAAGGCACGACACTTGCGGGCACGCTCGGGTTCTCGGTGACCCTCATCTATCTCGTGCTCGCGGCGCAGTTCGGCAGCTTCCGCGATCCGCTCGTCGTGCTGCTCGGCTCTGTTCCGCTCGCGCTCAGCGCCGCGCTCGTCTTCACGTTCTTCGGCTTCACGACGGTCAACATCTACAGCCAGATTGGGCTCATCACGCTGGTCGGCCTGATCGCGAAAAACGGCATCCTGATCGTCGCGTTTGCCAATGAGCTTCAACAGCAAGGCCGCAAGAAGTTTGATGCTATCAAGGAAGCCGCCATGACCAGGCTCCGGCCGATCCTGATGACGACGGCGGCGACGGTCTTCGGGCATCTGCCTTTGGTCTTTGTCACCGGGGCGGGTGCAGAGGCGCGCAACAGCATCGGCATCATGCTGGTGAGCGGCATGGCGATCGGCACGCTCTTCACATTGCTCATCCTGCCGGTCATCTATCTGGTGCTTGCGGCCGAACATAATACCACGGTGGCGCACGAACCTAGCATTGAGCCGGCGCAAGCTGTCGTCGCCTGAAGCCAGGGTGGTGCCTGGAATACAGCCAGCCCCAATCGGATCAGTCGCGGCATCCCCGCCATTATTCGCTTCAGAATATCGCGCGATGGTTTAGAGGAATCAGTCCTAGTATTTCTTAGGCCACGCCAACCTGGATTGCGAATCGGGGCTTATTGGATATTCGGCGCGACTGTGTTTGGGTGCGTCGGGCCCCGGGATGGCAAATGCCTTTTCGTATCGGGTTTATGTCAGCACAATACAGCTCGGCTAGCAGAAGGGTCGCGACTACGGCATCAGCTGTCTCTCCACTCTTCCTCTTCCAGGTTCCGGGGGAGGGTGTCGCGAAGCGATAGGTGAGGGACTTCGGCATGCAACGCGCTGATTGCTGGCGCCCCTCATCCGCCCCTTGCAAGAGGTGTAGCCACCCGTTGAAGCTCTGCGCTCTATCACAAAATCTGTCACGAATTCTGCGGTCGCGTTGCTTATCCCTCTATTTCCAGCATGCCCTGCCAAAATGAACTAAATGAATTTCCGGGAATTAAATAATTTAAACGAATTCGGCTCCCCTGGCGGCGGTCATTGAGCGGAAATGTCCACGATTCGTTATCAAGTGATCCAAAAAAGATCCTTTTCTCAAAAAGAATTAGTCTTCCGTAAAGAAGATGACGTATACGGTTTATTGCAATTCGCAGAGTTTCTTCGTGATTCTCTGCGCTTCTCAGCATTCCGGAGACATGTTGCATGGACCGCCAGGCCGAAGGCACGGCATCGCACGCTTCTGAGTTCGATGTAGCGCAGGCAGCTGCCGAAGGGCCGGACTCCGGCTCCTCCGTGAGGGCGCCGGCGCGGCGGGAGATCATCGAACTCACGATCACCGACAAGAATGCGGCGGATCTCGCGGTCTTCGTGCGCGCGAACGGCGCCAAGGCGATGATCACGAGCGAAGGGTTGTTGGGTCTGCGGTTTGCCGACGGTGGTCTGATCGTGCTGCGCGGTTCGCAGGCGGTCGGAAAAGCTTTCGACAACCAGCACGGTGTTCTGCTCGACGTGCTGAATGGCGATCACGACCGCCTTGTCGCCGTGATCAGCGCACTGGCCAATGGCGGTGACGGACTTCGCCCTCTTGCGCAATTCGTTCCGGTGGAGGAGCCCGAGCCGGCGGGACGCGAGCAAGCGGCTGTAGACATTGAAGACGGCTCCAGCCGTCCAGCCGCGCATACGATTCCAGGTCCATTGACGGGCGGGCACGCGCCCCTCCATCCGATGGATGTCGAAACGCTGCGCTGGGGTCGCGACGACCTTCGCCGCGGGGAGGCTGGGTCGCGCGGATTGCTCGTCAGCACGGGGGTCGGCGAGGCTTTGCCGCATCTCGTCGGATTGGGGGATGAGGAACTCGGTCACCGCAACGGCGAAAAACTTGTCTCGGGACTGAACGGCCTCGATCACGGCCCGATCACCGCAGTGGGGGCGGGACTCGATCACCTCTGGCTGTTGGGCGATATCGAGTATGTGCGCGCTTCCCGCGATCTTCTCGACAACGAGGATCTGTTCGGACCGGACAAAGATGCCCCGACCATCTGGCCGCCGCTCGATCCCAT
Organism: uncultured Hyphomicrobium sp.; assembly: GCA_964587445.1. GTDB lineage: Bacteria > Pseudomonadota > Alphaproteobacteria > Rhizobiales > Hyphomicrobiaceae > Hyphomicrobium_B. The sequence goes on from CAZPLQ010000001.1 coordinate 216,865, forward strand.
ATCCGCATTCCGCGCTATTGAAGATACCGGTTATTCCGGCGCGCTGTTCGATCCTAGCCTGCTGCCTCTGCCGGTCATTGACAAAAAAGTGACGATGGATCCGCAGTACGGAACCATCACGCTGGGCCCGGACGGCCACTTCGAGTACAAGCCGGCCCCCGGCTTTTCAGGCTTTGCTTCGTTCGACTATTCGTTCGTCGATCCGCGGACCGGTCAGCCCGTGACGGGGAGCGTCGCGATCACCGTAAGAGCCGTCGCCGATCCCGCGATGATTTCAGGCGGAGCGGTGACCGATGAAGACGTTGCCGTCGCGACGCCGATCACGATCTCCCTCCAAGATCCGGATGGCTCTGAAGACATAGAGCGCGTCGTTATATCCGGCCTGCCGGCGGGTGCGAGCCTGTCTTGGAATCCCGCGCTCCCCGGAACGATTGCGCAACGCGCCGATGGTTTGTTCCTCGTGACGGGGTCGACGGCGCAGATCCAGGCCTTGCTGCAATCCCTCCAGGTAACCCCGCCCGCAGACTTCGACGGCCGCATATCGCTGGACGTGGCCGTCACGACGATCGAGCGCAATTTACCTGCAAATGTTCCGGGGTATCTGGATCGCACCACGGTCCATTACGCCTATCATATCGATGTCATCGCCGTAGCGGATGGGGTTACGGCGGTTGGTGCGGATGAGGTGACGGACGAGGATACGCTTGTCCATCTCTCGACGCTTTCGGCGACGTATGGAGATCTGACGGATGGCTCCGAGACGCACACGGTCGAGATCCGGGGCGTCGATGCGGACGCCAAGCTGACGGACGTCTCCGGCGTTGAGTATCCGTATATAATTGCGGGCAACGGCACCAAGACCTACACGCTGTCTCCTTCGGACGTGGGGAGCGTGTACTTCCTGCCCCCTCTCGACGAGAGCGGCACGTTCAGCGGCATGAGCATCGTCGCCATTGCAAGGGAAACCTCGAACGGGGACCGGGAGACGGCATCCGCGCCGATCCGGGTTGTGGTCAATCCCGTGGCCGATGCCGTCGACATCACGGCACCCGCACAGGCCACCGACGAGGACACGGCCATCACGTTCGGTGACGACATCACGCTGACGGTGAACGATCCGGCGACGCAGACGCTTACGGAAGTTACACTCTCGGGATTTCCGCCCGGTACGCGCGTGCAGTACACTAACGAGAATGGCGTGCCGCAGGACTTCATTGTGCCGGCGGGCGGCGCCACGGTGGTCTTGGGTGGGGGTGCGAGCGAGGCCGACATCCGGGCCGCGCTGGCGACGCTGACGCTGACGCCGCCGCCGAACACAGACCAGAACATCACGCTCTCGATCTCTGCCACCACCGAGGATATTGGCGGGGTCAGTGATACGCAAACACTGCCGATGACGATCACGGTCGCCGCCGTCGCGGACGGCGCGTCGATCTCGGGTTCGGCTTCGGGGAATGAAGACCAACCCATCGATCTTCCCATCGCTGTTTCGCGCCTGGATGCGGATGGCTCGGAGTCCTATGACTTTGCCGCGATCAAGGTCCCCACGGGTGCGACGCTGATCTACCCGGCCACGCTGCCCAACGGCATCAGCGTGTCCGTCCTGGGCAATACGTACACCTTTACCCCGGGTGCGGGGACGACGGCGGCGCAGTTCGAGCAGTTCCTGGCCACTGGGCTGAAGGTTCAGGCGCCGGCCGACAGCGATGTGAACTTCAACGTGGATGTCCGGGTGGGCACGATCGAGAGCGTTCTGTCAGGCGGCGAGGTGACGCTGTTGAAGGCGGATACGCAGGTGTCGATCCCGGTTGTGGTGTTTCCCGTCATCGACATGCCTTCGGTCAGCGGATCGAGCACGGTGGACGAGGATACGAGCGTCAACTTCGGGGCGAATATCCTCATCAGCCAGAACGACAAGACGGACGGCTCGGAAGCGATCACGCAAATCGTGGTGGGCAACATCCCGGCTTCCGCAACCGTCGGCTACACGGCGGTGGGTTCCGCAACGGTCGTCGCGGCGACGTCGGCAGGCGTCACGAGCTACACGATCTCGGGGGGCAGCGAGGACGACATTCGCGCGACGCTTGCGACATTCACGCTGACCCCGCCTTTGCATAGCGACGTGAACATTCCCGTCTCGCTGACCATCACCAAGGTGGACCAGACGGCAAGCGAGAGCGAGCCTGCGGTGACGTCCACGTCCTCCCATGTGCACAATATTGCGGTGGCCGCGGTTGCGGATGGCCCCACCGTATCGGGCTCGGCCTCGGGGTTTGAAGACCAGCCGATCGCGCTATCGATCAGCGCATCGCGGATCGACGCGGATGGCTCGGAATCCTACGAGTACGCGGCCGTCACGGTTCCAGCCGGCGTCACGCTGGTCTATCCGGCCACTCTGCCCAACGGCATCAGCGTGTCCGTGTCGGGCAACACGTTCACGTTCACGCCCGGCGCCGGCACGACGGCGGCGCAGTTCGAATCGTTTCTGGCCACGGGACTTCAGGTTCGCGCGCCCGCCGACAGCGATCGCGACTTCAATGTCGATGTGCGGGTGGGTACGATCGAGAGCAGCCTGTCGGGTGGCGAAGTGTCGATGCTGCGTGCGGCGCAGACGGTCACGGTTCCGGTCAGCGTTCTTCCGGTCAACGATGCCCCCGTGATCAGCGGGTCGAGCAGCGTGAACGAAGATGGCATCGTGAACGTGGCGGATCAGTCGACAGTCGCACCGGTGGCTTTCGGCGCCAATATCTCCATCAGTGCGACGGACAGCACGGATGGCTCCGAGGCGATCACGCAGATTGTTGTCGGAGGCCTTCCGGTTGGCGCGGTGGTGAGCTACACGCCGGTTGGCGGGGGTTCTGCAGTCACGTTCACGGTTGGCGCCGGATCGACGTCGGTAACGTTGAGCGGCGGCAGCGATACGGAGATCCGGGCGGCCCTTGCCTCCATGACGCTTCTGCCTCCTCTCCACAGCGACGCGGATATCACGCTGAGCCTTGCCGTCACCAAGGTCGACGGCACGGTGAGCGATGGGCAGGGCACGGTCACGCAGACCTATAACGGCACGCACACGATCACCGTCGCGGCCGTTGCCGATGTTCCGTCGGGCTCGGGCAGCGGCTCGGGCCTTGAAGATCAGAACATCCCCGTATCGATCACGGTGGGCCACCCCGACAACGCGGATGGGTCGGAGAGGATCAAGAACGTCGTGATCGGCAACATCCCGGCCGGCTTCACGCTGTCGGAGTCATCCACCGGCGCCGGCACGCTGACGCTCAACGGCGATGGCACCTACACCGTGGTTGGCCCCAACGATGCCGCCATCAACGATGTGCTGGCAAACCTGACTCTCGTCTTCATTGCGGGCGGTGCGCGCCAGCATCTGGACACCGACTTCTCGCTGAGCGTCACGGTCACCACCATCGAAAGCGCCGCAGGTGCGGGCCAGAACGCCTTGCCCGAAGCATCCACGACGTTCGCCGTGCCGGTAACTGTCACGGCCGTAGCGGACGGCGTCACGCAGTCGGGCTCTTCAGTTCTTGTCGAGGATGTTGCGCACACACTGGGAACGGAAATCGCCTACGCGCGGATCGATAACGATGGTTCGGAATCCGTGACAGCGGTCGTTGTTTCGGGGTTCCAGCCGGGTAGCACGGTCAGCTACACGGACGTCGCCGGCAATCCGCAAACGGTTCTCGTCGGGGCTGGCGGGCTGACGGTTACCTTTACCGGAGGCACCGAAGCGCAGATCCGAACGGCGCTCGATACGCTCGCCGTGACGGCGCCGCCTAACTCGGACGCCAATTTCACCTTGAGCGTCGCGGTGACGACGCTGGACAACGACGGATCGAGCATTATCAACACCTACAATCATGGCGTGACGGTCCAGGCCGTGGCCGATACGCCCGCCGTATCAGCCGAGCCCATCACGCTCGACGAAGACACGACAACGACGCTCGTGATACGCCCGGATCGCAGCGCGGACGATGACAATTCCGAAACGCTTTCCGTGCGCATCACGGTGCCCTCCGACGGATTCGGACCGGTCGGTGCGCTATCGGGCGCAACGCCTGCCGGGGTCATGCTGACCAACCTGGGCGGCGGCGTGTACACGGTCACCGCAACGGGCGCCACCGCCGCTGCCCGTGAGGTTCTGCTCGACGGCTACCTGAATGGCGGGATCACATTCACGCCGCGCGCGCAGTGGTCAGGCAACCTGACAGGAACGAACGGCATTCGCGTCGAAGCTATTTCCACCGAAAGCGCAACAGGCAGCGAACTGGCACCCGGCAGCTACGGCGGCGCGGACGGAACGTCGAAAACGGAAACCGCGACGACGTATATCGATGTTACGGTCAATCCCATCGGTGACCTGCCGGTGCAGACCAACGCCACGACGACGGTGCAGGAGAACAATAACTCGACCGCCGCGTCCGATCCCGACCTGGTTGTTCCCATCGGCGCGCGCATCGGCCTGACCATCGCCGACCCCGACGGTTCGCAGGGGTTGTCCATGACGCTGACGGGCTTCCCAACGAATGCCCAGGCACTGTCGTTCGGCACGAGTCTAGTGGGTGTCAGCACCTCCGTGAATATCGCAACGGGCACGGTCACAATCAGCGGTGCAGACGCAAACGACGTCATTACCGTGCTGAATTCGCTTTCGGTGACATTGGCGGACGACCGCGATGAAAACTTCACGGTCTCGGTCAACGGCACTGTGACCGACACGAACGGAACGACGGTCTCGACGGATAACTTCTCTCTTTCGCATGCGGTGACGGTGCAGGCCGTGGCCGATCTGCCCACCGTGACAGTTGGCGCCGCGACAAAGCCGGCGGTGGACGAGGATTCCGGGTTCATCACCTATCCCGTGACCACGGCCCTCAACGATACCGATGGCTCGGAAACCTATCAGTCGGTCGTGGTGACCTTTTCGACTCCTGGGGCCGGTGCGAGACCGGAGGTCCAATTCGGTACGACGGCCGGAGTTACATTCGACACCTCGGTGGCCGGGCAGATCACGCTGAGGGGGGCGGCTGGAGATATCGATGCCGCCATGCTGACGCTCCAGGTACGTCCTGGCGCCAATAACGGCGAAGATATAACCATCACCGTTCGCGCAACCTCTGTTGAGTCCAATCCGGCGGAAGACAACAACGGCGCGATGGCAGGGATGGGCGGCGGCATCGCCGGACCGGAAATCTCCGTTCCCACAGCGCAGACGACGCGGACCTTCACGATTCCCGTCAATCCGGTGCCTGAACCGTCGTCTCTCACGATAGGGCCCGGTGCGGCCGGTACGGAGGACACCAGGTTTGCGCTTGGCGCGATCAGCGTGTCGACGAGCACCACCGATGGCGATGGGTCTGAAACGCGCTATATCGAAATCGACACGGCCAGTTATCCCGCCGGAACGCAATTCTACAACGGCGCAACGCTGGTAGGCAGCATCGTGACGCCGGGATGGCTGCGCATCCCGGAAGCGAACTTCGCGACCCTCACTATTCAGCCGCCTGCGAACTATAGCGGGACGATCAATCTCAGCGTCCGCGGTGTCGTCGTGGACGCGAGTACCTCTGGAAACGTCACCACGGTCACGCCGGCACAGACGCTTCCTGTTACCGTCGCACCCGACGCCGACGGCGTCACCACGCCTTCTGCCTCGACGGGTGTCGAAGATAACGGGGCCATTGCGTTCGGAAGCACGATCAACAGCGGTCTTTCGGTCACGGACAACGGATCGGGCACGGGCAACAACGCCAGCTCCGAGACGATCTCGCGCATCGTGCTCGACGTCCCCGCCGACACGGCGACGCAAACCTACTCTGTCTCGCCCGGCGCTGCGGCCGGCTCGGCGCAGATCGCCTTCGACGCCGGCACGCGGACCTATACGATCACCAGCACCATCATCACGAATGCGCCCGATGTCGGCCTGCTCTCGCAAGCGGATCGTGCGCAGGCGGAAGCCGATATCCGGGCAACGCTCAATGGCTTCTCTGTCGTCATGGGCCCTACCCACAGCGACCTCAATGGCGCCATCTCGGTCACCGTGACGACATTGGACGTCAACCTCGGCATCGCCAATACACAGGACAACACTTTCAACCACGCGATCGTGGTTCAAGCCGTGGCGGACACGCCATCCCTCTCCGTTGTCGATCCTGCAACGGCGGTGTCCGAAGATGGCGCGAACATCGCACTCACCATCAACGCCGGCAACAGCGCCGACACAGATAATTCCGAAACGCTTTCGGTGCGGATCACCGTACCCTCCGACGGCTTGGGTCCTGTCGGCACGATAACGGGCACCCCGCCCTCAAATGTGACGCTGACCAACCTTGGCGGCGGCGTTTATCTCGTCACGGCGGCGGGCCCTGACAACGCAACGCGCGAGGCGCTGCTCGACAGCTTCCTCAACGGCGGCGGCATCGCCTTCGATCCGCGAAACAACTGGTCGGGCAATCTCACGGGCACGAACGGCATCCGCGTCGACGTCATCTCGACGGAAGGCGCAACGGGTAGCGAACTTGCGCCCGCCAGCTACGGTGGTGCAGACGGAACGTCCGCGACGGAGACCGTAACCGATTACATTGATATTCTCGTCGCTCCGGTGGCCGATACGCCAACCGTGAAAGGCAGCGGCGTCGGCAAGGAAGACAGTCTCATCCCTGTGCCGATGAGCGTGACGCTCGCCGACAAGGACGGATCGGAAACCTATGCCGTGCGGCTTACAGGCGTGATCCCTGCCGGAACGCAGATCTATGGTGCGGGCGGCGTTCAAATTCTCCCCGACGGTTTTGGTGTCTATAGTTTGTCGCCCGCAGACGTTGCGGCGCTGGCCGTGCGTCCTCCGGCGAACTTCTCGACAGCGCTGAGCGGCGACATCGTGCTGACTGCTGAAACCGTCGTGACCGACACGACGTCGGGCGGGACGTCGCAGACCACGCTGACGACCGATATCTACGTCTCGGTGGCTGGCGCGGCGGATGCTCCGGGAACGCGCACGGTCAGCGTTACCGCGGACGAGGACGATCCCATCGCCCTTGGCGCCGCGATTGTCGCGAGTGCGGGCGGGAACCTCGACAACCTGATGACGGATACGGACGGGTCTGAAAGTTTGACGTTCGTGATCGGTGGTCTCCCGCAGGGCGCGATCCCGACGTCATCCGTGCCTGGTGGGGTCGTCTATATCGGCAACGGCAACTGGAGCATAACCGCCGCTGCGATGACATCGCTCGAACTTCCGGCGGTGCCGAATTTCTCCGGTGAGAATCCCTACAGCGGTGTGACGGTTCGTGCCGTGAGCCAGGAGATGGATGGCGACGAGGCGAGTTCAGCGCCTTGGCCCGTCACGATCATCGTCAATCCGGTTATCGCTTCGGCAACCGTCGACGGCATCGTTCCAGGATCGTGGAACATGGGCGCGACACAGACGGAAGGCGTGAGCGAGGCGGGCGGCGATATCTCGCTGGCAAGCGCGGCCAACCACCTTTATGTCGATGACGACGGCTCCGAGAGCGTGGTCAGTTACACGTTCGACCTTTCGAACATGATCGCAAACGCCGGAATTGCCGCGCGTCTTGCGGATCTGCAAGGACCGGGAGCTGGCCTCGACGATCTTGTCGCAAATTACATCAGCGGTACGTTTACGTATGACGCAGGCGCGGGGCGGATTACGGTTCTTGCGGCCGACATCGCCGGTGTGTCCATCGACGGAACGCTATTTGTGGATTCCAACCAGGACTTCTCGCTCCCCGTTTCGGCAATCGTCCGGGATGAGGCGATCATTTCGGGTAGTCCCGTGGCCGTCGAAAAAACGGAAAACGGCGTCTTCAACGTGAATCTCGTTGGCACTGCCGATGTCCCGACGGTGTTTGCAACTTCGGTTGCAGGCAGCTCGGGCAGCGAAATCCCTATCGGCCTCGGCGGTCAATCGACGGATAATGACGTTGCCCTTGGACGCGCCCTGTCGGAAGACATCTACTATGTGGTGAGTGTTCTCAATCCCGGGTTCGCGCCCGCCCTGGGCTTCACGGACGGCGCAGGACACGTGGTTGGATTGAATAATGGCGATGGCACGTGGCTGCTGACACCCGCGGATCTTGCCAACCTGCACGTTCTTGCAGCGGCGGGATCATCGGGGACTGCCAACCTGCGCGTCACGACAATCGCGACAGAGAACGACGGTGACGTCGCGAGCAACAGCACGACGTTCACCGTCGCTGTCACCGCCGGCACCGGAGGCGGAGGCACGCCGCCTCTGCCGCCCGCCGTTTCGGTCGGCGTGAGCGCAGGCGACGAAGATGGCTCGATCACGCTCAACGTCACGGCGTTGCCCGCGCCGGGTGACACGTCCAATCCATCCGTGGCGGTCATGATCTCCAACATCCCGGCTGGTGCAGAGGTGATCGGCGCGCGCTTCAATCCGGAGACCGGACGTTGGGTGGCGAGCGCCTCCGCGGTCAATTCGGGCGCGGTGCATATCATTCCGCCGCACGATTTCTCCGGAACGATGAACGTCACCATCGAAGCGGTTGCCGTCAATGCCTCGTTGCAGCAGGCAACGACCGGAGCGACCATGGTTCCGGTCGATGTCGATCCCGTTGCGGACGGAGTGGCGATCTTTGCTGCGCCGGCCGCGGGCATCGAGGATATACCCATTGACCTCAATATCGCGCTGTCGGAGCGCGACGTCGATGGCAGCGAGACGATCGGCAACGACGTCTATGTCCGTCTTTCCAACGGCGCGACGCTGCTCGGTGGATATGCCGTTGTCGCGGCGGGGGATCCGGATGCCTCCATCGGTGCGACATCGCTGGTTGGATACTATCGGGTGCCGCTGGCCGACGTCGCTACGCTGCAGGCTCAGCCTGCACCCAACTGGCATGGCACGGTGGTGATCGACGTCGCGTCGTATTCGACCGAGCCGGTCGACCCCACGCCCGATGGCGACAACCTCAAACTCGATGTGGCCAGCTTCAGTGCGACCGTAACGGCCGAAGCGGACGCGCCGCTTATCAGCGTACCGCTCGTTGTCAACGGAACGGAAGACATCGCCATAGCCATTCCAGGGTTGTCGGCGGCCCTTGCCGATACGAACGCTACGAATGGCGCCGAGGTCCTGTCGGTCAAGATAACGGGCGTCCCTGCCGGCTCGCGCTTCTCGGCGGGTTCGAATAACGGCGACGGCAGTTGGACCATTCCGGTTTCTGCCCTCGCCGCGCTCTCGATTACGCCTCCGCTTCACTACTCGGGCACGATGGCGTTGACGCTCACTGCGATCGCCCTCGAACTATCGAACGGGGATGAGCAACACTCCTCGGCGACGTTCGATGTGATTGTCGATCCCAGGGCGGACACGGTCGAGATCCTGGCGAAGAACGTCGGTATCGGCGTGAGCGGATGGGAAGAGCTCGATCTCAACGTGCGCATGGCGGACACGACCGGTGTGCTTCCTGGTGAGAACGCCCAAGAGCACATTCGCATTACGTTCACGTCGGTTCCGGTGGGGATTTCGCTGGAAGCCGCTGGCGGGGGCAGTATCGCCCACCCAACGGCAGGGACGTGGATATTCACCGGCACGCAGGACGAGGCCAACGCCATCGCTGCGCAGGTTGGAGCAACGGCGAGTGGGGGGACATTCACGGTTAGCCTGTCGGCCGTTACGCTTGATGGCGCCGACACACTTGCCACACCGGTAACGGACACGTTCCAGCTCACGGTGCCTCAGGTCATTGCAGGAACTGGGGTCGACGATATTCTGAGCGGCGGCGCAGGGACTCAGATCCTCTTTGGCCTTGCCGGAGACGATACCCTCAGCGGTGGCAACGGCGACGACCGCCTCGTTGGCGGCACGGGAGCGGACACGCTCACGGGCGGAAGCGGATCGGACCAATTTGCCTATGGCCCCGGCGACCTCGGCAGCGGCGTCGATACGATTACCGACTTCACAAGCGGAGCGGGTGGCGATGCCGTGGATATCGCTGCGCTCCTCGTCGGGTTCGATCCCGGCACGTCGATCCTTACGGACTTCGTTCGTGTTACCTCGTCGGCAGGCAACTCGACCCTCCAGGTCGACGCCGATGGGGGTGCCAACAACTTCCAGGACCTCGTCGTGTTCCAGGGTGTGACCGGGCTCGATGTCAACACAATGAAGAGCAACGGCAACCTCATCGTGTAGCAGCAAGACTTGCTGCCTTGCTGTAGCCGCGAAGTGCCGCAGCAACATACCGGATCCGATCTGCCGCTTCGGCTGGCAGGTTGGGCGGCCCGAACTGTCTCCATTTTACATCCCCGATGCAAGATGTAGCGGAGATTTAAAAGAAAATTAAGATCTCATGTACACTGGCCTGCGCGAATCAGTCAGTGCAAGTCATATGCAGGGGCTGCTTGACGGGTCCATATCAGCAGCGGGGCTGAAGTGGACACGATTTGCGGCCGAAGGGAATGAGGGACTCACCAATGAGACGCTGGGTTTTGGGGCTGAGCCTGGCGTGCCTCTTCAGCAGTAGTGTGTCCGCTGGCGAAACGCTCGTCGGCGTCGTTCAGGAAGCGCTCGAATCAAATCCTGAGATCGGTGCGATCCGTTTCAACCGGCGCGCGATCGATAATGAGCTCAATGCGGCCCGCGGTCTCAATCTCCCGACTTTCGACGTGCGGGCCGATCTCGGGACGAGCCGCGATCACAGCCGGACCGGAAGCGGGTTTGCTCAGACCAACGATTGGCATGACCGCCAAGGCGTCCAGACGATCATGTCGCAGCGGATTTTCGATGGCTTTGAGAGCCGTCATGAAATTGCGCGCCAGACAAACCGCGTCGAGTCCGCGCGCTGGCGCGTGAACGATACGGCCAACTCGATCGCATTGCGCGCCGTGCAGGCCTATCTCGAGTGCATCCGTGCCAACGCGGTGCTGGCGGCGGCCAAGTCGAACCTTGAAGCGCACAACAGCTTGATGAGGCGCGTTCGCCAGCGCGTCGATGGCGGAGTTGCCAACGCCGCGGAGGACGCGGAGGCGGGCGCGCGAACGGCCAATGCGAAGGCCATCGTTGCGCAGGCGGAAGAGGCCGTGCTCAATGCGCAAGCGTTGTTCAAGTCCATCGTGGGACGCATGCCGGGAAAGCTTTCCCCTGCGTCAGGCGCGCGCGGCCTTCCTTCCTCGGAAGATGCCGCCGTTGCCGAGGCGGTATCGGCCTCGCCGTCTGTGCTCGCCACCCAATTCGACGCGATCGCCGCGCAGGCGGCCGTCGGCTCCGCTTATTCGCGGTTCAGTCCCAAGGTCAATTTTGAAGTCTCGACCGGTCACGACTGGGGGCTGGTCGAAAACGAGGACCGCAACTACGACGCGGCCGCCATGGTCGTTGTGCGCTGGAACCTCTTCAACGGCGGCATAGACAAGGCACGTGTCTGGGAAGCGCGTGCCCGCGCCGCCGAAGCGGATGGGATCAATGCCAACACCGCGCTCCTTGTCGAACGCGAAGCCCGCGTCTCCTGGTCGTCCTTGCGCGCGTCGTCGATTCGCGTTCCCGAACTTCGCCAGCAGCTGTCCCTGCAGCATCAGAGGCGCAGCGCGTACATGGAACAGTTCGATACGGGGCAGCGGCGGCTGCTCGATCTCCTCGATGCGCAGAACGAAATCTTCGTGGTCGAGAGCTCGCTGAGGACTGAAGAATTGATCGGCGTCTACAGCGGATACCGGCTGCTCGCGTCGATGGGCCGGCTGGTTCCAGGGCTCGGACTGGAGCTGCCGCCGGAAGCGGCAGTGCCGCCGGCTCCAAACCTCATCGAAGGATGGCGAACCGAGGTCAACGCCTGGCCCACGGATGGGTACCACGACATCGTGACCGGCTCCATCCCGACAAAATAGGACGGCTCGCATGGGGCGCGCGGCGAGGTCAGTCACGTGAACATCCCGGACGACGCCGCGGACGACCCCAAGGCACGGCTTCAAGTGGCGATGGACAGGCTTGCGGCAAATCTGGCGGCGGCCAGAACGCCTTCCCCGGATGAGTCGCACGATCTGCTTTGTGCAGCAGTTGCGGACGTTGCGGCGCATTACGGCGTGACGATTGCGCCTCATGCGGTTGCTGCAGGTCTGCCGCTGCGCGATGGCCGGTTGCCGCTCGACCATGTCGTGCAGGCCGCGCACAGGGCCGGACTTTCTGCGGCCGTGGAAGAAGTTGCCATCGAGGCGCTGAAGCCCTTCGAACTGCCGGTCATTGCGTTGATGAACGATGGCGGTTGCGACATCGTCTGGCAGCTCCACCAGGACCAGGACGACCGTACGATATCGGCGGTGCTGAGCCCGGCCGGCCGCGCCGAGGCGCGCGTCAAAGTTCCTCTGGCCGAGGTCGACCAAGCGGCAACCCGCACCATCATTCGTTTACGGCCGCTCTCGGGCGTCGATGAGCGCGGTGAAGCAGCCCTTCGCCAGAAGAAGTCCGGCTGGTTCCTGACGGCGTTCCTTGAAAGCCGGCGCATCTATGCGGAGGCCATCGCCGCGACGGTGGCCTTGAATCTCCTTGCGCTCGCGCTGCCTTTGTTCACGATGAACGTGTACGATCGGGTGCTGCCTAATGCCGTCGAGGCAACGCTCTGGGCGCTGGCTATCGGTGCTTCGCTTGCGACAGCGTTCGATTTTTTCATCAAGACGCTGCGCGCCGATTTCGTCGACATCGCGAGCCGGCGGGCGGACGTGCGGCTCTCCAATCTGATCTATGGCCGCTTGCTGGGCGCGCGAGCCCCGAACAGGCCGGTCTCGGCGGGCGTGCGCGCGAATGCGCTGCGCGAGTTCGAGACCCTTCGCGAGTTCTTCAATTCCGCGACCCTCACCACATTCGGCGACCTGCCATTCCTTGTGATCTTCCTCGTCATGATCTGGGTGATTGCCGGTCCGCTGGCCATGATCCCGGTCTTGGCTGTTCCACTTGTGCTGTTCACGGGCTGGCTGACCCAACGCACGCTCGCCAAGGCTTCCGAACAGAGTTTCCGGGAAACGGCTCAGAAGAACGCCATCGTCGTGGAAACGGTCGTCGGAATGGAGAGTGTGAAGGCCGCGGGCGCGGAGAGCTGGGCGGCGACGCGCTGGGAACAGGCCGTCAGCGATCATATCCGCTCATCACATCAGATTCGCCGTACATCGACCCTTGGCGTCAACGCCATATTCGCCATTCAAACCCTCACGCAGATCACGATGGTGATCGCCGGCTTCTACATGGTGAAGGCCGGGAATCTCACGACCGGCGGGCTGATCGCAGCCACCATGCTCGCAGGGCGCGCGATGCAGCCTCTCGGGCAGATCGCGATGCTGATTTCGCGCCTCTATCAGACAAGCCTCGCCTTTCGCGCAGTGAGCGAGATCGTCGAGCTGGAGCAGGAGCGGCCGGACGGCGTGAAGCTGATCTCCAAGCATGTTCTCGGCGGCGCGCTGGCCTGTGAGCATTTATCGTTTCGCTACGAACAGGATGCGCCGCCTTGTCTTGACGATGTCAGTTTCGCGGTGGCACCGGGCGAGCGGGTCGGGCTTATCGGCGCAATCGGCAGTGGAAAGACGACGTTGCTGAAACTGGTTCACGCCGTGCACCTTCCGGCGTCCGGACGCGTGCTTCTGGATGGCATTCCCGCGCATCAGATGGATCCGGCCCTGCTGCGTGCGAACGTCGGTCTCGCGCTGCAGGACGCCGACCTCTTTCACGGAACGATCCGCTCCAACATCGCCATGGCCGTACCGGGCGCCGGCGACCACGATGTGATTGCGGCCGCGCGCGCTGCAGGCGCCCTGGAGTGGATCCTGCGCATGCCGAAAGGGTTCGATACGCCGGTGCGCGAGCGCGGGGCCGGATTGTCCGGAGGCCAGCGCCAATCGGTGGCGCTCGCGCGCGCGTTGTTTCGCAATCCTCGAATCGTGCTGCTCGACGAGCCGACCAGCGACATGGACGTCGCGGCCGAGCAGCACGTCGTGCGCGCACTCGATAGCTTCCTCAAAGGCCGTACGCTGATCGCCATATCTCATCGGCCGGCCGTGCTCGCGCTCGTGGAGCGGCTGATCGTTCTGGAGAATGGCCGCAAGATCCTCGATGGTCCGAAGGCCGAGGTTTTAAATCAGTTGAAGACTCTGAACGCAGAGCGGAGCAAACCTCGAAATGCCGTGGCGCAACCGCGCAACTCGACCGCGTCGCGGGACGGTGCGGCATGAGCGAAGCGACAACCGCAGTTAGATCCGGGCCAAGCGGAATGGGCACCGTCAACCCCGAAGATCTCGCGCCCGCGCGCCGGGTCGGCGTTCCGAGTGCGATCAGCGCCGATCTGCTTGCGTTGCCCGCGCGCGGGTTGGACGCGCTGCTGATGAGCCTCGTTGCTCTGGTCGGTGTGTTTTTCCTATGGGCCGGGTTCGCGCGCATCGAGGAAGTGACGACCGGCAGCGGCCGTATCGTCCCGGCGAGCAAACTGCAAATCGTGCAGAACCTCGAAGGCGGAATCGTGCGCGAGGTTCTCGTTCGAGAGGGCGCGACCGTCGCGGCGGGCGACACGCTTTTGCGCATAGATCCCACGCAGGCCGGGTCTTCTCTTGGCGAGATCCAGGAGAAGCTGGACAGTCTGACAGTGCTGTCGGCCAGGCTGGAAGCGGAAATGAATGACACCGATCCCGTCTTCTCGGCCGATATTGCCAGCCGGCGGCCCCATCTCGTCGAACTCGAACGGGCGCACTATCGCACACGGCAGAACGAGCTGCAGTCCGCCATCTCCGTTCTGCGCACCCAGGTGCAGCAGCGCAGCCAGGAGATCCTTGAAGTCAAGGATCGGATCGAGACCATGAAGCGTGCGCTCGTTCTTGCTCAAGAGCAGCTCGAACTCATGCGGCCGCTGGTGGCGAGCAAAGCGGCATCGCGCGCGGAAATCCTTGCTATCGAAGGTCGCGTGAACGATACGGCCGGCAGCCTCTCGAGCGCGGAGCTTTCGCTGCCCAGGCTGGAGGCAGCCTACAAGGAAGCCCAGGATCGCATCGCGGAGAAGCTGTCGGCATTTCGCAGCGACGCCAGTCAGCAGCTCTCCTCGGCCCGGCTGGAAGCGGCGGTTCTTGCAGAGCAGGCGAAGGGCACTCAGGACAAACTGAGCCGTACAACTGTGAAGGCGCCGGTTTCCGGCATCGTGAAGACCATACACATCACGACTCCCGGACAGGTCGTGCAGCCGGGCCAGAGCCTCATCGAGATCGTGCCGATGAACGATACGCTGCTTGTCGAAACGCGCATCAAGCCCAGCGATATCGCATTCCTGCATCCAGGTCAGCGCGCACTGGTCAAGCTTTCAGCCTACGACTTCTCCCTTTATGGCGGACTGGAGGGCGAGGTTGAGCAGATCGGTGCCGACAGCATCACCGATGACAAGGGCGAGACCTATTATCTGATCCTTGTGCGCACCGCCAACCGCACGCTGGAGCACAATGGGGAAAAGCTCCAGATCATTCCTGGCATGGTGGCCGACGTCGACGTGCGTACGGGGGAGAAAACGGTTCTCGGCTACCTGATGAAGCCCCTGACGCGGATGCGTCACACGGCGCTGCGCGAACGCTAAAACGCGTTGCGGCCATATAGAGCCGCTCTTTATAGGGCGCGTTGCTTTTTTTGCGCACGGGCGAGAAGGTCGCGCAGCATCGAGACGACGCGCGTGACGGGAATTTTGCCACCACATTGAAGGCTGATGCGCGCACCCTCAAACAGAAGAAAAACTTCGTCGGCGAGAATCTGAGGCTGGCGATAACGCGCGGCGGTGAACAGCTGAACGAGGCTTTTGCGCTTTCGTTCTTTGTAGGCCTCGATCACCTCCCGGGCGGGATGCGAAGCGGGAAGCTCGACCGCCGCATTGGCGAGCGCACATCCGCGCTGGTAACGATTGGTCAGGGCCTCTTCAACGTAATCGACCCACGCGTCGAGCCGTTTTTCAGGTGCGTTGCGGTACGCATTATCAAGCTTGTCCCAATTGGCGTCACTTATGTTCGCCATGTGGGTGACATAGGCCACGATCAATTCATCTTTCGAGCCAAAGTGCCGGTAGAGCGTCATTTTGTTGGTGAGCGCGGCCGCGGCGATGGCCTCTACGCCGACCGCATTAAGACCTTCGCGGTAGAATAACTCGCAGGCGGCGTGCAGAATTCGTTCCTTTGGGGAAAGCGATGCAAATCCGCCGGAACCCGCAGCCCCGTCATGCATTCCTGATGGGTCTAATCTCGACATTGTGCCTTGACTGAAATGTTACCGCTCGGTAAGCACCATTGTTACCGATCGGTACCGTCTAACATATGATTGCTCTCGCGTCACGAGCCGTTCATTCGCAAATTGGTGATCGAGCGCGGCGAAGAGTTGGAGACTGCCATGCAGAAAACGCGTGTAATCTCATTTGTCGCAGTCGCGATGGCCTTAGCGCTCTCAGCCGGCGGCTGCAATGAGAACGCGTCTCAGCCCAACCAGGCCGCTGCGCCACCTCCACCGGCGGTGACCGTTTCGCGCCCCGTGACCAAGGTCGTGGCGGATTTCGACGAGTACGTTGGACGATTCACCGCCGTCGACTATGTGGAAGTGCGCGCGCGGGTGTCTGGGTATCTCGAGAAGATCCATTTCACGGACGGTCAGGTGGTGAAGGTCAACGACACGCTCTTCACCATCGACAAGCGGCCGTTCGAGGTTGCCCTTCAGCAGGTCAAGGCCGCGCGCGCACAGGGCGAGGCCAATCTCGCCTATGCGGAGAGCGACCTGAAGCGTGGTGATCGCCTCGTCAAGGGCTCGACGATCACCCAGCAGACGTATGATCAGCGCGTTCAGGCCAGAAATGTCGCCGAGGCTGCGCTCGTCGCGCAGGATGCGGCGATCAGGCAGGCGGAACTCGATCTTCAATACACCGAGCTTAAGGCGCCCATTACGGGCCGTATCGGCGATCGGCGCGTGTCGGTCGGCAATCTCGTGACCGGTGGCTCGGGCGGCCCGTCGACAACGACGCTGCTCGCCACCATCGTGTCGATTGATCCCATCCGGTTCGAGTTCACGATGGATGAGCAGTCATATCTGCGCTTCCTGGCAGCAGACATTGCGTCCAGGCCCGAGGATGCCGGCAAGTCTCACTCGGTTCCGGTGACGCTGAAGCTCATCGACGAGAACGATTTTGTGCACAATGGCAGGATCGAGTTCGTGGATAATGTGATTGACCGCTCGTCGGGCACAATCCGGCTTCGCGCGGAATTCCCCAATCCGGACGGCAAGCTGACACCCGGCATGTTCGGACGGATCAAGGTACCGAAATCGGCGCCTGCCAGTGCTTTGCTCGTGCCGGATACGGCGATCGGTACCGAGCAGGTCCGCAAGTTCGTCTACACCATCGGCAGCGACAATGTCGCCAACCCGAAATATGTGACGCTTGGCGCCGAGGTTGATGGCTTGCGCGTCGTGACCGCGGGCCTGACGGCGGACGATGTCATTGTTGTCAACGGATTGATGCGCATCAGGCCTGGTTCGAAAGTCTCGCCGCAACAGTCGACGGCGGATGCCGCTCCCGGCACATCGGCCGTCAAGACCAACTGAGCAAGGCGGTCTCGCCCATGAGGATTTCGCATTTCTTCATTGACCGGCCGATCTTCGCGGCTGTGATCTCGCTTGTCTTCATCATTCTTGGCGGTGTTGCCGTCGGCCGCCTTCCCATTGCGCAGTATCCGGATATCGCGCCTCCTGTCGTCAACGTCACCGGTCAGTATCCTGGCGCGAGCGCTGAGGTCGTCGCCTCGACCGTGGTTGCTCCACTCGAGCAGCAGATCAATGGCGTGGAGAAGATGCTCTACATCACGTCGAACTCGACGGGTGACGGGCGGTTCTCCATTTCCATCACCTTCGATCTCGGCGCCAATCTCGATATCGCGCAGGTGCAGGTTCAAAACCGCGTTTCAACCGCGCTCCCGCGTTTGCCGGCCGACGTGCGCAATATCGGTGTAACGGTCGCCAAGGCCTCGCCCGACCTCATGATGGTCGTGCACATGCTGTCGCCCGACAAATCGCGCGACACGCTTTTCATTTCCAACTATACGAGTGTGAACGTCGTCGACGTGCTGAGCCGCATCGAGGGCATCGGCTCGATCACGGTGTTCGGTGGCCGTGACTATTCGATGCGCGTCTGGCTCGATCCGGATCGCCTGCAGTCTTTGGGTCTGACGTCCGGCGACGTCGTGAGCGCGCTTCAGGGCCAGAACATTCAAGTCGCCGCCGGCATCTTGGATCAGCCGCCTATTCCCAAGCAGGGCGCCTTCCAGATTGCCGTACAGGCGCAAGGCCGGCTTGCCGATGCCGAGCAGTTTGGCGAGATCGTGGTCAAGAAATCGGAGTCATCCGTGGTCCGCGTCAAGGATGTCGGACGCGTCGAGCTTGCCGCTCTCGACTATGGATTGAACTCCTATCTCGACGAGAACCCGGCCGTGGCGCTCGGTATCTTCCAGTTGCCGGGCTCCAACGCCATTGCCACGGCCGCGAAGATCAAGAACACGATGGCGGAGCTCTCCAAGGGCTTCCCGCCGGGTGTCAAGTACGACATCGTCTACAATCCGACGGACTTCATCCAACAATCGGTCGATGCGGTGGTTCAAACGATTCTAGAGGCCGTGCTTCTGGTCGTCATCGTTGTCATCCTGTTCTTGCAGACATGGCGTGCGGCGATCATCCCTATTGTTGCGATTCCGGTGTCTCTCATCGGCACGTTCTTCCTGATGTCGGTGTTCGGCTTTTCGCTGAACAACCTGTCGTTGTTCGGTCTGGTGCTCGCCATCGGCATCGTCGTCGATGACGCCATCGTCGTGGTCGAGAACGTCGAGCGCAACATGGCACTGGGCATGAGTCCGCGCGAAGCATCCTATAAGACGATGGACGAGGTCGGCACCGCGCTGATCGCCATTGCGCTGGTGCTCACGGCGGTGTTCGCGCCGTCGGCGTTCATCACCGGCATTTCTGGCCAGTTCTACCGCCAGTTCGCGCTCACCATCGCCGGCGCGACAATCATTTCCCTCATCGTCTCGCTGACGTTGTCGCCGGCGCTGTGCGCGCTTCTGCTCAAGTCGCACGATCACGACCGCAAGCCGTCGATCCTCATGTGGCCGGTGCATACATTCTTCAGAGGGTTCAACTGGGCCTTCGACAAGCTATCGGCGGGGTATTCGTGGTTCGTCGGCCGTATCGTGCGCTTTGCGGTTCTGATGCTCTTCGTCTATATCGGCATCATCGCGTTCGGTCTCAACGAATTCCGTAAGACACCGGTCGGCTTCATCCCGCAGCTCGATGCTGGCTATCTCATCACGGTCACGCAGTTGCCGCCAGCGGCGTCGCTTGCGCGCACGGACGAGGTGAACAAGCGCGTCGTGGAGCTTGCTCTTCAGGTGCCAGGAGTGGAACACGCGGTCAACTTCATCGGGTTCTCGGGTGCTACGCGCACCAATGCATCCAACGCTGGCGCCATTTTTGTGACGCTGAAGCCCTTCGATGAGCGCGCCAAGGATCCCAACCAATCGGCGACAGCCATCCGTCAGGCCTTGCTGGCCAAGTTCTCCACGATCCAGGATGCCCTAGTCCTGGTTATTCCTCCGCCACCCGTGCGCGGCATCGGCAGCGCTGGCGGATTTCGCATGATGGTGCAGGATCGAAACTCGGCCGGGCCCGCTGCCCTCCAGCAGGCTGTGGGCCTCATGATGGGGAAGGCGGCGCAGACGACCGGCGTGCAGCAGGTGTTCTCCCTGTTCGAGAACTCCACGCCGCAGCTCTATCTGGACGTCGACCGCGTGAAGGCACAGATGCTCGGCATCAATGTCACGGATGTCTTCACGACGTTGCAGACCTATCTAGGCTCCGCCTATGTGAACGACTTCAACCTGCTGGGACGCACCTATCGCGTGACGGCCCAGGCTGACAGCGCCTTCCGTATGTCGGCAAAGGACGTACTTGCCATCCGCGTGAAGAACAACGCGGGAGAAACAGTGCCGCTCGGTTCGTTTGCGACGGTTTCGGATATTTCGGGACCTGCGCGCGTCCCGCGCTACAACTTGTATCCGGCCGCGGAACTCGATGGTTCGGCTGCTCCGGGATATTCGCAAGGTCAGGCCATTGAGATTATGGAGAAGATGGCCGCGGAGACGCTACCCGCAGGGTTCAGCTATGAATGGACGGATCTTGCATTCCAGCAGATCCGTGCAGGCAATGCTGCCGTGTTTGCGTTCGCGCTTGGCGTCGCCTTCGTGTTCCTGGTGCTGGCGGCTCAGTTCGAAAGTCTGACCCTGCCTCTGGCGATCATCCTGATCGTGCCGATGAGTCTCGTGGCGTCGATCTCGGGAGTCATCATCCGTGGCATGGACAACAACATCCTCACGCAGGTCGGCTTCATCGTGTTGATCGGCTTGGCGGCCAAGAACGCGATTTTGATCGTCGAGTTCGCCGAGCAGCTCGAGAAGGCCGGCAAGAACCGCTTTGAAGCCGCTGTCGAAGCCGCCCGCCTGCGTATGCGCCCCATCCTGATGACGTCGCTTGCGTTCATTCTGGGCGTCGTTCCCCTCGTGTGGGCAGTCGGCGCAGGCGCCGAACTGCGCCAGGCTCTGGGGACCGCGGTGTTTGCGGGCATGATCGGCGTGACGTTGTTCGGCCTTATATTCACGCCCGTATTCTATGTGCTCTGCCGGTGGTTCACCGGGCTCAGGCGGAGCAAATCGACTGAGGAACATGTTCCCCAGCCCGCCGAATAGGCTACAAAAATAATTATCCCCCTGGTGCGCAGGCCGTGACGGCAGGTACGTGACGGCCTGTGATGCCATAAGCGATTGCCGTGCCGTTTTCTTGGGCGGGTTGCCCAATATTCGGGGTTGGCCTCACCGCGCGGGCGTGCGCAATGCCCTGTATTTACTGGATTTGGGCGCGGCACGAATTATGCGGAGAGATCCCAGGATCAACGTCTTGGAGGAGGCACTGTGGTCATGTTCATGATTGCTGCGATCATTCGGCCCTTCCGTCTGGAACACGTCCGCTCGGAACTTCTCTCCGCAGGCATCCAAGGGCTGACGATTACGGAATGCTGCGGTCACGGCCGCCAGCCCGAATGGATCGAGACCACCTGGTGTGATGGAAAGATCCCAAGGCTCCTGGACAAGGTGAAGATCGAGGTTGCGGTGCGCGAGTGTGATCTGCGTGTGGCGATCGAAGCCATTTCGCACGGTGCGCGGCTGGGGAGAATCGGCGATGGCAAGATCTTTATCACATCGCTGGAGCGCGTCGTCGCAATACGCACGGGAGCGCAGGACGAACTCGCTCTCGAACCCCCGATAGATTTTGTTGAAGCAGCAGAATAGGTCTTGCCCGTTTTATCAGACGAGATGCGAAGATTATCGTCTCCCGGGCCCCGCAAATGGGTACCGGAGATATCTTGTGGATGCCATCTGTAGCAAATCCAGGCATGTCCGCGCCCGCTACAACACAAGCGCGAATCCCGTGCGCATGCAGCCCTTACGGACTGGCGATGCAAAGAAGAATCGTCGACGTTCAGAACACGAGCCGATAGTTACTCGCGATCTCGTGCCAGTTCGTGATTTGGATTCATTGCGATTCTTCTTTGTTGCGGTTTGATGCCATTTGCCGACGATGACACACGCTAATTCGAAAACTCAGCCTCAGCCCGCGCAGGCTGACAACCCCGAGGAATTGGTGTGTAACGCGCTGGGCCTCTTTGCCGAGTGGGGCCGCGCGATGTCGGGCCTCATCCGCCGGCAAAGCGCCAGCTCCGATCCGCAGTCTTGCGTGCGCGATATGTACGCCGCCGCGGAAGCGATGAGCGAGATTGCAGAATGCTGGATGAACGATCCGGCCCGCACCGTGGCGGCGCAGAGCGAGCTTTGCATGTCCTATGCCGGCCTGTGGTGCGCGTCCATGATGAAGGCATTCGGCGGGAACGCAGAGCCCGTCGTCAAGCCCGAGCCGGCAGACAACCGCTTCAAGGATCCCGAGTGGACCACCAATCCCTACTTTGATTTCTGGAAACAGGCCTACCTGCTCACGGCCAACTGGGCCGAGGATTTTCTGCGGCATACCGAGGGGCTGGACGACAGGTCGCGCGACAAGGCGGAGTTCTATCTGCGCTTGGTTATGAGCGCGATGTCGCCTTCCAACTTCCCGATGACCAATCCTGAGGTCATGCGCGAGACGCTCGGCTCGAGGGGGAAGAATCTCGTCGAGGGCATGAAGCAATTCATCGCCGATTTGGACAAGTCGGGCGATCTCTTCACCATCAGCCAGACGGATACGAGCGCTTTCGAGGTCGGCCGCAATCTCGCCGTCACGCCCGGAAAGGTGATTTTTCAGAACGAGCTGTTCCAGCTCATTCAATACGAGCCGTCGACTGAGAACGTGCGCGAGGTGCCTTTGCTCATCGCGCCGCCGTGGATCAACAAATACTACATCCTCGATCTTTCGGCGCAGAAGAGCTTCGTCAAATTTGCTGTCGATCAAGGCTTCACGGTGTTCATGATCTCGTGGGTCAATCCGGACGCCCGTCTCGCTCAGAAGAATTTCGAGGACTATGTAGCGGATGGATTGTTGACGGCCGCGGATGCCGTGCGCCGCGAGACGGGCGTGGAGAGATGCAGCGTGCTCGGCTACTGCATCGGCGGCACGCTGTTGGGCACGACTCTGGCCTACCTTGCCGAGCGGGGCGAGGAGCGCTTCTCGTCAGCGACGTTCCTCACGACGCAATTCGACTTTTCCATGGCTGGCGATCTGACGATCTTCACCCATGAGGATCAGATCGCCGGCATCGAGGAACTCATGGAAGAGCGCGGTTATCTGGATAGCTCGCGCATTGCGGCGGTGTTCAACATGATGCGGCCGCGCGATCTCATTTGGCCGTATGTCGTCAATAACTACCTGCTCGGCAAGAAGCCGGCCGCCTTCGACATCCTCTACTGGAACCAGGATTCGACGCGGATGCCGGCCGCCAACCACAAGTTCTATCTGCGCGAGTTCTACGCTTCCAACAAACTCGCCAAAGGCGAGCTTGCCCTGACCGACCGGCGGCCATGCCGGGCCCGGCCTGAACCGGATGTCAGCGGCCTGCGCACCACGGAGGATCACATCGTCTTCTATCTGCGCGGTCTCAAAGATGGCGCGGAGAGCGCACCTCTCGAGATGACGCTTACCAGCATCAAGCTCAATTTGAAGAAGGTGAGAATTCCGATCTATGAGCTCGCGACCAAGGAGGATCATATCGCCCCGGCGGTCTCCGTGTTCAAAGGTGCGCAGTTGTTCAACTGCAATGTCGAATTCGTTCTTGCAGGGTCTGGCCACATTGCGGGTGTGATCAATCCGCCGGGCAAGAAGGTGAAGTATCAGCACTGGACAGCGCCATTGTCTGCGGACCAGACGCTTGAGGAGTGGATATCGTCGGCAACCGAGCACCCGGGATCCTGGTGGCCGCATTGGGCGGACTGGTTGGCGGGGCGCTCCGGCGGTTGGGTCGAGAAACGCGCAGCCGGAGCGCGGCTCGGTGTCATTGAAGATGCACCTGGAAGCTACGTGCGCAACAAGGGCTGAGTCCCAACACGCCGACACTTCAATAGCGCGGCGTGCCGCCGCCGCAGAAGCGGGCCTACAGATCACGGCAATTGCTTATAGCTCACGGCGCAATCGAGGTTGAGAATGCGCGCGCACTGACGTCCTCGCCGCCGTCAAAGGCGTTGTCGTCTCGATTATAAAGGTCGTTGCGGAAATGGACGACGTTGCCGTCGACCCAGGCGGTGAGATAGACGAAGAAGACGGGCACGGGCTTGGCAAGTTTTATAGTGCGTTGCGAGGCGTTTTGGACTTCCTGTTGCAGGCGTTGCGCATTCCATCCATCCTGGCCCTCAAGCAACCAGTCCGCCAAGTTATAGAAATTCTGGATGCGCACGCAGCCTGCGCTGAATGCGCGTTCGAAATCCTGGAACAGGTGCTTCATGGGCGTGTCGTGCATGTAGACGATATGCTTGTTGGGCATGTCGAACCGAATGACGCCCAGGGCGTTCTGCGGTCCGGGGTCTTGCCGGAAGACAAAGCGCTCTGCATCCGGCGCCCACCAGTTGATCGTTGCCGGATTCACTTCCTCGCCGCCAAAGACTGAAAAGACCCGAATGCGCTCCTTGGCGAGATAGGAGATATCCTTGCGCACGGCCGGGATAAGCTGCGCCTTGGCGATGGTTCCTGGCACGTGCCAGAAGGGCATCGTGTTTATGGCTTGCACCTGCGCCTGCAGCGTAGGCGTCGGCGTTGCCCGTTTTCCGGCGATGGTCCGGCTCGTGATTTCCACCTGACCGTTGCGAATGCCCTGGAGTTCGGCGCTCGCGGCATTCATGAGCAGGTATTTGGGAGTGGCGGTCAACTTTGGCAGCAGCTGCTGCATGCGCGCGAGATTGACCTCGAGCTGATGGATGCGCGTTTTGATCGGCACGTTGAGCAGGCGCTGCGTGATGCCGTAGACGATTCCGGTTGGCTCGATGCCGTTGCGCATCTGGAAGCGCTTGACGCCGGCTTCGAGTGCGGGGTCGAACGTGTAAGGATCGTGCGCGCCACGCGCGACATCTCCCGTGGCCTCGAGCCGGCGTCTCAGGATGGCGACATTGGCGTCGCTGTCGCCGGGGCGCAGCGTGATGCGGTTTGGCAGCGGTTGCCAGTCGCCGGAGCGTGCAATGTTCTTGTAGTCCTCGATCGCGCGGGAGATGCGGGCGATGCTTTCGGTGCTGACAAATGCTTGACGGGGTGGCTCGGGTGGGGGAAGGCGTTCGCGGGCATGCGCCAACGAGCATGTGAGCAGCACGAGGCTGGCTGCAAATTTGGCGAGGCTGAGTTTTTGACGCGCAAACAGTCTCACGGCTTCAGAACTCACTTAGTAAGGGATTCTAGTGTACGCAACGTTCTCGATCGAACCTGTGGACCTGCGGCTCACCACATGGGAGGTGCGTAGAGCAGTCCGCCGCGTTTCCATAAAGCGTTGATGCCGCGCTCCATGCCGAGCGGACTTTGAGATCCGACGTTCGTTTCGAAAACTTCCCCGTAGTTGCCCACGCCAGCAACGATGTCACGTACCCATGACGAGGAGAGACCAAGCTTCTCTCCGACGGGTCCGCTGCCTTGGACCAGCCGGTTTGCGTCCCCTGCCAGAGGCTCCTTTGCGGCAGCCATTGCTTTGGTCAGGCCGACCTCTTCGGCGTTAATCAGCGCGGCAAGCGTCCAACGCACGATGGCGGCCCATTCCTCGTCGCCCTTGGCGACTGCGGGACCTAGGGGCTCCTTGGAAATCACTTCCGGCAAAATGGCGTGCCTGTCGGGTTCGGGAAGGGCCGCACGGTCTGCAAACAGGGACGACCGATCCCCTGTGAAGGCATCGCATTCGCCGGCCTTGTAGGCTTCCAGCATTGCGTCGTGATTGGGATAAGCCTTGCTTGTAATGTTGATCTTATGGGATTGAAAATAATATGCCATATTCTGTTCCGAGGTCGTCGCCTGCTCGACGCAGAGTGTCGTCCCCGCGAGTTGCTGGGCCGAGACCAAACCGCGGTCGTCCGTGGTCAAGAAGCCCTGACCATCGAAGAAGAGGACGCCCGCGAAGTCGACCTGCTCCTCTATGTCGCGCTGCATGGTCCATGTCGTATTCCGAGACAGGACATCGATCTTGTTGGAACGCAAGGCGCTGAAACGATCGGCGTTCTCCAGGGCAATGAATTCGACCTTTGTGGCGTCGCCGAAGATCGCGGCGGCTACCGCGCGGCAAAACTCCGCGTCAATACCCGCCCAGTCTCCTGTCTGCGTTTGGTTTGAGAACCCCAGACGGCTGCTGTTGACGCCGCAAAGCAATTTCCCCCGTGCGCGCACCTCGATGAGTTTCTTGGAAGCCGGAATCGAGATGGCTGCCGGCTCGCTGGCGGAAGGCGCCTGCGTCGCGGACTCATTTTCGGAGGACGAAGGAGCGGCGGCATCAGCCGCCGGAGCGGATGGCTTGGTGTCTGTAACCGCTCCTGTTTCCTGCACGCTGGTTGTCGCGTTGGTATTTTCAGAATCCTTAGGCTTGGGCGCCTGAGTGGTCTTGGCCGTCCGGCAGAATCGTTTCGGGACGACCTTGAATTCGCCTGCGGCCGCATCGTCGGATTTGCAGGTGCAAGGGCCAGACGGCCCATCCCGAAGCGCGCAGAGCTGGTATGCCGCCTCGGCAGATGGCGCAACGCTTACAAACGGCAAGGCCAAGGCGAGCCATACCGCAGGCTTTTTCAAACTTATCATATAGTAATGTCCGGCAATGGATTTGCGACAACGCTTTCAGCGCCGGATACTGTCAGGAAGCTTCGCGGTTTTCAACGTCGGAGAATAAGGGGCCTATTTCTTGGCGGGATGGAAGGTGGACTGCGGCTAAATCGAAAGTGCAGCCGATGTGTCATCATGATATAAGGTACCATTCGCTATGAAGGGCTTGCACCCACGTGAAGATACTTCGCGCCATGATGGCCGTGCTCGTTGCATTGTCGATCGGCCTGGGGCCGTCGCTGATGGCGCGCGCCTTGGCGGGTTCGGCGGGGGTTTCGCAGGCTGCAGCCAATCCACGAGTTGCGGCGAACCATAATCATGCTCAGCACGATCATGCAGCACCCGATACGGACATGACGTCAATGAACGGCGATTGCCACGGCATGAAACCGCATAGCGAGCACGGCGACGTACCCCAGGACGCGCCCAAGAAAGGCTGCTGCGCCGACGGCAAGTCGTGTGCAGCGGCATGCCTTGCCAAGTGCTTCCATTTGCTCGCCATGCTCGCACCGGCTGATTCCCAGCTGGCTTTCAGCGTCGCTCATGTTCCGATTGTCGCGTTCACGCTGCCGTCCGACTGGACCTACGGTCCCGCGCCACCACCTCCCCGAGCCTGAAATCAAAGCAACCCGGCGCTGCTCAGCGCCGGTCAACCGCGGTTCACTCGCGAACGGCGGCGCAACGGCGTTCGCCGCCGTTCGCGCTCAACAGCTTTGAAAATAAGGAATCGTCAGATGAAACTCAGGATGATGGTATGCGCGGCCCTGTTCGGGACGAGCATGATTACGGCGCATGATGCAGCAATCGCAGGCGCAGCGGATTACGTTTTCGAGCCGGTGGATGCGGCCGTGAAGAACGGCCCGGAAAGCGAATTGGCTGTGCGGCTCATACATAAGCCGTCGAATAAGCCGGTTGACGGAGCGATCGTGTTTCGCACCCGTCTCGATATGTCGCCCGATTCGATGGGCGAAATGACCGCCAAGGTGGAGCCCCTGCCCGCATCGCAAAACGGCGTCTATCGCTTCAAGGCGCATCTGACGATGGCGGGACAATGGGCGCTCAAGCTCATGGCCAAGGTGCCAGGCGAGGCGGAAACCGTTGAAGGCAGTGTCGTATTCCGGGCTCAGGACTAGGAGTGCGGTCATGAACAAGCTCCTGGCTGGCGGTATCGCAACCATCGCAATACTCGCGGCCGCGGCGGGCGGGTTTCGCTTTGGATCGGGCCAATGGCCCGATCCAAAAAAACTCGCAGCCGCTTCGGGCCATGTCTCGCCCCATGAGCACGCCGATGCGCGCAAGGTGCTCTATTGGCGTCATCCATCGGACGAAACACAATTCTCAGCTGAGGCCACGAAGACTCCCGATGGACGGGACTACGTGCCCGTCTACGACGAACAGGAAGCGGACTTCGCCGGCGCGCGCGCCAGACAGGAGAGCCAAAACACGAAGAGGAAAATCCTCTACTACCGCAATCCGATGGGACTGCCGGACACCTCGCCCACGCCCAAGAAGGACTCCATGGGCATGGATTACATCCCCGTCTATGAGGGCGAGGATGACGACAGTTCGACGGTCAAGGTCAGCGTTGCCAAGATCCAACGAACGGGCGTGCGAAGCGAACCTGTCGCATTGCGCCATGTGGTGCGCCCGGTGCGCGCGCCGGGTGTTGCCAAGCCGGACGAACGCACGCTCTACTCCGTAGCATTGCGCGCCGACAGCTTCATCGAGAAGCTTTATGTCAACGAGAACGGCCGGCACGTCGAGAAGGGCGAGCCGCTGTTTCGTATCTACAGCCCCGACATGGTCAAGGTGCAGGTGGATTACCGCATTTCGCGGAGCGCGGGCGGGGATCGCAGCGAGGCAGGCGCGAGGCAGCGACTTGAAAACCTGGAGCTGCCCGCGTCCGTGGTCGCGCAATTGAAAAGCACGGGCGAGCCGGTACTGTCTTTCGATTGGCCCTCTCCCGTCGCGGGCTTCGTGCTGAGCAAGAACGCCATCGAAGGCATGATGGCGAAAATGGGTGACGAGATCTTCCGCATCGCGGACTTGTCCAGCATCTGGGTGATCGCGGACGTTGCCGAGCAGGATATCGGGCAGGTCAAGATCGGCGACAAGACCAAGGTGACGTTCCGGGCATTTCCAGGTGAAGTCTTTGAAGGCAACGTCACCTTCATTCTGCATGAACTCGATATGGCGACGCGTACCGCAAAGGTGCGCATTCAGCTTCCTAATCCGGGCCATCGCATCAAGCATGAAATGTTCGCCGATGTGGAAATCGATACGGAAACGGGCTGCGCCGAGCAGCTTGCAGTTCCAGATTCGGCCCTGATCGACAGCGGGCGGCGGCAGGTCGTGATTGTCGATCTTGGTGATGGCCGTTTTGAGCCGCGCAACGTCAAGACGGGGCTGCGGGGTGAGGGCTACGTAGCGATCAGCGAGGGCTTGAAGGAGGGCGAAAAGGTCGTCGTTGCGGCGAATTTCCTGATCGATGCGGAAAGCAACCTGAAGGCGGCGCTTTCGAGCTTCACTGAAGAAGGGGTATCTGGATCTGATCCGCAACCGCAGTCGCCTACCCAGCAGCCCGGCGCCGTTCCTGACCACACCCAGCATGAGCACCCCAAGGACGCCACGCCATGATCACACGCATCATCAGGTGGTCGGCCGGCAATGTCGTGCTGGTTCTGGCCGCGACAGCCCTGCTGACCCTGGGGGGCATCTACGCGGTGACGAAGGTGCCGCTCGACGCCCTCCCTGATCTCTCCGACACGCAGGTCATCGTCTATACCGAGTACAGCGGCCAGGCACCTCAGGTCGTGGAGGATCAAGTCACCTATCCGCTCTCGACCGCGATGCTGTCCGTGCCGCATTCCAAGGTTGTGCGCGGGTTCTCGTTCTTCGGCGTGTCGTTCGTCTATGTGATCTTCGATGAAGGAACCGATATCTACTGGGCGCGCTCGCGCGTGCTGGAAAATCTTTCATCGGCGGCCCGCGCGCTCCCGCAAGGCGTGACGCCTGCACTGGGTCCGGATGCGACCGGCGTCGGCTGGGTCTACCAGTATGTGGTGACGGCAGCCCGGCGAACGCTTGCGGAGTTGCGCACCACGCAGGATTGGCAAGTGCGCTTTGCGCTCGCGAAGGCGGAGGGTGTGGCGGAGGTTGCCAGCGCTGGCGGCTTCGTCCGGCAGTATTCCGTCATCGTCGATCCGCGTAGCCTGCGGTCCTTCAATATTCCCTTGTCGCGCGTCCGCGAGGCCATCCGCCAATCCAACCTCGATGTGGGCGGCCGCGTCGTTGAACTTGCAGAAGCCGAGTTCATGGTGCGTGGACGCGGGTATCTCAAGGGCGTCGAGGACATCGAGGGAATCGCTCTCAAGAGCGAAAACGGTACGCCGGTGCTGCTGAAAGACGTGGCGCGCGTGGAACTCTTGCCCGACGAGCGCCGGGGCGTGACGGAACTCAACGGAGAGGGCGAAGCCGTCTCCGGCATCGCCGTGCAGCGCTATGGCCAGAATGCACTGACGGTCATCGACAGCGTGAAGGACAAGATAGCGCGGATCAAGGACAGCCTGCCGGACGGTACGTCGATCATTCCGGTCTACGACCGCTCGGATCTCATTCATCGCGCCATTGCGACGCTCAAGTCCACACTGCTGGAAGAAAGCGCCATCGTCGCGTTGGTGTGCTTCATCTTCCTGCTTCATGCCCGAAGCGCGCTGGTTGCAATCCTGACGTTGCCGATCGGCATTCTGATCGCCTACCTGTGCATGTGGCTGCTGGGTATATCGTCAAACATCATGAGTCTCGGCGGGATCGCGATTGCCATCGGCGCGATGATCGATGCGGCGATCGTCATGGTGGAAAACGCCCACAAGCATCTCGAACGCGCGCCGGAAGGCAAGCCACGGTCGGAGATCCTCATGGAAGCCGCGTGCGAGGTAGGCCCATCGCTGTTCTTCTCGCTGCTCATCATCACCGTTTCGTTCCTGCCGATCTTTGCACTCGAGGCTCAAGAGGGGCTGCTGTTCAAGCCGCTGGCATGGACAAAGACGTTTGCCATGGCGGCGGCGGCCATGCTGTCGGTGACGCTGGTGCCTGCTTTGATGGTGCTGTTCGTGCGTGGCCGTATCGTGCCGGAGGCGCGCAACCCCATAAACCGGGCGCTGCTTTGGCTCTATCGACCGGTGATCAAGATGGTCCTGCGGGCCAAGGGCCTGACCATCGTGCTGGCAGCCGGTCTGCTTGTGGTGAGCGTCTGGCCGGCCTCCAGAATCGGGTCTGAGTTCATGCCGTCCTTGAACGAAGGTACGATCCTCTACATGCCCACGACGCTTCCGGGCTTATCGATCACCAAGGCGGCCGAGCTGCTGCAGATCCAGAACCGGATCATAAAGACTTTTCCGGAGGTCGAGAGCGTGTTCGGCAAGGCGGGCCGCGCGGCCACCGCCACTGATCCGGCGCCAACCGAAATGTTCGAAACGGTTATCAACCTCAAACCGCAGGAGGAGTGGCGCGCGGGCATGACCATCGATGCCCTGATCGGCGAAATGGACAAGGCGTTGCAGTTTCCAGGCGTCTCCAACGCATGGACGATGCCGATCAAGGCCCGCATCGACATGCTTGCAACCGGCATTCGCACGCCTGTCGGCGTCAAGGTCATGGGTCAGGATCTGAAGGTCATCGAGCAGATATCGCGTGACGTAGAGGCCGCCATCAAGACCGTGCCGGGCACCTCCAGCGCGTATGCCGAGCGCATCATGGGCGGGTATTACCTCGACATAGAGCCGGATCGCAGACAGTTGGCGCGTTACGGATTGAGCCTGGCGGACGTACAGGAGGTGGTCGCATCCGCGATCGGCGCGGAGACGGTGACGACGACGGTCGAGGGGCGCGAGCGTTATGCGGTGGTGGTGCGCTATCCCCGCGACATGCGCTCCGATCCCGTCACCATCTCGCGCGAGGTGCTCGTGCCGCTCGCCAACGGCGCATCCATTCCATTGGGGCAAGTCGCCACGGTGAGCCGGAGGCAGGGACCGGCCTCGATCAGGACTGAGAATGCGCAGCTTTCCGCATATGTGTTCGTTGACGCGCGTGACCGGGATCTTGGCAGCTACGTGGCGGATGCGCAGAAAGCCGTCGCGGAGAAAGTGAACTTCCCAGCCGGCTATTATGCCGTGTGGAGCGGGCAGTTCGAATACTATGAGCGGGCCAAGAAGCGTCTCGAGATCGTGATCCCGCTGACGCTGCTGCTCATTCTCATGCTGCTCTATCTGAACTTCCGCCGCATGACGGAAACGCTGATCGTGATGCTTTCATTGCCCTTTGCCCTGATCGGGGGACTGTGGCTGATGTGGTGGATGGGCTTCAACATGTCTGTTGCGGTGGCTGTCGGGTTTATCGCCCTGGCGGGCGTAGCTGCGGAGACCGGCGTCATCATGCTCATCTATCTCGACCATGCTCTGGAGGCGCGGCGGACACGGGCGGCATCGGAAGGCCGTACGTTGACGCGCGAAGACGTGCACGCGGCCGTGATGGAGGGCGCCGTCGAGCGTGTGCGGCCGAAGATCATGACCGTTGTTGCGATCATGGCAGGCCTTCTGCCCATTCTATGGAGCCACGGAACAGGGTCTGAAGTGATGCAGAGAATTGCGGTGCCCATGGTCGGCGGAATGATCTCCTCAACCATACTGACCTTGATCGTCATTCCTGTGATCTACGCCTTGATCAAGCAGCGTGAAGCCAAAGTGGCTTGGGGCGCGGACGCAGGCGCCCAGACAGGCATTCCGATTGAACAGTATTGATTTTTCTTACGGAAGCGGCGGATGATGTGTTGACGGATTAAGTGCAATACCAGAGGCCATTTTGGCAGTTTGTCGACTAAAGACGGTCTTATCCTGTCGTTTGTGTATCGCTACGCGTGGCGAGCAATATGATTTCGTGCCAAGGTACGTCTTCTTTTCGAGTTGAAGGGTTGAAGGATGAAGAACCCGCACATGACAGACAGTCGAAACAGGATGATCGCGGCGGCTTCCGCGCTGTTTCTGGGAGGCAGCTTTCATAAGATCGGAATTGCGGAGATCTGCGAGGTTGCCAAAGTCAACAAGGGGACCTTCTATCATTTCTTTCCTTCCAAGATAGATCTTCTCCTGGAGGTAATCGACCTTTACGCGGGTGAGGTGAACAAGCAGTTCGCGAGCATCGCCGCCAGCGATGCGCCGCCCCTCACGAAGTTGCGTGAGGTTTTCGGCGTGCCTCAAGCGCGCAACACGGCTTGGCAGGAGATGAATGGGGTCGCCCCGGGCTGCTTCATCGGCAACATCATTCTCGAGATGGCTGCTACCGAGCCGGTCGTGCGCGAGCGGGTAGAGCGCGCCATCGACACGCTGACGCGGTCGCTTCATCCCATTATCGACGAGTATCTGAAGCCGATGAAACTGGAAAATGCCGATGTTCCCGCCGCTGCCGAGCTGCTGATGGGGATGATCCAAGGCGGTCAGGTTTTGGCGAAGGCCCACAACGATCCTCTCGTCTTTGCGCGCTACGCCGAGCGCGCCCCGTCCATGCTGATCGCCGCGAGCATGCACCCGGCGACAGCGGCCTGAGTTGCAGGCCCGGCTCCTGCTGATCGCTATTTAGTGTTGCTGCCCGTTGTGCTCAGCGCGCAGGGCTCGGGCCGGCAAGCGCGATTTCAGGCTGGCGGGGCAATGGAGGGCCGAGGCTGAAGGCCAGGACGGGCTTGGCGATGGCAAGCGCTGTCGCGCAGGTTCGCTCGAGATCCCACCGGCGGGCGGCCGCGTCGAGGTTGCTTGCAACGATCAACAGGTCGTCTGCGTGCACGCGGACAGCCGGAGGCAGGGAGGCGAAGCTATGTGCGCAGCGCGCCTTGGCCCAGGCGAGGACCGCCGCCGGATGATCGGCTGCCACGAAACGGGCTGCGGGATCAGACGGGGGCAGCAGGGTTATCGTCGTGCAACCCAAAACGGCAAGTGCCAGAATTGCCAGATTGGCTCGGGGATTTGGCGACATCGCGCGGTGCTCGAATCTCACGGGGCTCCTCGCCCCTCGCGAGAAGAGATCTCAGATCTTTCCAACAGGCGTGTGACAGTCTCCTGCGGCATCCGGGATATCGAGGCGCCCGAGTTTCCTCTGCCCTTCCGTCCAGTCTGCATTTGGCCGGCCGGCTGCCCCCGAAGCACTGCTTTTGCCGCGCCGGGGGTGGCTTCCCCTTGCTCCACGTTGGTGCTATAGGCCCAGCGACATTGTTCGCCCGTGGGGCGTAAGACTGTGTCGCCCCCAGAAAATCGGAGAAGAATCATGGCTTCGAGCCCCTTCGTGCTCGATTCTGGGTTAGCCCTTACCTTTGATGACGTTCTGCTGGTGCCCGGCCCCTCCGAGGTCATGCCCGGACAGGTGGAGGTCGCCACCAGGCTTACGAAGGCGATCCGCCTCAATATCCCGCTTCTGTCCTCCGCCATGGATACCGTGACGGAAGCGCGTCTCGCCATCGCCATGGCCCAGGAGGGCGGCATCGGCGTGATCCACCGGAACCTGTCCATCGATGATCAGGCCAAGCACGTCGCTCAGGTGAAGCGGTACGAAAGCGGCATCGTGCTCGATCCCGTTACGATCAACCCCTCGATGACCCTGCGCGACGCGCTCGATCTGATGGCCAAGAAAGGTATCACCGGCGTGCCGGTGGTCGAGAAGGACCGTAAGCTCGCCGGGATTCTCACCAACCGCGACGTCCGTTTTGCCACCGACCTCGACCAGCCGGTCTCCGGGCTGATGACCAAGGGCAAGCTCGTCACCGTCAAACGCTCCGTCAGCCAGGCGGAGGCCAAGAAGCTGCTGCATCAGAACCGCATCGAGAAGCTCATCGTCGTCGATGACGATTACCGCTGCATCGGTCTCATCACGGTCAAGGACATCGAGAAGGCCGCAAAGCACCCCAACGCGTGCAAGGACGAGCAGGGCCGCTTGCGTGTCGCCGCGGCGACGACTGTCGGCGAGGACGGCTTTGAGCGCACAGAGAGTCTCATTGCCGCCGGATGCGATGTCATCGTGGTGGACACCGCGCATGGCCATTCCGCCCGCGTGATCGAGGCGGTGGCGCGCATCAAGAAGAAGTCCAACAGCGTGCAGGTCATTGCTGGCAACGTCGCCACAGCGGACGCAACCCAGGCCTTGATCGAGGCTGGCGCGGACGCCATCAAGGTCGGCATCGGCCCCGGCTCAATCTGCACGACGCGCATTGTGGCCGGCGTGGGCGTGCCTCAGCTTACCGCCGTGATGGAGTGTGCGAAGGAAGCCGCGCGCTCCGGCGTGCCCGTGATCGCGGACGGCGGCATTCGCTATTCGGGTGATATCTCCAAGGCCATCGCGGCTGGGGCCTCGTGCGTTATGGTCGGCTCGCTTCTGGCGGGCACCGATGAAGCGCCGGGCGAGACCTACCTCTACCAGGGCCGCACGTATAAGGCCTATCGCGGCATGGGATCGGTCGGTGCGATGGCGCGCGGCTCGGCGGACCGCTATTTCCAAGCGGAAGTCCGCGATGCCCTGAAGCTGGTCCCTGAAGGCATTGAAGGACAGGTGCCGTACAAGGGCCCTATGGAGGCCGTCGTGCATCAGCTCGTCGGCGGTCTGCGCGCCGGCATGGGATACCTCGGCGCCAAGACCATCCCCGAGTTCCAGAAGCGCGCCAAGTTCGTGCGCATCTCCAACGCGGGCATCCGCGAAAGCCATGCGCACGGCGTACTGATCACGCGCGAAAGCCCGAATTATCCCGGCACCGGCGGCTGACGGCTGGAGACTCAATTCATGGACGTCGCCATTCTTTATCCAGTCTTCGTGCAGGTCGCGCTGACGTTCGGTCTGCAGATCTGGATGGGGCTGGAGCGCTATAAGGCCGTGCAGTCCGGCACCGTGAACCGTGGAGCGCATCCGGGTCAGAAGCCCGTTTGGCCGGAGCGCGCGGGCGTCGTCTCCAACGCATTCCACAATCAGCTTGAAATTCCCATGCTGTTCTATGCTGTTGTGACGTTCTCGATGCTCGCCGGCGCCGTCGATGTCCTGATGCTTGCTCTCGCCTGGGCGTTCGTGCTGTCGCGTCTGGTGCATACCTACATCCATACGACCCACAACTATGTTCCGCACCGGTTTCTGGTTTACCTGGCGGGATCCATCCTGGTCATCGTCATGTGGGTGCGGCTGTTCCTGCATGTGGCCCTTTCGGGCGCATGATCCATGAAGCAGGGCGCCAGGATCGCAGCGGCGATTGAAATTCTCGACGTAATATTGAACCGCCATCAGCCGGTCGCCACCGCGCTGGCGGATTGGGGTAAGGCGCACCGGTTCGCGGGCTCGGGCGACCGCAACGCCATCGGCGGGCTGGTGTATGACGCCATGCGGCGGAAAAGTTCAATTGCCTGGACAATGGAAAGCGATGCGCCGCGAGCGCTTGCGTTGGGTGCTGCGGCAGGCGCGCTCGCCATGACGCCCGAGACGGTCGCGGCCGCATGCGATGGCGAAAATCATTCGCCCGCAGTCTTGAGCGAGACCGAAGTGCGTGGCCTCACGCGCACGCTTGACGACGCCCCGGAGCATGTTCGCGCCAACGTGCCAGAATGGCTTTGGCCAAGCTTCCTCAGCGCGTTCGGTAGCCGTGCGGGGGAAGAGGGCCAGGCGATGAGCCGGCGTGCGCCCGCCGACATTCGCGTCAACAGCCTGAAATCAACGCGAGACAAGGTGCTGAAGGCGTTGGCAGGCTTTAACGCGGCGGAGACGGCGTATTCGCCACTGGGTGTGCGCGTTGCCGCTCCGGTTGGTGCGCAGCGCACGCCAAATCTTCAGGCCGAGGCCGCCTTCCAGGCGGGCTGGTGCGAAATTCAGGATGAAGGCAGCCAGATCGCGGCGGCGTTGGCGGCAGCGGGACCGCGCAAGCAGGTGCTCGACTTGTGCGCGGGCGGTGGCGGGAAGACTCTCGCTATGGCGGCCGCCATGCAGAACACCGGGCAGATCTACGCCTACGACGAAGACCGCATGCGTTTGAAACCGATCTTCGATCGCATCAAGCGTGCGGGGGTGCGCAACGTGCAGGTTCTGCGGGCGGGCGACAAAAGCGCTCTGAGCGCTTTGGGTCCGCGCTTCGACGTGGTGCTGGTCGATGCGCCGTGCACGGGCACAGGTACCTGGCGGCGCAGGCCGGATGCGAAGTGGAAGTTGAAGCCTAATAATCTCGCCGACCGTCAAAAACAGCAGCGTGAAGTGCTGGGGCAGGCGGCCGCGCTCGTCAAGCCCGGCGGACGTCTCGTCTACGTCACATGCTCGTTGTTGGGGCAAGAAAACGGCGAACAGATCGCGGCGTTTCTCGCCCAGCAAAAGGACTTCGCCAGCGTGCCATATGCTGATGTGTGGCGTGAATGCTTGCCGGGAGAGCCGCCCACCTCCGCCGATGGCTCGCCGGAGCATCTCGTTCTGACGCCGGGGATGCACGGCACGGACGGATTCTTCATCGCGATTTTGACGCGCGCGTTGCAGACAGACTGACCTCACGCGCTTGCATGTGAGAAGCGGATGCGCGGCCCTGACAACGAAAACCTGATCGTGTCGCTGCGCGATGGCCGCACGGTCGGCTATGCCGCCTACGGCGATCCGGATGGCGC
Source organism: uncultured Hyphomicrobium sp. (assembly GCA_964587445.1). GTDB lineage: Bacteria > Pseudomonadota > Alphaproteobacteria > Rhizobiales > Hyphomicrobiaceae > Hyphomicrobium_B. Next base: position 253,852 of record CAZPLQ010000001.1, read on the forward strand.
GCCTCTTCTTGCTCTTCATGGCGCGCCCGCCTGCCGGTTGATGTTTTCGATCGCCGACAAGGCCGCGCGGGCGCGAGGGCTTCGCATCGTGGCGCCCGATCGCCCGGGCTATGGATTGACCCCGCCTGATCGCGATGCGTCCCTTGCCGCGCGGGCGCAATGGCTTGCGCTGTTCGCCGATGCGGTTGGGCTTAAGCGCTTCCGGTTGCTTGGAGTCTCAGGCGGCGCGCCCTATGCGGTGGCGCTCGCGGGGCTGCTGCCCGATCGCGTGAGTGGCCTTGCGCTGGTGTCACCCATGGGCCCGGTCGCCGAATATCAATCATCGGCAAATGGCACGGATCATCCGCTCGCGTTTTCTCACCGCCGGCTCTTTCTGCATACGAGCGAGCACCTGTGGATGACCGTGCCCGCGGGCGGCTTGCTGGGTCTGATGGTGCGCATAGCGCCCGAAGCCTTTTTAGCTCTTGGCGCACGTTTCTTTGGCGGCGCGGATGCAGCGCTTTTTTCTCGACCCGACGTCAAGGCCTATTTCACATCCATGCTGCGCGAGGCCTTTCGGCAAGGTGCATACGGCGGGACATCGGATCTGGCGATCTACGGCCGCCTTTGGAATGTGGACTTCAAGCGCGTGACCATGCCGGCGATCGTGTGGCAGGGAACGGACGATAGGATCGTGCCACCCCAAGCCGCTCAGTATCTGGCAAGGTTATTGCCACAGTGCTCCTACGTCCCGATCAAGGGTGCGGGTCATTTCTGGGTATTGGGACACGTCTGGGAGGTCATAACCGCTATCGGTGAATTGCCGCATTAGCCTCGTTATGTGTGCCCTGCCTTAGCGGCGCGGTTGCTTCTGGGATTGAAGCCGACGCTGGCGGAACATCCGCTTTTCCCCGCTCTTTTCACGCCTTTGCCGCGGCAAAACGGGTTGTCCATTGGCACCACCTTGACCGTGCACCGGGAGGGTGGTCTATCGCCCCAAAGCCCATAAACTTCCTGACCTGTCCTCTTGCCATGCAGGATCGAGCCCGCGCCCCATGACAGATACCGTCCTTATCGTCGATTTTGGTAGCCAAGTTACGCAATTAATTGCACGGCGCGTGCGCGAGTCCGGTGTCTATTGCGAGATTCATCCCTTCCAGAACGCTCAAAGCGCTTTCGAGAAACTGCAGCCGAAAGCGGTGATCCTGTCGGGAGGCCCCGCATCGGTTACCGAAGAGGCCAGCCCGAGGGCGCCCGCCGCGGTCTTCAGCGCGGGCATTCCCGTGCTTGGTATCTGTTATGGGCAGCAGACCATGGCCGCGCAGCTCTCCGGCCAAGTCGAGAGCGGCCATCATCGCGAGTTCGGCCGCGCACTTATCGAGGTCATGCGCGACAGTCCGTTGTTCGAGGGCGTGTGGGCCAGGGGCGAGCGCCATCAGGTCTGGATGAGTCATGGCGATCGCGTCACGCAGTTGCCGAGCGGCTTTGAGGTCATCGCGACGAGCGAGAACGCGCCGTTCGCCGCCGTCGCTGACGAGACGCGCCGCTTCTACGCCGTACAGTTCCACCCTGAGGTCGTGCACACGCCCGACGGTGCGCGGCTGCTGTTCAACTTCGTCCATCGCATCGCGGGCCTCAAGTCCGATTGGACAATGGCGGCTTACCGCAAGGAGATGATCGAGCGTATCCGCGCTCAAGTGGGCAAGGGACGTGTCATCTGCGGCCTGTCGGGTGGTGTCGATAGTGCGGTGGCGGCCGTGCTGATTCACGAAGCGATCGGCGATCAGTTGACATGCGTGTTCGTTGATCACGGCCTGATGCGCCAGAGCGAGGCGCAGGAAGTCGTCGGCTTGTTTCGCGATCACTACAACATCCCGCTCGTGCATGTGGACGCCTCCGGGCAGTTTCTCACCGCGCTCGCCGGCGTGTCCGATCCCGAGACCAAGCGCAAGATCATCGGCAAGCACTTCATCGACGTGTTCGAGGCGCAAGCCAAGGCGATCGGCGGCGCGGAGTTTCTCGCGCAGGGCACGCTTTATCCCGATGTGATCGAGAGCGTATCGTTCACCGGCGGGCCGTCCGTCACGATCAAGTCCCACCACAACGTCGGCGGATTGCCGGAGCGGATGAACATGAAGCTCGTGGAGCCTTTGCGCGAACTCTTCAAGGATGAGGTGCGCGTGCTGGGCCGGGAACTCGGATTGCCCGAGGCTTTCGTCGGGCGCCATCCCTTCCCCGGCCCGGGCCTTGCCATCCGCATTCCCGGTGAGATCACCCATGAGAAGCTCGAGATCTTGCGCAAGGCGGACGCGATCTATCTCGACGAGATCCGCCGCGCGGGGCTTTACGATGCCATCTGGCAGGCCTTTGCAGTTCTGCTGCCGGTGCGCACCGTCGGTGTTATGGGCGACGGGCGCACGTACGATCACGTCCTGGCGCTGCGCGCGGTGACGTCGGTCGACGGCATGACGGCGGACTTCTTTCCCTTCGATATGGGCTTCCTGGGGCGCGCGGCTACGCGGATCATCAACGAGGTGCGCGGCATCAATCGCGTCGTCTATGACGTGACATCAAAGCCGCCCGGCACCATCGAGTGGGAGTGAATTAAGGTCGTTTCAGACCATCTCGCTCCGTGCCGAAGATCGAACCAACTCATTGACTGACAAGGATTTTTCTTCCTACCCCGTATCACTGCATGTCACCCCAGCTGAGCCACTTTGTTGGTATCGATGATGGTATGGCGCAGGATGGTCGAGAAACGGGCTTCCGATACCAACAGCGCTTGTTGATGGTATCCGTTCGCCCCAGACCGGATGCGGATTTATGAGCGAACTCACTGATAAACAACTGAAAAATCTGAAACCGAGGGCCAAGCTCTACAAGGTGGCGGACCGCGATGGGATGTACGCTGCCGTCACCCCAACCGGGGTCGTTTCGTTCCGGTATCAGTACCGGGTGAATGGGCGACAGGAGGTCCTGACCATCGGCCGGTATAGCACCGAGGCGGCGCGCAAGCTGACACGGGCACCCGACGCGCTGGAATACGGCATGGAGGTGTCGCTTGCGGAAGCGAGGACGCTGCTGGCGCGGGCTCGGCGTCAGGTCGAGCAGGGCGAGTCGCCGTCGAGAGCCAAGGTGGAGAAGCGCACGGCGTCAGCCGCAGCGGTCACGTTTGGCGGGTGGGCGGAAGCCTATTTCAAACACAAAGCCGATCCCAAGTCGGGGGCCGAGAAACTGGCTGACAGCACCCTGGCGATGCGCCGATCGGTCTATGATCGCGCCATCGCGGGAGAGCTGTCGAAGCTCAAGCTGGGAGAGGTGACTCCGCAACGTCTCAAACGTCTGTGCGACGAGGTTAAGGAGAAGCGCGGGCCGGCCGTTGCCGTGCATGTCCGCGAAGTCGTATTGCTGGTGTTCCGCCATGCCCAAGGAAGTGGGCTGGATGTGAGCAACCCAGCCGAGTCGATCCGCACCAGCGCCATCGCCACGTTTGAACCGCGCGACCGTGCCCTGTCGCCGTCCGAGGTTCGCGCGGTCCTGGCGGCTCTGGATCATGTGTCGGCGGCACCCACGCTGCGCTTGGCGGTGAAGTTTGTCCTACTAACCGGCGTTCGCAAATCGGAGTTCATCGACGCCACATGGAAGGAAATCGACTTCACCGCCGCGCGCTGGACGATCCCGGCCGAGCGCATGAAGGCCGGCAAGGCGCATGTCGTCCCGCTGAGCGATCAGGCGCTCGACATTCTGACGGCTTTCCGCACCATGTTCGGCAACAGCCGATACCTCCATCCCGGCCGATATGACGGCGATACGCCCATCAGCAACGCCACACTCAACCGCGTGATCGACACGGTCGTAGAACGCATCCGGGAAACTGATCCTGACTTTCAGAGCTTTGGTGTTCACGATCTGCGCCGCACGCTCTCGACCGGCCTGAATCGCGCCAAGTTCGATGATCGTTGGATCGAGATGAGCTTGGCCCACGCGCCCCGGAACCGGATCGCGGCCATCTACAACGTGAACCGCTACCTCGCCGAGCGGAAGATCATGCTTCAATGCTGGGCTGACATGCTCGACGCTTGGGTAAGGGGCGAATCCGCCAAGAAGCTGATCGCCGACGCGAAGCGACGTGCCGCTGAGGTCCACGACGACGAACTGGACGACGATCTCTGAATTACGTGAGGCTCGCGTCCATTCTGTCAGTCGTTGTCATTGGTGGCCGCCAGCCGGCGGGATCGGCGATCCAGCGGTCGATGTCGGATTCATGCCATCCCGCCCCGTTGACGCTGATCTTGAGCTGGGGCGGAAACGTGCCCTCGGCGATCTTGCGGTAGATGGTGGACCGGGACAGGCCGGTGCGGGCGAGGACGGTTTTCAGGCGGACGATACGATCTGGTGTGGGCATGGCAGCGTTGCCTCCTGCTGCTTGTTTCTGGATGCCCCTGATCCAGTCAGACCAAGCCGCTACGTGCGCGCAAGAGGATTTTTCGTGCCGTCGTACTGTGGCGTACAATCGGCGGTAAATAGGACGGTTCCAGAGTCTGGTCTTCCGTCCCGTTCAGGCAGATGTTGTGAGCGAAGGTCCGTTCCTGACCGAAACGACAACCTGATTCGATCTGGAATATACTGCTCCGTGATCGGCTGCGATGAAGCCGATCACGTCCGCAGGGGGAGCGCCAGCGCTCCCATCAAGCCTTACTTGCTTCTCACGCTTTGCCGGGCCGTGAACCGGGCTGTCAAGGCTGGCGCGGAACGCGCCACCGCGAAGCGGCTGCGGCCTTGACTGTCCGGTTCAGGTCCGGCCTCATGCAGGGAAGCAACAAAGGCTTTTTCCGAACCATTCGGTTCCGATCCTGACGCCTGTTTCCGTCTCATTGCGCGCAGATGACGACAAACAGGATGGCCTACATTTCGATGCCCAGGCTCCTGCCTCTGCCGAGACCGTGGCTGAGGGCAAGGTCACGGTCGATGCCCTGCGCCTGTGTCATCTCGCGCGGAATGGCGAACTCCACCTCACGGGCAAGCTGTGCGTCCTTGCGCACCTCGAAGGCTTCCACATCGTTCCAGAGCCGTTCGCGGTCGCTCCATGCCTCCGGCACGTTCTCCGGCAACAGCACCTCGGAATGGACGACGCCGCGCTTGGCGGAAAAGTCCTGCACCCGGTCGATGCGCTCGTCGCGCATCCGCGAGGCCGAGCGATAGGCGGCGGATGCCACCGCGCTTGACCCAGCCTTGCGGCCAATGACCTTTACGTGAAGATGATAGATCGCCATGCGGCCATCATCAGCACGGCCAAGCGCACGTCGGAACGACGTATAAGCGCGCCCTCCCTCGAAAAAATCTCGGGATGGACCGGGCCGTGCCAGACCGTCTCGGCAACAATACTGCATTCCGCCGCCCGCGCAACTATCCTTACCGCATCAACCACTTGCCACCGGGAAAGGACACGGCAATGCGGAAACCGAGAGACTATGACGCGGAACTGAAGACGCTTGAGGACAAGGCGCGGGAACTCAAGATGCGCAAGGTGCAGCAGCTCGGAGAACTGGTGATCGTTACCGGGGCCGATGCGCTCACCGCCGATGAACTGGCCGGCGCGCTGGTCGCGCTGGCCGAAACCAAGGATGCCGGAAAGAGGGAGGCATGGGCCAGGCGCGGCGCTGCGTTCTTTCAAGGCCGGTCGCGGCGACCTGCACCAGCGCCTGACCGCGGCGCTGGCAGCACTCAACCGCAACCGGGCAGCGCGAAACCGGCATCAGGCACAACGGGCGCGGCATGACATGCGCACATGGCAGGTCGAGCGCCGCAAGCGCACGCGGCATCTGATCGAGTTGGGCGGCCTCGTCGGCAAGGCTGGGATCGTGGACCTAACCGGCGATGACCGCGCTATGATCTTCGGCGCGATGATCTGGATCGCCGAAAAGCTCAACAGCGAAGACGGCGAACATGCGCGCGATACATGGACGAAACTCGGAAAGATGGCGTTCGAGATGGAGCGTCCGGCAGACACGAACGACAGGGCGCAACCGCCGCAGGATCGGGCGTGACCGATGGCGGGCGGCGCGGAGACCTTACATATCGCAGCGCCGCCCGCCATCGCGCGGCAACGCCGCTCAAATACGGCTCATCCGACACCGCGACAGGCGGCATAAGCCGCAGACCCTAAATGCGCGAATATTTCAAGAAACGACATTGGCTTCCAACTCATCGAACGCAAGGATCAAGTCATTTCGTATTGAATAGAAATCCCGGTGCTTAAGCCTGCGCGTCGCTGCACCGGATCGCTGACTGCGAGGATGCGCCGTGGTCGATTCCAGACGCAAGTCGTGAAGCCGGAGAAAACAAGGCATCAGTTGCGGCAAATGAGGTAGCAGCGTTTGGTCCCTCAAGGCAGCACCATAGCTCGGGCGCTGCCTGCCCGGCTTCAGGCGCGAATAGATATGGGAGAATACTTCATCGCACCAGCTATCGAGCTGGACCAGAAACGCATCAATGTTCGACTCACGATTCCTCTTGAGGAAGATCGTCATGCGCTCGGCATGGCCGTGAGCAGCACCGAAAAACGCCTTCCAATCATAGGCGGTTTGATTTCGTTTCAGGATATACGCCAGAATCTCGTTAATGCGGCTGCTCGGCTGGCCAACGGAGCGAATGATGCGGGCCGCCTTCAAACTATGCTTGGCAGTTGTCTCGACATCGCCATAAGGCCTTGTCAGCCTGAGATTGTCGTCGATCAGCCTCCCGGCGGCAATGCGTGCCACTTCGGATTCTGCGTCCCGCATTTGGCAATTCACGAAGTCGGCGTAGGTTGCCGCGCCAAAGAGATCGGCGGTCAGTTCACGAAAAGCGCATTTTCTGACCCACCAATCTTTTTCGCCGGAAACGATGGCGTCGTATTCCGCGAAGGTAATTGTCTTTGCGTTCAAAGCCCAACCGACCAAGGCTTCCTTGTAGCTTGGCTGTAATTGAATGATGCCGGGCTTGGGGCGTAACAGTCGATCCGCACAAACCTTGCCAAACGATGCCGTGACAGCGGGAGGGCATTTGCCCAGGCATGATCTAAGCAATTGCGCGTTGACCGCGTGATACAGCTCGTTCGCCGAAACGTAGTTCTCAATCTCTTTGGCAAGAACATTGGGAATCTTGGCGTAAGCGGCGATGTAGCGGCAAATTCCGGGCGCGTGTTCGGGGTGCCGGTGCAGCACCTTCATCAAGCGGGCGTTGAGCCTGTGGGTCGGTGTGGCGTGCGCCAAAAGGTATTTGAATCGCGTCACGCTTTCCGGCGTGACTCTGCCGTTACGGGTTAGCCCTAGAAGCCGGGAGGCAAGCTTCTTCTGATTGACGATTGGTTTGATGGAGGGTTCGGGCGGTCGGCTGACTGATTTTACCTCGTCACGTGGATCGGCGATTTTTCGGATGTTGATTTTTGCCGTCTGGGGGAAAAGGCCAATTTCCTTGGAGGCGATGTCGAGCGCAATGAGTTTGCGCCGCAATTCCTCCTCACTTTTCGCCAGGATCTTGATGTCATCGACATAGCGAAGATAGACGGTTTTCCTGCCGCGCTCCCCCGCCGTGTCGATATGCTGCAATACTGCTTCGGAGAGCATCCCGGACGCGAGCGGACCCTGCGGGATTCCGTGTTCGTGATAGATATTTTCCTGACCGTTACTCCAAGTGCTAGATGTCCAGAATTTCAGGCATCGCAGTAGGAAATCAATCGTATCTTCATCTATCCCAAGGGCGACAAGGAAATGCCGCAGCACATGATGGTCGATGGAATCGTAGAACGCGGCTAGGTCGAAATTGGCGACATAGTGGTGTCCATCGTTGAAAGCCTGCTCGATCCTGTTCCCGAACTTTCGATAGCTCCGCTGCCATTGAAGGTAGAAGAACGGCGACGATTTTCCCGCATATAGGTGGGCAAAGACGCGCTTTTCGTAACGCTGGCGGGTCTTCCGTTTGAGGGTGTCCGCGATCAGGTTAACGCACGCCTGATAGACGATCTGATCTTCGACTGTCAGGAGAGTGATCGGACGTAGCGTGCCCGATGGCTTCGGCAGAAGAAGTTTTGACGCATGGGAAACCTGATAGCGTTCTTTCAACCCCTCGTTGCGAATCCATTTGAGATGGGTGTCAGACGCGATGGCGAAGGCGTCGTAAGAGTCGCGGAAGTATGACTTATACTGCGCATCGGGATTGGACATCATCCAGCGGTAGGCGCGCCGTAAATTGTTCAGATTGAATACGGCTTCAAGATCGCTCACGGTTTAAGTGCGCCCGCCACCGTCCCGCCGCACCAGCCGCGCCGCTGCCGGGTCGTAGACATATCCGGTGATCGTCCCGGCCTTGATCTTCTCCACCGCGTCGTCGATCACGAACAACGGCACGAGGAACCATTCACGCGGGATGACCGGGTTGCCGAACCTGTCCTTGATCTCGATGTCGAGCCGTGCGGGGCCGAAGATGCGGTGAATCAGGTTTTCCAGCTTGATGCGGCTGATGTTGAACAGCTTGTAGGTCGCCACGATCTCCACATCCGCAAATAAGAAAGTCGGGTCCAGCTTGGCGTTGGCGATACGTTTTTCGACATCGCTGCCGGTGACGCCGATCTTGTGAACGAGGTTGCGGTTGGCGGCGACAGTGGAATTGTCCGACTGGCTACGCAGGACATAAATGGTGCCGCTGGCGAGGTCGTCGGTTTCGCTTTCGCTGGCGAACAACGGCCCGGCGCTCGGCTCGGACACGCGGCGGCTGGTTTCGTCCTTGTAGAGCGCGCGTTGCAGGGACCGGAGTAACAGGTTGCTCTCGGTGCCGTTGGAATAGATGACGCGCAGGCGGGCGTCGCTTTCGCCATTGGGCGCTTTGAAGGGTTCGCCGACTTCGGCGACGTAGGCGATCTGTCCGCCAAGGATGAAAAACTCCCCGGCCCGGATGTCAGTTTTCAGGAAACCCGCGTCCTTGCGGATGGGCTGGGTGATGCGTGCGCCGCTGTCGATGTCAGCCTGGACGGCATCGAATAGCGGCTTGAAGCGGTGGAAGTCCTCGCACCGTTCACGGTTGGCGATTTCCTCGGCGGCACGCTTTTCGGCGGTGGTGCGGACGTGGCGAACATCGGTGATGTCCGTCGTGCCTGCCGCGCCCTCCAACTCGGCGAGCAATTCGTCGTCGTCCATTTCCTCCGCCGGAGCGGCAACCGCATCCTCTGCACCCGCAAGCAAGCCTTGATGATCGAGCGGTGCAAGAAGAGAACGGCACTCCTCCAGAGTGCGCAAGCGGTCGAGGCGCGTGGCGTAAAGCCGCTCGAAGATGTCACGTTCCTCGCCATGTTGCGGAGCGCGGCCGTGCTGATCGGCGAAACGCTGAATTTCCTCGAAGCCCGCGATGATGCGTTCCTCGCGCGCGGAGCGGCCGCCCTTCTTTTCAGGCTGGGCGAAATCCGCAAGTTCGTCGCGCAGTTCATCAAGGTCGAGGTCACTCATAGCGGCCCTCATCCTTGAAGCGCACGAAGGCGGCTGCGCCTTCGGCCAGCAGCTTTTCCCAGGCATCGGCCGAATTGATCGAGGGCAGCCGTCCGCGCTCCTTCTTAAACTTGACCGCGCGCACGGCGTAGTCCTTCGCCTCCTCCGGCGTCAGCGTGGTGCGCTTCGCGGCAATCGCGGCCTTCACCTGTTGCAGGCGTTCCTCGTTCATCGTTTTGGCGAGGATCGAATAAGCTTCCTTAAACGGGTTGATGCGGTCGATCAGGTCGATGTCGAGTTCGCGCACGTCCATCGCAAACTTGCGCACACCGTCGATCAGGGCGGTGTTGGCGGTGGGTTCGCCGCTCACGCGATCAAGCATGGATTGCTTGGCCTGCTGCGTGATGTTGAGCGCGGCGATAGCGTGCTGGCGCACCGCCTCCTGGTCTTCGTCGCTCAACTCGGGATATTTGTCCTTCACGATCTTGCCCATGCGAACCTGCGTCAGTTCCTCGGGCACCAGCTCATCGTCGAACAGACCGCGCTCGATGGTGGTCTTGTCCTGAACGAAGGCGGCGATCACCTCGTTCAAATCCTGCTGGCAGATGCGCGCAGCCTCGTGACTCTTGGGCTCGACAAGGCCCTTGATCTCGAACTGGAAGACACCGCTCTCCTCGTTGAAACCAACATTGCACTTGTTCGGATCGTAGCCGCCTTCCCCATAGTCGAAGCCTGGGGTCGGCCCACTTTGCGGGTTCTTCGGCTTGAACTCAAAGCGCGGGGCAAGCACCTGTTCCATAAGCAGGCTGGCGGCGATGGCCTTCAACGTGTCGTTGACGGCCTCGGTCACGGCGTCCTCGGCGGCGTCGGGTTCGGCGATCAGATTGGTGAAGCGCGCGCGGGTCTTGTTCGGCGCATCGCGGGTCGCGCGGCCGATGATCTGCACGATCTCGGTGAGGCTGGAGCGATAGCCCACCGTCAAAGCGTGCTCGCACCAAATCCAGTCGAAGCCTTCCTTGGCCATGCCCAGCGCGATGATGATGTCCACATGATCGCGGTTGTTCTTCTGCGTGGGGTCTTTCAGTGCCAGGGAAACACGGTCGCGCTTGTTCGCGTCGTCATCAACAAGATCGGCGATGCGGAGCGTCCGGCCACCCGGCGTCTTGACGAGCTGGAATCCCGTGGCAGCGTCGATGCCCTGCCAGTCGCCGAGCGCGCCGATGATGTGTTCCACTTCCTTGATCTTGTCCTTCGTGCTTTCGCGCGAATTGACGTTCGGAATATGGACGATGGTCTTCTCGGCGGGATCGAGCACCGCGAGGATGTCGTCTGCATAGGAGCCGGAATAGAAGAAGTAACCGATGTCGAGCTGCTTCAGATATTCGTAGCCGTTGAGCTGTTCGTAATAGGTGTAGGTGACGGACTCGAATTTCGCCTCGTCCTGCGGGGCCAGCACCGGCACGGCATCGCCACGGAAATACGAACCCGTCATCGCCACGATATGCGTCTTCTCGCGGGCGATCAGTTGGCCGAGATGCTGGCCGAGCTTGCTATCGGGATCGGCCGAGACGTGATGGAACTCGTCTATGGCGATCAGTCGGTCGTCGAAGGCTTCCACCCCGAACCTGTCCACGGCGAAGCGGAAGGTGGCATGGGTGCAGACCAGCACCTTGTCCTCGCTGTTCAGGAAAGCCTCGACCGAATTGACCTTGCCGCCATTGTCCGAGCCGGGGGCGTTGCAAAGGTTCCATTTCGGCGCGACCGTCCAGTCGGTCCAGAATCCGAAGCGGGACAACGGCTCGTCGTTGAAGCTCGCGCCGATGCTTTTCTCCGGCACGACGATAATGGCTTGCTTGAGCTCCTGGTTGGCGAGTTTGTCGAGGGCGACGAACATGAGCGCGCGGCTCTTGCCGGAAGCCGGCGGTGACTTGATGAGAAGGTATTGCTCGCCGCGCTTCTCATAGACGCGCTCTTGCATGGGCCTCATGCCGAGCGAGTTGGCCTTGGTCGAGCTGCCGTTATGCGCATAGGTGACGGAGACGGAGGGAATGGATTTGGCTTCTGGCTTCATTTTCTTTCCCCCGCTACGCTGGCAAGCGCCGCCTTCAGCACCTGAAAACAGACTTTCGCCGTATGCTCGTCCGGCGTGAAGCCGGATACCATTTGTTCGTATGGATGGATGTAGTTGCGAAAATCCCGAAGCCCATGACTGAACTTCTTCACGTCCGGCTTCAGCAACCCAGCCTCACAGGCAACATCTATGAACTGCGCAAGGCTCCATTCGTGAAAACGCTTCACGCTGCCATCCGCGGCCTTCGGGCTGGCCGAAGCCCTGTTGAAGCGCGCAGGTTCCTTCTGTGCAGTGCCGAGAAGGACCGCCTCCAGCACGCTGCCGCATAGGAAGATGGTGGAGAGATACGCACCCGCGCCCATTGCCGCCCGCGCTTCGTTCAGGCGACTCTCGATGATCGGCACGGCCATCGCCTCAATCGGCAATTTCTGAATGTTGGGAATCGAAAATTCGCTATGCAGAAAGTCGTCAATGGTCTGGGTCGGTTTTGCAGGCGCGCACACCCCTGAAAGGCGCGCGACGATGCCGCGCGACTTTTCGAGAACCGACGCCTCTGCATCGCGATTGTTCAGGGTGCAGTCTGCCTCATAAGCATCCAACATCTCTCCCAGCACTTTTCCGACCAGCACATCGGGCTCCTGTTCCCAGAAAGCTCGCATCTTCTTGGCCTTGGAACTACCGTAGGTCTGATACTTCTGGCCGTGAATATTGACCCGGTGGCGTTTGAAAAATTCGCCAAACGTCGCATCGGAATAGTCCAGAACATAGCCGCTCTGCATTCCGAGCAACTTTTCAAAATAGCGTTTTTCGATGTCGGTGAGGTTACTCATGCCGCGCTCACCTTTCTTTTCTTCCCCACACCTGCTTCGGCGGCCATCTTGGTGTAAAGCTCGAACAGCTTTTCCAGCCGCTCCGTGTCGTTGCGGAAGCGGCGGCCGATATAGATGCGCTCCAATACCTCGTCATTACGCTCATGGGATTCGCGCAGGTCGGCGGGCATGTTGTCTGGGTCGTAGAGGTCGGCGATGGTCGCTGGGAAATGCGCCTCGCGTGCCAACAGGATGTCCTCCGCGCAGCGGGTCAGGTCGGCTTTGTTCTTCTCGGTCAGCATGGGAACCGGGAAGGTGTTCCAGCCCAGTGTATTGGAATAGGAAAAATCGGTGCGCAGGCGCGAGCAGACTGTGGCAATCCACACCCAATGCACGCGGGAGGCAATAAGTGCGAGATTCCAGATTGGTGCATCGTAGAGGGCGAAAGCCTTCTCTTGAATCACGCACCTTGGCTCAAGCAAGCCGATTGGCAGATATGGTCGGTTCTCAGAGCTAACTCGCGGGACAATCAAGGCACGCTCGCGCGCCGTAACTTGTTCGCGAAAACGATATGGCGTGTCGGCCAGCTTTTGGGCAGTCTTGTCCTGTGTCGCTGCTCGGCGTGCTGCTGCAACGGCCTCAATCTTGGATGCAATCTGCGGCACCTGCATGGCGTCTGCCAAGTCCTGCTGGTGAATCCATAGACAGGAACGCGGAGAAGCCGTGATGAACTCCTTAGACCCATAGAGCGGCCGGATATACCGTTCCGCTCCGGGAGTTTCGGCAACGATGCTGCGCGCTTCATCATTAGAGAATATCAGTGGAGCGCCGTAGTAAGGGTGATTTCCGAACTGCATTTCGGTCACGTCGGCAAGTGGCTTCGCCCTACCTTCAACCTCAATGTTTTCACCCGGCACGAGATATGCGTTGATATTCTCGACATCCTTGACAATGGACGCCTCATTTTCCGCTGGTGAGAAAAGTTGACGCAGCTTTCTTGTGTGGTTGGAAATGCCAACAATGACTACGGTGACGCCTGCCTTGTGGCTGGCAAGATTAGCCCATTTGAACGATGTATGGGCGAAGGCGATCTCGTGACCGGCCGAGAAAATCAGAGGCCAAAGTATTGGCACCTGCTGGCCCTGACAGATGGAATTGGTGGATACGAAGGCGGCGGCGGAGCGGGTGTGCAATCCGTAATCCACCGCCTTCATGAACCATCCTGCCACGTAGTCGAGCGATTTCCAGTTTTTCACCCGCCCCTCGAAGAGGGCGCCAAGGTCGGCTTTCTGTTCCGCCGATTGCCACTTACTGCCGAGATAGGGCGGGTTCCCGCAGATGTAAGTCTCCCCGCCCTCATTGGCGAAACCCACCGTCACCTGATCGAGCGGCGCACCGAAAAAGTCGTCCGAAAAAATCTTCCCTCCACCGGCTCCGGCCGGTTCGCAGACACTCAACCAGTCCAGCCGCAAGGCATTGCCGCAGGTGATCCAGTTCTCGGCATCGAGCGGCAGGAAGTCCCGTAGGGCTTCCTTCTGGCCGCGGTAGAGCACGTCGCATTGATATTCGGCAATGATGAGGGCCAGGCGCGCGATCTCCGCCGGGAAGCTTCGCAACTCGATCCCTCGGAAGTTGGTCAGCGGGATTTCGCTGCGCCTGTCCGGCTCGCCGCGCCGCTTGTTGATCTCGGCCTCGATCTCCCGCATCTGTTTGTAGGCGATGACAAGGAAGTTGCCGGAGCCGCAGGCCGGGTCGAAGACCCTGATCCGCGACATGCGCTTGCGCATGTTCAGCAACATGCGGGGATTGTCGCCGGCTTCGTCGAGCCGCGCGCGCAGGTCATCGAGGAATAGGGGATTGAGCACCTTCAGGATGTTCGGAACGCTCGTGTAGTGCATCCCCAGCGCGCCGCGCTCCTCATCGTCGGCGACGGCCTGGATCATCGACCCGAAGATGTCGGGATTGATCTTCTTCCAGTCGAGACCGCCGATGTGGATAAAGTAAGAACGCGCGATCTTGCTGAAACGCGGCACATCCATGTTGCCGGAAAACAGGCCGCCGTTCACATAAGGGAACGCATCCGCCCAGCGGGGGATGTTAGCCGCCACGCGATCGTCGATCTTCGTGTTCATGGTGCGGAATAGCGTCCCGATCACCTCATGGGTGTTGGACGAGTCTTTCGCGCTCATCTGCGTCACTGTTGCTGTGAACAGGTCGTCGCCGAAAAAGATGTCCGTGCTTTCGGCGAAGAAGCAGAAGATCAGCCTCGCCATGAAGTGGTTCATGTCGGGTCGGCGGTCGACGGCGCTCCAATCAGGATTGTCCTTCAGAAGCTCGACATAGAGCCGGTTTAGGCGGCCGGTCGCTCGAATGTCGAACGAGCTTTCGCGCACCTGCTTGACGGTGGTGATACCTGCCAGCGGCAGGAAGAAACCAAAATGATTGGGGAAGTCGGCATAGGCGCAGGCGACCGTCTCGCCAGTCTCCACGTCCTCGGCCTCAAAGCCCGTGCCATCGGTGGCGAGGATGAAACGCGCCTTCGCCCTGGTGGTGGCTGGGCTGGCTTTCAGCTCCGCGAGGGTCTTCGCCACTTCGCCCGCCAGTGCGACGGCGATGTGGATGTTGTTGGTTTGCAGGACGCCACCCAAGTCCGACTTGTTGGACGCGCCGGAGCGCAGCCGCTTGATCGTGGTTTCCTTGTTGCCAAAGGCTTGCAGGAAGGCGAACGGGAACTCGCCGCCGTCGAACGGCTGCTCGGCAAGCGCCGATATGGCTTCCTCTATCTCGACGGCGTTCATGCCTCGCCCCGCCTTTCATCGGCGGGACCGTGGAAAGGCTCGACCTCGATCTCGTCGGCTCGGCGCATGACCTCGGCCAGTTCGTGGTCGAGTTGCCGGATCAGCCATTCGCGGGCGGGTGTGCCGAACGCCTTTTCCAGCCGAACGGCCATCTCTGGTGAGATGCCCGACCGGGCGTTCAACAGGTTGCTGAGGGTCTGTCGATCAACGCCGAGGATTCGGGCAGCGTCGGTGACGCTCAACCTGTTCCTTTCGAGGCAATCCTGCCGAACCGTCGTTCCTGGGTGCATCGCCAGTGATTCTCACCAACCCTTCGTGGATCGACGCTATAGTGATAATCGACACTCGACAACTTGATTCAGATTGGTTACCGCAATGATCCACGATGGCGGGAACGCAATCTGACTATGCAGGGCAAAACGCTAGGCCCGCTGTTCATTGGAGTGGGCGAAAATCATAGGGCTATGGCGGGTGTGGATACTCAAAGGATGTGTAGGTGCCTGATCCTTTTGCAGATGCCCAAGCGTGGTATGACCGCGCGCAAACGCATATCCATGAATATCGCGGGCTGGCCTATGACCAGCATGATCGAACGTGGGGACTTCATTCGGATAAGCGCGAAGATGGCAGCTATGTCTATTCACTCCGGCTCAATCGTGATCTTCTAACGCGGTTGAGGCCGATCGCGTGTGAGGCGGCTAACGCGCTGTTCCAAGCGCTCGACAATATTATTGGTGCGGCAGCAAGGCGATCCGGCGTGGAACGCACACCGCAGATCGCTTGGCCTTGGGCTATCGAACCAAATCCCGATTCCCCCCTTCCGGGAGCGGTGCGTCCAGCGATCAAGAATCGGCTGAAGGAGATGCAGAAAAAGGGGATGCCCGACGCTTGGCTCGAACTCATCGAAGAGACCTTTGCCGCCCCTACAGTCGGCTTGACGCATATAGATGTCGTGAAAGAGCTTTCGCTAAGCGGAAAGCATTGGGAATTGGTGCCGACAGAGGCCAGCGCAATCGCGATTTCGTGGATTCCCAAGGGTACGACGAAACAGGTCCATGCGGAGATTCCAAAGGGCTATTTTGAAGCGAATGACGAATTCGTCTTCCATGAGGGTGAGCCGATTGCGGCACCCCATTTCCAGATACTCACGGGAACAAGGTTGGTCGCGGCTGGAAAGGATTTTCAACCCGAACCAGTCTCGGCCTTTGAATATACATCCCGGTTCGTGGCGACTGCGCTGGAAGGGGCAAGGCATGTTTGGGAGAAGGTGGCGACCTAATATCGCGTTGACGATGGCTAGACCCCAAACCGCTCCCGCATTTCTCCGGCCTTCGCCCATTCGTCGCCGGGTATCTGGTCGATCAGTTCCTTCATCACCCGGACAAATGTGGTCTTGAGCGTTTCATCGGTTAGGGTCTTGGCGCGATCTGTCGGAAGCAGCGGGCGCATGTCGGTGAAGAAGGTCGGGTTAGCGAGTTTCTGGAACATGCGCTGCTGCGCCTCGGCCCTGGAAATCGCTATCTCCGCCTTTTCGAGGTAGAGCCGGAAACATTCGACGATCCGGGCCGTGTCCAATCCCTCAAACACATTGAGCGCGTGATCGAGGTCGAACAGATCGCGGCCCTTGTTACGCTGAAGCAAGGCGCGCAGTTTGGTCGCCAGCATTTCTTCCCGTGAGAAGGTCGGGATTGCTGCCTCGCCGGTGAACCATGAGTTCTCAATGCCGAACGGTATCTCGATGGGGGGATCGTAGGCTTCCCGCTCGCGTGTGTTGATTTCTACCTTGAGGCTGATGCGCACATCGGCGGGCTCACCTTCCGCATCGACGCGAAAGCGAAGCTTGGGAGCGACCGGGCTTGGATCAGACTTTGCTTTGCCCAGCCACGGTTCCAGCACCGCGCGAACACCGTCGAGGACCGGCCCAATCGGGCCGGCGCTCGTCCGCACGAGGTCGATGTCTTCTGAATATCGCAGCGGCGCGGGGAAATGCAGCTTGTTGAGCGCCGTGCCGCCACGGAAGCGCAGTTCGTCGCGCAGGAACGGATCGGAGAAGATGGCGACAAGCGCGCGGCTGATGATGAGGTCTTGCTCGACCTGCCGCTGGCTTGCCCACGGCGCGACGCGGCTCCAGGCGGTGATGTAGTCCTGCGGGATCATTCGTCGATTTCCGGCGGCCGGCGAACGATCACGCGCCAGCGGTCATCGCGTTCGGATGGCGGCGGCGATAAATCGGAATCGCCCGCCTGTTTGGGATCGAGTTCGACCCATGCCAGCGGCCCGCGCGCCGCCAACGCCGCGAACATCGCTTCCACTATCTGCGGGTGCCCCAGCCTGCCGATCAGATGCCCAAGGCGCTGCACGACCGTTTTCTCGAAAGCGCCCGACAGGGAGGCGAGCTTTTCCGGTTGCAGCCGTTCGGCCAACTCGGAAAGCACCGTCGCAATGTTGTCCAGGCCCGCGCCGGATTGCGGGTAGCGCACCAGATCGAGCACCGTTAGCTCCGGCGAGGATAGCTTCATATAGCCCGATTGCGTCTTGCGATCCTCGATCCCCGCCGACACCGCCGCCATGTCCTTGCGATAGGAAAAGACGATCCGCGTCCGTCCGGCCTCGATGTCGGGCAGGAGCTTGTTCGTGATGACCTGAAACTCCATGACGGCCTGATGGGAAGCGCCGTGGGCCGCCGCTGCCGCCAGCAGTCCCACATAGTAGGGTCGCTTTTCATGGCGCATCAGGGCGTCGATATACCACTCCGGTGGCGGCGCTCCCGTCGTGGCGTGCTGAGGCGGCACGACCACGTAGAAGCCTCGCCGGGGTCGTATGAGCTCGCCGCGGCGCTGCAACCGCTCGGCGGCGTCGAGGAATGCGCCCCGGCTGATGCCGATTGCCTTCTGCGCTTCGTCTGCGGAAAAGACCCCTTGACCCGCAGCAAGCAGGCTGGAAGCGTAGGAGGACAGGGCGGATCGTTCGACTTGAATCATATCTCATTATCCGCTCTTAGTGCGGAATTTTCAATATGATTCCATCGTCTAATCATCCTTGAAAATCCGCTTTTAAGGCGGACTTTTCCATATGATGCGGTGGCTGCTCAGACTCTTTTTGGTCTGCATTCTCGCGACGCTCGTTTATGATGCGCGCGCGTTTATGGCGGGAAGGATCGCCATATAGAATCCGCGAATCCTGCCCCCTTGGCTTGGTGGTATCGCAGTTGGTATGAGTTTGGAGCATGAGCGGAAAGCTCAACAACTACAATGCGAACTCAAGCCTATTGACCATCGAGTGGGAGTGATCTGAAGGAAAAACAAAAAAGGTCCGCCCCGTGGCGGACCTTTTGTTCAATCAGACCGGTCTCAAACCGCGTCCTTAACGCCGGTGCCAGTGCCTGCCGCCGCCGTGACGCCAGTGTGCGGCGTGTGGATGGCCGCGGTAATGACGATGGCCCCATCCATAGGCGTAGCCGCGGGCGCGCGGATAGTAGCCATGCCTGTAGAAGCGCGGTCCGTAATAGCCGTAGCTGTAATAACGGCGCGGCGCGTAATAATAGTCGTCGTCATAGTAGGGATAGTCGTCGTAGTAGCTGTAGTAGTGGCGATTGTACCGCGACAGAGCGATGCCGGCGATAACCGCCGATGCGACCCCGAAAGCGATCGCACCGCCACGATAGCGACGGGCCTCGGCATTTTGTGCGCTGACGGTCATGGCCGAAATTGCCGTCATCAATGCAAGCGCCGTTGAAGCAAGAACACGCATGACTATTTGCCTCCATGTGTCCCGAGCGGCCTTTATCGCGCTGCTCGTGCCTTCCCCAACAGTGCTCTCAAAGCGGCCTGATTTCAATCTTAGCCGCGTGAGGACAAGATTGCGGTTATGTGAGGTAACTTGAACGGACGGCGCGGGTTCCCAACGGACCGGCAAAAAAAGATAGTGGGACAGGATGCGGGGTCCTGTCCCACCAGCACCGTCTCGAAACTACGCAAAACTAATCCGAGACGCTTTTTGCGGTGCCCACGGCTGCCTTTGCGGGTTAGGCAACGTGCGACCAACACACCGATAACGACTGGTCCCAGAATTTATTCTCCGCCGTTGCCCGCAAATTTCTGGCCGAGGGCAGGTTTTTGAAGACGGCTTATCTTAGCTAAGAGCATTCCGCCGTTCCGGTGGCTCCTGGATGTTTGATTCCGGGTTTCGATGTAATCACGAAACGGCTCTAAGCTTTTGTTTTGTCGTGCTCTTGTCGGAAAAGCACTCTAGCAAAACCACCGGCCCGGGATTGTGCCCATGAACCGGCGGCGGCATCGGCAGCGTCAACAAGGCTGCCCGGCGGAAAGAGGAATTCGAACCCGCCGGGCGGCTTGTTTACCACCAACCCCTGCATGCGAAATAGCGGCGTTTCCAGCGTGGCAGGCCGGTGTCCTCCCACATCTCGCGATAGAAGCTGCAATCGCGCACCGGAGGTCCAACTCTCAAGAGCAGACCGTGGCGGTGGTGGAAGCCGTGGAAGTGATGGCCATGATGGCCGTGTGCGCTTGCGCTTGCCGCGCCTGCGCTGGCCGCGCCAACGAAAGCGAGCGCAGCAATGATGATGGACTTTTTGGACATGGCGAAATTTCCTCAAACAGGTGGCAGAAAGCCCGGGCAGGGCTTCGCGTTGATCAGTGGCGGCGGATTGCCGTTCACTGATCGCAGGATGTCAGGAGGACAAGGGTTGGGCTGTTCCGGGTGGAACAACTGGGGCGAAGGGAACCCTTTAATCGCCGCGGTGGCCGGCGATGCGCACCACCTCGCGGGGGTCGGCATCGGCAGGAAGGCGGTAGAAATCCGCGCTTACTTGCAGCGCGTTATCAAGGCGGGTCTGGAACGCATCGCGGTCCACTTCGATGGTTCCGAACTGTTTGAGGTGCTCTGTCACGAATTGCGTGTCGAGCAACCGGAAACCGCCGTGGATGAGGCGCGCCACCAGGTGGACCAGGGCGATTTTGGAGGCATCGCGCTCGTAGGAGAACATGCTTTCGCCGAAGAAAGCGCCCTTCAGAGCCACACCGTAGAGCCCCCCGACGAGCCGGCTATCCGCCCAGACCTCGACAGTATGGCACACGCCCATCTGGAAAAGCTCGCGATAGAGCGATCGTATGCGCTTGTTGATCCATGTGCTGGTGCGGCCCGGGCGCGAAGCGGCGCAACCGTCGATAATGCCCTCGTAATCGGTATCGACCTTCACGACGAGCGGGGTCGTGCGCACGGTTCTCAGCAGCCGGCGGGGAAAATGAGCGCTTTCAAGCGGAAGAATGCCCCGGTGTTGAGGCTCGATCCAGTATAGCGCCGGATCGTTCGCACTCTCCGCCATCGGGAAGATGCCACAGCTGTAAGCCTTGAGGAGAACCTGCGGTGTTATTTCCATCGCAGGCTCGTCGCGCGACGTCATCGACCGCCCTTAAGAAATGCAAAATCAGTAAGCCATTACAAGCCGCACGCATGGCGGCTTGCAAGCAACTTATTTCATTCCCAGGTGCTTTTCGAGCCAGTGGATGTCATAGAGGCCGTCGACAACATCGGATTGCCTGACAAGATCTTGGAAGAGTGGGATCGTGGTCTCGATACCATCGATCACGAACTCTGAAAGTGCGCGGCGCAAGCGCATCAGGCAGTCGTTGCGGGTCTTGCCGTGGACGATCAACTTGCCGATGAGGCTGTCGTAGTAGGGCGGGATGCGATAGCCCTGGTAAGCGCCGCTGTCGACGCGCACACCTAATCCACCCGGCGGATGCCAGTAGCTGATCTGACCGGGTGAGGGACGGAAGGTCTTAGGGTTCTCCGCGCAGATCCGGCATTCGATCGCGTGTCCTGAAAACACGATGTCCGACTGTTTGAAGGACAGCGACGCGCCCGAGGCAACACGTATCTGCTCCAGAACGAGGTCATAACCCGTCACCATCTCGGTTACGGGATGCTCCACCTGCAATCGGGTGTTCATCTCGATGAAGTAGAACTGGCCATCCTCGAACAGAAACTCGACGGTGCCCGCGCCGCGATACTTGATCTTGCGCATCGCCTCCGCGACCGTTTCGCCGATCCTGGCGCGCTGGGCGGCATTGAGCGCGGGCGAGGGCGCTTCTTCGAGCACTTTCTGATGGCGCCGCTGAAGCGAGCAGTCACGTTCGCCCAAGTGCACCGCGTCACCCTTGCCGTCGCCGAAAACCTGGATCTCGATGTGACGCGGCTTCTGAAGATATTTCTCCATATAAACCGCATCGTCCTTGAACGCCGCCTTGGCCTCGGCGCGCGCCGTGGAAAGGGCAAGGCCGAGATCCGCCCGGGAGTGCGCGACCTTCATGCCCCGCCCGCCGCCGCCAGCGGCCGCCTTGATAAGCACGGGAAAGCCCATGCTATCGGCGATCTTCATGGCCTGCGCCTCGCTCGTCACCGCGCCGTCAGAGCCGGGAACGACGGGAATTCCGAGCTTCTTGGCGGTTTCCTTCGCCTCGATCTTGTCGCCCATGATGCGGATATGTTCGGACGTCGGGCCAATGAAGGTGATCTTGTGCTCTTCGAGGATTTCCGCGAAGCGCGCGTTCTCCGACAGGAAGCCATAACCCGGGTGCACCGCATCCGCGCCAGTGATCTCGCAGGCCGTTACAAGGGCCGGGATATTGAGATAGCTCTCGCTTGCCGGCGGCGGTCCTATACACACGCTTTCGTCGGCAAGACGTACGTGCATGGCGTCCGCATCGGCGGTGGAGTGCACCGCGACGGTGGCGATGCCGAGTTCCTTGCACGCGCGCTGGATGCGTAGCGCAATCTCTCCACGGTTGGCGATCAATACCTTGTCAAACATCTGCGGGCGGCTTTCTGGGTCACTCTCTTGATCGTCGTCGCGTTTCGGGCGGCGCTGGGCGGTGCTACTCGATGATGATGAGCGGCTCGCCGTATTCCACCGGCTGAGCGTTCTCGAACAGGATGGCGGTGACGGTGCCCGAGCGGGGCGCAGGAATCTGGTTCATCGTCTTCATGGCTTCGATGATGAGGAGCGTATCGCCCTGGGAGACCTTCGAGCCGACCTCGCAGAACGAGGCTGCGCCAGGCTCGGGCGAGCGATACGCCGTACCGACCATCGGCGATTTGACAGCCCCGGGATGCTTGCTGGGATCGCCGGCGCTGGAGACCGCAGGCGCCGGAGCTTGCGGCGCAGGTGCGGCTGCAGCGAGCGACATGGGCGCGGCCAGCGGCACTGAAGCTGCGACCTGGATCTTGCGTGCCACACGGACCTTCAGCCCGCTTTTTTCCATTTCAATCTCGGTGAGCCCGGTTTCGTTCAGCAGTTCGGCAAGCTCGCGGATCAGCTGCCCCTCGGCGCTTGGCTTTGCACCCTGATCTTTGCCCGTCATTGCCTCAGTCTTCCTTCTTCCTGTCGTTCTGTGTTTCGCGAGTGCGCACAGCCCCCTTGCAGCCCCGGGAAGTCAAGCCTTGGTCCGGCGTTTCACGAGATCTGCCATGGCCTCCAGCGCAAGTTCGTAGCCCTTCGCACCCAGTCCGCAAATGACGCCGGTTGCCGCCAGGGACACAAAGGAATGCTGGCGGAATTCGTCGCGGCGGAAGATGTTGGACAGGTGCACTTCCACAACCGGCAACTCGGCGGCCTGCAGTGCGTCGAGGATGGCGATCGAGGTGTGTGTATAGGCGCCCGCATTCACGATGATGCCCTGCGCCTTGCCCCTGGCCTCCTGAATCCAGCCCACCAACTCGCCTTCAAGGTTAGACTGGCGGAAATCGACCGGCAGACCGAGCGCCTTGGCGCGTGACACGCACCGCGCCTTGACGTCATCCAGCGTCTCGCTGCCGTAAACGGCGGGCTCGCGGGTCCCCAGCATGTTCAGGTTCGGGCCGTTGAGTACGAAGATCGGTTTTGCCATGTTTGGAGGGCAGCTTCGGTTGAAGGTAATGGGGAGAGGTCGCGGTTCAATGTGGTCGGGACTGTGCGCCCACCATTCTCGAGCGGGTTCAACGCCTCAAGCGGTCTACCAGCTTTCCGGAGACCGGGAAAGAGCACCATCAGATAAGCATGTTGAGGAGTTCGCACTCCTCAACAATTTGAAATACATATATTTTCTTGGTATCGACGCGAGGGCGGCTGGCTCGTCGTCAGCAATAGCCGCATCCTGACTTGCGGAAATCGGCGACCAAGCCTTCCAGCTGGTTGTGAAGATCTTCCGGTGCGCCGGGGATCGACTTGTCGCCGACGAGGAAGTGGGGCGTGCCTGAAATGCCCATATTCTTCGCCAAAGACTTCATCTCGTCGATTTCTCCAGTCACCTCGTTGCTTTTCATGTCAGCTTTGAACTTCGCAATGTCGAGGCCGAGGTCCTCAGCGACCTTGAGGGCGGACGCCTCGTTGGCTTGCCCCTTGTTGGACATCATTGCCTGATGGAACTCCCAATACTTGCCCTGGCGCTTGGCGGCGAGCGCCGCGTGCGCGGCCTCGTCTGAGCCCTTCGATAAGATGGGCAGTTCCTTGAAGACGACACGGACACGATTGTCGTTCTCGATCAGCTTTTGGATTTCAGGCATGCCACGCTTGCAGTAGCCGCAGTTGTAATCAAAGAATTCAACCACCGTGATGTCGCCATCCGGGTTGCCTGCCACGGAGGCGTTCGCGCCGCGATAGATGGACTTGGCGTGATCGGCCATGAAGGCCTTGAGTTTCTCCGCCTGCTCCTTCTCCATCTTTGCTTCGAGCGCCGACTGAACCTCGATGATGAGCTCGGGGTTCTTGAGCAGGTAGTCTTTGATGACGGCGCCAATGGCAGCTTTCTGCTCCTCGTTAAAGGGCTCGGCGGCGCGCGCCGGGGCCACAAACTTGGTGGGTACCACCGAAAGGAAGGCGGCCACGCCAAGCAGGGCGGCGCCGGCTGCAATTCTGAGCGCGGCCAAACCGCGTTTCGTCGCGGCGGGGTTTGCGCGGTCGGTCGTGTCGTTCGATGGCGTGTCGTTTAAGGACATGGGCATTGCGATCCATTGCAAGAGGTGTTGGCGGCCGGTCAGTTCAGATCCGGCGGCTGGTAGTTGATGATGTCGTCGTTCTTTATCCATTCCGGTGAGCCAGCACGCAACTTACTTTGTGCTCGCTTCGCAAATATTTGGGATTGCTTCAGATTTCCTTCAAGGAAGTAGGCTTGCGCGGTCATCGCGTCGGCCTCGGGGCCTTTGCCCTGCTTGTAGTAGGCCGCCGCGAGCGTCCGGTAGGCCTGGGCATTCTGGTCGTCGATCAATGCCTTGCGGAGCAGCGTAACACTTTCATTAAGCGTGGCAGGATCGTCCGATTGTTGCAGCGCAATTGCGAGTTGCACGCGGATAAGAGAACTCTCGGGCGCAAGCTTCAAGGCCTGACGCATGAACGGAATGGCCTGCTGCATCTTGCCGGAGCGCATCAGCAAATCGCCTTTCACCTCGTAAAAGTAAGCGTTCTGAGGCTGCTCGCGGATGAGGGCGTCCATCTGGGTCAGCGCGGATTCCAGCGCTCCGCTGCCTCCTTGGAAGAATGTCGCGATGGCGCGCGCATACCGCGCCGGCAGCGAGGTGTCCTTCGCCGGATAACGGTTGAAGACGAGCGACGGGCGCTCAAGATAACCCGACAACTTGGCACGCATCAGGTCGTGGCGCAGCTGAAGCGCGGGGGGGTCTGTCGCCTTCACGTAAGGGCTCGATTCCACCAGATTGCGCAGCCGCGCAAGGCGGTCTGTCGCGACCGGGTGGCTTCGCACGAAGGGGTCCTTGTACTGATCCGAGACGTACTCCTGCTGTTGGAACCGCTCGAAGGTGGTGAGCATGCCTTCGCCGGACTGCTTTGTCGCGTTGAGGTACTGCAATCCTGCTTGATCGGCCGCGCTCTCCTGCGAGCGGCGCTCTGACAGGATACCGCGCATGATGACCTGGTTGCCACCCTGCAAGACGGCTTGCCCGCCACCCATCACGTCGCGACCGCCGTCGCCACCGGCAACACCGCCGGCTACCATCGCACCGATACCGATGATCTGTGTCAGCAGCGCGCGCGTTTGATCCTGGGCGATGCGTGCGCGCAGCGCCGCCATGTGCCCGCCCGCGATGTGGCCCGTCTCGTGCGCAAGCACGCCGATCACTTCATTGGGCGTATTCGCCTGCATGAGCGTGCCGGTGTGGACAAAAACATTGCGGCCATCGAGTACGAAAGCGTTGAAAACGTCGTTCTTGACGATGCGCACTTGAACCCGCGCGCCGCCAAGCCCCGCGACTTTGAAGATCGGACGCGCGTAGTCGTTGAGCAGTTCCTCGATTTCGCTATCGCGAATGAGCGGAAGGTTCTGTGCGGCGGCACGTTGCGGTAACAATCCTGTCAGCAACACCCAGGCGCAGAGCGTACCAGACACGGTGCGCTGCAGGGTTGCCATTCGAAAGATGCAATGCAACCGCATCGAAGTCCCTTCTTTATCGTGTGATATCTGCGCCAAAAGCGGCGGTTACGCTCCATGAATGCGCCGGTACATACACGTGCTTCCACAAAAGTAGGTCGCCGCGCCCGATCGGTCAAATACGGGACCAGCCGAATGCCCCGGCATCCAAAGTCAGATCCTCAAGATCCCAGGGCGCGGGCCAACAAATGTCGCCAAATCGTGGCCAGGATGTGAAATTGTCGATCATAAAGAGTCGATAGCCACCGTCGAGGACGCAACTGACGTGACAGCAAAGATCATTTCCAAGCGCGCCCGGGCGGTTGAGGCATCAAGGCGCAGTTCCATCGCCAGTTTCATGGTGATGGAGATCATGCGCGCCGCCGCCGAGCGCGAGCGGGCCGGGGCCAGTATCATTCATATGGAGGTGGGGCAACCTGGAACGCCGGCGCCACGCGCAGCGCGTGAGGCGGCCTTGTCCGGAATTTCGCAAGGCACGCTGGGGTATACGCTCGCATTGGGGTTGCCGTTGTTGCGCGAGAGAATCGCGCAGCTCTACCGTCAGTGGTACGGCCTGACGATCGCGCCCGAGCGCGTCGTCGTCACGACGGGCTCTTCGGGCGCATTCGTGCTGGCGTTTCTTACGTTGTTCGATGCGGGGGCACGCGTTGGGCTGACGTCGCCGGGCTATCCTTGCTACCGTCACATCCTCTCCGCGCTCGATTGCGAGAAGGCCCTGATTGAGATCGGGTCCGAGACGGGCTGGATGCCAGGCATCGCGCAAATCGAGGCTGCGGGTCATTTGGACGGCCTGCTGTTGGCAAGCCCTGCAAATCCCACGGGGACGATGCTGACACCTGAACGGCTCGCGGACATCACCCGCTGGTGCGCCGGGCGCGGCGTCGCATTCATCTCCGATGAGATCTACCATGGTTTGACGTACGGCGTGCCGGCGGCTACGGCGCTGCAGTTTTCCGATGACGCATTCGTCATCAACAGTTTCTCCAAATACTTCTCGATGACCGGCTGGCGCGTCGGCTGGATGGTGGTGCCGGAGCGTTTCGTGCGCGTGGTCGAACCAATCGCGCAGAACCTGTTTATCGCTCCTCCTGCGGTTTCACAGATCGCAGCCATCGGTGCGTTCGACGGCATGGACGAACTCGAATCCAACCGCGCGGTTTATGCTGCCAATCGCGCATTGCTGCTGAATGAACTACCCAAGGCCGGGTTCGACACGTTCGCGCCCGCCGACGGTGCATTTTACCTGTATGCCGACGTCAGTGCGCTGACGTCCGATAGCGCCGCTCTGGCGCGTCGCATTCTCGATGAAGCCGGCGTCGCCGTGACGCCGGGGTTGGACTTTGACGCAGAGCGCGGACACAAGTTCCTGCGCTTTTCATACGCGGGTACCACGCAAGCCATTGCCGAAGCCGCGCGGCGCTTGAAGGCATGGCGCGGCGCCTAGCTCAAATTACCGACCATATGGTCGCGCGCTTTTCCCCTCCCGCTTTTGGGGAGGGGCAGGAGTGGGGGCAATCCCCACGGCTAGCGTTCAGGGAGGAGGAACAAGCGCAGATCTTGCACTGCCATCATAGTCCTCCGAAGATGTCTCGGAATTCGATGCCGAATCGCGTGAAAAGAAACTCGTCGCGCTGAAAGAGCCCGTTCGAGCCAGATGGGAAGAATGTCGTGGCGCTACCGCTGATTTCGGCTTGGCCGATGAGATAGCGACGAGGTGGCGTTTTGCCTCCAGTGAGCTCTCCAAACTTGCGCGGATATTCCGGTAAGTCTGGCCAAATCACCTCAGTGCCCCTAGTCGTCATTTCAGCATCACAAAATGCGAAGCCTAGTCGATCGGGGCGAAAATCGATCCGGCTAGCAATGACTGTTCTTGCCGCTTTGGCGTCTGGGCTGCTGAACCAATTTGGAGTCAGTTGAGACATCCACGGGTAAACTTCTGGCACTCTCACCACTCTAGAATTCTCGCCAGACTCCACGATCCGCCAGCCTACGCCGGACACACGTGGAGCCGATCGGGTGTCGAAGTTTAGCTCCCAATCAGCAATGTTCAGCGCGGATTGCTTAATCGCAGAGAGGCGGGCGGAGCAGTCTCCGCAGTGTGTGCTGGGGGGCGTTGATGGAGGCACCCAGAATTCCGGAAGACCCGGGCCATCCCACAATAGACGGACTTCAGGCCGCACATCATCAGGGACTGGCTTCCTTCCCATCATCCGGCAATACATTCCGAAGTACCATTTGCCGGGCTTCCAGGCGTGCGCGCCCTCTCCGACCCCTTGTAGGCTACCGATTGTCCAGTCGAGCATGTCCGGCTTGATGATGTTCTTGCTTGCTTCCGTCTCGCGCCAGACCTTGAAGTCATCCGGCGAAGCTTTCTCGATTGAAGCCCCCAGGAACTTCAATTCGGCCAGCGGCGAGTTGTAAGCATCGTCCGTCGCATAGAGCCAACCGAACATCGGCCGATCGGCGTCCTCGTAAACGGCGACGAAGGGCAGGAAGTCTTTTGGCACCAGTCCGTTCGAAGTCGTCTGCTTAACTTGGCAGACATCGGGCACCTTGATGACGACGCCCTTGCCGTCGGCCATCTTCAAGCCATAAGCGAACGGAACCAGCCCGACTTCGACGGTGCGATCCCGGTCAATCCAATGCGTGATACGAGTTGAACAACCTGCAACAATATCGAAGTTCAGGGGGGTGCCTTTGTACAAATAACTCGATTTCAGCCGGAAATAATACGCCTTTTCTGCCCCTGCGGACCGCTGCGTTACGCCGATGCCGTGATGCAATTGAGGACGAAGCACCGCCCAAAGCGCGGAGCCCGATATGACAAGAGCGAGTAAGACGGCGATCCAGCGCTTCATGGCAAGGCTCCGTTCGTGAGATTGCGATACCCCACAATAGCTACGCCGATGGCTTCTTTCGAGAAGCTCTGCGCCTTAGCCTCACACGAGGCAACGTCGGACGTGTGAAGTCCACCACCCTCAGTTATCCCACCCACGACGTTTCCTCTGCAGCATTCTTGCTTCTTATCATCGAGCCGCTGCACGGCTCGTATGCAGGAACCTAAAAAAATTAGCGCCAGAAAATGATTAATTCGACAACGGAATACCTGCAACTGCTCTTTCTCTCACGATGAAGGAAATGAGTTCGCATCAATGAATCCTGAGGCAGCTAAGACCAGATGCAAGACTTTGAAGCAATAAGCCGGGCTTGTGGCCCGGCTTATTGCTTTCAGTCGCATGGAAAAGGTGAGTGCCGGCGGATTACTCGCCGCCGAAGCGGCGCTGCCACCAGCCTTTGCGTTGCGGAGCAGGCGTTGCCTCGCCGGTCATGTCTTCGCTCTGGCCCGGGCGCACCACGACGCGCTCAATGCGTGGTTCGGATGACCCGGTCTCGTGACGGCGTGCGCGCGCCTCGCGCTTTTCGTCGTCCGCGCCCTTGGGCGTTACCAGAGCACCGCCATTGGTGCTGCCATTGGCCACGACCACGGCGCTGGCGTCGTCGGATGTGACGCCGGAAACAACCACCTCCTCCGCCGAAGTTTCATCGGCCGCGATCTGGGCAGCTGCCGTGGGCGCACCGGTCTCTTCTCCGGCGTCCTCGGACGAGGGCACATCCCAGAGACGTTCTGGCTTCTTGCGTTCGGTGCGTTGGCGGCTGCGGGGTCCGGCGCGTGAAACCTTCGCAGGCTCCGCGTCGTTTGCGGCCTCGTGATCACCTGTTTCCTGATCGGAGCCCGTCACTTGCGGTTGACCGGCGGAATCTGGCGTGCCCGGCTCGACCGCATCTTGACGGCTTGAGAAATCCAGGCTCGGCTCGTCGCCTTCGCCGCTTTCGTCTTCCTCATCGTCTGTGGCTGACGCGGAAACGCTATCACTCGGCGCGCGTTCAACGTGGTCGCGATCACCACGGCCGCGCCGGCCGCCACGGCGTCCTCTCCGGCGACGGCGGCGGGGTTCACCGCCTTCCTCGCCTTCAGGGGCGGGTGCGGCCTCGGTCTGGTCGCCGTTGTCTTCAGTGTCTAGGGCATCCGCGGTGCCGTCTTCGCCCTCGCTTGCCTCATCGAAGCCTGTGGGCTCATCCTGCTCATTGTCATCGCCGGATGCGGCAAATCCCTGCTGGCCGAGATCATCGCCCCGCTCGCCGCGGCGTCCACCACGCCGGCGACGCCGGCGGCGGCGGCGGCCGCCACCTTCCTCCTCGCCACCTTCGCGGGCGTACTGACGGTCGCGGCTGATGCCTTCGCCATCGCTGTCGTTGTCGGCGATGACCTCTCCGGCTTCGAAGGACGGCGCCTCGTCATCGTCGTCGCCTTCAAAGCCCCAATCCATGTTGACGGCGGCACGCTCGGGCCTGCGCTGCGGTAAGAGCGTGGCCTGGCCGCGCTCGATAGTGAAGTTGGCGCCATGCACGCGGTCGGAGCCGAGGATGGTCACCGAGTAGCCGTGGCGTGCTTCCATATCCGCCACGTAGGAACGCTTGGAGTTGAGGATATAAAGCGCGACGGCGCTCGTCGTCGTTGCAATGAGCGGGGCCTGGGCCCCGGCGGTGATAGAGTCTTCCAGACCGCGCAGCACGGCAAGGGCAATGCTTTCGGTTGAGCGGATGATGCCGGTGCCCTGACAGTGCAGGCATTGGGAGGTCGAACCTTCGAGCACGCCGGTGCGCAGCCTCTGGCGCGACATTTCCATCAAGCCGAAATGCGATATGCGCCCCAATTGGATACGCGCACGGTCATGGCGCAGCGCATCCTTCAACCGGCGCTCGACGGCGCGGTTGTTGCGCTTTTCCTCCATGTCGATGAAATCGATGACGATGAGGCCTGCAAGATCGCGCAGCTTCAACTGGCGGGCAATCTCGTCTGCGGCCTCCAGGTTTGTGGCGAGAGCCGTCTCCTCGATGGAGAACTCGCGTGTCGATTTGCCCGAGTTCACGTCGATCGCGACGAGCGCTTCCGTCTGGTTGATGACGATGTAGCCGCCCGAGCGCAGCGTCACCTGGGGCGAGAACATCGCGTTGAGCTGGCGCTCCACGCCGTAGCGCGCAAACAGCGGCGTAGGATCATCGTAGGGCAGCACATTCTTGGAGTGGCTGGGCAGCAGCATGCGCATGAAGTCGGCGGCTTCCCGGTAGCCGCCCTCACCGGCGACCACGACTTCCTCCACGTCCTTGTTATAGAGGTCGCGGATCGAACGCTTGATGAGGTCGCCTTCCTCGTAGACGAGGCTCGGCGCGGTCGACTGCAGCGTCAGATCGCGCACGCTTTCCCAAAGGCGCAGCAGGTATTCGAAATCCCGCTTGATCTCCTGCTTGGTGCGCGCCGCGCCCGCGGTACGGATGATGAGCCCCATGCCTTCGGGCACGTCGAGTTCCTGAGCGATCGCCTTCAGGCGCTTGCGATCCTGCGGATTGGTGATCTTGCGCGAGATGCCTCCCCCGCGCGCCGTGTTGGGCATCAGCACGGTGTAGCGGCCTGCAAGCGAGAGGTAGGTGGTCAGCGCCGCGCCCTTGTTGCCCCGCTCCTCCTTGACGACCTGAACCAGGATCACCTGACGGCGCTTGATGACTTCCTGGATCTTGTAGCTGCGCGGGCGCCGGCGGGTGCGCGCGGGCACTTCCTCGAGCATATCCGCGCTGCGGGCGGAGCCTGCCTCGCGGGGCTCGCTGTCGTGGTTTTCGTGATCGTGATGCTCGTGGTCGTCGCCGGCGGGCACCGTCTCGGGATCGCGATCGTCAATGGCGTGATCGCGCGCGGACGCGCTTTCGGCGACATCGTCGTCACTCTCGGCATCATCGTCGTCATCGGGGCCGTCGTCGCCATCGGGATCGTTGTTATCCGCATCCTCTGTTGCCGCAACGGCACCCTCGGCATCGGGCTCGGCGTCGAGCTGGACATCAAGCTGGACTGGCGCCTCCTCGATTTCGGCCGGCGAAAGGCGAATGTCCTCGACGGATTCGGAAATCGTCTCTTCGCGCACGATTGCCGCGGCGAATGTGCTTGGCGCTTCCTCCTCGCCATCCTCGCCGCCGACCACCTCGATGTGCTCGTCGTCTTCTCCGACGTCGACGATATTGGAGATTTCCTCGCTTTCGACCTCATAATTGGCGTCATCAGACGCTGAAGCCTCGGACCCTGGTTCGGCGTCCTGGCTTGGCTTTTGCGCGCGCCCGGAGCCAGCGCGCTGGCGGGCGCGCCGTTCAAGAGCTTCCGCTCGCCGGTCGGCGGCAGCCTCAAGCTCAGCCTCGGCGGCAGCCTCCTCGTCGATCAGGGCCTGCCGGTCCGCGACGGGGATCTGATAGTAGTCGGGGTGGATTTCGTTGAAGGCCAGGAAGCCATGGCGGTTGCCGCCGTAGTCAACGAACGCGGCCTGGAGCGAGGGCTCCACACGGGTCACCTTCGCGAGATAGATATTGCCTCGCAGAAGTTTTCGGGCGGCACTCTCGAAGTCGAACTCCTCTACCCGGCCATTACGCTGTACGACGACCCGGGTCTCCTCGGGGTGCGTCGCATCGATGAGCATTTTGCAGTTGGACATTTTTCTTGTTCCTTCGCGCGCAGTCCCGGCGGCCCGCCCGTGTCGAAGAATGACAGGAACAGTTTGGCGAGCGGGGCGCGGTCACGCGCATTGTTGTGGTGGAAATTGGCGGGGTGCGGCGTGCGTGCGTCCAGCTTGCTGCCGGAGTGGCGCGCGGCCTCTTCCGGGCGTCCTTCGTCGCGTGCGCGGCGCGCGGCCGGCTTTGCGATCTGGTGGCTGGTGCGTACGGTCCTCATAGCCCCTGTCGGTTCACCTGCCGCGCCGTCGCGTCTGCTGAGCGGCGCAAGCCAGGAATTCTTGAGCGGTGATCGCCTCCTCGTGGCTGGGGAGACTGCTGCCATGCTTTGGCGCCCTCTTTCTGCGGGACAGCCAAACGATGGCGAATTTTCCAAGTGTCGCAACGCTGTCGCGAGATGTGCTCCTGCGCAGGTTGCGCTTGAAGACGCCATGAGCGACGCAAGAGCGCTGCCACGCCGTCCTCTACCGGTTACCGGTCGTTCAGCCGGGCCTAATTACCTGTGAAAGCAACATTTATCGGATGCTGCAGCAGGCCGATCAAACCCTCAGTGGCCGTAGGCAAAGGCATACTATGCCGCCCGTAAACCATGACCGAACGCTTTGTGGAAGTGTACGTGGTCGCCACCCTGGTGGCAAGTGGTATAAAGTCTTCCTGACGGCGCCGCGCGCGCTCTTTTCTTGGGGGATAAAGGCTAGAAAAAACAAATTGTTAATGTTTGAGTCGCGGTGCCGGCGAAGGCTGGTTGGCCAATCGGCGCACGTGGATGAGGGAAGAGGATTGGGCTGCAATCACGCCGTCAAATCGGCGACATACAACACAGAACGAGAGGGGACACGAGCGCGGGAACGGCACTTCTTCGGGAGGCTGGAGGCTTTGTTCGTGATCCTTTTGTGGGCGCTCGCCGGGTTCGCTCCCGGTGCTTCGATCGCAGCACCGCCGGCGCCGGTGTTCGCGACCGCGGCGCAATTGACGAAGAGCGCGGAATCCACAGTCTTCGCTCTCACAATGAGCCGCGGCGTCACGGCGGAGATTTTTACCCTAGACAACCCCTATCGCGTCATCATCGACCTGCCCGACGTCGCCTTCAAACTTCCCCCAGGCACGGGAGATAAGCCCAACGGCCACGTCAAAGTGTTCCGCTACGGACTGTTCGCCGAGCGCAAGGCCCGCATTGTCATAGAAACGACCGGTCCCGTGGCTGTTGCGTCCGCAGTCATGGAACGGGCGGGGAAAAAGGATGGCGTGGTGCTCAAGGTCGCTCTGCAAACCACAGACGCGGCAACATTCGTGGCGGGCATGGCAAAGCCCGATGTGAACCGGGACGATAGCGGTGGACCGGACGCGACCACGACTGCCCCGCCAGGGTCTGGCAAATCCGGCGGCAAAGCCCGGCCCATCATCGTAATCGACCCCGGCCACGGCGGCATCGACCCTGGTGCGGTCGGCAGCGCCGTTTCTGAAAAGGAAATCGTCTTTTCTGTTGGCGAGCGTCTGGCCGATGTTTTGCGCAAGGGCGGGCGCTATGAGGTGCGGATGACCCGTACCAGCGACGTGTTCGTGTCGCTCGACAAGCGACTCAAAATGTCCAGCGATTTTGGAGCAGACCTCTTTATCTCGCTGCATGCGGATTCGATTTTGGAGGCCCAGTTCGCCGAAAGCGTGCGGGGCGCTACGGTCTACACCCTGTCAGAACGGGCGTCGGATGAGCGCTCCCGCTTGATGGCCGAGAAGGAAAACGCTTCCGATCTCATCGCGGGTCTGTCCTGGGCCGGTGAGAAGGGCAATGACGAGGTTCGCGACATTCTATTCGACCTCATGCAGCGCGAGATCTCGAATTTTTCAGCAGATTTTTCCAATCTGCTGGTGTCGCACTTGGCAAAAGACATCGTTATGTCGCGCGACCCTCAAAGATCCGCCGCTTTCAAGGTGCTCAAGCAGACCCACGCCCCATCGGTTCTGGTGGAGCTGGGCTACATGAGCAATTCCAAGGATCAGCAAGAAATGACCACGGCCTCCTGGCAACTTAAGGTGGCAGGTGCGATAAAGGCGGCCGTCGATCAATATTTCAACAAGCGTACCACCGTTCAGCGTTAGCCAAACTGCGCAGCGGACTGCTTGCTGCCATATTCCATGATATGGTGGGCTCGCATGCGGGGCTGCTTGCTGCGATGCGGTAAACCCGTTACAACGCGCTCTCGAACAACGGAATTTCGCTTCTGATGCGACCGCCAACGCTACCGCCGCCGGCTGCGCCAAGAAAGAAGAAGCGCCGCCGCAAGAGTCTGCTCCTGAGTTTTCTCGGGTTCGGCTTTGCGACGGGCGTTCTTTTATTCTTTGCCGCGTCCGCTGCCGTGGGCATGCTGCTCTATCAAGCCTCCAAGGACCTACCCGACTACGAGAGCCTCTCCAAATACGAACCACCCGTGATGACGCGTATCCACGCGCACGACGGTTCTCTCATTTCCGAATTCGCCCGCGAGCGGCGAATCTTCGTGCCCGTCAACGCCATCCCCAAGCGGGTGCTTGGAGCATTTCTCTCAGCCGAGGACCGGCGGTTCTATGAGCATGGGGGGCTCGACTTCCAGGGTATCGCGCGGGCCGTCTTTTCCGCGGTTGAAACCAAATTGAGCGGCAGCAACCGGCGTACGCAGGGCGCCTCGACGATCACGCAGCAGGTCGCCAAGAACTTCCTGCTTACCAACGAGCGGTCCATCGAGCGCAAACTGAAGGAAGCGATCCTCGCCATCCGCATCGAACGTGCCTACTCGAAGGACAAGATCCTGGAGCTGTATCTCAACGAGATCTATCTGGGCCTCAACTCCTACGGGGTGGCGGCGGCCGCGCTCACCTACTTCAACAAGGAGCTGAAGGATCTCACGATCGAGGAGATGGCGTATCTGGCTGCGCTGCCCAAGGCGCCCAGCAACTATCATCCCTTCCGCAACAAGGCGCGTGCCACCGAGCGGCGCAATTGGATCATCGGCCAGATGGCCGAGAACGGATACATCACGGCGGAAGAGGCCGAGACTGCCAAGAAGCAGCCGCTCACCGTCAATCTGCGTCAGACAGGTGCACATATCTCGACGGCGGAATTCTTCGCCGAGGAAGTGCGCCGGACGCTTCTGACCCAATACGGTGAGGACAAGCTCTATGGCGGCGGACTTTCCGTCAGAACGACGCTCGATCCCAAGCTTCAGCAGATGGCGCGCCAGGCGCTGATCGACGGCTTGGTTGACTTCGACCGGCAGAAAGGCTGGCGCGGACCTGTCGCCAAAATCGACATTTCCGGCGACTGGGGCGTGCCGCTAGGCGCCATCGACGGACCGTCTGATATTCAGCCCTGGCGACTTGGCGTTGTTCTGGACGCACAGAAGACCAAAGCTGTCGTTGGTCTCAAACCTGCCAAGCAGCAGGACGGCAAGCTCGTCAAGGAGCGCGAAGCCGTCGAAGTGGCGCTCGATGAGATCAAATGGGCGAAGGTGCCCGGCAAGAAAACGACGCCCGCCGCAACAAGCGATCTGCTCAAACCGGGCGACGTCATCTATGTGGCGCCCAAGGATCCCGCCAACGTGCAGGGCGTGTGGTCGCTCATGCAGATCCCCGAAGTCGGCGGAGGTCTCGTCGCCATGGACCCGCACACGGGCCGCGTGCTTGCGGTCGCGGGCGGTTTCTCCTTCGATATGAGCCAGTTCGACCGCGCCATCCAAGCCAAGCGTCAACCGGGTTCGTCGTTCAAACCCTTCGTCTACGCGGCGGCCATCGACAACGGCTACAAGCCGACGTCCATCGTTCTGGACGCGCCGATAGAGATCGAGCAGGGCCCGGGGCTGGATATCTGGCGTCCGGAAAACTACGAGAAGAACCACGCTGCCGGTCCTGCGACGCTGCGTTTTGGCGTCGAGAAGTCCCGCAACCAGATGACCGTGCGTCTGGCGCAGGATCTCGGCATGCCGATCATCACGGAATATGCACGCCGCTTCGGCATCTACGACGATCTGCTGCCGGTGCTGTCCATGTCGCTGGGCGCGGGTGAAACGACGCTCCTGCGCATGGCAACGGCCTATTGCATTCTGGCCAATGGCGGCAAGCAGGTGAAGGCGACGCTGATCGACCGTATTCAAGACCGTTGGGGCAAGACTGTCTGGCGGCATGACGAACGCCAGTGCATGGGCTGCATGGCGGAAAAGTGGGCCAACCAAGCCGAGCCTGAGCTGATCGACGACCGCAAGCAGATCATCGACCCGCATACCGCCTATCAGATAACTTCGATCCTGGAAGGCGTGATCCAGCGCGGCACGGCCACCTCGCTCAAGTCGTTGAACCGGCCGCTGGCCGGCAAGACGGGCACGACCAACGAGGAAAAAGACACCTGGTTCATCGGCTATACGCCCGACCTGGTGGTTGGCGTCTACCTGGGTTACGACACGCCCAAGCCCATGGGCAAAGGCAACACGGGCGGCGCTATCGCCGCGCCGATCTTCGGCAACTTCATGAAGACCGTGCTGGGAGACTCACCTCCGGTGCCATTCCGTATCCCGCCCGGCATCAAGCTCATCCGGGTGAGCCTCAAGACCGGCCTGCGCGCGGGCGCGACGGACACCGACACGATCATGGAAGCGTTCAAACCCAATGAGGAGCCCGACGATGCCTATTCGGTCATAGGCCTTGCCGGAGCCACGCCTTCCGCGACGGCGGCGTCGGGCGATGCTTATCAGCCAGCGCCCGCCGGCGCTGTCCCAGCCGGGGGGGCCAGTCCAGGCATCGGCTCGGGCGGGGGCGGAGTCTGGTGACGGCATCGGGTTGAAGGTGACTTTGCCGCGCGCCGGGGTGCGTTTACACGGGCTGCGCTGCTGACTATATCTCCCGTCCCCGAACATAGGCCGCGCCGGCCGATGCTGGTCAGTTTTCTATTGATTGACGGGCGCTGGGGATCGGCACCCCGCTGAGGGTGGAGCACGAGCCGGCACACTGGAGGACACGATCATGCGCGCAGAAGCGCAAAAACTCGCTGATGGCATCAAGGAGGCCCTCGTCCTCCTGAGGAGGTCTCTTTGACTGGGAGACGGCCGAAGAACGTCTCGCCGGCCTGAACGCAAAGGCTGAGGATCCAGCGCTCTGGAGCGATCCGAACGCTGCCCAGAAAGTGATGCGCCAACGCCAGACGCTGGAGCGCAATATCACCGACCTCAAGAGAATTGAACGCGAGTATGACGACGCGATCACCTTGATCGAGCTGGGTGAGGGCGAAGGCGACGAGGCGAGCATCACGGAAGGCGAGCAAACGCTGAAACGGCTCGACGGCGAGGCTCAGCGCCGTTCGGTCGAAGCGCTTCTGTCGGGTGAAGCCGACGGCATGAATACGTATCTCGAGGTCAACGCCGGCGCAGGAGGTACCGAGAGTCAGGACTGGGCGCAGATGCTTGCGCGCATGTACATGCGCTGGGCCGAGCGCCGCGGGTTCAAAGTAAAGCTGATCGATGAAAGCCCCGGCCAGGAAGCGGGGATCAAATCCGCGACGATGGAGATCGAGGGCGAGAACGCTTATGGCTGGCTGAAGACGGAGGCAGGCGTGCATCGCCTCGTGCGCATCTCGCCTTATGACGCCAATGCGCGCCGCCACACGAGCTTTGCATCCGTCGGTGTCTTTCCGGTAATCGACGATTCCATCGAGGTCGAAATCAATCCCGCCGACGTCGACATCTCGTTCGCGCGCTCCTCGGGCGCAGGCGGCCAGCACGTCAACCGCACCGAGTCCGCCGTCAGGCTGGTTCACAAGCCGACCGGCATCGTCATCTTCGCCCAGGAACAGCGCTCCCAACACCAGAACAAGGACATCGCGTTCAAGCGTCTCAAAGCGCGCCTCTACGAGATGGAATTGAAACGGCGCGAGGAGAAAGCCTCAGCAGAGCAGGCCGCCAAGACCGATATCGGCTGGGGTCACCAGATCCGTTCTTACGTGCTGCAGCCCTATCAGCTGGTGAAGGACGTGCGTACGGGCGAGGAATCGACAAATCCTGCCGCCGTGCTCGATGGCGACATCGATGTGTTCATCGAGGCCGCGTTGTCATCGCGCATCAAGGGTGGTCCCGCGACTGTCGTCGAGGATCTCGAGTAGAATGAATACGTGCCAGAGCGCTTTCTGATCAGAGCCGTTCCCTCTCCGGGTCCGGGAGAGGGGTCGCGAAGCGACAGGTGAGGTCAGGGACGCCGGCACGCGCTGCCGCCCCCCCATCAGCCCCCTTCGGGGCATCTTCTCCCCTCGGGAGCAGGAAGTGGGCCCATGAGATCGCAACCGGCTCGAACGAAGAGGGCAAGCGTGATGCTGGCCGCATCACGCTTGCCGGGTACACCGGACGCGCTTTGGCACGTCGAGCTGAAAATACCCCGGTACCTCTTTCAGCTCACCGGTGTCAGCGCAGTCCATCCCCCCGGACGTGCTGCGCCATAAAAAGGAAGATTGTCCCAGCCCGTTCCGTGTCGCGTGGTCAAGCGCGGCGTGTGCTCGCCTGGATCCTCTTGGCGACGAGGTAGGACAACGGCATGGCGAGGAGGACAGCGATAACGAACGCCGCTGGGATGAGTGTTGCGGCTCGTTCCGCCAAGCTTGGCGTTGCGACAATCGCCGTAACGGCCATGCCGCCCAACGTCGTGGCAAGCACGATCCAAATCAACGATGCGACCTTGAACATATCGCTCTCCTTTTTGACCCGTGCGGTGCTGACTTCACCGATTGGAGCTTCGTTCAACCCGTCAGACCCCGTCATTATTGGAGCGATCGGATATGATTGGTTTGATGACGGTCAATGGAGCATGAGGCTTTTTCTTATCTGTTTCCTGACCATGCGCGCAGTTTGACTGTGCCCGCGTCTGTTCAGGGTTTCAGTGCAAGACTTTTGATGTAGGCGATGAGATCCGCGCGCTTGCCGGCAGGAACAGAGAAATCCGGCATCTCCTTGTGAGATGACGTCAGCCAACCTTCAATGTCTTGCGAAGTGAGCTTCACATTCGTCGCCATCGCGCTGAACGGTGGCGCCTTGACCTCGGGCGAGGACTTCTGGCCTGCCTCGATGGCGTGACACGGCGCACACACGGCGT
Organism: uncultured Hyphomicrobium sp.; assembly: GCA_964587445.1. Lineage (GTDB taxonomy): Bacteria > Pseudomonadota > Alphaproteobacteria > Rhizobiales > Hyphomicrobiaceae > Hyphomicrobium_B. Next base: position 293,053 of record CAZPLQ010000001.1, read on the forward strand.
TGGCATAGGTATGGCCCGCATCGGCACTGCCGTGTGCCGGATCCTCTGCGGCTCGAAGCGGGAACGCGCCGGCGACAGTCAAGCCTGCGGTGGCGAGAATTGCGAGGCAAACGTACGAGGACTGAGCTTTCATGCAACTGGAACTCCATCAGGTTAGTGCCTGAAAAAGGCTTGCCGCGCCCCATCGGCCCGGCATTGACGTCCATCAATGGCGCCAGAGGCGTTGCTGCATCGGGGGGATAGCTCTACCCCTCGAAAACGAGGGTGCCGCCCCATATAACAATGGAGGCATGCTGAACCGCAGCAAACAACGCACGAGGTTCCTCATGATCGGATATCGCAGTATAGCCATTGCCTTCCTGGCCGCACTGGCCTCGGCTTCCCCGGCATCTGCAAATAAGTTCGACGGGCACTGGTCGATGATTGCCGAGACGACCAGCGGACATTGCGGCGTCATTTCGGTCGGCTTAGGAATACAGCACGGCCGCATTCACGCCACGGGCGGCTCGTTTGCATTCCATCCAATAAGAATGAGCGGGCGCGTTGCCGCCTCCGGTAAGACGCGCATGACGGCTATCACCGGACCACGCATCGCGCACGGTGCAGGCCGCTTCAGCCGGGTGAGCGGCCGCGGGACTTGGAGCGGCACCGGGCCCTCTGGCCTTTGCTCAGGCGTCTGGAACGCGACACGGTTCTGAAATTTTGCAGGTTGCGCTCGGGGATCTCGCGCCGGCCGGAATATTCCGGCGGAAATCTTGCTGTATCGCTGTCCGTAACCGGGTGCCAGTGGCCATTTGCGGTTCAGCGTGACCTTTTTGTGACGGCTCCGCACGCCGAACACTCGTACGCTTTTGATCTCAGAATCAGGCCTTGCGCTGAGGCGGGCAAGACGCTGTGCAATACCTCAAGCGCGATCGTCACACCTTAAAGGACTTTCGCATGCTACATCGACCGGCACCTGTCGCTACCATCCTTGCGCTCCTTGCCAGCTCCTCGATTGCCTACGGCGCCGATCTTGGCGGCAATTGTTGCGCCGACCTGGAAGAGCGCATTGCGGAGCTTGAGGCGACAACCGCACGCAAGGGCAACCGCAAGGTGTCGCTCGAAATCTACGGTCAGATCAACGAAGCGGTGCTGTTCTGGGACGATGGCGTTGAAAGCAACGCGCACATCGTCACAAACGATAACGCCCGCGGCCGGGTCGGCTTTCGCGGCAAGGCCAAGATCAACGACGACTGGGAGGCGGGTTACCGGCTCGAAATCGGTGTGCGTTCGATCAATTCCAAGCGCTTTACGCAGAACGATCCCAAGGCCCTCGCGGACAGCGGCTTGGACATGCGCGACAGCCATTGGTACTTGAAGAGCAAGACCTTCGGCGCGGCCTACGTCGGGCTCGGAACCAGCGCGACCAACATGATCACCGAGCTCAATCTTTCGCAGACCGCCAGTTTCTCCAAATACTCCGACGTCGAGGACAGCGGCCTGGGGCTCCTGCTGCGCAGCGCAACGAACAAGCGATTGAGCGCCTTGAGCTGGCGGCGTCTGATCGGGGACGGCGGTGATCAACCCGGTGAAGGCGAACGTGCGCTGAACCTCGTGCGTTATGAAAGCCCGACCCTTTTGGGCTTCACGGCATCTGCCTCATGGGGCGAGGATGATATCTGGGACGTGGCGCTGCGCTATGCGGGCGAGGCGGGCGGATTCAAATACACCGCCGGTATCGGTTATGGCGTGGTGCTGGATGATGGACAGACGCAGACGGTTTGCGCGGGAACGGTTGCGACCGGCGGATCCGATGCTCGATGCGACAACTTTGGCGGTTCGCTCTCCATCATGCACGAGGAAACGGGTCTGTTCGCCAATATCGGCGCCGGCCGCAAAGTGGACGACGTTATCGACGATATGCCCCTGTTCGCGGGAACGGGCGCGGACGACGCGCAAACCTTCTGGGCGATCCAGGCCGGCATCGAAAAGAAGTTCAACAGCTTCGGCAAGACGACGGTTTACGGCGAGTATTACAGCTACGAGGGCGGCGCGAACGGGCGTCGCACCGTCGATGGTCCCGATGGCGGCACTGCGGACGCGCTCAACCCGTTTGCGACGGGCGGCGATTCCGCCATCTTTGCCAGCGGCGTCGACATGTACGGCGCCGGAATTGCGCAAGGCTTCGATGACGCCGCGCTTCTGGTTTACCTCTCCTACCGCCATTACGAGGCCGACCTCACGCTTCGGCAGATCGCGGGCGGGTCTGCAACGGGTGCTGTGGCCGATGTTGCGTTGGAGGACCTGGACATCGTCATGACCGGCGCGGTGATTAAGTTCTAACTTCAGCGGTTCGATGTGGAACCGATCCGCACAAGTTTTTCGGGACCCACGTCCGGCGCATCAAGCTCCTGCTCCGCGTTGAGAAGAAGCTCTATGTCCTGGTGCAAGCAGCGGCCGTGTCGCGCCCTTCACCAGTATCTACGTCGCGCGCTATTGTCCGACGCCGTTCAATTCGGCCCATCCATGCCACATGATCTGGATGCCAATGCATAGCAGTATGAAGGCCATCAAACGGGTCATCACAAGCATGCCGACCTCTCCCAACCACGTCACAACCGACGTGGAGTTCTTGAAAATGAGATACAGCATGACAGAGACCATCGCCGCGCCTGCTGCCGCAACAAACACGCCCACGACATACAACGCAGGTGAACTCGGAACCTGTGCGCCTAGCGCAATGGACGCTGCGATCGTGCCCGGTCCAGTCGTAAGCGGAAATGTGATTGGAAAGAAGCTTCGCCTGACCACCTCGGTGTTATTCATTTCGTAGGCCTCCTGCGCGGCACGAGCATGCACCTCGTCATCCTCTGAATGGTGAAGGAGACGCCAGGCCGTCGAAGCGACGAGCAGCCCCCCGCCGATACGAACGACGGGGAGTGAGATGCCGAAAATGGCAAGGACGTAGGTCCCGATCAGAATGGACGTCAAAATCACGAACCAGCTGTTGATCGCGACCTGCCTGGCAAGGCGCGCGGCAAGGTCATGATCCTTGCCCACTGTCGCTATGAAGACAGGCGCCGTGCTCAGCGGGTTGATGATCGGGAGCAAAGTTATTGGAACGAGAACGAGAGATTTCAGGACAGGGACCAAGATGTTTTCCACGCAAACTCCTCGCGCCTAAATTTCAATTCTGCTCTTGCCCGAGGGGCCAAAAAGAAGGATTGCCCCCGTTTATCGCACTGGGGGAGGCGTGTACAGGATTGCTGAAGGGCCCGCCCAGCAACGCGCGAGGATCGAGCCAAGGTCACGGGCTTCCGAGTGCACGAGAGAGCGCAGCGCGTTCGTCGTTATGGCAGGCGTTAGCAGGCGTAAGCACACGATTTGAATCGCACAATTGAATATGCCGATGGCTCCGATTCAGCCTGACCGTCTCGCAACATTCGCGTGGGCCCAGTTTGCACCATTGAAAGGCCTCTCGAAAATATAATCAGCCCAGAGCTGCAGACTCTTTCTCTCGCTCTCGGCCTTGTTGGGCGCCGCACCGTTGACGTCGTCCATCATGGATTTGCCAATTGTTCCCGACCTCCAAGCTCGCAATCTTCAGGCGTACGCTGAGATTGTTGCGTTCTTGCACTTTCGGCCATGCTCGGCTCATGTCATTAGAAGGGGCTGGGAAGAATCGCGGCTTGTCACCGCATCGAACCCGAGCCAGCCAGCCACGTGCCGAGCATCATTTTCGATTGCCGCTGCACCCAGCCAGCCAACAGCAGAACAACAGGCCAACTCCTCGCGACGTGATCGTGCGCCCCTGCGCGGTCGCGGATTGGTCTCGTTGAAGCTGGCATCCATCGATAACCCGGGCCTTGGCACCTGGATACGGAGTTGACGCATGACTGGCCGATCGGCGCTTCTGATGCTTTCGCTTGTATTGTCCGTTTACGGAACGGCGAAAGCGCAGACCGTCGAACCTGATGCTCCGGCACCCCGCACAACGGCGCCTGCTCCAGAGGAGATCCAACAGCCCGCGCAACAGGCCTCTCCTGAGAGCAACGCGCAGGATAAAGAATCGGCCGCCTCCGGGCAGAGCACGCTACCGCCCGTGGAAGTGGTCACGGAAAATGAGCCCGCCGCGCCGCCGCCCAAACCCACGGTTCAGAAAAAGGCATCCAAGCAGACAGTTCCGAGCAAGCCGCAGGCCGCCAAGGCAAGCACACCTCCGGCTCAGCAGACCAGCGTGCCTGCCGCTGCCGTGAGCGCGCCGGACTCCGGCGATGGCGGGTCGTCCTCGTCGGGCGGCGAGGCGAATGCCTTCGCGCCTGTCAAAGGCTATGTGGCAACCCGGAGCGCGTCGGGGACGAAGACGGACACGCCGCTGAGCGAGATCCCGCAAGGCATCACGGTCGTGGGGCGCGAGCAGATGGAGGATCAGGGCATCCAGTCGTTGCAGGAGGCGGTGCGCTATAGCCCAAGCGTCGTTGCCGATCTCTACGGAGAAGACACGCGCAACGATGGCTTTGCCATTCGCGGCCAGGAGGCGACCGAGCAGTTTCTCGACGGTATGCGCCGGTTCTACGGCAACTACCTCAACGCGCCGCGCATCGAGCCCTATGGCCTAGAGCGGATCGAAATTTTGCGCGGTCCTTCCGCAATGCTGTATGGCCAGTCGGGAGTCGGCGGCACCGTCAACATGGTGAGCAAGCGTCCTCAAGACGAGTTTGGCGGCGAGATCGGCGTGACATACGGCAGCCATGACAGCAAAGACGTGAGATTCGATGTCACGGGACCGGCGACGGCCGACGGCATGTGGACCTACCGTCTCGTAGGGCTCGGACGTGACGCGGACACCCAGGTCGACTTCGTGCCCGATGATCGTCTGTTCCTTGCTCCATCCTTGACGTTCCGTCCGAGTGTCGACACCTCATTCACGCTTCTTGGCCACGTGGGTCGCGATCGCAGCGGCTCGACCGTCCAGTTTCTGCCGCATGAAGGAACGCTGTTTGCGGGGCCTCACGGCTTCATCCCCATCAACCGTTTCGTTGGCGAGCCCGATATCGATCACTACGACGCCGATACATGGTCGGTAACGCTGCTCGCCGATCACAAGATCGACGAGACCTGGAGCGTCTATCAAGGGCTGCGCTATTCGCACAGCGACATCTCCTACGCGCAGATCTTTCCGTACCTTCCTGACCGTCTGGAACCGTTCTTGGATGCGGATCGGCGCACCATCGGGCGCGATCTCTCCTTCTCAGAGAACGACACGAAGACATTCACCTCCGACACGAACGCGACTGCGAAGTTCGATCTGGGAGCGTCGCGGCACAAGTTTTTATTCGGGTTCGACTACTCGCGCGCCGACGTGTCGCGTGTCCGGGATACCGGAGTTACGGACTGCAATGTTTTCGATCTCTATGCCCCGGTCTACGGGCAGTTCGAGCCCTGCGATTTCGATTTGAATCCGCTCGGCAGGATTCCTTTCGAGACACTGCCCGATCGTACGCAGTGGCAGTCGGGGCTCTACGCGCAGGATCAGATTCGGCTCGGGTCCTGGATTGCTGTTCTGGGCCTGCGTAAGGATTGGACGGCGACGGAAACCGTCGGTGATCCAGACGAGAAGGCAGATGCCCTCACGCGGCGTGCAGGTCTCATGTACGAGTTGCCCTTCGGACTGACCCCATACATAAGCTATGCGGAGAGCTTCGTGCCGCTGGCCGGCTCCGACTTCTTCAACCGCCCGTTCCGGCCTTTGGAAGGCGAGTCGTTCGAGGTCGGCTTCAAGTATCAGGTGCCGGGCACGAGCTTCGTCGTCAATAGCGCGATCTTCGATGCAACGGAGCAAAATCGCCTTGCCGAGGATCCCGATCACATCGGATTTTCGGTGCAGTCCGCCGAGGTCTCCCTTAGAGGCTTCGAGATCGAGGTGCGCGGAGACGTGACGGAGAATATCAAGATCATCGCAGGCTATTCGTATCTGCAGGCCGAGCACGTCGCAGGAGACCAGGCGGGCTTCCGCGTGGAATCGCTGCCCGAGCACATCGCCTCATTGTGGGCCGTCTATACCTTCCACGACGGCATGCTGGATGGATTCTCATTCGGTGGCGGCGTGCGATACAATGGTTCCTCATGGGACGGCTACGACATTGTCGAGACGCCGTCATTCACGCTCTTTGATGCCATGCTCGCTTATGAGACGGACCGCTGGCGCTGGTCGCTCAACGCGACCAATCTTGAGGACGAGTATTACGCCACCACCTGCCTCAACCGGGGCGATTGCTTCCTCGGAGCCGGCCGGAGGATCACGACCGGCTTGACCTACAAGTTCTAGTTCTTGCCTGAAGGAGCCTTGCTCGTGCTACGTCGGCTCATGGTCAGGCTGCATCGCTGGGCGGGGTTGGCGATTGCCGGCTTCCTGGTCGTTGCGGGGTTCACCGGCGCGGTGATCTCGTGGGATCATGAACTCGACGCGTTTCTCAATCCGCACCTCACCCAGGCAAGCGGTGACGGGTTTGCCATCGATCCCTTTGTGGCGGCAGAGAAGATCGAAGCCGGCGATCCTCGGGCGAGGGTCACGTACCTGCCGCTCATGGTCGAGCCCGGACAATCGCTGTCTATCTTCGTTTCGCCAAGGATCGATCCCGAAACCAGGGATCATTTCGAGATCGGATACAATCAGGTTTTCGTGGATCCGGTATCGGGCGCGGAACTTGGCCGGCGGGAGTGGGGCGCCGTCTGGCCCATCAGCAAGGAAACGGCCGTCTCCTTTCTCTATGTACTGCACTACTCGCTGCACATTCCGGAAATGTGGGGCATCCACGAGTGGGGCCTCTGGTTTATGGGCGCCGTGGCCATCGTATGGATGCTCGACGCATTCATCGGATTCTATCTGACGTTGCCCAGGCGACGCGAGCCGAGAGAAGGACGTCCCGCGCCGGTGGAGCGTGTCCTGAGCCAGGGGTGGCGGACGCGATGGGCGCCGGCATGGAAGATCAAGTCTGGCGGTTCGCGCTACCGGGTGACGTTCGACGTGCACCGGGCTTGCGGATTGTGGGCCTGGGGGCTTCTTTTCATGCTGGCCTTCACGGCGTTCTCACTCAGCCTCTACCGCGAGATTTTCTATCCCATAATGTCTGTCATCTCCGAGGTGACGCCGACGCCGTTCGAAACGCGGCAGGCCGCGGACGATCACATCCAGATCGAGCCGAAGGTCGATTTCCGGGCGATCGCCGCGCGGGCGAGCGCAGAGGGGGTGCAACGCAACTGGCGCGAACCCGTCGGTGCCATCTTTTACTCCGCAGAGATCGGTGTTTACGGCGCGAAATATTTTCATCCCGGGGATGATCACGGCGCGGCCGGAGTCGGCCCGGCGGAAATCTACTTCGACGCGCTCGATGGACGGGTAATCGGGGACCGCCGGCCCTGGCATGGGACGGTCGCCGACATCTTCGTGCAGGCGCAGTTTCCGCTGCACTCCGGCCGCATCCTCGGTTTGCCCGGCCGTATCCTTATTTCGATAATGGGTCTCGTCGTTGTCGTGGTCTCGATCTCGGGCGTTCTGATCTTTCTGAGAAAGCAGAAGGCGCGGCGCGCGTTGGATACGAAGGCGGCCGCACAGCCGCAGCATCCAGAGTTTCGTGCACCGGGTGGCGTGACAACGCGACATTGATCCAGTTTACGGATCGTCGAAGGCAGATCGACGTACTCAGCAAATGCGATCGCTTCCGCCAACGTGCGAAATCTCACTCAGGGGGGCGAAGCTGGAGGATGGGACGCCGGAATTTCGGCGGTCGCAGTCTGGGCAGATTTCGCTTTCTCCAGCCCTATCTTGATTTCAGTGTCGCCAGGCTGGAGTTTGAGAGCCGTTTCGTATGCTCTCACCGCCTCCTCGGGCCTTTCCGTATTGAGATACGACCATCCGAGCATTTTCCAGCCGTTCGCATCGTCCGGCTGCTTTTCAAGGCGCGTGACGAGTTTTGCGATCATCGTATCGACGTCCGGCAGCGCGGCGGAATCTGCAGCCGATGACGCTGCGGCTGCCGGCTGCGGTTTGGCGTCTATATCGTCTGCATACGCCTTTAGCGCCTCCAATTCTGGCGAGGCCAGTGCCTCGTGCGGGTCGAGTGCAGCGCTCTGCAGAAACGGCGTGTTTGATGCGCCGACGGATTCATACCGCTCAGTCGCTGAGATAGGTGCAAAGCAAGACACAGCGATCGCGACGAGCGGAGCCAGAACAAGACAAGACGTGCGGGTGTTCGCGGCAACCCACCATCGGGCAAATGCGACAGCCGGTCTCTGGCCTTGGATTTTAGCGCGCAGCAGAAGAAGAATTGCCGCCAGCAGCGCGGCGGCTGTGCCAACAATGATCGACGCATACAGCTCTTGCATGTCCTATCCCTCGCAAACATTCCGTGGCAGAGGAATCGGACTTAAATTGGGATGTCAGCCAACGTAGTTGGGGACGCTGTATTTGCTCAGAACAATTACATTCGACGGATTGATTTTATGTTTCGTATGCAGTCCCGCGATCACGTCGCGGAGCCATGGCGGCCGTGGGTCAATAGACCAAGCGCCGCTCTATTGACTTGGAATTTTCGTTTTCATAATTGGCGTTATAACGCCGTTCACATGATACTTGTGGCACATCACGCAATCCTGACGCGCCATGCTTGCGGTGTGACACGTCGCGCAGAGTTCCTTTTTCACCGCGCCGAAATTTGACGCGAAGCTTTGCGGATTGCCCTGCTCATAACTCTTCAGATAAGGGCGATCTTTCTCAAGGCTATGGCAGGCCAGACAACCGCGGGTCTCCAAGACGCCGAAATGCGGCTCATGAACGAAACTGGTGAAGCGTCCCTGCTTCCTCTCGAACGAAGGCGAGGAGAAATTGACGAGCCGGCCTTTGTTCGCAACATCATCGACGCTGTGGCACTTCGTGCATGTCCCCTGCGCGTCCCTGCTCGTGAGAAAATCGAAGATCGCCGTTGCCGGGCTTGCGCTCCCCTTGCGTGCCTGGGGACCGGTCAGAACGAGCCAAGAGTAAATGAATTTGTCCTTATGGCCGGTGGGACGATAGAAAATCGCGTAGTCCTGCCGATACCAACCGCCATCTTCGGCCCAACTCTCCGCGTCCAAGTCGCTCCCGATGCTGGTCGCGGGCATAGCCGCTGTCTGGGGCGCGGGCGTTGCGCCGTCTGAGGTCGCCGGTCCGGCGGCTGGCGCATCAGCGCTCCCTCTGGGGGCGGTATCCGCAGCAGATGTGGCGTCATGAGATTTGGTGGGCGCAGTCTCGGCTTGTCCGGCTGTTTTTTCGGGTGGGGCTCCCTTCTCGCGAGCTTTTATTTCGGCAAGTTCCGCCTCGGTGGGAGAAAGCAGATCGTCCGATTGAGCCGTCGAGTTGCTTTCGAGCTGTTCGCCAGCGGAGAGTGCTTTCTTATCAGCATCGGCCTTGGCGGGCGCGATCTCGGCTTTTCCGGCCCCTTCTTCGGGACGAGCCGCTTTGTCGGATTGGGATTTGCCACCCACGCCTTCGGGTTTGGCTGCTTTCGCGGCGTCCTCATCGCGGGCTCTGATCGAGCGAGGCGTTCCGCTCGGCAAGGGCCGGCGTCCTACGATCGGTCCGCCGCCTTCGCTGTCTGAAGGCGTTTCAATGTCGTGATCGGGTTTGGCGTCGCTCGTCGCATCGGCGTTTCGGGGCGCATCTTGGGGTTCAGCTGACTGAGGCTTCACCTGCGCAAGTCGCATAGGTTCCGCGTTGCCGGCTGCTTGGCTGCTTGATCGGTCCGCAATCGATTGTGTCGTCACCAAACTCGAGCCGCTTTGTTTGCGTTCGCTCGTGTCCTGGCGGTTGACCATTTCCTCGGCGAGATTGGGTAGCCACTCCTGCTGCGCACTGATGATGACATCGCGCGGAATGTTCGCGGTCAGATCGGCCGCGACCTTCGCACCGAGCTTCACCCCGCCGCCCATATCAAGATCCGCCAGAAGGTCTGACGCCTTTCCCGAGATCAGTGCATACAGGAGCCGCTTGATCTCCCAGACCAGACCCGTCACGGACTTGATCTGATCGTCGCTTGCGCCGGTCAGATCCTGAAGGTTCAGCCTGTCCACGCTCTTGATCAGGGCGCGGCCCCGCTCATTCCGGCTGATCATGAACTTCATAAACGGGGTGAGTTCGGCTTCAGACCCGTCCGGCCATTCCCCGATCGTGGCCTTCTTTTTCTTTAGTGTTTGCACGTCAAGCCCCGGCAGGCTCAGGAACGCAATGCCTTTCGGGCCGCTCACTCTTTCCTTGCCGATGATCTGGTTGAGATGGCATGCTGAACAGGTCTGCTCGAACCGCGCCACGCCCATGACCCGCTTGTCGTCGCGACTGTTGTGGCAGCTCGAGCACGTTTCGGGGATACGCTTTGACTGATCCTTCTTTGCCACTTCGGGAAAGTGCTTGCCGAAATGAGCGGCGTGATCGTAGACGATACGCGTGCGCCTCTTGAACGGATAGTCAACGAAATCCGGATGATGCCCGTCGAAGCTGTCGAATTTCACTACATGGCACGCGCGGCATTGCTCGTTGGAGATCTTCTTCAGATTGAAATTGACGCCCTGGTGCTCCTGATGGCAGGTCGCGCAAGAGAGCCCGCCTGCGGCCATGTCATGGGTCGGGAAGGCGATGGCCTGCGCGCGCGCCGATGGCGGCTGAGGCAAATTCGCGGCGATTTTCATCAGCCGCTCGGTGCTCCGTTCGAGCACGTCAGCGGATGCGCCGTGCGCATTGAAGGCCGTTTCAGGCATTTTGTGGCAGGTGACGCAGGCCTTGCTGTCGGCGAGCGGATCTCCGCCGATGAGGCCGTGAACCCAACTCAATTTACCGCTGCCGCTCTTTGTGTGGCACGTGGCACAGGTCTCGATTGCGCCATGGGCGCTCGTGAGCGGACCAGGCATCAGGAATTGCGTGCCCTTTGAGAAAAGGAAGACGGAGCAGAGGCAGACGAGGGTCGCCAGCCCCAGATGCCGGGCGAAACGGTCGCGCCGTGATTCAGCTCGTGCCTCCCCTTCCGCCTTCGACGGCCAAACAGATTTGATCCATCCAATTGGCCGCATCACCAGGCCCCGGATGAAAAGGCATAGACGACGAGGATGTGCAGCACCGTCAGTACGACCAACGCATAGGTGGCCGGCACATGCACGAACAGCCAGCCCTTGGTGAGCCCGAAATAGACGCGCGCGAAATCGAGCCGGTCCTTCTCGACCAATAGGGTCTTGATGGCAGCAAGCTTGTCTTGGCTTTTCTTGTCGACATATCGCGAGAGATTGTCGATCTCGTCCGTCAGCCGCGTGAGCGGCCGTTGCGAGGCGATGAGATGGGCGGTGAAATGACCCGGCCTCTGGAAAAAGTCACGCAAGTGGTTGGCGTAAAGGTCCATGATCCAGGCATCGTAGGGCGGTGCCGGCAAGGCGATTTCAGTGCCGGACGGATCGGTCTGTGTGACGAGGGCGTGGACTTCCTGCGCGAGTTCGGCGCGGCGGGCCGGAATGCGATCATAGCTTAAACCCTCAGTGATCCCGTGCTTGGCCTTCAGGGCCCAGGTCAGATAGCTGCCAAAAATGCCGCTCAGCGACACCAGCGCGAAACCCGCCCACAGGGCCCATTCGAAACCGGTATCCGGCAGTGATAAGTCCGAATGCGAGATGAAGGCGGCGATCAGAAGATAACCAAGAAAAATATGGGCCTTCCGCCAACGCATGATTGATTTTGGAGACAGCCTGGCGGTTTTGATGGCGATGTGGAAGTAGAGTTGCAAGCTCATGCCGCCAGCCAGAATCCAGCCGTCGAGATAGCGCGGATCGCGCAGACTGCTGGCGTAGATCCACACGAGCCAGAACAGGCCGCCGGAAATGGCTGCAATCAAAGGCGCCTGGACGGTTTGGCTGTTGAGAAATCGCGCCCAACCCAGACCGCGTCCACCCATTGAGCTGCTCGTCGCGCGGCGCACCGCTGATCTCACGACAACCCTCCCGTTTCCTCGCTCTTTCTCATCAAACCCATCGAGGTTGTCGCCGCCGCCAACAGCGGCTTTAGATTAATTGACCGCCGCAGCTTTTCTCGCCGCACCCTTGAACTTGTCTGGCCCCGGAATGAGACCGTCGAGACCGGCCATCGTGCTGCCGTCGTACTTGTCGGTGATGTCGGAGAGCTGCTTGGAGACGCCGTCGGCGGCAGCCGTGAGGGCACGCTCATTGTTCAGCTTCAACCCGGCCGAATGCGCAAATTCGACCATCTTTGCGATTTCAGGAACATTCGGCGCCGCTTTCGCCGCGGCGGAAAGCTGCTTGCGCGCCCTGTCAGCACGCTGGGCCATCAAGAATGCATAGGCTTTTCTCACGGTCGCCTTCGAGACCGCGCGCAATGCCGTCTCCAGCTCGACACCGAGGCCGACGAGGTAGAGCATGCGCTTGCGCGCCGCGCTGGCAAGCACATTGTCCTTGCCCTTGGAATGCCACGTGTTGTGCCGCACCTCACCCTGCGACCAGGATACCAGCTCGAAGGCGCTGCCGGCATTATGGCCGCCCTTGTTGACGAGATCCTCTTGCGGCACGACATGGCAGCCATAGCAATTTTTCGCCAGCCGGTAGAGCGTAGACGGCCTGATCATTCCCTTGGAATCGGCGAGCTTCCAGCGCGTTTCTTTCTCGGGCTTGGTTTCGGTCTGGGCCGTCTTGCCGCTGAACCCGCTGTGAACCTTGATCCAATCCTGCCCGGCGCTGTGGCAGGATTCGCAGGAGATCCCGGCGATCGGCTCCGCCTTGTCGCTCTTTTGCTGCACGGTGAAATGACAGTTGAGGCACAAACTTTCCGACTTTATGCGCCGCACACCCATTCTATCTGCGATTTCCTTTGCCTTCGTATTGCGCGGCATTTCTCGGAAGGTCTTGAAATGATGCGTGCCCTTCCACGCCTCGGCCTCCTGCTTGTGACATTCGGCGCACGCATTTGGGCCGACGGTTTTGACCGGATCGGAGGCATGGGCGCCAGATGCGGAAAAACCGAAAATCATCAGCAGGCCGTAGAGATATGGAGCGGAAGACCGAAAAAGCGTCCGCTGCCTGAACCCGTTCAACCGAATGCTACGCGCTCTATACTCCAAATGAGTGGTCACCCTTGCTTGCGCCATCCTATGCGCATGGATCGACTGTTTCCGCCGGTTGCGACCGCAATGGGGAGGGTGCTTACGGATCTGGCGGCTGCCTGGTAGAGCGAACCAGCCCATCGCGCGACCGTCATGACGCTGCTGCCGGCCATTTCTTCGCTAGCCGGAAGGAACGGATCCGCGTAGCAGATAGCTCCGTTCTGCGCTGCGATCGATTTCACGTGATCGACCATCCCGGGAGCGCCGCACGCATAGAGCACATCGGTTGGCAGCAGGCGCGGCAAGTAGTCGGTCGGGCGGCCCAGCATCACCGCGCTCGTCAAGGACTGAGGCGTGCTGCAGACCGGCACCACGAGGACATTGGGGAAACGGGCCAACTGCACGAGAGCCTGGCGCATATAAAGCGACTCGATGCTGCGGCCGCCCGCGATGATCATCATCCGTCGTTCTGGGTTCTCGCGCAGCGCGGCGACGGCGATCGACCAGATCGGAGCAAAGCCGGTGTTGGTGGCCACGAGTATCAGCCGGCCCGGCACATTGGCCCTGAAATGCGCCGATCCATAGGGTCCGGTTAGCTTGACCCGATGGCCGGGTCTGATCCGCTTGCCGAGCGATGAGGTGACACAGCCATTCTCCACACGCCGAATATGGAGCCACACCGACGAAGTGTTCGGATTTCCATGCAAGGGATGTGTGATGCTGTAGGGCCGGCTCGGATAGCCATTGAAGCGCACCTGCACATATTGTCCCGCGAGATAGGGCAACGCGCGGTCCGTCTTAATGGCCACTTCCATGATATCGCGTGACAATGGGCGCAAAGAACTCAGAACACCCTCCACAGTGCGAACACCGGAGGGTTCGACCGTCTCGATCACCGTATCGCCGAGGATCCTGCACTGACAGGCGTGCACAACATCCGGCTCCGCGCCTTCACCGCCCCGCACTTCGCCGGAGACCAGCCGCACGCAGCAGGTGCCACAGTGGCCGGCGCGGCAATCATAGGGCAGATCAATGCCGTTGCTCAGAGCCGCGTCTAGCAGCAGTTGTCCGCGACGCGCACGAAAGCTTCTGCCGTTCAATGTAATCTGGTGGCTGCTTGCCATTGTCCAATCCTGGAAGGCTTCAAGTTACCGTTTTGCCGGCTCGTTCGGCGTAACGGGCCGCGGCTGCCATTGCTCATATGTGCAGCAACTCAAGCGTTTTCTAATTTCAAAACGCCCGGCCTCATCGGATCGACCGTAGACCACCCACGTTCTCCATGTTCCGCCACCCTTCACCCCCCATCGGCATACGACCCTGAATACGAACCGAATTCAGAGCTCTCAATTCGGCTTCCTTTCCTATCTGGTCAGACAATGACGGTTTCATGGCTGCCCAATCGGTTTGAATGGCAATTGGAGAGCAAGCGGCTGGCTCACGGACTTTCAGCGACCGGAAGTATGCCGATGAATGGACAGTGCGCCGTCGTGGCGTGTGCCGTGTGTTTCATGTTTTTCAGGGTGTTGCAGTCCTTTCATGCGCTCTTGCGCCGGACAAAATTCGCCGCGTAATGCATTAAATCGGAATTGATTATTTCGATGAGAGTCAAAACGGACGACATTAGTTATCTCTTATTTTTCAATATTGTCGCGGTCATATGACGGCCCCTTTTTGCCTTTTAGGTCGCCTTCAGTTTCGCATTTCCGCACGTCAGTCGAGCGAATTGCGCGCGGGGGTAATGCGCGTTGTGATGCCGCCCTGAAGTGTCTGGGGGAAGGGGTAAGGCGATGAAGCGAGCGTTCGAAATTTCGCTGCTATCTTGCGCTTTCGCGAGCGCCATACTGATGCAGACAGCGTCCCAAGGTGGGAATGCTGTCGCGGGATCAACCGAGGTTGCGCCCATCCAAATCGCGCAAGCGGAATACGAGTTGAAACGCTCCGCCACCGATGATGCAGCCGAGAAAAAAGCTACGGTTGAAAAAAAAGATACGGCGAAAGCCAAGCCCAAGGGCCACGACGGTCAAATCAATGACGAGACGCTCTATCCCACCGCGGCGCAATGCGGAGAGTGTCACAAGCAGATCTACGATGAGTGGTCGTCGTCTCAGCACGCCTATGCTGCAATCTCGCCGATGTTTCACAAGTTCGAGCAGAAATTTCAGGAGCTGACACGAGGTACGGTCGGCACGTTTTGCGTGCGTTGCCATCAGCAGGCGGGCACCCAGCTCGGCGAGGATCGGGAAACGCCGCTGTGGTTGCGCAGCCAGATCTCCCGCGAGGGCGTGACGTGTATTACCTGTCACAGGGTCAAGGAGCAGTACGGCAAGGTCAACGGCGAGCGCCGCATCGAGCCGGGCAAGATCTTCGAGCCGGTCTACGGCAGCGGAGAGAAGAGCGTCATCAAGGATATCATCAAGAAGAAAGACACCTACACGGTCGCCACCAGCGAAAAGGAGCGTGGTAACCAGATCCATAAGGGCATGATCACGAACGACCAGATCACCAAGTCGGAGTTCTGCGTCAGCTGCCACCAGGTTGCCGTCAACTTAGGAATAAAGCTCGAGATCGTCTGGGATCAGTATCGCGACAGCCCGGCGCGCAAAGCCGGCGTTTCCTGCCAGGACTGCCACATGGGCAAGGTTCCAGGAAAGCCCGAGGGATACGCGACCGCACCTTCTGCCGTGGTCGGCGGCAAGGAGATCAACCCGGGACGCAAGCACGCCAATCACCGCTTCATCGGGCCGGGTTATTCGATTGCCCACCCCGGTATCTTCCCCCACAACCCGAAGGCCCAGGCCATAACCATCAAGGATTGGCTGCTGTTCGACTGGCGCGGCGGTTGGGGGACCACCAAATTCGAGGACAAAGTCGCCGATGGCAAGATCAAGGCCAAGTTTCCCAAGCGCTGGGCCGATGCGCTCGACCGCGAAGAGGCCCGTCAAATCATCGACGAGAACCTCGCCAAGCTCGACGAACGGGACGAGCTACGCCATCAGGTCATGGAGAACAGCAGCCAGATCGATGGCCCCCACATCGAGGGCACGCCGCGGATCGGCGCGGATCTGGCGTTCTCCTATAGGATCAAAAACATCAACACGGGGCACAACCTGCCGTCCGGTTCCTTGGGTGCGCAGCCGCAGCTTTGGGTGAACGTCGCCCTCGTTGATCCCGACGGCAAGAACATTTGGGAGTCGGGTTACGTCGACAGCAATGGTGACGTTGCCGATCTGCACAGCCTGGATGTCGCTGCTGGCCGTATCAACACGGACCAGCAGCTGGTGCACTTCCAGACCAAGTTCATGACGACCAACGTCAAGGGTACGGACCGTGAGATGTACCTGCCGGTGAACTTCGACATCGATCCGTTGCCGCATTTGCGTCCACCGGGGATCCCGACCACGGTACTCAACCATCCGCCGCTTGTGCGCATGGAAAACCACTCCCTGCCACCGCTCGGCGGGAAGGTGGCCAAGTACCAGGTTCCAGGTGACCTGATCAATAGGCCGGGCAAGTACCAGCTCGCCTTCCGCATGCGCAGCCGTGCCGAGCCGATCTACTTCATGCGCTTTGTCGGTTCCACCAAGGAGATGGAGCAGAGCATGAACGAGCGCATCATGAACTTCCACGCCTTCGCCGTGGAACTCGACGTGAAGGGCTAGTCCCGAAAACCAGAGAGCTTCGCATTGGAGGAACCGCAAGGGGCCAAGGATGCGATCTCCACTTACCCGGAACGCCCAAGCCCTACGTGGAGCTCACTGATGACGTGTAGAGTAAAATATAGCCTTGGCAGGACGGCGACCGTCGCGATCGGGCTGGTCGCTGGTGGTCATCTTTTGATGTCGGACACGAGCGCCGAACCTGCGTCAGGCGAAAATATCAGCGAAGCTCGCAAGGGAGGCGAGTTGACCCAAGTTGTGAACGGAGCCGCCAAGGTCGCTATCGCTGACGACGAAGTTGATGCGCAAGACACCGACGTGCATACCGAACAACAGACTGCTGGGACCGTCGTACGCCGGGCCCCACCCGCGCGCCGCAAAGCAAAAGAAAAGGAAGACCTCTTCCGGCCGGATCCGCAGTACAAAAAGAATTACGATCACGAGGAGCAGGTCGAAATCTACGGCTCAAAGATCGCTGTCGAACCGCCGCGCCCGCCCGTTGAGCTCGGCCGGCAGCAATATACTTCCGGCATTTATGATGAGAGCAGCACGATACTTGGAGAGAAGAATCCCCTGCTCCCGGGTCTCGCCATCTACGGCGACTGGCGGACAGCGGTCGCCTACAACAATAACAATGGAAAAGATATCGCACAGATCGCAACCCGCCTGAACATCGACGTCGACTTGAAAATCACCGCCACAGAACGGCTACATGCGTTCTTCACTCCGATACAGGAGAACAATGTAAGATTCACCCGCTTCGAGTTCGGGGGCGCTGATGGGGATGACAGGTTCACCGGTGAGTTCGATCCCGAACCGCAGACATTGTTTTTCGAAGGTGACTTCGGCTCGCTTTATTCCGGTTTCTCCGGTCAAGAAGCCAATTTCGATTTGCCTTTCACCGTCGGTCTCTTTCCACTGTTCCTGCAAAACGGAATCTGGGCAAACGACGCAATCCTCGGCGGGGCGGTGAGCCTGCCTGCGAAAAACTCGGCGGCGCTCGGCCTATCCAACTTCGATATCACATTCTTCGCGGCGTTCGATAACGTGAACAATGCGGGGATCATCGGAGCCGACAATAATGTCGCCAATCTCTATGGTGTCACCGCTTTCATCGATGCCTTCGATGGCTACATCGAAACAGGTTACGGCCTGATAGAAGGCCGCGACGAGCAGGAAGGCCTTCTGACACACTTCCTGACCGGCGCTTACACACGGCGCTATTACAACACCGTTTCAAACTCGACCCGCTTGTTTGCAAACTTCGGAGAGAACCCCGAAGGAAAGAGCGACGGCTTTGCGATCATTTCAGAAAACAGCCTCATCACGGGTTTGCCAAGTACGCTGCTCCCCTATGCCAACTTCTTCGTGGGTTTCGGCAACCCCCAACCTCTGGTCGACGGCTTTAACGCGGGCATACTGAAGAATGTCGGCATCAATTTCGAAACCGATGCTCTGACCGGCTATCCGAAACTCGACGACTCTGGCTCCAACACCTGGGGCGGCGCGATTGGTTTGCAATATCTCTTCAATCTGGATCAGCAGCTCGTCTTCGAGGTGGCCACGGTGCAGCCTTTCGAAGATGACGGCATCGGCGCAAAGGACCCTCAGTACGCCTTGGGTATGCGTTATCAGATCCCGCTTGACCGGGCGTGGCTGTTCCGCGCGGATGCGACCTATCAGATCCTGGAAGGTGCTGAAGATAATTTCGGCATCCGCGCCGAGCTACGCAGGAAGTTCTGAACAGACGCGGTTGGCGGTGCGGTTTCGAGTTAAGGCGAGAACTCGGCTTGGGGGCGCACCCAGAAAGCAAAAAAATGCGCTTGCTCTCAGTTCAAGGCCGTTCGACTTCGAAAACGCAGTGCCGGCTGGTCGCCGTACAGAGCGCGCGTGGGGGTGTACACAGTTATCAGGCGACCTCGCAGCCGGCAGTAGAGTGTGGGAACGTTCTATTTCGGCCGGACGATCGCGTCGATTTCTATATCGATGTCGTCGCCGACCATCGACTGATAGTCTGTCATGTTGAACGCGCTACGCTGGATGCGTGTCGTGCCTATGAATTTGTGTGCGCCGGCGTCATATTTGAGCGTCGGATCGTCGTGCGGCTCGAGAACGATTTTGAGCGTGACGGGTTTGGTAATCCCGTTGACGGTGATCTCACCTGAAACGTCCGCCGCCGTGGCCGAGCGCGGCTGTACGGCAAGGCTCTTGAAGGCGATGACGGGGGAGGTCTCGACATTAAAGAACGCGGCGCCTTTGAGTTCGTTGTCGACCAGCGCCTCGCCGGTCGTGAGACTCGCCGCTGCGATCGAAGCCTTGATCTTGCTCTTTTCGGGCGCGGCTTCGTCGTAATCGAGCGTGCCGCTGACCTTGGTGAAGCGGCCGCGCTGTGTCGAATAGGCCATTTTGTAGACGAAGCGGACCTCTGTGCGGCGCTGGTCGAATTCAAAGCGGCGAGCATGAGCGGGCAATGCAGAGGCGACGATGAGTTCGGCAGCAACGAGAGCCGGGAGCGCCGTTCGCAGCGAGGCTAGCGCTTTAATCGATGTAATAGATCTCATGGGGACGCATACTCCGAACAAATTGTGGTCGCATCTCTAATGTTTGCGGCGCAGAGAAGCTCCTCCACGCTTTGCGTTTTTCTCAATGCCATCGGGCCGGGTCAATGTCTGCACGATCTCTGAAATCTCATCTGTCCCAGACAACGCATTGATGACGATGACCCAGGCGGCAACCGACAATACAAGCGGCCAGAAGAGCGTGCCGATCAGGTCAAGAAACGCCGACGCCATCACGCTTCCTCCCATCTCTCATAATTATAAGTTGGCGCAGGCGGGGATGGTCCCGATCGACCGCCCGGGCCGAACCAAACCAAGAGGATGTCTGCGCTTGCGTCCATTGGAAGCGCAATCAAGCCAAGCGCAAATGTGTATCCTGCGTTTGTATATCCTGCGTTCCAATTTTGGATTCACTTCAAAGCGTGAAATCTTCCTCGTTTGAATTAACGCAATGAAAGAATGGCAGAAATTGGTTTGAGAAATACTCCGCTTCTTGTAATCAAGGCCGCAATAGACGTTGATTGCGCAATGGCACGCAGCATATTTATTGGAAATGCGGAGGAATTGGCACTCGCGCTACGCGCGGACCGCCCAACGATCACATTTCATTTCAGGGTTGCGGCGTCCGGCGTGAGCACCGTGACGCTTTACAAGTGGAACTCGAAGTTTGGCGGCAGGCAGGTGTGTGTTCGACACCAAGCGGCAGAAAGACGCTCGAGGATGAGAATCCGCCGCTTGTCATTCAGAAATGCTCCACTCCATCATGTCGCCTTGGGTTCCGCTTATTGCGACGGACGTGCCCGGTCGAGCAAATGGAGTGGCAAACTGCGCGATGCATTGAAGTAATTCAATACCGCGCAAGAATCGCGCATGAGCGGCGCGCTGAGCGCAAGCACTCTTTCAGAGCGGTTCCATAGCGAACCGCTCTGACCGCTCACAGGTCGAGGAGCGGCTCAGCTTCCGTCCCCCGTTCTTCTCCGTGTCTTTTCCACGAAGCGCTGAACGGCGCGGTGGGCACGTGATTTGAGGCCGGAACTCCAGTCGGTGGCCGGCGAGACGGGCTTGTCAGCCGGCATTTTCTTATAACCGATGAAGATATCCCGCCAGATGCCCAGATGCCCTGCCGGGTAAAAGTCGATATGCGCAAAATTGCCATGCTCATTCATGATGCGCAAAACCCAGTCCTTGTCGATCTCGGTGGGGCGATCGAGAATTTTCGTCTTGTAGATGTCCTCGGTCGAATAGCCCATCTCGACCACGCAGACATGGCGTGTACGGTCGAACAATGCCTTGAAGCAATTGACGCCAGCGTTGTAATTGCGCTGCGCCATGACCCACTGGATTGTGGCGAAGGATGACGTCACATCGAATTGCGAGTTGCTAGATGTCAGGAATTTTTCAGCGTCCTCCTGCAAATATCTAATGCTCTGCCGTTTCAAAAGAGCAACCCGCTTTGCCCAATCGATGAAGTGCTTCGTTACGTCGACACCGGTCGAGGAGAAACCGTGTGTCGTGAAAGCACCGCAGAAGAACCCGGAGCAACAGCCAACGTCCACATAGGTGTATTCTCGCCCGGGGTTCGTGGGATCGAGCTTGATGTAGGGGTACTTGGATAAAGCGCCCCGGATGATTTCGAAGCGCGCCGGAGAATCCCCGCGCACGAACGTCCAGCCCTTCATCGGCAGGTCATAAAAGGGTTGATAGGTCTTGTTCTCACCCTTGAACGGCTCACTCTCCCGGACGTCATCCAGCAGTTGAGCGACCGTGCGTTCGTAGTGGTCGGATTCGCAACGTCCACAGACCTGCGTTGGTTGAGCGATATTTTCTTTGTAAATCACCACAGTAGATTTTCTCTTCCCGCATGAGGCGCAGGGTACGTTGAGATCTGTGAGTTGGAACGCTTTGGCAGACAACGCAGACCGCTGTGAGGCGGACGGAGTACTTACGATGACATGCACCCCGCGATGTGCCGCAGCAATCCACGCCGCTACAATGTGCGGCTGAAAATATTGGGCTTCATCGAATGCCGCAACACTTCCCGGAGCGGCATACACTAATCTTTCGATCGCCTGGTCAGTTTTCAACACCTCGCTGATCGTGAAACTGAGCTTGGGATTGCGGCAACCCATCCTGCCCCCGGCGACGACGTTCGGGCGCTGCGTCAAAAGTGAGTTCTCACCAGATAGATACAGCTTAACATCCCGGCCCGCCGCCTGGTGCTCTTGAAGCAAGCGAATGAGAGTCGATGTTTTTCCAGTCCCAGGCAACCCGGTCAGCACCGTCAGGATCGGGGCACGGCCAGTGCCATCCTTTGTCGTAGAAGGCAGGGCGTGCAGGTGGCCGTCATCGATTTGTGCACCTTCCAGAGCCGCACTCATTCCTGTGTCCCCATCATGATATCGGGGGAGTTATGACAGTTTTGCGACGGATGGAAAGTGTGCTTTTGGGAACATGCACCTACTGCCGTTAGGTTAGCTCGAAATAGACGTTGATAAGATTGCAATTCCTGCGGCCAGCAAGCCTTGGGCGGCACGCATGGGAGATGTGACTATATCGTTCATATCATCGGAAGAAGCGGCCCCAACGGCTTACCTCGCGCAGCGTACCGCCGGGCTCGCGCAAGCCATCGTGCATAGTCTTTCAGGACCAGGCTCAAACCGGTGTCGCCATGCATGCCTCCTATTTAAACACCATCAAGCGCTTTGAAGGATTCTCCGCGCGAACCCAATGGGATTATGCCCAGAACACAAACGGTTACGGGACAAAGGCGCAGTTCGCGGGAGAGAGGATTTCGGTTGAGGAAGCGGAACGCCGCTTCCAATTGGAGATTTCCAGAGCTGAATCGCTTGTTGATGGCTTCGCGCCCGGCCTCAAGGAGGGAGTGCGGGCCGCCCTGACGTCGCTGACGTTCAATGCCGGCACAGCCTGGATGCACGCGGGACTTGGCGACGCGGTACAAAGAGGTGACGCCAATGAGGTTCGCCGCATCTTCCTGCAGTATAATAGAGCTGGTGGCGAGATATTGCCGGGATTGGCCGCTCGGCGACGCGAGGAAGCTGCGTGGATGTCGAACGGCAAAACACGATCGGTGACACCCAAACCCGAGAGACGGCTCGCAGAAGTTTCAGGTGAGGCGAGACAAGTGACCGCGCATATCGTTCGCGCTGACAGCTTGGCGAAGCCGTCGGCGGACGAGACCGCAAACACGATGCCGGCGCAATACCGCGACGCTCAAGCCTTCTACGAGCAGATCAAGAGAGACCAGTTGCGTTTGCTCACGTTGCGGCACGAGAAGCGCCGGGATGAGACGTTCGCCATGCCAGAGCCCTCATTGCGCACTTAGCTTCGCGTGCTTGCTCCTTCTGTGTGGCTAAAGCCTTAGCAGACCGGCGATCTGGGTGATGATGCCCTCCGAACCGATATCATCTGGGCGTTGCTTGAGCATGTCATAGAGCTTGGGAGTCGCTGCCACGGCTAGATCGAGTTCAGGATCGGACCCGGGTTGATATCCTCCAATCATGCGCAGATCACGCGTATCTTCGAAGCGGGCGATCATTGCGCGCGCCGACTGCACGACGCTTTGCTCGGCTGGAGTCCAGGCTTTCGGGGCCAGACGCGACAGGGAAGCGAGCAGGTCGATTGCCGGCCATCGGCCCGCTGCGGCAATCTTCCGGTCCAGCACGATATGTCCATCGAGAATACCGCGGGCAGCATCCGCGATGGGATCGTTATGGTCGTCGCCATCGACCAGAACAGTTGCAATCATGGTGATGTCATCCATACCGCGTGGACCAGGCCCCGCCCTTTCAAGGAGCTTGGCGGTCTCTGCAAATACGCTTGGAGGATAGCCCCGTGCGACGGCGGGCTCTCCGGCCGCAAGGGCATATTCGCGTTGGGCGTGTGCAAATCGTGTCACCGAATCGATCATCAGGAGGACGCGTTCGCCCCGGTCGCGAAAGTATTCCGCAAGGGTCATGGCGGTCTTGGCGGCATTGCGCCTTAGTGCGGCGCTGTCGTCGCCCGTTGAAACGATGGCGATGACGCGCGCACGCCTCGCACCCAAGACGTCTTCCAGGAATTCGCGAACCTCGCGCCCGCGTTCGCCCACCAAGGCAAGGACGACGACTGAGACATCCGGGACTTGCGCAAACATGGCGAGCAGGGTCGATTTGCCCACGCCGGTTCCGGCAAAAATGCCGATGCGTTGTCCGGCGCAGATCGGCATGAAGGCATCGATGGCTTTGATGCCGGTTCGCAGCGGTTGCAAGACTCGATTGCGTTCCATCGCGCGCGGCGGCTCGCCATCGAGTGCAACGGGTTCGGTGCCGGCAATCAGCGCGCCGCCATCGTCAACAGGTATTCCCAGCGGGTCGATCACCCGGCCCAGCCAACTGGAATGGGGACGAATAGAGGGACATCCTGTCAACATCGCGCGCGCGCCAAGCCGCACGCCGCTGCGCTTCTCGTAAGGAATGGCGAGGACACTGTCCGCTTCGATTTGCACGATTTCGGCAAGTTCCGCGCGCTGCTCTCCCCTCACGCTGATCATGTCGCCGGGCGTCGCAAAGCACGACAGTCCCTGCACACGCAAATGGCCCGTCGCGGCCTCGCACACCTTGCCGCGAATACCTATTGCGCGAGCTTTCTCCGCATGCGTTCTGGTGAAGCGCGCGAGTCCAGAGAGCCTGTCGGACATTGCGCTCTCCTATGCTTTGAACCGCTGCAAATAAGTGCGAGCCGTCAGGCGCCCAGCGTACGGATCGCGCTCGAAAGTCCATCCTCGATCTCGCTCACGGCGTTGGATATGGCATCGAAATTGCGCTGGATGGTGATGAGGTGCGTCATCTCCTTCACCGGCTCCACATTCGACTTCTCGATGTAACCCTGCGAGATCGAAGCCGCGTTGAAATCGATCTGCGGTTCGGCCGGACGATCAGGCACGACACTTCCGTTTTCGCCCCGGCGCAGGTGTGCCTCGGGAGGAATCCGAAACAAGCCGATCGTGGCAATCGTCTGTCCGTCCCTGGAGATCGAACCGTCCTTACCGATCGACGGTGCGCGCCCGCCGGTGTCGATCTGAATCGGGCTGCCTCCGATGTCGATGAGAGGAAAGCCTTGAACCGAAAGCAGTTCGCCTTGCGGACTGAGGCTGAAACGTCCGTCCCGCGTGTAAGCGATCCCTTGGGGCGTGGAGATGCCGAGCCAGCCATCGCCATTGACGGCAATGTCGTAGGGATTGCCTGTCTTCTCGAGCGCGCCCGCTCGAGAAGACAAATAGGTTTGTCCTTTTCGAAACGGTAGCACGCGACGTGACCTTCTCGCGCAGCGCGACCCTCGGGCCGGGCAGCCAAGGGGCAAGCGTCATGATCGACGGCGTCGAGGTTACCGGAGACAACGCGGTGATGCCGTTGAGATCGGGGCGGATCGCAGGATTGGTGCAAGTTCGCGATGTCATCGCGCCAGCTTTCCAGATGCAAGCAGACGAAATCGCCCGAGGCCTGATCGAGGCGTTCGCGGACAGTGACCGCAGTGCAAGCGGGAAGCCGGACATCCCGGGACTGTTTACCTGGCCGGGCAACGCGGTGTTGCCGGCCGGGGTCCAACTCGCCGGATTGGCCGCGCGCATTACGGTGAATGCCGGGATCGACCCCGCGCAGGGCGGAGACCTTCGCTACCTGCGTGATGGCGGTGCATCGGCGCCGGCGGATCCCGATTACAGTGCCAACCAGAGCCAGTTGCCTGGCTTTTCGGCAAGACTTCTCGAACTGATCGATGGGCTGGCGGCCGCGCGTCCATTCGATGGGCGCGCGCAACTCGATCAGAGTGCGAGTCTCAAGGCGTTTGCCTCGCAAAGCGTCGGCTGGCTCGAGGAGCTGCGCGAGACGACGGATCAGCGCTATGAGGTCAATTCAGCGGTGCGCGATCGCGCCACCCAGAGTCTTCTGAGCGCCATCGGCATCAATCTCGATCAGGAAATGTCCGATCTACTTCGGTTCGAGCAGTCCTATCAAGCCGCGAGCAGGCTCATTGCCACGGTTGATCAGATGATCAGGACCATTCTGGAAACTGCAGGCGCCGCATGATGGCAAAATCGCTATCGACGCTCTCCGCCACGAGCGTATTGCTTTCCTCCACCATCCAGCGCACGCAAGGCGAGATGGCGAGGATCCAAGCTGAAGTTGCGAGCGGACGCCGCGCCGACATCGGACTGCATATTGGCTCGGCAAGTGCGACGCTGGTTGCCTTCCGCCAGGAAGTTTCGGTCCTCGAGACGGCGATTGATGCAAACAACCAGATCGCTGGTCGGCTTGATGCCTCTCAGGAGGCGCTTTCGAGCATCGCGTCGAATGCACAGGACGCTCTGAAGGCGGTCATTTCGGCGCGTGGCAATCCGCAAGCGCGGGATGCGGCCGTAAAGGAGGCGAGGGGAGCGCTTCAATCCTTCATCGAAGCCGCGAACACGAGTTACGGCGGCACATATATTTTCGGCGGTCTTAATACTCAGACGGCGCCGCTCGAGGACTATTTTGCAACGCCCGCGCCATCTTCAAAAGCGTCTCTCGAAACTGCTTTTTCAGGCGCGTTCGGGTTCGGCCTTGACGATCCGGCCGCGCAGACCATTGCCGTAAGTTCCATGCAGGCGTTTCTCGATAGCGATTTTGCGAGCCTGTTTGACGATGCGGGCTGGGAATCGAATTGGACATCGGCCACGTCACAAGGAACGACCAGCCTGATCTCGATGCGCCAGACAGCCACGGCAAGCGTCTCCGCTCACGCGGAAGCATTTCGCAAGATCGCCGCGTCGTTGATCATGGTCGCGGAATTCGGGACCGCGTCCGTGAACGACGCGGCATTCGACGCCGTTGCCGATCTGGCCGCGACAGGCCTGAGCGAGGGCATTGCCTTGATGGGTGGGTTGCAGTCCGAGTTGGGCGTCGTGCAGAAGCAGACCGCGGACGCAACAAGCGTGATGACGCGCCGTTTCGATCTCGCCAACGAGCAGGTGAGCCGGACCGAACAGGTCGATTTTGCCGAACTCTCCGTGCGGCTCACTGCGCTTATGAATCAATTGGAGGCGACGTACATGGTGACGGGACGTCTGCAGGAGCTCAGCCTGCTCAATACGATTTAATGCAAGTGACGTGCACGAGAAGAGCTGTTGTGCGGAGGAACGCGCATGTACCGGTCGGACTACTTGGAGATGGCGTCGGAGGGATGGCTGGAGCACCGTCATTCCGAGCGAGAGGTACTTTTGAAGTCCATCGCGCTGATGGTTCGTGCGGAACGCGCTGGCATGAAGTCTCCGGAAGCCGTCGAGGCGGCGGTCTTCGTGACGCGCCTGTGGTGCCACCTGATCGAGGATTTGGGTCGTTCGGATAACGTTCTCGCGCCTGAGCTGCGCGCCCAGTTGATCTCGATCGGCCTGTTCCTGGTCAAGGCGGCAGATGAGATCAGAAGCGGCACGAAGGACAGCTTTCAACCGATGATCGACATCACCACCAGTATCGCAGAAGGCTTGAAGGGATGAGCACGCTCAAGATTTCCCTGCGGGCCGGAGAGCGGATTTTCGTCAACGGTGCGGTGCTGCGGGCGGATCGCAAGGTGACACTGGAGGTCTTGAACAGCGTCACGTTTCTTCTCGAGCAGCATGTGATGAAGCCCGAAGATACGGTAACACCGCTACGCCAGCTCTACTTCATGATCCAGTCGGCGATCATGGACCCGAAGTCGTCTGAAGACGCGATCGCCATTGCGAATTGCTCCCTTCGCGCCTTGAAGGCGGTCTTCGTCAATCCAGGAATCCTGGCCGATCTTTCGGGCGTCGAAGAGTTATTGGAGCGCCATCGCTACTATGAATGCTTGCGCATCCTGCGAAAGCTGTTTGCGATCGAGGATCGGCTGATGGGGCGGGAGCCGGTCAGCGATGTCCTCTCAGGGCGCGATAACTGCAAATTGGATTCAGGACGGGAACCGGAGGTCGCGGCATGCAGGTAGGAGGAACATCGCCAACAGGTAACGTAAACGCCGCCGAAGCAACGAGCATCGCCAAGAGCGGCTTGGATCTCGGCTACGATGCCTTCCTTAAATTGCTTCTGGCGCAGATGAAGAACCAGGATCCCACCAAGCCGATGGATGCAACCCAGTACGTGTCGCAACTGGCGACCTTGTCGCAGCTGGAACAGACCATCAAGCAAAGTGACAAGCTGGATCAGCTATTGGATCGGATGGCCTATCAACAGGGTGCTTCTCTCCTCGGCAAGACCTTGAGCGTCAAGGAGGGCAATATTTCCGGAGTCGTCGCGGCGGTGGAAATCCTGGCCGACGGCGCTTGGGCGACATTGCAGAGTGGTCAGAAGGTCTTGCTGGGAGAGGGCGTCAGCCTGAGCGGGGCATGAACCAGGCGGATGCAGCGGAATTGCTGCAATTGGCGATCTGGACCTCGCTCGTGATCTGCGCACCGGTGGTGATCGCCGTCATGGTGGTAGGCGTCGCGATATCGCTTCTGCAAGCCCTCACACAGATTCAAGAGGTGACGTTGACGTTCGTCCCGAAGATCCTCGTCGCCCTCATGGTGTTGATCGTGAGTGCCCCATACATGGGGACGCAGGTGGGTATGTTCGCCGACACCGTCTATAGCAAAATAGAAGGTCTTCCGCGATGAACCGTGCCGGCAGGAAAACCAAAGCTGATCATGGCTGAACCGAAAGGCACGCATCTGCGGGTTTCCGGCGCCGATGACGGGCGGATAGAGGCTGCCGGGGCAGGCAACGACGTTGCGTTTGCCTTCGGCATCGTCGTCATCCTCACGATCCTGTTTGTGCCGCTGCCCGCCTTCATGATCGATCTGGGTCTCGCGTTCTCCATCTCCCTGTCGGTTCTTGTTCTGATGGTGGCGTTGTGGATCTCGCGGCCTCTGGATTTCACCGCGTTTCCGATCGTTCTGCTGATCGCCACGATGCTGCGATTGGCCCTCAATATCGCGACCACGAGATTGATTCTATCTCAGGGATATGAGGGCGGCGACGCCGCCGGGCATGTGATCGCCGGTTTCGCGAGCTTCATCATGGGCGGCGATTTCCTGATCGGTGTCATCGTCTTCCTGATCCTCATCACCGTCAACTTTCTGGTTATCACGAAGGGCGCAACCCGGATTGCCGAAGTCGGCGCCCGCTTTTCGCTCGACGCGATGCCGGGCAAACAGATGGCCATCGATGCCGATCTATCGGCTGGCCTTATCGATGAACATGAGGCGCGCCGCAGACGGCGGGAGGTCGAGGATGAAAGCGCATTCTATGGCGCCATGGATGGCGCGTCGAAGTTCGTGCGCGGGGATGCGATTGCCGGGCTGATCATCACCGCTATCAACATAGGTGGCGGCATTGTGATTGGCGTGGTGCGGCATGGCCTCCCCATCGACAGATCGTTGGATGTCTTCCTTCGTCTGTCGATTGGAGACGGGCTGGTGACGCAAATACCGGCTCTCATCATTTCGCTCGCGGCGGGTTTGATTGTCTCCAAGGGCGGAACCCGGGAATCCGCCGATAAAGCGGTTTTCGGCCAGATAGGCTCGCAGCCGCGCGCGATCATGATCGCTGGCCTCGTCGTTGCGGCGCTCGGTCTTGCCCCCGGCCTGCCGATGGTTCCCTTCGTGCTGTTGAGCGGCGCTTTGTTGGCGCTTGCGGTGATCATGCCCGCGCGCCGGGTTGCTGCCCGCAAGCTCGTGGAGGACGGGGAAGCCCGCCGGCGGGCGGCTACCGAATCGGAAGCAGTCAGCGGCAAGGAGCTTTTGCCGCCCGCCGAGCTTGAGTTGGTTTTCGGTGGTCAGCTGGCTGGCCTGCTGCTGCATACGAGCAGCGAGATCGCCATACGTGTTGCCCGCATCCGGCGAAAATTTGCGCTCCAGTACGGCTTCGTCATTCCGGAAGTCAAAATAAGCGACGATCTTTCGATCGGACCCAAGACGTATCAGATCAAGATACATGGAACGATCGTGGCCATCGGAGAGCTGCGTCCAGGAGAAGTGCTGGTTGTCTACGGCTCCGGGCGCAAACCGCAATTCCCCGGCGATGTCGTGAGCGATCCGGCATTCGGAATGCCGGCGGTTTGGGTTCCCGAAATGTTTACCGTCGGGCTGCGCCAAGAGGGCTTCTCGCCTGTCGACAATGCGTCGGTTCTGCTCACGCATCTGGCGGAGGTCGTGCGCACGAACCTTGCGACGGTCTTCTCATACAGGGATCTGAGGTCTCTCATCGAGCGGCTCGATCCCGACTATCGCAAGCTGGTCGATGAGATCTGCCCAAGCCAGATTTCAAATTCAGGTCTTCAGGCGGTGATGAAGGCCCTTCTCATGGAGCGCGTATCCATTCGAAACCTCCATCTGATCGTCGAGGCGGTGGCCGAAGTCGCGCCGTTCATGCGCAAGATCGAGGTTATAGCAGAACATGTCCGTTCGCGCATTGCCCAGCAGATTTGTGGAGATCTGGCGGATGGCCAGCAGCTCAAGGTATTGCGCCTCAGCAATCGTTGGGAAATGGCGTTTCACCAGGCGCTCAAGCGAGACGCCAAGGGCGAGGTCATCGAGTTTGATCTCGATCCGCGAATGGTGGAAGCATTCGGCGCAGAGTGCAGCACGGCGGTTCATGCGCTGCTCGATCAGGGGCATCGCTTCGCCATCGTCTGCGGCGCCGAATCCAGACCTTACGTGCGCCTGGTGATGGAGCGCCTATTCCCGACGATCAGTGTGATTTCGCACGCGGAGATCGGGCGAACGACCGGCATCGCCACGCTTGGAACCATCGCGTGACCGAGGATCTAAAACTGCATGTTTATGTTGCGGCCGTTGTCCTGGCGCGCGTTTCGTCCTTCCTGGCCGTCGTCCCCATTCTTTCCGCGCTGCGCGTTCCTCCGCTCGTGCGGGCACATGTGGCCATCGTCCTGTCGTTGACCTTGGCGGTGGGCCTGTACCCGTCGATCTTGAGCGTGGTGACGAAGACTGCCGGCGGCGATCTCATCGGTCTCGTGTCGGCTGAGGTTGTGAAAGGTCTTTTTCTCGGATTTCTCGTGCGAGTGTTCTTCGTGGCGCTCGCGTTTGCAGGCGACTTCATAAGCCAGTTGGCGGGCTATTCGGGGATGATGGCTCCAAGCGTCATGGAGGGAGAACCGGCGACGCCCCTCACCAATCTGCTCGTGATGTTTGTCACCGTCGTGTTCTTTATTCAGGATCTTCATTTGCTGCTGATCGAGAAGTTGATGGAGTCCTACGTGACCATGCCGCCGGGAGCCGGATTGGATCGCTTTCAGTCGTTCGATCAACTCGCAAGCGCATTGATTACGGCGTTCCTGACGGCGCTTCAGATCAGCGGGCCCTTTGTCATCTACGTCATGGTTTGCAATATCGTTCTGGGGCTCGCCAACCGGATGGTTCCACAGGTGCCGATTCAACTTGTGTCAGCGCCATTGATAATGCTGGGCGGACTGTTCATAGCCATGTTCACCCTTGGCATTGCAGCTCAAGTCTTCCTCAACTCTCTGGCTGACTGGATGGGCGCGAACTGATGAGCAGCACGAGGGACGGCCAACTTCAGCGACTGGCGAAGATCTTGGCGTTGCGCGAGCGGCGCGCAATCCAGGAGGCGGCACGTCTGGCGAGCGGGATTACAGCGGGTAGCGCCCTGCGTGCCGATCTTATGGCGCGCGAACATCGGGAGGAATTTGCGGATCTGACGATACGTTCGGTCACCCGAACGATCGGCATTCTCGATCGCGGTTTGCGCGTCCTGCAGCAGCAGAAGACAGAGGCCGTGGCGAAAGCGCAGTGCGCGCGCCAAGCCGGCGATGTTGTTTGCGATCATCTGACGGAACTTCGTCAAAGCGCAGCCCGCAAGGAGGATGAGAAAGCGGCCAGCGACCTTGCGGGATTGGTGACAGGTTCCGTGAGCAAGACAAGGTTGGGGTAAGCCGATTGGGGTCTAATCGTGCCTTGTGTGATCGACGGGGTACGACATGCAGATCCACGATCTTGGCCTTCGGCAAAACGGGCGCGTGATGAAACGCGCCAAACAGCAGGATGCCGCCGATGCCGAGGCTTGGTCGCGCGCTCTAAGCCCGCAGGCCCATGCAACCGAACGAGCGGCAGCGCCTGATAGGGGAAATGTAACAGAGCAAAAGTTGACGCAACTCATGCTGGCACAGACGTTGAGGTTGATCATGCCGCGTGAGCAGACATCCTCCTGCGGCCTGGCGGCCGATACCTGGCGGGACTTTCTGGCCGATCACGTTGCCGAAGCCGTTGCGCCCGCATTGAACTTGCTACCCGGTGGAGCAACGGGAGATTCATCTTCCAGTGGGGTGCGACGGAATGAACGGTGAGCGCGATTTGGTTTCAGCGGTGCAAGTCGAGAAGCGGTTATGCGCCTTGATCGATTCCGCCGTGAAGATCGTTGATGACGAGACCGAGGTCATCCGGCGGTATGGCGCTAAGGATCTCGACAAGTTCATCGAACGCAAGGGGCAGGTCCTTGTCAATCTCGATCGCCAGATGAAGTCAGCAGGACAGCTTCGCCATGAGGGCGCGTTGGCCGGCCGGCTCAAGATCTTGCGTGACGCTCTTGAGCGAAATAGCCGTTACCTTCAGATCAATATCGACGCGGTGTCGGAGGTATCCCAGATGATTGTGCGTTCCATCGAGGCAGCGCATTCCGATGGCACCTATGCACAACCCCGCCCATGGAATGACAGGTCCTGATGATCCGGATGCTGGCGGCCGGCCTATGGGGAGTTTTGGTGGCGTCCGGAGCCAATTTCCTGGCTGTCGAAATGGAGCTATTTTCGCCAACCCACACGTCCAGCCCGGACGCTCCCAAGGTGGAAACCGTCGTGACGGGGATCATGCGCGTGCCGATCATGGCCAATGAAACGCCTTCGGGCTATGTGCTGATTGACCTGAGCATCGATTATGACGCAACGACCGCGTCTGCCTTCGTCAGCAAGATGAAGAGCATCGCGGTCGATGAGGCCTTCCGTACGGTTTATGAAAAGTCGGCTGCCGATTTTCGCGATGCCAGGAAATCCGACTTGAGCGCACTGCTCAGTGAAATCGGACAACGCATCGACAAGCGCATCGGAAGCAGCGCGATCAAGGACGTGCGCATCAACGAATTCATGTTCGCTCCGCCGCGCAAGCCGGGATGAGGCCGAAGGGGGGCAGGGTGCGAGCGAGCTGTTTGCCCCAAGCCACAGCTCTGGTGATAATTTCTTGTCACACCAAATACGGGTGGAAAATTCAAGAAACACACGCTAGAGGTGCATCATCGATCATGCATCAAATAGGTCATCACCGTGAGATATCAATGGGTTGTTGAGCCGCGCCGTGCTGAAACTCAACCTCTGACGCCACAGCCGCTTTACACTCAAGTGCGCCGGGCCTTGCTCGATCATATCCGCAACGGCGAATGGCTCGTCGGCGATTCCTTGCCCAACGAGACATTCCTGGCGCAACGCTTCGGGGTGAGCGTCGGCACAATCCGCAAGGCGATCGAGGGCCTTGAGACCAGCGGATTGGTCAAGAGAATACAAGGACGCGGCACCTACGTTGCGGGCGTCGGCTCGCATGTCTTGAAGGAAAAGTTCAACCGGCTGCGCGCGAAAGACGGCGGGCCGCTCGCATCGAGCCACGAACTGATTGCCGTCGAGAAGAAGCCGGCTCCGGATCAGGTCTTGGAGGCCTTCGGCATGCTTCAAGGCGTTGAGGTTTTCGAAGTCCGCCAGCGTCTCATGGTCAAGGCTGCCGTTGCCGGTTTGGAGGTATCGTATCTGCGAACCGAAAGGCTGCCGAAGTTCAAGTCTCAGATGAATTTTGGACAGGATCTCTATCCGCTTCTGGCGGATTATGGGCTGCTTGCCACCCACGCGCAGGACACGTTGTCGGTGGGCACGGCAGATAGCGAGGTCGCCTCAACTCTGGAGATAACCGCCGGCGATGCCATCATACTTGTTCAGCGACTGACGTATGGGATGGACAAATCATTGCTGGAATATCGCCGTTCCACGTACCGCCGTGATGCCGGGAGCTATCAGATCGATATTGGATAAACGTGCGCTTGCGCCCCGGACCGGAAGGCCTTTTCTCAACGTCGCTCAGTAACAAACAACGCCTCGAGCCGATTTCCCGGCTCGAGGCGCATCAGCGAAATGCTTTCCATGCTCCTCGAAAGATGATGCTCGACCCAGAGGAGAGCGAGAGGCTTTCGAAGCAGCCTGGTGTCAGGCAATTCTGATCGCGAAGATCTTGCGGATCTTCTCTTCTGTCTTCCAGGTGCCGACGAAACCGGCGTCGATCTGGAAGCTGTCACCGGCGGAGAACGTGGCGGTCTTTCCGGTGCCGTCTTCGGTCAGCGTCACCTTGCCTTCGAAGAAGTGGATCAGCTCGTCCGCCTTGTAAGTGACGTGGTAGGTGCCCGGTGTCGCCTCCCAGAAGCCAGTCAGAAACTTGCCGTCCTCCGTCTTGTTCTCGATCCAGGTCTTCATGGTCGGTGATCCGGCCACGGGTTTCCAGCCATCGAGATCGGAGGTGATCGGTGTCGATTTAGGCGCGCTGTATTTGCCAAATGCGGTGATTGACATTTTATGATCCTAACTTGCAGTTGTGTTTACCCTGAATTCAGTTGCGGACCGAAAGGAGGGCGCTAGAGGCGCCACTCCAGATCGGGGTTCTCATTGGGGTTATAGGCCGTACCCCACGCACGCTGTTCACGCTTGAAGGGTTTCTGGTGCTGAGGATCCGGATCTTCGATCTCTCGTGCCAGGCGGTGGCCGTCGAACGTGGCGTCCGCGATGATGCGGGGCGCCTCGGCATCGCCGATGACGAAGACATCGCTGATGCCGTTCGCTTCCCATTCGCTCTTGCGAGCCTTGAGTTCACGATAGAGGCTATCCTCGGAACGGCGCGACGTAACCAGGATCACTGTATCGCATTCGTGCCATTCGTGGCTGCTGTTTTCGTTACGTGGCAGATGACCTGCACCTTTGAACTGGCGCTTGTAACCCTCTCCCCAGATGTTGAAGAGTTCAACGCGACCCTTTTCGACACGAGAGCATCCCGTTTCGCCAAGAATCTTGATCCCCAACTCGTGGAGAAGACGCTGCATGTTTGCGCCTTCCAGGGTGTACTCCATGTATGCACCCAGTCCGCACACCGTGGCGACCGTGACGTCATGGCCAGCACGCGCGAATTTCTCCGCAAGGCTTGGAGCTGTGTAGTAGGGGTCGTAGTTGATGATCATGACCCGTTTGCCAACAGCTTTCTTTCCCTCGAAGACCTGTTCGGGGGTCAAGACGTGAGGCAGGTTCGCGTCTGCGCCCGGTATAGGCTCATGGGTGCGGTGGTTGACACCGGTCGTGCTCCATTTGGCGCCCGTTGCGATGACGACTCGGGAGGCGCCGTAGGCCAGGACGTCGTCCGCGGTCATCGGCTTCTGCTTGAGTGCGACTTGGCAGTTCGGGTTCTTCTTGAGCAGCTTTTCAATCTGGGTCTGGCGATAGTCACGATGGAAACTCCACTCGCCCAGGCCGGGCAGCGTCGCGACATCGTTGACATAGCCGCCAATCTTCTCACGGGTATCCACCAAGTGGACCGTGTAACCGCGTTCCATCAGAACGCGCGCGCATTCCGAACCGGCCGGGCCAGCGCCGACGATCAGCACGTCGTGCTCCGACTTGGCGGGCTCGAATTTCTCCGGATGCCAGCCGCGGCGATATTCCTCGCCGGCCGTCGCATTCTGCGTGCAGATGAACGGAACGCCGCCCATTTCCCAACGCGAGATGCAGACGTTGCAGCCGATGCACGTGCGGATGTCGTCGATGCGGCCCTCGTCGATCTTGCGGGGCAGCCAGGGGTCCGCGATCGAGGGGCGGGCCGCGCCGATGATGTCGATGATGCCGGCCTTGACGACCTGCAGCATCTTTTCGGGATCGTAGTAGCGGCCAACGCCGACGACGGGCTTGTTCGTCGCCTGTTTGATGTGGCGGATCCAGTCATTCTCATGCGCAATCGGGTAGAAGCGCGAAGGACCGGCATCCTCACCCCATTCGGCGATGTCGCCGATATTGACGTCCCACAGATCGAGGTATGGAGAGGCCATCTCAATGAAGCGCAGGCCGTCCTCGCCGATTTCGACGCCCTTTGTTCCGTAAAGCGTGTCTGTCGCGCAGCGCGTGACAAGCGCTATGTCATCTTTGACCGCCTTGCGGATTTTCTCGAGCGTCTCGACCCAGAACCGCGCGCGGTTCTGGAAGCTGCCGCCGTATTGGTCGGTGCGGCGGTTGTAGTAGGGGTTGAGCCACTGCATCGGGCCGTAGGCGTGCGCGCCGTACACGTTCACCATGTCGAAGCCGGTGTCGCGTGCGCGCAAAGCCGCATCGACGTACTGCTGCTGCAAGCGGTGAAGTTCGTCGATGTCGGCTTCGTGGTTGTAAGTGAAGCCGGGGCAGCCGGGAACGGTTGCGAACTCCGAGTTATATTGGCTAGGTCCGCGGGAAATCGTGCGCGTCTCGATGCCGGGCGCATGGGGGCCGCCGTAAAACAGCTCACAGCCGGCCAGCGATCCATGGCTATGAACATGGTCGACCATCGCGCGCAGGTTGCGCATGTCGCCCTGGTCCCAAATGCGTGCCGTAATGCGCAGCGTATCGTCGCATTCCGGGTGGATCGAGCACTGCTCGGTATTCACGGCACCCCATCCGCCCTCGGCCTTGATGCCGCGATTTGCCATGTTCATGCCGGGCAAGTTCGTGCCCGAACCGTTGCAATGCGGCACCTGATAGAAGCGATTGCGTATCGTCTTCGGGCCGATCTTTAGCGGCGTGAAGAGAATATCGAAACGTGGATCTCTTGCCATTTTTTATCACTCCTTGGTTTTCCCAGTGACCAAGGATGGTCGCGCGTGCGGCCGCTCGTCTATTGCCCCGACCGATTACTCCGTAGGGAGTAGTTTTGTGCTGCAGGTGCGAAGTTCTCTGCGATCTCGAAAAAAGAAAAAGCTGCGCGGCGCTGAAGCAAATGGACTGAGGTTCAGTCTGTAGGCGGGATGAGCGGGTCTGTATACGCTCGGCTCGAATTCTAATCGATGGGAAACCGCGTCGCAGCCCTCTTGAGAACAAGTTGCAAGTGCCGGAGCGCAACGGGCTCCGGTGTAGACGCGTCTTTCGTTCGATGCCGGAAGCGTGCTCGGCTGTTGCGCGCAAGGCTGGCACGGGTGCTGAGGTCGAAGGCCTCGATCTCGCGCCCTCGCGGGATATGCAAGGTGCCAAGCGCCATCAGCCGGCTGCAGTCGCCAATTGGCCGGACCGGGTGAAACTGCAACCATGCAAGCGGCGACGCGCGCCTACGATGATAGAGAAAAAGCAGGCGCAACATCGATAGGGGCACATCGATGCCGCACCTGCTTTGTACGGTCCACGAGGACCACACGAACCGCACGCCGTTCTCAATATGAAGAGCGGCTGCGATCCCCCGCCCGAAGCGGCAATGCCGGACGCAGTGGTGATGTTCGATAGAATTGACGCCGCTGTCTAAACTAAACTGAGATCATCACTACCAAGATCTTAAGGCATCCCAACCCAAGTTGCGGCAAGCCTTTACGATTTGGAAACCACGCCCGCGGCTTGGCAAAGATCTATATGTTTCTTTAAATTCTGAGACACTATCCTGTGGTCTAGCAAAACGGCGATGGACCAAGGAATAGAGTAATGCGTATGTCGAGTGGGTCGAAAATGCGCCGGTCGTGGGCGCAGCAATCGGCCATACGGTTTCTCACCCGCCACAACGACGGCACGACGGCGATCGAGTTCGCGGTCGTAGCCGTTCCCTTTTTCATGTTCGTGTTCGGTCTCATGGGCGTCGCGAGCTACTTCTTCATCATGACCTCGATCGACAAGGGCATGGAGCAGAACGCTCGTCTTATTCGTACCGGCCAGGCACAGACCGCCGATATGACGGTCAACGATTTCAAGCAGGCTGTATGCAACAAGGCCGGCTCTTGGGTCAAATGCAACAAGCTCCAGATATTCGTGCAGAAGTTCGCGGACTGGAACCTGGTTCAGCCTCAGCCGTGTCTCTCTAACAATGCCGCCGTCGTGAACACGGCGAACGGCAACGACAAGCTAGCCCAATACGCAGGCGAGTCCAACGATATCGTCCTTGTCACTGCCTGCTACAAATGGGAGTTCGCGTCGAAGGTGCCCTTCCTCCATATGGGGCAGATGAGCGATGGATCGCTCATGATGCAAAACACGACCGCCTTCCGTACCGAGCCTTACTCGGCAAATTGAGATGCGCCCCGGCAGTCAGGCATAACATCAAGGCACCAGGATCATCGAGATGTTCACCGGATTTAATTTCACCCTCAAGCGCCCAATCGCCAATTTCGCGCAGGATCGCAAAGGCGTTGCTGCCGTCGAGTTCGCCTATATCGCGCCGCTTCTCATCCTCGCTCTCTTCGGCACGTTCGAAGTTTCCCGCGCGGTCATGATGCACAAGAAATTCCAGCGCGTCAGCGCCATGGTCGGTGACCTTGTCTCGCGCGAGCAGACCGTCGGCACCACGCCCGGCGGGGCGCTTCAAGCCATCAACGGCATGATGCTCTCGGCCGAGCAGGTGATGTATCCCTTCTCGACCGAAGGATTGCGGGTCAAGGTCAACTCGCTGCGTGCCAAGAGCAACGATGCCACCCGGACGAGATCCGAGTGGACCTACGATTCCAAACTCAACACTGCGATATCCGCCTGCACCGACAAACCCATGCCCGCAAGCGGTATGATCAACGCCGGGAACACGGCGATCGTGGTGGAATCGACCTACGTTTACGCGCCGCTTCTCAAGGACCTCATCCCCGGCTTCAAAACTACGATGACCTGGAATGACACGATTACCCATAGCCCCAGAAAGGCGAGTTGCGTCGGGTTCGATGGCAAGAACTGCGGCGAACTCTGTCCCGGCTGGTGATTCTTTTTTGCCCGGCAAGTTCAGCGCCACCGCCGGAAAACATGACCGGCGGTGGCTTTTTTTTGAGCCTGCATCCCGCCGCAAAGG
Source organism: uncultured Hyphomicrobium sp. (assembly GCA_964587445.1). GTDB lineage: Bacteria > Pseudomonadota > Alphaproteobacteria > Rhizobiales > Hyphomicrobiaceae > Hyphomicrobium_B. The sequence continues at coordinate 331,460 of CAZPLQ010000001.1, forward strand.
TGGACAATTAGGATCTGATTTCAAACAGGTCCGAGAACCGCTTGAGGATTATTCTATCAGCACCCGGCATATCGGAGAATATTTTTTCTAATCACCGTCTAAGCGATTATTCTATATGCGGAATTTTCCGACATCTGCTATTTGCCCCCCACAGCAATCGATCCGGCAATCCGGAGAGACAAGAAGACCATAAGGAGCTGGGCGGGAGACTAGTCAACCATGGGAAGACGCTCATCACATTCGCCCGGTGAATTAAGGCACCTCATTCTGCAGTCGGCGCGGCAAATTGTAGAGAACTCGGGACTAAAGGCGTTGTCGGCGCGAGCGATCGCGAAGGACGTCGGCTACTCGCCAGGCACGCTTTACAACGTGTTCAGCAACTTGGACGAACTGCTCCTGACCATACAGGGCGCGTTGCTCGAAGAAGCCGTCGCGGAACTCCAGGCCATCCCGCCCGGGCCCAGTGGCAGGACAGACCTGCGCGTGCTTTCGGATGCCTATATAAGCTTTGCGCTACGCAACCGCGAGCTGTGGAACCTCTTGCTGCAGCACACGCCGAAGCCTGGCAAAATTTCCTCTCAGCTTGTCGACGAAAATTTCAACGTAATCATCGCCCTGCTGGCCAGCGCCATCAAGCCGCTGATGAAGGGGGCCCGAGAGGGGGAGATCCAGCAGATAGCCCATGCGGTCTGGGCGAGCATTCATGGCATTTCCGCGATCGCGGTCGCCGGCAAGATCAGCACCATGCCGATGGAAACTGCCCGCCCATGCGTCGCCACTGTCGTCGACTGCTTCTTGTGCAAGCTGTCCCAGACAAGCTAATCAACCTCCCTCGCGGGCGCGTCCGTGGGCATTGGCTCCGTGGGCGTTGCCGAAGGCGTCCGGGTGACGGATCCCGTCGTGAGACCCTGGTCCGCCTCGGGCTCCGTCTGGCGCCCCGCCAGCCGCTTGACGTCGAGCACACCGAACCACTTGCCTGCAGGCAACATCCGGCTCTGCAGCTCGCTCCAAAGGTTCCTGGAGTTCAGCCCTTTGACGAAAGTGTCCGTTGGCGGCGCAACCATGATCACCAGTCCCAACGCGGCCGCCATGGCGGCGGAGGCGGTGTAGTTGCGCGAGTCGAACAGCTTAAAAGCGGTTCCGAAGGAGGCCTTGATCCGCGTGTCCATAACATCGACGGAATACATCTCATCGAGAACGAGATGGGTGAGGTACCCTACGAACATGAAGCCGCCGGCCAGCCAGGCCACGCCCTCATGCCGGCCCAGGATGCGATAGAACACAACGGCCGTGGCGACGGCGCAGAAGGCGCCCGCCAGCAGCGAATGCCAGATCCCGCGGTGAATCGACAACCGGTGGAAGACCGCGTGAACGCCATAACGCACGATCACCAGTGTGCCGAGCCAAGCGATCCACATTTCAGCGACGGACAGCTTGATGGCCGTATTGAAGAGCACCGCAAAGGAGAAGAATACCGCCAGCCCGGCGAACATCAGACGGCTTGGACGAGAATCCTTCAAATCGATGTCTGGCAGCACCGATCCCAACACGCCAGCCATGGTAACTGCGACTAGATTCTCCGGGGCCACGACGTCGGCCGCCAGCGTGAGAGTTGCCAGCGCCCCCGCGACTACGGTTCCCGCACCAATGTGCGTTGAAAAGTTCGCCATGAGCGCCTCCTTGGATGCGGGCGCGCCTCACACGCATGACTTGGCGCTGCCACGGCAGTAGAACCTGACCATCAGATTCGCCGCCCTGGCGCGAGATCAGCGGGTCTACCCGGGTGTGGATAAAGGACTGAACGGCACGTTCCCTGTCCGCACCATTGGCGCCCATCCGAATTGTGCGTCATGAACGGCCGATGTCGCTGTTGCGACTAGAGCTTTTTCGCCCGATGTGGCACATGGCGTCGACAACCGAATTCAAGAGACGTGATGACCGCCGAACCGAAAGCCGACACGCACCGCGCGACGATCGTAGCGGCCGCCAGCATCGTGATCGCTGCGGCCGTCATGGCGATCAAGTACGTCGCTTATCTGGTGACGGGCTCGGTCGCTCTTTATTCGGATGCGCTCGAGAGCATCGTCAATGTGATGACGGCCGCGGTCGCCCTTCTCGCGCTCTACATCGGCTCCCGGCCTCCGGACAAGAACCACCCCTTCGGCCACCACAAGGCGGAGTTCTTCGCTGCGATCTTCGAGGGGGCGATGATTATCGCCGCGGCAATCGTGATCCTCTTGAAGGCCATCAGCGCATTGCACACGGGCATAACGATCGAACAACCCGGACTAGGTCTGGCGATCAACGCAGCCGCCTCCACGATCAATGCAGGTTGGGCATGGCTTTTGATCGACCGCGGCCGCAAGTGGCGGTCGCCTGCCCTTGTCGCCGACGGCCGGCATCTCCTAACCGACGTAATCACATCCGTCGGTGTCGTCGTCGGCTTGGCGCTGGCCACATTCACCGGATGGCTCATCCTCGATCCACTGTTGGCCGCCGCCGTTGCCGTCAACATTCTTTGGATCGGCTACCGTCTTGCGCTGGAGTCCATGTCCAGCCTCATGGACGAGGCGGCCAGTCCGGAGATCGAGCGCCGCATTCGCGCAGCCATCGAGGCCAACGGCAACGGAGCGTTGCAGGCTCACGACATCCGCACGAGGCAGGCAGGCCGCGCACTGTTCATCGAGTTTCATCTCGTCGTACCCGGCACCATGTCGGTCTCCGATGCGCATGTCATCTGCGATCGCCTGGAGGAAGCACTGGAAGAAGAAATCGAAGGCTCGCAGGTCGTCATTCATGTTGAACCCGACAACAAGGCAAAGACCGTTTCCGGGGGGGTCGTGCCTCTCTAGTTAGACCTCATGCGCCTCCGGGAGCGCTCTATGAAAAAGCGTCACATCGCGATCGAACTCATGACGGCCGGCGGTCTCAAGGCGGTGCGCAGTTGGGGCTACCTCTTGCAAGGGCGTTCGCATAAGGGCGACACGGCGGCTCTGAAAGTCGCCGATCTCGCCAGGGCCGCGCACGACCTCATCGTGACGGACTTTTCCAGGGACGGTTCGGCCGCCAAGGCCTTCACGGCCGCCGATATCGAGAAACTCAAGATGCGCCGCGGCGTCAATTCGGTCGTCATGTCTTACATCTCGATCGGCGAAGCGTCCGACTATCGCGATCACTGGCAGGATGGCTGGACGCACTATACCAATCACGACCAGCGCGCGGCTGGAGCATTGACACCGCAGGCTCCGGAATGGCTCGGTGCCTGGAATGAGGACTGGCCCAACTCCCGCAAGGTCCGCTACTGGGCCAAGGGTTGGCAGAACATCATCTTCAATGAGACGCGCACCGGCTGGCTCGACCGTATCGTGGAGGCGGGCTTTGACGGCGCCTACCTCGACATCATCGACGGCTATTATCACTGGGGCACGGAGGTGCCCGCCGGTGAACGGCGCAAAGACGATCCTCAAAACGAGCGTGAAGCAGCAGCGCGCATGATCGATTTCGTCGTGGCGCTGGCCAAACATGCTCGCCAGATAAATCCGGAATTCCTCATCATTCCGCAGAACGGCGCCTACATTATCGACGCGCTGGAGGACGAGGATCATCCGCGCCGTGACGCCTACCTCGAAGCGATCAGCGCCATCGCCTGCGAAGACCTGTTCTTTGGCGGCGCTGAGCCGGAGAACAATGCTTTTGCACCTGATGAAGACGCCATCGATGCGTTGGTGCGCGACTTTCTCGACAGCGATGTGCCGGTACTCTGCGTCGATTACCTGAACGAGGCCGATAAGATCGCCAGGCTTTACGAGGCGGCAGAGGAGATCGGTTTCCTACCCTACGCAGCACCATCGCGTGAGCTCGAACGCCTAGGCCCGCCTTATAGTGGGGGCGATTCCAGCACGGTCATAGCGTAACCCATGCAACAGCAAACGAGGCAGACCGGGTGATGCGGCCTGCCTGTCGCCTGTCCGTCCTTTCCAGATCAAATCGAAGCCACGGGATCAGCGCGCCCGCAGCACGGCCAACAGGTCGGACGTCGGATAGCTGTCAGCAGGCAAGTTGTATTTGATCTGCATGGCCTTGACGGCCTTACGTGTGCCCGCGCCGATCTTGCCGTCCGCCTCACCCACGTCGAACCCGTGCGTGGTCAACAGGTGCTGCAGTTCCTTGATCTCTTCGTATTGGAGTGAAGCGATCGGCTGCCCGTTGCCCTTTCTCAGCATCGGAGCCCCAGCCATGCGCATGGCCAGATGCGCCGCCGTTGTCGCGTAGGTCAGAGATTGGTTCCACTGCAAATAGACGCGGAAATTCTGATACGCGAGAAACGCAGGACCGTTGCGGCCCATGGGCAGCATCAAGGAGGCAGGCAAGTCTTCGGCCGGCAGCGCGCCCGACACGCTTTTCACACCCCACTCAGCCCATTGGGAGCGTGGGTGCATGATTTCCAGATCAGCCTGATCCCAAGGGAGGTCCTTGGTAAGATGCACCTCCTCCAGCCATGGCTCGCCGCGGCGCCATCCCATCTGATTTATGAAGTGCGCCGTGGACCCGATGATATCGGGAATGTCCCTGATGAGATCGCGCCGGCCGTCGTTGTCGAAATCGACCGCAAAGTTGAGGTAATGCTGGGGAAGGAACTGCGTTTGCCCCAGTTCGCCTGCCCACGATCCGATCATCTCGTCGGCACGCAAATAGCCCCGCTCGATGATTTTCATCGCAGCCTTCAGCTCTTCGCGGAAGAGCTCACCGCGCCTGCAATCCCATGCCAGAGTCAACAGCGAGCGCATGACCGGAAGATTGCCCATGCCCGCGCCGAAGTCGCTCTCGAGTGCCCAAAAGCCCGTGATGACGGGGCCTGGCACGCCGTATTCCTTCTCGGCGCGCGCAAACAGCGGCGCGTACTTGCTGAGATACGTGCGCCCCACCTTCTCGCGGCTCGAAGTGGCGAGCTTGCCGTAGAACTGGATGAAGGATTGGGAGAAGAAGCCCTGCTTGCGGTCGCGGGAGATGACGCCCATGTCGGGCGTCATGCCGCCGATCGTCGCCTCGATCGTGCGAGGTTTGATTCCGTCCGCAATCGCTTCCTTCTTGAAAGCCGCGAGCCATTGATCGAAGGGAATGATATTCTTGCAATTGCGCGGCTTGGGGTCGGGCGGAGGCGCGACATTCGCTAAAGCGGCGTTCGATACGCCAAGCAGAATCAAAGCCGCCGCGGCAACCCGCGAAGTCAATCGTATGCCCATAAAATTGCCTATCCCTCGTAACAGAATGCCGGCAGTTTGCCGCTTGGCGCCAAAGCGTCAAGGGAAAGTGGCGCCAGTGAGGCCATCTGTTTGTGCATGGACTGCCGCGAAGGCTCGCCCGGCAGGAATTTTCGGTCCCCCGGCGGATCATGCGCTTCCTATCAGGATTCCGACAGCGAAGACGACCAGACCGCCCAGGACGACCTCGGATGCGGCGCGCACGAATTTAGTGTCCATGTAGCGCGCCCGGATCCACGCGATCAGCCACAACTCGACCAGCACGACGAATGCGGCGACGGCGGTGGCTGTCCAGAATTCAGGTATCAGATAAGGCAATGTGTGGCCAAGCCCACCCACCGCCGTCATCACGCCGGTGATGGCACCGCGAACCCAAGGATGTCCGCGGCCCGAGATCATGCCGTCATCGGCCATGGCCTCTGCTATGCCCATGGAGATACCCGCACCCACCGACGCGGCCATGCCGACGAGAAACGTCTGCCAGGTATTCTGTGTGGCGAAGGCGGCAGCAAAGATCGGAGCCAGCGTCGAGATGGAGCCATCGATAAGGCCCGTCAATCCAGGCTGTACGTACTGGAGCACGAAGGCGCGGCGCTCGGCATGAGCTTCGCTCGTCTTCACATCGTCGGTGATCTCGTCTTCGTTCAACTGATGAGCCATGCGGACGTGCCGGTCTTCGATCACGGCCAAGTCACCCAGCAGTTTGCGGATGGCTGCATCGCTCGTGCGCTCAAGCGACGAGCGATAGAAATTGCGCGTTTCGCGCTCGATGTCCTCGGCCTGCGCGCGAACCTTCTCGAGCCCCAGCGGCCGCACCATCCAGATCGGCTCATGACGAACGAACCCGGCCACGTCATGACGGCGAATGAGAGGAATGTGGTCTCCAAACTTCTGCTGAAAGAGCGCAATCAACCACCGGCGGTGCTCGTTTTCTTCCTCACCCATTTTCGTGAAGATGCGTGCCGACGCCGGATAGCTCTCCTTCAACCCCTCCGCATACTCCGTGTAGATGCGCCCGTGCTCCTCCTCCAGCGAGATCGCCAGGGCCAGGATTTCGCGTTCGCTGAGGTCCGAAAAACGGCGCATTCTCGATCTCCTTAGTTTAGAATTATTCTAAAATAAGGAGCCTGGATGGCCAGATCAAGCTATCGACGCTTTTGACAGTTCGTCGCAGAGAGTTCCTCTGATGACCCTCATCAGGAAATCAGAAGGCGTGGTTAAGCTCGCCTTTATCTGGCGCGGCAAGCCACCGCCGGCGAGCACTTTGCTGTCGTGGCAATGAGCGCACGCGCTGCCGCTGAAGTTCTGATTGCGCTCCCTACGGGACAAGGCGATAGCCAATGCCCGCTTCGGTCTGGATCAACTCGACATCGTCTGGCCTGCGTTTCAGCTTCTGCCTCAGTTGGCCTATGAAGACGCGCAGGTATTGCAGGTTTTCGGTGTGGGCCGGGCCCCACACGGACGTCAATATCTGGCGGTGCGTAACGACACGCTCAGCGTTGCGGGCGAGGATGGCGAGAAGCTCGAACTCCTTCGGCGTCAGTTTGATTGGTGTGCCGGAACGGGTAACCGAATGCGCGGCGATGTCGATGACGAGGTCGCCGCTGACGACTTTCGCGATTTCGCCCGCGCTCTGAGTGGCGTGACGCAGGGCCGTCCTGAGGCGCGCCATCAGTTCGCCGATGCCGAATGGCTTGTTGACGTAGTCGTCGGCGCCGAGATCGAGGGCGGCGATCTTTTCAGCCTCGCGGTCGCGCGCGGAGAGTACGACGATCGGCACCTTCGACCACCTGCGCAGCTCGGCGATCACGTCCTTGCCGTCCATGTCGGGCAGGCCGAGATCGAGCAGAATGATGTCCGGCGCTTGCGTGGCGGCGGCCTTGAGCGCTTCCGACCCGTTGAGGGCTGCAATCACCTCGTAGCCGGCGGCACCGAGGCTTGGCTTCAGGAACCGCTGAATCTGCGGTTCGTCGTCGACGACCAGGACGCGATGAGCTGTCATGCCCGGCCTCCCGTCTGCCGCGACGGGCCGTTGGCCTCGATGGGCAGCGTGACGGTGATGCGTGTCCCTCGTTTGCCTACGATCGGGCTCTCTGCCTTGATGGCACCGCCCATGCCTTTGACGATGCCGGCACAGATCGACAGACCGAGGCCCGTCCCCGGCGCGCGGCCGTCGCTGCCGGCGACACGATAGAACTTATCGAACACCTTCTCCAGGGCTTCAGGAGGAATGCCGATCCCGCGGTCGGACACGGTCAGCATGATCTCGGCCGGCACCGACGTTACTTTGACTTCGGTGGCGGAGTCCGGATCGCTGTACTTGTGCGCATTGTCGAGCAGATTGAACATGACTTGCTCCAACAGGGCCGCATCGCCACGAATGAGCGGCAACGTGTCGGGAATGGTGCTCTCGATCTTCCGCCCGGGAAACGCCTTGCGCGCGCGGTCGATCGCACTTGCGACCGCATCTCTGACGTCCACCCAGTCGCGGCGGATATCGATGGCACCAGCTTCCAGGCGCGTCATGTCGAGCAGGTTTGAGACGAAGCGCGACAGACGGCCGGCCTCCTCCTCGATGGTCGCCAGAAGATCGCTTCGGTCGGACTTGGGCATGCGATCACCGAGCGTCCGAAGGCTCGTGACCGATCCCACGATCGAGGCAAGCGGGGTGCGCAGATCATGCGAGATCGACGACAGGAGCGCGGCACGCAGGCGCTCGCCCTCTGCGGCGGTCTCGGCCTTGGATGCCTGCTCGACAAGCGCGATCCTCTCGATGGCCACGGCTGCCTGCTCGGTGAAGGACTGCATCGTCGCGGCTACGGACTCACTCATCGCTTCGTCTGCATCGCCCGGATCGATGCCAACGGCTCCAATCGAACCCTTGGAGCCAAGCATGGGACGGAAGTGGAAGCGCGCCGACGGCAATGTCTCCGTGCCGCGTCCGGCAGGCTCCTGCTTCTCGTTTGCCCATCGTGCCGCCGCCCAATCCGATGTGGCCAGCTCATCTTCGGGCGGCCAACTGCTCTCGATCGAGAGCCCCTTGCCTTGATCCAGAAGAACGACGGATTTACCCTTGGCGATCGTTGCGACCTGGCTCGCCAGCAGCCAGAGCACGTCGTCGAGCTTGGGCGCACCGGAGAGTTTTCGAGAGAAATCGAACAGCGCCTGCATCGCTTCCGCGCGCTCGCGCGTGGCTGTCGCCTGCTCCCTCAGCCGGCCTGCCAGCGATCCGGTTACGATTGCGACAGTCAGGAAAATGAACAGGGACAGCAACTCATGAGGCTCGGCGATGGTGAAGGTGTAGCGCGGGCCAATGAAAAAGAAATTGTACGCAAGGAACGACAACACCGACGCCGCAATCGCCGACAGCGTACCAAACCGCATGCCGCATAAGAGCACGGCGAGCAGGAAAACCATCGAAAGGTTTGGCAGCCGCGTGGCCTGCTCGAGCGCAAGCCCGACCACGACTGATGCTGTGACTGCGCCTGTGGCAACCGCAATGGATGTGGCCAATGTCGCAGGCGATGCCCAGGCTTTTTGAGGTATCGCAGGGCGGTGACCTTTGGGCGGCTTTTCCGTTTCCGGCGCCACAATCAGAACCGACAGGCCGTCTGCCCGCCGGACGAGGTCGCGGGACAGGGAATGGCCCAGCAGACGGGCAATGCGTCCAGCCTTCGAGCGGCCGATGATGATCTGCGTGATGTTGTTGCGCTTGGCGTAAGAGAGGATATCGCCAGCAAGATCGGTAGCATTGAGCCGCGCTGTGCTCGCACCGAGGCGCTCGGCCAGACGCATCATTTTCTCGGTGCGGCGAACCACGGCACGGTCAGCGATCTCCCGGTCTCTTGGCTTAAGGTGCAACGCGACCCATTCGGACTTCTGTGCTCTGGCGAGCCTGCCCGCCACGCGTATTACAGCCTCGGAATGCGCATCGCTTCCTACGCACACAAGTATGCGTTCTGCGGTTGGCCACGGGCCTTCGATCCCCTGCTGGCGAAGCTGGGCCAACATCTGCTCGTCAACGCGGTCGGCGGTGCGGCGCAAGGCGAGTTCGCGCAGCGCGGTCAGGTTGCTCGGGCGAAAGAACTGATCGATGGCGCGGCGAGCGTTCTCCGGCAGGTAGACTTTGCCCTCCTTCAGCCGCTGGATCAGCTCCTCCGGGGGCAGGTCGATGACGACGATTTCGTCGGCCTTTTCGATTGCCTTGTCAGGGACCGTCTCCTGCACGCGGACACCGGTGATCTTCTGAACGACGTCTTGCAGACTTTCGAGATGTTGGATGTTGAGTGTGGTCCAGACATCGATGCCCTTGCGAAGAATCTCCTCCACATCCTGGTAGCGCTTGGGGTGGATGAGGCCCGGCGCGTTCGTATGGGCGAACTCGTCGACGAGCAGAAGCTTCGGCCTGCGCGCGATGGCCGCCTCAACGTCGAACTCCATCAGCGTGCGGCGGCGGTAAGGGACCGGTCTGCGTGGCAGCACCTCAAGGCCGTCGAGCAGGCCCGCGGTTTCGGATCGTCCGTGGGTTTCGACGACCCCGACGACGACATCGGTACCCTCTGCTTTCTGGGCGCGCGCAGCCGAGAGCATGGCGTAGGTTTTGCCGACGCCGGGCGCCATGCCGAGAAACACCTTGAGCTTGCCGCGATTCTCCCCAGCGGCAAGCTCGAGCAGCGCCTTGGGGGAAGGGCGCTTTTCCTTGGAGGATGTGGTGCTCGGCTCGGCCATCACGGCCTATCCGGCACCGTGGGGCGGGGTCGCGTCAAGAGCAAGATTCAATCGGAACACGTTGATCCTCGGCTCTCCGAAGAGCCCAAGGAACGGCCACTCAGTTGTCCGTTCGACGAGATCGCGGACTTGCGCCTCGGGAAGCTTTCGGGCCGCCGCAATGCGCGCGACCTGCTGGGCAGCAAATGCGGGCGAGATATGCGGATCAAGCCCACTCGCCGAGGTGGTTACCGCGTCTGCCGGAACGGAGCCTGTTGCGCCAGCCTTGCGCAGAGCAGCCACATCGCCGTTCACACGCTCGATCAATTTCTTGGATAAGGGGCCGAGGTTAGAGCCGGACGAACTGGCGGCATTATATTCTTTGTCGCCGGTAGCAGACGGCCGTGGCCAGAAATACCGATCCGATGTGAAGGACTGGCCGACAAGCTCCGAGCCAACGACTGTATTGCCCCGGATCATCAGGCTGCCGTTCGCGGCCGTCGGAAGGACGAGCTGCGCCAAGCCAGTCATCGCCAGCGGGTATGCGAGCCCTGTAAGCAGGGTGAAAAGCACCATCATGACCAGTGCGGGACGAAAATGCGCAAGCATGGGAGGTTCTCCTTCAGGCGAGCCGCAACGCCGAGACGGCGAGGTCGATAAGCTTGATGCCGACGAAGGGCACGATGAGCCCACCGAGCCCATAGACGAGCAGGTTGCGCTGCAGGAGGGCGGCGGCGCCGATCGGCTGGTAAGCGATGCCTTTGAGCGCCAGCGGGATCAGCGCAACGATAATCAGTGCGTTGAAGATGACTGCCGACAGGATGGCGCTTTCGGGCGTCGCGAGGTTCATGATGTTGAGCGCGCCAAGCTCCGGGTAGGTCGCCAGGAACAGCGCTGGGATGATCGCGAAGTACTTGGCGACATCGTTGGCGATCGAGAAAGTCGTCAGCGAGCCGCGCGTCATCAGGAGTTGCTTGCCGATTTCGGTCACTTCGATGAGCTTGGTCGGATTGCTGTCGAGATCGACCATGTTGCCGGCCTCGCGGGCAGCCTGAGTGCCAGACTGCATGGCGACGCCGACATCAGCCTGCGCCAGGGCAGGCGCGTCGTTTGTGCCATCGCCGCACATCGCGATCAAACGGCCCTTGCCCTGCTCGGCTTTGATATAGGCGAGTTTGTCCTGCGGCGTGGCTTCGGCGATGTAGTCATCGACGCCGGCTTCCGAGGCGATAGCCGCGGCGGTGACCGGGTTGTCGCCGGTGACCATTACAGTCTTGATGCCCATCGCGCGCAAGGCCGCAAAACGTTCCTTGATGTCGGGCTTCACCACGTCTTTCAGATGTATGACGCCGAGAAGCTGGTTGCCGTCGGCAACTGCGAGTGGCGTTCCACCGGTGCGGGAGATGCGCTCGACGGCCTCGCGGAAAGCGGCGGGTGTGTCGTTCAGGGCCGTGCCGATTGCTCTGAGCACCGCATCGACGGCCCCTTTGCGGATCTGGCGCCCATCGACATCGATGCCCGAGATCCTTGTCTGGGCGGAGAATGGGATGAACGCCGCCGCACGCGATCCCAGATCAGGCTCGGTCTGCGCATGATTGCCTTTGGCGAGGGCCACGATCGAGCGGCCTTCCGGCGTCTCGTCGGAGAGCGATGAAAGCAGTGCCGCTGCAGCGACGTCGTTGTCGGTGAAGCCTGAAGCGGGGATGAAAGCGGTCGCAAGACGGTTGCCGAACGTGATCGTGCCGGTCTTGTCGAGAAGAAGCGTGTCGACGTCGCCCGCCGCTTCCACGGCCCGCCCGGATGTCGCCATGACGTTGAACCGGATAAGACGGTCCATGCCGGCGATACCGATGGCGGAAAGCAGCCCGCCGATCGTGGTCGGGATCAGCGTGACCAGCAGTGCGACCAGCACCGTGACCGACAGGACTGTGCCGGAATAGCCGGCAAGTCCCCACAAGGTCGTAACGGCGATCAGGAAGATCAGCGTCATCCCCGACAGCAGGACCGAGAGCGCGAGTTCGTTGGGTGTTTTCTGCCTTTGTGCGCCCTCGACCAGCGCGATCATGCGGTCGAGAAAGGACGAGCCCGGAGCCGATGTAACGCGCACTCTGATCCAGTCGGACAGCACGACCGTTCCGCCTGTGACGGCCGAGCGGTCACCGCCCGATTCACGGATGACGGGCGCCGACTCGCCTGTGACTGCGGACTCGTTGACCGAAGCGATACCGGCCACGACGTCACCGTCGGCCGGAATCGTGTCTCCTGCCTCGACCAGAACGATTTCCCCGACATCGAGCAAATCCGCTGATTTCGGCTCCCACAGATCGTCGGCCGGATCATCCGGATGCAGGAGAACTTTCGCCTGCGTGTCGCCCCGAGTGGACCGCAGGGCGTCGGCATGAGCCTTGCCGCGCCCCTCTGCGATCGCCTCCGCGAAGTTGGCGAAAATCACTGTGAACCACAGCCAGGCTGCAATTTGCCCGGTGAAGCCAAGACCGGCTCGCCCATACAGCAGATCGCGGATGAAAACGAGCGTGACGAGAACCGCCACCGTGCCGGTCACGAACATGACGGGGTTTCGCACAAGCTTGGTGGGGGCCAGTTTTGCGACCGCGTCGAGCGCGGCTTGCCGCAGGATACCGGTGTCGAAGAGTGATGTTGTTCTGGCACGAGCCATGGTGCGCTCCATCAGAAGGTCCTGCCGGCATGCATCAGGAAGTGCTCGACGATCGGGCCGAGCGCGAGGGCCGGGAAGTACTGCAGTCCGCCAAGGATCAGGATGACGCCGACGAGCAGGCCGATGAACAGGGGCCCGTGCGTCGGGAATGTGCCTGGCGAGACCGGCACTTTCTTCTTGGCCGCCAAAGCGCCCGCAATCGCCATCACTGGCACGATGTAGGCGAAGCGGCCGAGCAGCATCGCGATGCCGAGGGTGGTGTTGTACCAAGTCGTATTGGCAGACAGCCCCGCGAATGCCGATCCGTTGTTGCCTGCAGCGGACGAGTAGGCATAGAGAATCTCGGTCAAGCCGCGCGGACCTGGGTTGGCCAGGCTTTCGAGCGCCTTGGGCAACATCGCGGACGCCGCCGAGAAGCCGAGGATGACGAGCGGCAGTATCAGCACCGCCAGCATGGCGAGCTTCATCTCGCGCGCCTCGATTTTCTTGCCGAGATATTCAGGCGTGCGGCCAACCATCAGGCCCGCGATGAACACCGTCAGCAGCGCAACGACGATTATGCCGTACAAGCCCGAGCCGACGCCGCCCGGCAGGATCTCGCCGAGCTGCATCAGGAAGAGCGGCACTAATCCGCCGAGTGGCATCAGGGAGTTGTGCATGGTGTTGACGGCACCGCAGGACAGGCCAGTCGTGGCGACCACATAGAGGGCCGAGAGGGCTTGCCCGAAACGGATCTCCTTGCCCTCCATGTTGCCGGCGGCAATGTCGACACCGGCATTGGCCAGCAGCGGGTTGCCGGACGCCTCCACCCAGTAGACGACGGCGGTTGCCGAAATCAGCAGGACATACATCGCAAACAGCAGCGCGAGACCCTGCCTCCTGTCGCCGACGATCCGCCCGAAGGTGAACGTGAGCGCAGTCGCCACCAGCAGCATGCTCCAGATCGAGAGTGCGTTCGACCAGGCGTTCGGGTTCTCGAAGGGATGGGCGGCATTGGCGTTGAAGAATCCGCCGCCGTTTGTGCCGAGCTGCTTGATCGCCTCCTGGCTGGCAACGGGGCCGAGCGCGATCGTCTGCTTTACGCCCTCCAGCGTCGTCGCCTCGATGCTGCCGGCCAGGGTCTGTGGCACACCGGTCAATGCAAAGGCGATGGCGACCAGGACAGCCAGCGGCAGCAGCACGTAAAGCGTCGCGCGGGTCATATCGGCCCAGAAGTTGCCCAGCGTTTGTGCCGAGCTGCGCGCGAAGGCGCGTGTGACGGCGATCGCCAATGCGATGCCGGTCGCAGCCGAAAGGAAGTTCTGCACGGTAAGACCAGCAATCTGCACGAGATGGCTCATGGTCGTCTCGCCGCCGTAGGCTTGCCAGTTCGTGTTGGTCGTGAAGCTCATCGCCGTGTTGAAGGCAAGATCGGGGGCAACCCCGGCAAACCTCTGCGGGTTGAGAGGCAACAGCGCCTGCAATCGCATCAGCGCATAAAGGATGAGAAATCCGAGCGCATTGAAGGCGAGCATCGCGAGCGTGTATGCGAGCCAGGATTGCTCTTTCTCGAACCTGATGCCTGCTGCGTTGTAGAACGCGCGCTCAACAGGGAGCAGCACTGGCGTGAGAAATGTCTTCTCGGCCTGAAACACGCGGGCCATATAGAGGCCGAGCGGCCAGGCACAGGCGAGGACCGCGCCGAGCACCAACGCGATCTGCAGCCAACCAACGAATGTCATAGGTTCACCTCCCGAGGATCAGAACTTCTCGGGCCGAAGCAGGGTGTAGATGAGATAAGCGCCGAGCCCGATGGCGACCAGTAGCCCGATGAGGGGTTCGCTCATGGCGGCCTCCTAGAGCCAGTCGCAGAGCGCCGCGTAGGCACCCATCAGGGCGAAGCCGCCGAGGCCGAGAGCGAGGAAGACTAGGTCGAGCATGCTGTTGCTCCTCCAAGTTCATGCGGTGGAGGGCAGAGTGCGCCAGGACGGCATAAGGTCTCGATTGGGAAAGCCGCCCGCGCAAATAAGGACGATGTAAAGATCAGGACGTTGGCAATTTCTCGTGCACTAGCGAACGCATCCCGGGACATTCGAAGATCGAAAGCACAGTGTGCTATCTGGAGCGTTTTTTCCGATCATACAGACGCGCCTGGCCCTCGCCCGCGCCCGTCCCTCTTCCACTGGGGGAGGGGGAAAGGCACGCGATTCCATAATCCTGAATCCTGACGTGAGATCCCTGCGCACCAGACGGCGCAAACTCACCCGCGCCGTGCGGCCTTGATCGCGGCGACGTCGATCTTCCCCATGCCCATCATCACATCAAACGCGCGCTTTGCCTCGTCGCCACCGGCAGCCAGCGCCTCGGTCAGCACGCGCGGCGTAATTTGCCAGGACACGCCCCACTTGTCCTTGCACCAACCGCACGCACTTTCCTGGCCGCCATTGTCCACGATGGCGTTCCAGTAGCGGTCGGTCTCTTCCTGATTGTCGGTGGCAATCTGGAGGGAGAAGGCTTCGTTATGCTTGAAAGCGGGACCACCGTTGAGACCAAGACAGGGAATGCCGGCGACCGTGAATTCCACCGTCAGAACGTCGCCCGCCTTGCCTGATGGGTAGTCGCTCGGCGCACGGTGGACGGCACCCACCTCGCTGTCGGGAAATGTCTGGGCGTAGAAGCGGGCAGCGGCCTCGGCATCCTTATCGTACCACAGGCAGATCGTGTTCTTTGCCATTGCGTGTCCTTTCGATCCCTTCGTTTTCGGAGAAAACGATCTTATCGGGCTCTCAGTTCCGCCAAGGCACGAGGAATTGAGGACTCGGCTGCCGCGTCTGCGCTCCGCGGTGAGGCTCGAGCATGATCGGCATGATCACGATTCAGATTGTCCGACCCGTGGTGTTTGTCCGCCTCGCAGCACTGTGTTGCCTTGATAGAGCGTTCGCTGGTCGATAGCCGGTGGGGCGAGCCAGTCGGCCTCTGCCATCTGCCCGCTCTTGCCGTAAACCGTGAGGGCGTTGGCGTAGGTGACGAGCCTGATCGCTGCATCCGGCACACCTTGCTCGGCCATCAGTTTTGCTGTCTTGGGCACCGAGAGCGGATCGGACACACCCCAGTCGCAAGCAGAATCGACGATCAGCTGCTCGGGTCCGAAGCTCTTCACGAGCGCCACCATGCGCTCGGCCGTCATCTTGGAATGCGGATAGATCGAAAATGCAGCCCAGAACCCGCGATCCTTCACCTCCTTGATCGTCTCCTCGTTGACGTGATCGATGACGACCCGCGATGGGTCGAGCTTATGCTCGATGATGACGTCCATGGAACGCGATGCGCCGCGCTTCTTGTCGCGGTGGGGTGTGTGAATCATCACGGGTAGATCCAGCTCGCGCGCGAGATCGAGCTGCAGGCGAAAATATTTATCCTCGAGGGCGGTCTGCTCATCGTAACCGATCTCGCCAATCGCCACGACGCCTTCCTTGGTGGCGAATCCAGGCAGGATTTCCATGACCGCCTCGGCAAGAGCTTCATTGTTCGCCTCCTTCGAGTTGAGGCCGACGCAGCAATAGTGGCGCACGCCGAATTGTCCTGCCCGGAAGCGTTCGAAACCCAAGATGTGCGAAAGATAGTCCTTGTAGCTTCCCACGTTGGTGCGTGCCTGCCCGATCCAGAACGCGGGTTCGATGACAGCCACCACGCCGTTTCTTGCCATGGCTTCGTAGTCGTCAGTGGTGCGCGAAATCATATGGGCGTGCGGATCGATATACATGGGGCGGCTCCAGGCGTGACGGGATTAGGAGATCGAATTCCAGGAAAGGCGTCCAGCTTCGATTGCGGATACCAGGTCGGCGTGTGGGCTCAAAGCGGCTTTCGCGGAGGGCAGGGGACATTCATAAAGTGCCAAGGCGGCACCGGAGCGCTCCGCTTGCGTGCCGGAAAGAAGGATCTCTGACAATGTCGCGATCTCATTGTCGCGTGCGAACGGCGCGACGCAACGCCAAAGCTCCGGCGAAATCGAGCGCCTGGCGGCTTGGCGCTCCGCCGCATAGTCGACAAGCATCCGTGCCAGATCGGCATTGCGCCGGTCGTCCAGCCCCTGAATCGGCGATAGGCGGCTGCCGATGAACAACGTCTTGACCACCATTTGATTCCACTGTGCCTCGCTGAAGCGTTCGCGAGGATAGGGATTGCAGTGTGCAACGGCTTCGAAGATCGGCTGCATGGCCGAACGGACGCCTTCAGCCGCATACGGCATCAGTCGCTCCGGCTCGGGCAGGAGAGGCAGACCGCGCAAGAGGGCGATCTGCTCACCGATCTCTGCGGCGGCGAAGATGCGCTCGATACTCTCTGCAAATGCGTCGCGGTTCGTGCCCGCGCTTGCCAGCACCAGCAGAATGCGAGCGGCTTGATCGACGCTCCACCCCCCAGGGTCCAGACCTGGACGAACACCCTGCGCAGCCTGGAATTCCGCGGCCGTCAAGTCGAGATCTGCCTTTCCAACCTTGCGCGGAGCCAATCCGATCGCAATCGCAAGCTGCTGGGGGCGTTGTCCCGCTTCGAGCACCTCGATCTGCTGATCGAGCCAGGACGTGGCTTCCGCGGAAAGCCGCCGGGAAAGCCAGCCATGAAGCAGGGCTTTCGCTTTCGAAATTTGTACGGCGGCATCCTGTGAAATGGTCATGGAGCGGCTCACTCAATTTCAAGTTCCGGGCACGAAGCGTTGCGCAAGTAACGTCACGACGAAGAGGCCGAGGCAGACAAAGGCCACGTCCGGCTTGCCGTGCGCAGCCGCTACAACACCATCCATCAGCGCGATGGTGGCGATCAGCAGTCCTATCGCCGCCTCGCGCTGGCCGGGTCCCTGGGAGCGTAGCAGCGCGATCGCCCATCCAACGGCTGCCAGCGCGGCGACGGCAAATGCCATGCTGGCGGCCGTCATCGTGCCTGAAGCCAAGGCCACGATCAGCGGCGCCAGAAGCAATATCAGTGGCCAGGAACTGGCGAGATCGCGAAAGGCGCCGCCCTTGGCGGCCCGCGTCAGTCCGGCGATGTAGAGCAACAAGGCCAGTGCGGCATACAGGATCGGTCCTGACAGCACCGCGCCCGCAGCCAATGCCGTACCGATGTAGACCAGGGCGCGGCATGTTCCCATGATCAAGGGGGACAAGGGATTTCCCTTGTGCCAGGCATCGTAAAGCAAAATCGCGGCAGCAAGCGCGATGCCGCCGCCAGCGCTCTTGGCGCCAAATGCCGCCAGCGTGATGACGCCCGTCACGAGACACGCCAAGCCGACCGACCACGCAACAGGCGTCGAAATCGCGCCAGATGGGATTGGACGTAACGGCCGCTCGCGCGCATCGATCTCGCGATCGAACGCATCATTGAGGATCATTCCACCGGTGTACATGGCGGACATGGCAAAGAGAGTCAGTGCCATGCCACCCGCGGAAAGCCCACCGGCTAGAACGCCGGCGGCCAGGACGTTGCTCCAGACAGTCGGCAAATTCGAAACGCGAGCAAGCCGCAAGAGGGCAGGCAATGTCGTCACGCGCCGAGCTCCGATCGCACCCATAACAGCTCCCGCACAATGTCATCACCGAGATCGCCGTTACGCGCGCCGCTTGGCAGCACCGCCCATGTGTAAGTCTCGACTTCAAGATGCGGCGAGACTTCGCGTGCCCGGCACAGGGAGAGCGCCTCGCGCAGGTTCTTCTGGGTCGATCCCAGCGTCTCGTAGTGCTCCAAGAACACAGGAACGTGGCAATGCACGCGCCACTCAGCGCCGCCATCACCGCGTTGCGCAGACGCAAACGCGTCTGGCAAATCCGTGTAACGGGTTAAAAGTCCATCCTGCCGCTGCACGGTCTGGTGGAGGTAGACGCGATCGTCAAAGCGGCCGAGCAATCGCTCGAAGGATGCCGCTTCGCCCGTCGCCCGCAGCGCGGAGCTCAGCTGCAGCTTGCCGATCCCGATGCCCGCGGAGCGCACCGTATCGAGCGCCGCCTGCGTCTCCTCGAACGCCACCGCCGAATGGCACACGTCAAAGCAAAGCGTAATATGTTGCCGTAGATCCGCCTCCGCAGCGGCAAGCGCGCGGCCAGTCAACTGCGAGAACAGCGCGCGCGCCGGCGCCGCATAAAGGTGATCTTCGAAGAAGCGTACAGCCTCCGCCGTGGTTTCCAGAAAGCATGCGGGTTCTGGTTCTATGGCAAGAGCGAGCATGCGGCCGTTCCGCTGCCGGATCGTTGCCAGATGCGCCGCGGCGCGAACGAAACCTTCCGTAATGGCTGCGATGTCGGCCGGCGTCGTGACGTTCGCGCGAAAGGCCCCAGGAACGGTGCTGATGCTGGCGCCGAGACCCGGAGGTGCGATGTCGTCGAGGATGTCTGCGACCTGGTTCGTAAACCGTAGCCGTTCCTGCGAGCGCCAATCCGGTTCGTACACGCGTTCTTTCACACGTTCGCCGTGAAAATTGCCGTAGGGAAAGGCGTTGATCGTGAAGACGTAACAATCGTGTGTTGTGAGGAAATGCTTGAATCTGGCGCGCGCTCCAGGACCGGACAGCTCGTGTGCAGCGATGGCAGAGAGCCGCAGGCCGATGCCCATGGGCGCATCAGGTGAAACCTCGGCCTTGACGCGCAGGATGTAGTGCCGAAGCGACCGATCGATTTCGTCCCACGTCTCTCCTGCGTGAATGTTACTACAATAGGTAAGATGCGGCCGCCCCGGCAGATCGAGTTGCATCAGTGCGATGCCTCCGCGCGCAACCAATCGAGCGCGTCATCGACAAGCCGCTCATCCATCTTATTGACTTCAAGTCCACTGCCCAGTTGGGTCAACAGAGTGATCGTGAGATCACCCCCCAGGTGTTCGCGGAATTCCTCCAGCCCCTTTAAGAGGCTGCGAGATCCGGACGTATCTTTCAGATCGCAGGCATCATGCCATAGGGTGAAGCCGAGCTGCCGCAAGAGCCGGCAAACACGCATCTCCTCGCCCTCAGGCAACAGGCCAGCCAAAACCGAATAGCGCGTGTCCAATGCGATGCCGATGGCTACCGCCTCTCCGTGGCGCAGTTCGTAGTTGGACAGCACTTCCAGCTTGTGGGCTGCCCAGTGTCCGAAGTCGAGCGGCCTCACACTCCCGCGCTCAAACGGATCGCCCCCATGAGCGATCTGGCACATATGGAGCAAGGCACAATGCCGGATCAATCTCTCGAGCGGCGCTGATGCAAAGATCGCCAATGCCTCGGCGGTTTCCTCAAGCCACTCAAAGAAATTTCTGTCCCGGATGAGCGCAACCTTTACTGCCTCGGCCATGCCTGCACGCTTGTCACGTCCGGGAAGCACGTCGATGAACGCGGAGTCGTTGATGACGGCATGGGGTGGAACAAAGGTGCCGAGCAGGTTCTTGACGCCGAAGGAATTGATCCCGTTTTTCACGCCGATGCCGGAGTCGTTCTGCGCCAGAACCGTGGTCGGGATGCGGATGTGGCGAATGCCGCGATGTGTCGTGGCCGCTGCGTAGCCGACGAGATCGAGGACGGCGCCGCCGCCGACGCACACGACATAAGAGTGCCGATCGAGCCCGAGCGAGACGAAGCGTTGCTGCAGGCTGACCACGAGTGCCGGATCGTTCTTTGCGGCTTCACCGCCGACGATCGTTTCAACGGGGCCGGCGAGCGACAGGTCCGGCCAGGCATCCACATACGCGGCTATGCGCCTGGCGAGGTCCGGCATCTCGCGCGCGACACCCTCGTCCAATACAAACGCCAGCCGATGGGATCGGCGCCGCTGTGATTGACCTTCGACGATTTCGAAAAGCGTTTTGTTGTCTTTTCCAAAGATGTCTCGGGTAAAGCAGACAGGAAACGAAAATTCGACGGAGAAGCGCTGTTGGAATGTTCGCGCGCAATTATCCCATATATCTGTGTTCAAGGGCGGAATACTGAGAATAGGGTCATTAGGCTTGATATTGGGCACAGTAATTCCTTCAGGCGACACTCTCAATTTGATGCTTCCCCTGCCATCGCTCCCCATATTTTCCGAGGAAGATCGCCCGGGGCGCGATGGATAACTCCATTGACCAACGGGCATCGCCGCTCGGCCGGGGAGTGATCCGCTCAAGTACTGCTCCATTTAAAAGTACCTGACAACTGCGAGACCTCTTGGGACGTTCACACGAATATGCCCTGCCCCTTGTCTGGCGATGCACAGGACGACGGTCAAATGATCGTTTGGGAATTATTCCCGCAAAAACTCAGGAAGACTAGGCGCGCAGCATCGCCGAGAATTCCCACTTCTAATAACTTTCCTGTGACAAAAATTTTCTTCATTGCTATTCGCAAATGTCTCGTAGTTTTATCGGCGGCGTGAGAAACAAAACGTCAGTTTCCATTTGCGCTGCTGTGCAGCAAGCACCTGCGCAATTCTCACGCAAAAAGTCGAGAAAAAGTATTTAATGGGAGAATGTCCAAATGCGAATGCGGTTCGTAATGTCCGCGTCGATGTTGGCGGCTGGCTTCCTCGCAACGGGATCGATATCCGGTGTTGCCCAGGAAGTTCCGAAGACATCAGAGCAAGTGGCTCGGCCAGGTGGCAAACTGCCCGGAGATCCGAAGATCGCACTGGTCAAGGTTGCCGACGGTTTCTTCGATCCCGTCGGTGTCGCATCCGCGCGAGACGGAACCGGCCGCATCTTCGTTGTTGAGCGCCAAGGCAAGATCAAGATCGTCACCAAAGACGGTAAGGTGAACGAGAAGCCCTTCCTTGATCTTACGAAGAACAGTCCGCTCGGCAGCGAGGTGCAGACCGGATTTGTCGAACAGGGATTGTGGGCGGTCGCGTTCCACCCGAAATTCAAAGAAAACGGATACTTCTTCGTGAGCTATGCGTCGCTGCCTTTCAACGGCGCGCACATCATCGCACGCTACACCGTCGACAAATCGAGCCCCGACGAGGTGACGGTCGAGCAGGCCAACAAGAGCGTGAAGGTGATCTTGAACATCCCTCAGCCGTACTACAATCACTACGGCGGCGGAATTCAGTTCGGTCCCGATGGCTTCCTGTACATCGGCAAAGGCGACGCCGGTTGGGAGGGCGATCCTCTCGATGCCGGACAGCGCAAGGACGTGTTGTGGGGCAAGATGCTGCGCGTCGATGTCGATACGCCAGATAACTTGGCCTACAAGATCCCCGACACCAATCCATGGGCCCGCGCTTACCAGGATCGCATGATGACCCTCTTCGGCGTCACCGAGGATGGCTTCTCTAAGATTCACATGGGTGCACGGGGCGAGTCGTGGGCCTACGGCTTGCGCAACCCCTACTCGTTCCACTTCGACGCCAAGACCGGCGATCTCTTCATCGCCGACGTTGGCCAGAACCATCTGGAAGAGATCAACTGGCAACCGGCTTCGAGCAAGGGTGGCGAGAACTACGGCTGGAAGTTCAACATGGGTTCCAAGTGCCATCCGTTGAGAGGACCCAACGATACCTGCCCGCAAGTGGGCGTGCTTCCGGTTGCAGAATATCCCCACCAGGAACCCTATCCTGGCGCCGAGAAGCTGAAGGACGGTTGGGGTTGCTCCGTGATGGGGCTCGGCGTTGCCAACTACGGCGGCATGAATGGCGTCTTCCTGACGGGCGACTGGTGCTCGGGTCGCGTCTTCGGAACCGGCTGGGATGGCAGCAAGTGGCAGCTACAGGAACTGGCGCAGACGGCACTGCAGTTCACGGCAGGTAATACTGACGAGGATGGCACTGTTCTCGCTGTCAACTGCAACTGCTTCTACCTCGACGACAGGGGCGCCACGGCAAACCCGCCGGGCTCCTTGTGGAAGGTCGTTCCTGCGGACAAGGTTCCGGCCGGTGCGGAAGTCGCAAAGACCAAGAAATAACGATGCGCTGACATCCGCCGCATCGTAACGCCACGCACGGAAGGCTCTCGCGCCACATGCCGAGGGCCTTCTGTCTGCCTCGTGCTGAAAAATCCAGATGGAACAACCGATGAGACAGACGTATTCCAGATCAAACGCGTCTTTTTACACCGCGATTTTGGCGACAGCGGCCGTGCTGACCCTGCCCGCACCTCCTGTTCGTGCCGACGTGGAGTTCCGCCATGCTCTTGATGATTCCGTGCTCGATCTCTCACCCATCAAGGGCGAAGAGATTACCGACGCGGTCAAATCCTTCCGCAAGGATGGCGTCAACCCTTACACTGGCAATGCCGATGCCTTGGCTGCCGGGAAGATCCTCTTTGAGGAAAACTGTCAAGCTTGCCATCATGCCGATGCGACTGGCGGCATGGGCCCCAGTCTCGTCGATGACGTCTATGTAAACTCGCGCGCCAACACGGATGTCGGCATGTTCGAGATCATTCACTCCGGTGCCTCTGGAGCAATGCGCTCCTTCTCCGAACGTGGCGTGACGCAGGATCAAATTCTGAAGATCATCGCCTACGTCCATTCGCTCAAGAAATAGGATCGACGCCCTGCTCGATGCATCCTACGATCGTCATCAACATCGTTGGGTTGACCCCAGCTCTTCTTGGCCCACATGCACCACATTTGGCAGCGCTTGCGGCTAGGGGATGCCGACGGCCGCTCAAGACCGTGACGCCAGCCCTCACGTGCTCTGCGCAGGCCACGTTCCTCACGGGCCTGCCGCCAAGCGGCCACGGCATCGTGGGGAACGGCTGGCTCTTTCGCGATTTGATGGAGGTCTGGTTGTGGCGCCAGTCCAACCGGCTGATCGCAGGCGAGCGCATCTGGGATGCGGCAAAGGCCAAGGATCCCGCGTTCACCTGCGCCAATATGTTTTGGTGGTACGCCATGGCGGCGACCACGGACATCGCCGTAACGCCGCGCCCGATCTATAAGGCGGACGGCCGGAAACTGCCGGACTGCTACTCCGTTCCAGGCGACCTGAGATCGGAGCTGACAGACAAGTTTGGCCCGTTTCCTCTTTTTCATTTCTGGGGCCCGGCAACCTCCATTGCCTCGAGCCGTTGGATCGCCGACGCCGCGAGCCATGTGCTCAAGACCCGCGATCCCACGCTGATGCTCGTGTATCTGCCGCATCTCGACTATGGTCTGCAGCGCTTGGGGCCGCGCCACCCTGATATCATCAAGGACGTGACGGAGGTCGATGCCGTTGCCGGCGCTCTCATTGCCTGCGCCCAGTCGCTCGGCCGGCGCGTGATCGTTCTTTCCGAATACGGTATCGTACCGGTCACGCGGCCCGTCCATATCAACAGGACGCTGCGGCAGGCTGGGCTTTTATGCATTCGCGACGAGATGGGCGGCGAGATTATCGACATTCCCCAGTCGCGTGCCTTTGCACTGGCGGACCATCAGATCGCCCACGTGTACGTACGCGATGAGCGGGACATGTCCGCAGTTCGCAGGGTCCTGGAGCAGTTGCCCGGCGTTGCGCACGTTCTGGATCGCCGCCAGCAGGCCGATTACGGAATCGACCATCTACGCTCGGGCGAACTTGTCGTCCTTTCCGAACAGGATGCCTGGTTCACCTACTACTATTGGATCGACGACTGCCGGGCACCGGATTTCGCGCGCACTGTCGATATTCACAAGAAGCCCGGATACGATCCCGTCGAGCTGTTCCTCGACCCCGAGATCCGCTGGCCAAAAATTGCAATAGGCTGGCGGCTCGCTAAGAAGGCCTTGGGATTTCGAACGCTGATGGATGTCATCCCGCTCGACGCCACGCTTGTCAAAGGCTCCCATGGCCGCGCCGATCTTCCCGCGGAAGACGGGCCTTTGTTCTTGTCTTCAGAGCCGCATCTGGTGCCTGATGGGGGGATCGATGCCACGGACGTGAAACGCTTGATGCTGTCGCATATCTTCGAGGAATAGGACCAGTTTGAAATGAACGAAGCCGGTGAGGCGCTTATTCTTGTCGACGGCAACGACCGCGAAGTCGGCGTGGCGGAGAAGATCGACGCCCATCGGCGTGGATTGCGGCACCGGGCCTTCTCGGTGATCGTTTGGGACTCCAACGGCAGACAGCTTCTGCAGAAGCGCGCGGCCACGAAGTATCACTCAGGCGGGCTGTGGACCAACACCTGTTGTGGCCATCCCAGACCAGGTGAGCCGGTCGAGACTGCTGCCCGGCGGCGGCTTCTTGAAGAAATGGGTTTTGCATGCCCCCTTGAGGGGTTGGGTACGGTTCAATATCGCGCTACGTTCGACAACGGCATTACTGAGCACGAGATCGTGCACGTTTTTCGCGGCAGGTACGACGGACCGGTTGCTCCCAACCCTGAAGAAGCTGAAGGCTACCAGTGGTGCACGCCCGCGCGTCTTCGTGCGGATGCTTGTATAGCGCCCGAACGGTTCAGCGTCTGGTTTCTACGCTATATCGCGGAGGAATGGCCGCTCGCGCTCGCGCCGTCCGAATAGTGCGCTCGTATGCCGGCCTTTTAAGCAAGTCCTGCAAACCGCAAGGTTCTTATGAAGCCTTTTGAAGGAGGATGCCTGTGACAAACCCCGCGCCCACCGATGCCCCCGAGGATGAGGCGACCGCATTGGCGCGCATCGTTCGGGAATTTTCCGCAGACAGCGGCACCATCCATTTCCTCGGCGCGGACGGCCATCTGCATCTGAGCGCAGCCACCCTCGGTATGCCGGAAAACGTCCTCGCCATCATCCAAACCATACCTGTCGGCAAGGGAATGGCGGGACTTGCCGTGGAGCGCCGGCAACCCGTCAA
Organism: uncultured Hyphomicrobium sp.; assembly: GCA_964587445.1. Taxonomy (GTDB): domain Bacteria; phylum Pseudomonadota; class Alphaproteobacteria; order Rhizobiales; family Hyphomicrobiaceae; genus Hyphomicrobium_B. Next base: position 356,806 of record CAZPLQ010000001.1, read on the forward strand.
CGCGTGCAACCTTCAGACCGATACCAGCGGCGACGTGCGCCCGGGTGCCAAGGCGACCGGCCTTGCGGGTTCCATCGTCGTGCCGATTTTTGATGGATCGGTGGTCGTCGGAGCGCTCGGGGTCGCCAATCGGTCCGAACGCGCGTTCAACGATGATGAAATCGCCCGGTTGCTCGAAGAGGGGCGCACGCTTGCCTTGCGCCATCGTCAAAGGCAACGCGCCTAGAAACTTGCACGAAGGCGCTATCGTGCAAGTTGATGGCGGTGCGAGCTGCCAGTTCGCCCCTGGGAACACGAGACTGCTTCTGTGAGTTTATCTGCCACCGCCACGTTACGGCGGCGCGATCGCGTGCTAGGCTCTGCCAAGCCCGGCCGCTCAGGAGTCGCCCGTGCGCACATCCTCGTTGCTGGTGCTCGTCTTTTCAAGCATGGCATTCTCCCTGTCTGTGCGCGCCGAAACCGTTTACGATTTCGTCTCCGGTTGCCGCGCCGATCGTCTGGCAAGCTGCTACAGCCGTATCGAAAGCCGTCTGTCGATGCTCAACGAGGAACCTGGCCGGCGCGTGTGTCTGCCGCGTTCATTCGGTGCGACGCTTGCGGAACCCGTCAGCATACCGGTCTCGCTTCTGGAGCATATACGGTTGGCTCTTTCGGCCGCGCGCTTCGGCAACTCCGAAGAAGATGTCAACGATGCGATCGTGGGGATCGTGACTGCAATCTATCGCTGTGAGTAGCTTATGCGGCCTTGAAGCTCCGGCTTATGACCTGAAGCGTTGCGCACACCATTGGTCAACTCGGGTTTGGAGGTTATTTATTTGAGGCGTTCCGCTTCCCGGCCTTTTAGCTGGCGGAGCGCATCAACAATATAATCCCGCCTGATCGGGCTGGCATCGCGCTTGTGGGACAGCTGCATATGGAAAACCTCCTGCGCGCCCGTACGGAACATCATCTCGGCGCTGATCAGATAGAATTCCCACATGCGGCAGAAGCGTTCGTCGTACATCTGCGCGATGCGATCCCTGTTCTTCTCGAAACGCGTGTGCCAATGGCGTAATGTCATCGCATAGTGAAGCCGCAGAAATTCGCAGTCGGTCACCCAGAGCCGGTTCCGCTCGACGGCTGGAAATACCTCGGAGAGCGAAGGCGAGTAAGCACCGGGGAAGATGTACTTTCGCAGCCAGGGACTCGCCGTGCTTGGTGGGCTCATATGACCGATGGAATGCAGGAGCATGACGCCATCCTCCTGCATCAACTGGCCAACCTTGGCAAAAAACTCATCGTAGCGCTGCACACCTACGTGTTCGAACATACCAACCGAGACAATGCGGTCGAATTTTTGATTGATCTCGCGATAGTCGCGCAACTCAAAACGAACGCGCTCGCCGACACCGGCAGCCTGCGCGCGTTTTTCGGCAAGCGCATGCTGCTCCTTTGACAGCGTAACGCCGAGCACGTGGACATCTTCCATCTGTGCGAGGTAGATCGCCAGTCCGCCCCAGCCGCTGCCGATGTCGAGAATTCTCTGGCCAGGCCGAAGGCCGAGTTTGGCGGCGATCAGTCGGCATTTTGCCCTCTGCGCAGCCTCCAGGGTGTCGTCATCGTTTTCGAAGTAAGCGCAGGAGTAAAACAGGCCATCGTCCAAGAACAAGCGATAGAGTTCATTCCCGATATCATAATGGTGGGCAATGTTCTGCTGTGCCTTGCCGATGGGATTGGACTGCTGGAAGCGCTTGAGCCGCCGGGAAACGATGCCGATCGTCCGATGAAATGTGCTCGGCCGGCCTGCCGGCCGGTTTTGATTCATCGACACGAGTGTCAGGAAGTCGCGAAGCGAGGAGCCGGGAAATGTGAGCGTGCCGTCCATGTAGGCTTCACCGGCCGCCAGTTCCGGACTGAAGAACAAGGCTTTGTACAGGCGTGCATCGCTGAGTTTCATATTGACAATCGGGCCCGGTGAGCGGCCACCAAATGTATGGCTACCCCCTTCCGCGTCGGTCACATTGAGAGTGCCCACCTGGATCAGGTGAGACAAGAGCTTGGATAACGGGAACACGGCACCCCCTCCGTAGTCAGCGGTTCTGTCCGCAGTTCACAACGTCGCGCGTTGGTACGACAAATACGCCGGTTGCCGCAATCATATAAGTTGTGTGATTCCCCGCTAATGATTTCCTCGCGAGGTTGGATCCCGATTTTGCCAATGTAGCTGGAATGAGTTTTCTTGCGGTCACCAAGGACGGGAAGCAGGTGAGGGTGATGTGACAGACCAGATGAATGACGTGGCGAGACAGGCTGACATATGACCTACAAGTCGGGAACGCGTAAGCGCGATCGAACTGACCTCATCATGGGTAACATTGCGTCTACGCGCATTGTTGTCACTGAGCGCACTACCGAGTTTTATTTTGCCTATTTCGCGCCCATGGCTCGCGGCGAGCCGCTAACGCCAGAACTGCTGGCCATGACTCCCGATCCATATTTCGTGAAACCGCCGCGCAGCGGCGGCATGCCAGAAATCTTCGGCGAGAACTTGGGTGTCTGGACCGTGAAGAAGAACGTCAAGAATATCATCGAGGAGCTTGAACCGGGGGTCCACACATTCATTCCTATCAACTTGCGGGTGCGTGGCACGGAAAAGGACTTCGGACAGTACTACCTGCTCTACGTTGGGCAAGTGATCGACGCGGTTGTCATCGACGAAACTGATTTTCGCGATGGACACGGCCGGGCTGGTTTTGAGAAGGCCTCCATCCTCAATAGGCTGGTGGGAGATACGGTCCTCGACGGCGAACTCATCGCGGGACGACACCTTTGGCGCGGCGGCGTCGGGCGGATATTTCCCCAGAAGAGCGACCCTTTCGACAAACGTCGGCTCAAAGCGGGAAAAGTCGAAGGCTGGCGCTTCCGGGCCTGCAAGCTCAGCACGACGAAAAAATAGGCTCGATGGGCGGCTGTCAGCATTGTGCAGGTGATGGTGCTGCAATCCCATGTCGCTGCAGGGAGTCAGCAGTGAAACTCATTCGTTAGAGCGGAAAGAGGATGCGATCCGTTTTCACCGGCCGGAATTTCGGGGAGGACTGACGACCAAGTATCCCTTGGCCTGAATCGAGCCAGGGTTGGTTATGAGATGGGGAACATCGGCGCGGAACAGAATAGAGTCGCCTTCAAGGAGCCGATGCAGCTCGTCCTGGCCGACCTGAACATCGAGCGATCCCGACGTGACAAGCAGGGTTGCGCGCGACCCCAGAACACCCCCCGCGCGATCCTCGCGATGGCCAGGGGAGACCAGCACCTCGCTGAATTCGAACGGCTGCCTGAAATTGGCGGCCTCGAAGGGACGAAGCACGAAGCCTCCGCCGGCGCTCGTGATCGTAGGGATCTCGCTGTCGGCGACGACGGCCGCCGGCAATTCCACAAGGTTCGTAATCAAAGTCGCCGTCGGCACACCGAGTGCTTTGGCAACCTTCCAGATCAGCTTGATCGTCGGAACGCTCTTTCCCGTTTCAATCTGTCCGAGCATCGCGCGGCTGACGCCGGACAAACGCGCCAGCGTCTCGAGCGACATGCCCTGTTGATGACGGATCTTCCGCAGGTTGGAAGCCACATCCGGAGGTGCGCAGGTGAGCGTCGTGCGACAAGCCGAATCGGGATCATCGGCCCTGCGATCCTTCCCTGTCTCTCTCGTCATGCGCAACATGGCCTCACCGTTATGGTCTGCCTGACGGGAAACATATTGGCGGGCTACGACGGTGGGAACGAAGAAGAAGTGATGAGCTTATCACGCACAGGACATTGGCGATCGCTCGCACAAAAAGGGAAGGGGCCTAGATGGACCCCTTCCTTTGCCGAGTAACTCTGACTGGAGAGTCAGAAGCGGATGATGGCGCCACTCATGACGAGATCGAGATCTTCGAAGCTCGCCTCCGCGATGGGGCCATTTGCGACACCGCCAGCGACACCTTTCAGCGTGAGGTCGCCTTCGACGTGGCGGTATGACAGGTAGACCGTCATGGCGGCACTATCGATCCCCTGCGCGATGCCGGCGCCCCAGACTTGCACGCCAGTATCGAACACGGTAGCGCTCGTCCCGAGCGGATTAACCGCATCGCTGGCTCCAATGGTACGAGCGATCGGCGCTCCGCTGTAGTCGTAGTATTCGCCGTAGATCGTGGTCTTGCCGAGGTCGTAGAACTTTTTCTCGATACCCGCCTGGATGGACCAGAAGCTCTGCTGATCGTCAACACCTGCCACTCCTGCGTAGAGCGGCGTCGTATTGATCACGTCGTCTGTTTTCTGGCCCGCGCCAAAATTCACAAACAGGCCCGAGGACTCATGCACGACGCTGAAAGAGCCGCCAAATTGCGTGCACTTCTCGTCCCTGGGCACGCCCAGACCGCGCGCATTGCATTCCGTATTGGTGTAGCCCCCATCCGTCATCTCCAGATAACCGATACCAGCTGCAACCTTGAAGCCGGAGAACTCGCCCGCATAGCGTAGCGCAATATCCCAGAAGTCATCCTCGCCCCACGAGGCAGAGGCCGAGAATCCCTGAAACGTGGGGGTTTCATATTTCACCGCCTGGGCGCGTTTTTCTCCTTCGCCGGGCTGATCGCCTGAATCGCCGATCAGACGGCGCCAGGCGAGTGAGCTGAGGCCGCCTCCGGGCGCCCGCAGACGCAACCCCAGTCCCGTGTCCTCGACGTCTGAATACTTCGAGAAGTCTTTGGTCTGCGTCAGGTTGACCTCGGTGATCTGATCCGTCGCCGATGACTGAAGACCAACCGACAGTGCGCCGAGGCTCTTGCTTTTCACGAACCAGTACGTGTCGCGCACGTCGAGACCGACGTTGGCGGGATCGGCCAGCGAACCGTCGGTATCATTCTGATCGAATCTCTTGGAATTCGCTGTCCGGACACCAATCTCGATTTTGTAGCCGGCCTCCCAATCGTTATTGATCTTCGCCTTGCCAACGAACCGGACACGAGAACGCGAGTTGTCGTTCGTCACCGGGTAAAGGTTGCTCTCATAGCCGTCATCCCACCAGATGAGTGCTTCGTTGATGTGCCCGGATACTTCGAGCGAGACCTTTCGATTTCCCTTGCGGACGGTCGTTGCTTCGAGTTCGGCGATCCGCTCCTCCAGGTCTGCGCAGCAGTTCCCCCCTAAGTCGGCGGCGGCAGCCGGCGCTCCCCCACCGGCCAGTGCCGCAGCCGCAGACACGAGCGCCAGCGCGCTCCCCCTTCGTACTCCCGTGCGAACCATTGATGACCCCCATCCATTCATCTGTGATTTGCCCATGACCGGGCCGTGTAAATTTGCTCTCTCACTCACATCACGCGGTCAACGTCCCTCACGCCAACCACGCAAACTTCCGCTTTATTGGCGTTACGCGCTCGCAACATGCGCCCAGGGTTTGGGCGGTGTGACGCGCCAGCCGGCATCCTGCAGGAGCACGGCAGCGTGCATGAGGTCGCCGTTGTACGCAGGGATAGTGCGCGTTCGAGCGATGGCGCTTCCTTGCGGGCGTAAGCCTCGCGCGCGCTTGAATACGCGTGACTCGCCGCGAACCGGCTGGGTTTCGCGCGTGTCGCCCTTCCGCTGCAGCCGCGCGATAAGCGCCAGCGCTTCAGGCCAAGGCCCGAAACCCGAATCGGAATTGATGTGCCCAGCAGCACCCAGGTTGACGAACTCTGCTCCCCAAAGATCAGCCCATCGGGCGGCGCGTTCGACGGCCATCCAGGGATCGTTGGTACTGGCAACAACCATGGTCGGAAAGGCGAGCGGTTCCGAAGGCAGATACTCTGTCACACCGAACTTTTCTGGATCGGCAGGGGCCACAAGCAATGCGCCCAAAACGCGGTGCGCATGGTCGTGCGCCGCCTGCGCCGCGGCAAGTGCCCCAAAGCTGTGCGCAACGATGAAGACAGGTCCGGAAGCCCGGGAAATCTCGCGACGGACGCGGCTCGCCCATCCAGGCAGATCGGCGTCATGCCAATCGCTTTGGGTGACGCGGGCCGTTCGGGGGATGCGCTCCTCCAACCAGGTTTGCCAGTGCGAGGGGCCGCTGGAATTCAATCCAGGGATGATGAGTGTCGTCGTCATGACTGATATGTTCCTTCGTTCAAAGCTCGGTCGACTGCTCGATTTCAAGCCGCTGCTTTCTGGCAGCGCGTGGCTGAGCCTGGACAGGAACAAAGGCGGTCGTGGAAGCCCTTCAGGATGAGGCGTGCAGCGGCGAAGAACGGCTTCAATGCGCGCTGCGTCTCGTTGATTGCGCTTTTCGGCATGAGAAGGCTCCTTCGTTGAAGCTTCAGATCCGTGTGCTCCTCCGGTGAACCGCCCCGGAAGACGCTGCCGGAGCAGCACACGAATTTCATTGCGTCAGCTCTTCTTTCCGAAGATCTGGTCGAAGACCCCGCCATCCTTGAAGTGGACCTCGTGGGCAGCCGTCCAGCCGCCAAACACCTCATCGATCGTGAAGAGCTTCGTCGGGCTGAACTGCGCCTTGTACTTCTCCGCGACCTGCGGATCGCGCGGGCGGTAGTAGTGCTTGCCGGCGATGTCCTGGCCCTCGGGCGAATAAAGGTAGTTGAGATAGGCTTCCGCGACCTTGCGCGTGCCGCGCTTGTCGGCGACCTTATCGACGACCGTAACCGAAGGTTCGGCGAGAATGGAAACAGTCGGCGTGACGATCTCGAACTTGTCGGCGCCGAGTTCCTTGGATGCGAGATAGGCCTCGTTTTCCCAGGAGATCAGTACATCCCCGATGCCGCGCTCTGTGAAGGTCGTAAGTGATCCGCGCGCGCCGCTATCGAGAACTTTTGTATTCCTATAGATGCGCGTAACGAGGTCGCGTGCCTTTTCCTCGCTGCCGCCGTCGGCCTTGAGCGCATAGCCCCATGCTGCCAGATAGTTCCAGCGCGCGCCGCCCGACGTTTTCGGATTAGGTGTTACGACCTCGATGCCGTCCTTGCCGAGATCGGTCCAATCCTTGATGCCCTTCGGGTTGCCCTTGCGCACGAGGAAGACGATGGTCGAGGTATAGGGGGCGGAGTTGTTGGCGAGCCGTTTCTGCCAGTCCGCTGGGATAAGCCCGCCATGCTTGTAGAGTTGATCGACATCTCCTGCCAGCGCAAGCGTTACGACATCGGCCTCAAGGCCATCGATCACCGCGCGGGCCTGCTTGCCGGAGCCGCCGTGCGACTGCTTGATGGTGACGTTGTCGCCGGTTTCCGCTTTCCAGTGCTTGGCAAAAGCGACGTTGAATTCCTGATAAAGTTCGCGGGTTGGATCATACGAGACATTAAGGATGGAGACGTCGGCCGCGTATGCGCCGGCGGCGAAGGCGGCAACTCCTGCCGCAAGGCCGAAAGCCAGAGTGGCGCGGCGAGACAAACGATTGCGATGCATGAATTGGACCTCTTCGATTGGCGTTGACTTGCGGGAACGCTAGACGCCGGCGCAGAGCGCATAAACGAAGAAGATCTGCTTAGCTTATGAGTGTCGAAGAGAACGTTTGGAACGGAATTTCACGTTTGCGCAGGCGTGCAGGACGCGCGCGCCGCGATATTTCGATTCGGTATCGGAAAACTTTCCCATTCAAAGACTATGAAGAAGTTTGATGCCGCAACCGGCTGTAGAGCCGTTCCCGAACGCATCGGCGTCGCGAAGGTCCCGCTTGAGTAACCTCTTGTTTATCCTCAATCGTCGATGCCAAATACGAACCTGTCGAGAAACGTCATTCGGCCGGGTTGGAATTGCAGGCGCGGATGAACATCTCCACATGTCAGCGATTGCAGAAACCGCGCATCGAGTGAAAAAAAGACTCCGTTGACGTACGCGGGGACGGCCTTGCCGTCGATCGCGCAACCGGCATCGCGCAGTGCCTGCTCCATGAAGCCGGCAAAGGCCAGATCAGCGGGGCGGCCGGCATTCGCCTTCAGGTGAGACTCGATACGCGGATCGGCGCGGGTGCAAACAATGTATCGATCCATTTGGTATTCGCAGCGCCCAAACGTAATGGGTGTTTGGTCTTCCCCGCCAGATGTCGCGACCGGCCACAACAATGCCGGCACACAGGCAAGAACGAAAAGCTGCGATCGAATGGGCACCGTCGTCATAGGCTGAACTTTCCGTCCGTGTCCGGCTCTGCATCATCCGAAAGGCATGGGCGGGCCGAAGCCGTGCACTTGAACCGGCCTGCCGTCGAATTGCACACGACGTTCTTGTCTTCCGCCATGTCCCACCTTTCATAACCTTTGCCCAACGCACCCGCGCGCGACGACCACCATGAAATTGCGGCCGCGGTGGCATCGGCTTGCGTGTCAGCACTGGCCAGGCCGCTTACGACAACCCTGCCGCAAAGATGCCCGGCGGGGATCGCCGGTTCGGCCATGACGGCGCAGGCCGTACCGAGCCATAAGGCGAGGGCGCCTGCAGTACACCGCGACATCCCATGAGCCCCGCTAGTTGATGGCTGTAACGGTAAATCCATCGCGCCGGAGTTGGCTGACTAAGCCCTCCTCGCCGATGAGGTGCATGGCGCCGATGGCGATGAACGCGCCGCCCTGATCGATGAGAGGCCGGGCACGGGCATGCAAGCGCACATTGCGCTTTCCCACGAGAGCGTTTTTCAGATCGGCTAGGACCGCATCTGTCATGCCAGCCTTCGGCGCCATGAGCTGGGTCAGATCCCAGACGGCATCGATCCGGCGAAAGCGATACAGTTCCGCGATTGTGTGAACCATATCGTCGCTGCGTTCATGCAGAGCAATGCTGGACCTCAGCCAGGCATTCTGCACGTCATCGGGCAGCTGAGCCAGGCTTTCATATTGCTCGATGAGCGTCTCGAGTCCCACGGGCGAAAGGCCTTGCGACTTGGCCTGTTCGGCCACCAGGAGGTCGATGGATCGCAATCCCTGCTGCTGCTTCTTGCGCTGACAATCGCTGTCGGTGAGAAGCAGCGTCACCGCCCAAGGCTTGAAGCCCAGAGCCATCTCGCGCGGAAAGCCGGCCTTGACCAGGACACGCTCGATGATCTCCAATTCATCGCTTGCCAGGATGCGTTCCAGTGGCCTGTCGTGGGCCACCATCAATGGTCCGGCTTGGCGCATCGCGTACTTCATTGCCCGACGCGACAACTCGCCGGCTTCAAGTGCCACTACCTTCGATCGGGCAATGGCTTCGCGCACGGCTTGCGGCAAATCCTGAAGGCTGTCATCGGCAATATGCACCGTGCCAAATAGATACGATGGCTCTATACCGGACCGTTCGATGCGCCAAAGAACAGCTTCGCTGTTGGCAGTCTGAGCCGCTCTCCGCAGGATCGCTTCCAATCCCGTACGATCGCGCGCGTCGAGTTCTTCAAGGACGCTGCGCGCCTTGCAGATGTCGTCGTCCGCAGCCGTCGAGGCTCCAACCCCATCATTCGCCGTGGCCGCCAACAGCACAACGAGCCCGCAGGCAAGTCTCGGCGCGAGCCGGCCGGAACCCGATTTCGATCCGCCGTGGCGAGACGCGCATACAGGCATTGCGGGATCTCCTCATGCTGCTGGCCGGCACCGTCAGTGTGTTGCCACCTCCGATGCTGTCTTCAATCCCTCGAGCCCTTTGGCAAAAAACTCCGTCATGGCAGTTACAGCCGCAGCATCGTTCTTGTCCTCTGGCGGTTCGTTGGTGGTGTCGGCGCGATAAAGCCGCGAACGCCAGGAGACTTCGCTGCCCCCATCCTTGGCCTGGACCGCGAGAGTAGCGGAATAGAAGCTCACCGGAAAGGCATCCGGGTTTTCCTTGGACAAACGATATGTCAGCTCCATCGAGTCTTCGTTGATTTCATCGATGCTCTCTTCCAAGTCGCCACCGGTCTTCAGCGTGATGACTCGCGTCGCGCTGATAGCCGTAGGGTCTCCGGAAGACTTGGCCAGCATCGGGTGCCAACCCGCAATGTTCGAAAAATCCTTGATCTTCAGCCACACCTTTGCAGGCTCGGCTGCAATTTGAATATTCTGTTCCACCTTCTGAGGTGTCGGTCCGTGGGCGTACGCGACGAGCGGCGCAGCAAGCACACAAAGCAATGCGAAGATCGGAAGTAGACGAGATTGTAGCATTGAAACGACTCCGAATTGAAGGGTCAGTGATAGGCGGGGAGCAATCGGCTGGCGCTCGCGCGCCACGCGATTGCATACAAGAGGGCAAGGAGGCTGAGGGCCACCAGAGCCGGCAGCGATGAAATGTCGGTATCGACCTCGGATGAGTGGCTTGCGACAGAGCGCAGAGTTCGCGCAAGCTCGTGCGCACCGTTCTGCTGTTCTGCATAGATAAGGCCGGTTCTGTGAGCGAGGTCTTTTAGATGTTCGGCCCGCAGGGAAGAGAGGTGCTCTTCGCCCACAGCGGCTGCAGCGCCGAATGGCGCATTGCGCGGATGCCAGCCTTCCGCGCTGGAAGCCGATTTTCCCGGCAGGCCATGGCGATTGTCATGGGGGACGTCGCCGGCGCCGTACACGCCGATTTCGCGGCCGTCGTCGTCGAACTTTGGAATCGGAGATTTCTCGCGGCCTCCAACACCGAGGATGACGCCTTTGACTTCGCCCGGCTTACCTTCGAAATCGGGAACACCACTTGCAGGCAGCGGCGGCGCCTCATGCCCGTCGGTCACAAACAGCAGGTTGGACTTGGCCGGCAAGGCCTCTTCGATGGCCGAGTAGAGACCCTTGGCAATATAGCTGTCGCCCTCCCAGGCCATGCGCCAGTCAAGCCCAGCCACGGCGCCAGCAAAAGCATCATAGTTTGCGCACACCTCGACGGGGTCGAACAGGACGAAACTCCGTCTCTCGGTGAAAATCCCGAGCCCCAGGCGTGATGAGCACGGCAAGGCTTGCGACAGTTCGACCAAGGTGGAGCGTGCGGCCTCCAGCCTGTTTCGCGATCCGTTGCCGATGTCTCTGACCATCATGCTGCCGGTGACGTCGACAATGGCCAATGCATCGACAAGGTCTTGGGGGTGGCGAACCTTCCAGCCAAATGCCGCGATCGCAGACAGCAGAAATGCAGCAATCAAAAGCCAGCGGCGAGCGGCCTTCCGGTTCAGGAATTCGATCATGGCAGTCCTTTCGGAACGCCTGGCACGTCGGTCCAAAGCCGTTTGGGCGCATCGGGCGGCACGTCTTCCGGTTCCGATTCTCCAACCGGAAGATCGCGCACCATGCGCATGGCGACGTCGAGGTTGTACTTCAGGTCCCAATCGCCGGGCGTCAGCCGGAGCGCCACGCGATACTCGCCTTTGGACAAATTAACGAGCGCCGTTGCGCCGTCCAAATCGCCCTTCTCGACGAGCGCCGTTGCTTGCCGCAAGCGGTAGTTGGCGAGATTGAACAGGATCTTTGCGTTTTCAGCCGGCGCCAGCCGTGGCGAAGCGACAGCCGCAAGCGCCTGGGCTTCGTCCAGCCGGTCTGTTCGCAGCAAGTCATTCGTGCGGGCCAAAATGAGCGCTGCCGGCGCGGTGGCAGGATCGATGGCCTGATCATGGCCGGAGGCGATGGCGGCAAGATCGGCATTGAGTTGCCGCAACGATTTCAAGTGCCAAGCTGCGTAACCGGCAGCCGCCAGTGCAAGGCCAAGCATGCTCCAAAGCGCGGGAGCGAGGAAGGGCTTCAGAACCTGCCATGGGTTTCTAGGTGCCACGTCCGCCCCCATCGATCTTGAGCGATCGCTCGAACAATTTGGCCATTAAGAGGAAAGCGATGGCTGCGGCCGCAAGACCGTATGCGGGATGCGACAGGTCGATGCCCGGCACGCGCTCCGTGTAGACGGCGGGGCGCCGCTCGAGTTTATCTATGGCCGCTACGGCATCGGCTATGGCTTGCGGGCTTTCCGCCTCGAACGCACGGTAGGGAACGTGAAGGCTTTCGAAGAACTTGTTGAGATGCCGCTCAGGAAGCGCCTGGGGCGTGTCTTCCTCGCCGGACGCGGGCTGTTCAAAAATTCCCTTTGATCCCGCTGTTCTGAGGTACAGCCAATAGAGGTTGATCGGCTGCCGCGCGAACTCCGCCCGCAGTTTTTCCTGCAACCGCCGGTCGATGACGGCGGCTCCGTCGGAGACGAGCACGACCGACCGGCCGATGCCGGCTTGCTCCTGACCATGCATGCTCATGGCCATGGCTAGGCCCCGGCCCACGTCCGTAAAGGCCAGTCCTGGCCGTCCGATGGCGTCAATTGCGGCCAGAATGATGGGACGGGCGTTGGTCAACGGGACAACCTGCATGGGCGAGGTCGAGAAGGCCGCGACGCCGACCCTGTCGCCCGCACGCTGCATAACGAAGTCCTTCAGAATGCGGCGCGCGGCAGCTGACTTCGATTCCTCGCTGCCGTCGGGCTGGCGTCCGGCAAACGTGTTGTCCATGCTGGACGACCGGTCGATCAACAGCACGACGTGCGAGCCGTGACCGACAACCTGGCGCGAGCCTTCCCCGACGCCAACGCCTGCAAGTCCAAGCACCAGTCCCGCCAGGCCAAGGACACCAGCAAGCCGCAGGCCCCATTTCACCAGGCTTGAAATGCCATCTATGGGTAGCAGGTCCAGTCCGGGATAGCCCTCGCGTGCCTGCGTTTCAGCGAGGAACGGCAGCAAGGCCAACGGCAGAAGCAAGAGCCAATAGGGGGTTGTGAAAATCACGCGCCACTCCTCTCTCGCATTTCGAGCAATTGAGTGAGGGTTGCGAAGTCGTGATCGGAAAGCGTGTGCCGGGCAGCGGCGGTATCGTTGCGGAAGAATGCCTGGCGCGAACTGTCGAAGAATTTCATAAGAAGCGGCGCCACCGATGTGAACGCCTGATGACGGTCGAGAAATGCGCTAAGATCGCCAGCTAGGACCCGTTGGCCCGCGGTTTCGTCAATGGCGCGATGGAGGACAAGGAACCTGTGTTTGAGCGCGTCGTCCCCATCACCTTTGATGGCGCGAATGCGTCGCGCTGCGCGTGAAAATGGCCGGTCGGTCCACAGGGAGAACGGCCAAACGGCATAGTACCAGAGCAAACCGGTGGCGGCGGCCGCCGCAAGCGCGAGCCAAGCCAGCGCCATCGTACGCGCACGACCCGTTGGCAGTATCGAAGACTGGGCATCCGGGCGCAGAGGAAGCGTTCCATCCTCGGATTTCGGTGTCACGATCTCCCGCAACGGCGAGGCCAAGAATGAGAACGGCGCAATGTCTCGTATGACAAGCTCCGCCGTATCGGCCGGTTGCAATTGCCTGAACGACAGTTTGAAACCGGGCAGATCGAGTCGCTTGGGTTCCAAAGCCGCATAGAAAATCTGGTACACGAGCCGAATTCGTTCGTGGCCGGCCTTCGAACCCGGCGTGTGCTCGACGGCAACGAGGTCGAGCCAGTATGCCAATGCTCCTGGCCGCGGGAGAGACGCAGGAACAAGTTCCGTTCCAGCAGTGTCGACCTCGATGGTCCGCTCTATGGTATCGCCAATGAAGTACCCAAATGCACGCGGATCGCGCACGCTGACGTGCACGTCATCAGCATGTGCCGTGCATGTGGCAACAGCAAGAAGCAACAAGACCGTTACCAGCTTCACGGCACCGATCCGTACATGACATGTGTCATCAGCCGTTCCCAATCGATGCGGTCACGCATCTCAAGAATTGGCCTCCCGGCCTGGCTGAAACACTCATTGATACTGTTGCGCCGCGTCCGTATTGCGCCCCGCCACGCCGCCTTGAGGCTTGGCCGCATGACGACCAGCGAGCGCCGGCCCGTTTCATGATCGACGAGGTTCAGCAGGCCCCACTCGGGCAGATCGTCGAGCTGGCGGCTGTCATCGAGAGCAATGGCAATGACGTCATGATGGCCGAGGGCCCGGGCGATGTCCGCAGCGGCGGCGACATCCCACAGAAAGTCCGAAATTACAAACACCAGCTTCCGGCTGCCGGATAGGAGTGAGGCGGCCTCGATTGCGCCTTCCATGCCGCGCGCGGAAGGCTCAAACTTTCGAAGGTTTTCGAGCACGGCAGCACGCGCGCTGCGCGCGCGGCTGACGTGGATGGACAAATCCCATCTCAATTTGTTGTCGAACGCCAGGATGGCACATGGGTCGCCGTAGCGGCCGGCCGAATCCGAGATCGCCGTCGCGATATCGCAGGCCAATGCAGTCTTGCGGGCGCGGCCCTCAAACGACATAGACGCCGAGACGTCGATGAGGACTGCGATCTGAATTGTGCTCAACTGCTCTGATGAGCGCACCAGAACCTGCTCGAAGGGATCGCGAAGGGATTCCCTGATCGCTATGCGCCGCGGGTCTGGATTTTCCAACAGCGAGACCACGCCACGATGTTGTCCGCTCGTTCCCGAAAAGCGGCTTCGATGCGCACCCGATCGCATGGCGCCTGACCGCCACGGCACGCGATAAGCAATATCGGCGCCGTTTGCATCGGTCATGGCGCTGGCACCACTCTGAACGTTTCGGCGATGAGCTGCTGAATAAGTTCGTCGCGCCGCAACTCGTAAACCGGCTGCAGGAAGATGCGGTGTGCCATGACCTCCGGAAACAAGTCTCGAATATCTTCCGGAACAACCATGTCGCGGCCATCCATCCAGGCGGCAACGCGAGCTGCCCGGATCAGGTAGCTCATCCCGCGCGGGCTCGCGCCGCCTGAGATGAAGCGTGTCATGTCGACGCCGTTGATCGCGATGCCGTGTTCGTCAGGGGCGCGAATGGCGTCCCACAGCGCCAGAACATAGGATTCGAGCGCCGGACTGACGGTGATTTCCCGCTGGATCGCCGCCGCCATGCCGGACAGCGCCTTGTAGTCGACGACCGTATCGGTAACTGACGAAATGAGGGCGTCGACGTCGTGAAACCGCGTATCGAAGACCAGAGCGCGCCGCGCGGCATCGTCCTTTGGCGTCCCAATGGAGATTTCCATGAGAAAGCGGTCGCGCGCGGCGGCCGGCAGCTCGAACGTCTCTTCGCGCTCGATCCGGTTGCGGTCGGCAAAGACGAGTAGATGCGGAAACGCATGCTCTGTATTGAAGGCGGTAACGCTTCGCTCTGCCATCAGGCGCAGCAGCAAGGAGTGAACCTGTGGCCGTGCTCGATTGATTTCGTTGAAGAAGAAGATCGAAAGATCCGGGCCGTGCTTCAAAACCGGTCCTGGCTCGACGCGCGGCCGGCCATCTTCGGCAATGTAGGTGTGATAGATCATGTCGGAGGGCATCAGGTCGATCGTGCCCTCGATGCGCTCGAAATCTCCGCCGATCGCGCGCGCAGCCGCTCTCAACAGCGTTGTTTTTCCAACGCCGACGTCACCTTCAAGAAGAACGTGGCCACGCGCGAAAATGGCTGTCGTGATGAGCCCCACCGCGCGGGACTGACCTATGACGACCTTGCTGATGCTGTGCTGAAGGCGACGTGCGACTTCAGGCGAGGGTATCCGTTGCAGTTCTGAAACTTGCGCCGTCACTGTACTTCACACCGCAAAGGATTGCATGTCACTGGCTGGGCGATGACAACCCGGCACGAGCCGAATGCCGCCCGGCAGGACATGGTTTGAGAAAGAGAGGTGCGGCAGCGCCGCACCTCTAAGTTACCCCGGAAAGGAAGCCGCATTCAGCAAGCGTGGCAAGCGGTCCGAGGGATGACTGTACTGGGGTCTATTGAATCTTCGAAACGTCGTAGACCCACTTGCCGGTCTTCTTGAAGTGCTCGGCGCGCTTCTTGTTGCGCTCCTCGGCTGACTTCATGGAATCGCCCTGCTTCTGCAACTCCTTGGGGTCATGCTTGGGATCGTACTTCGAGCCGGCGACCTTTTCGGGATAGCCAGGCTTGGCCTCCCAGCACGCGCCGGGAGCCTTGCACTTCGTTCCGTCATAGGCCAAGGCGGCCGGAGCGGAAGCCACAACCAGAGCTGCCGCCGCCATCAGTCCTGTCCACATCGTCTTCATGGTCGTTCCTCCTCTTTTCGTTGAATTTCGGCAGGTCGATGCCCGCCGTGTTGGTCCCGGGGCTTCGATGGTCTCGACGCAAGGCCGACACCCTCAATTTGCGGGAATGGTGCACTGTTCCTTGGCGGCCTCGGCTTTCCCACCGCCCTCCCATTCGTGGGCGTTGAAGGGTTTGAACGAGGCTTTCTGAGCTTCTGTCAGCCACTCCGCATCCTTGGCCTCTCCGATGTTGAGGTGTCGGATCCAAGCTATGAGCGCGAGGACTTCATCGAGCTGCAGGTCGCCGCCATGCGGCCCCATCATGCCCTGAGCGCCGCCGAAGATCGTCTCGAACAGACCTTTATCGGTGGTGTTCTTCGGATAGGTCCAGTAGTTGTCGTTGAGGCCAGGTCCCACCTTGCCTTCGCCCACGTGTCCGTGACAGCCGGAGCAGGCAACGAGATAAGCCTCCTCGCCACGCGGCAGGCATCCCTTCACCCCAATGTAAGGATTGATGCCGGTCTCAAGGAACGACTTCACTGCTGGAGTATCCCGGCCTTCTTTCGGCGCCACCTCCAGGATATTGAGTTCCTCGCCGGTGATCGTATTCCGGAATACCTGCTGGGCGCTTGCTGTTCCGAGCGTGCCGGCGCCAATCAGCGCAAGGCATGCCCATTTCATATACATTTTCTTCAAGGTCATTCACGCTCTATTCTGTCTTGGCACTATTTGTTTTGGCGCACGTCTTTTCAGCTGCGCGGCGGCGGTGCGGGGAGAAGAGGAATCCCTTCCTCTTTTAGGATTATCTCGATTTTTGCCTTTGCCTTCTCGACAGCGGCATCGACAGCGGCCCGCAGATCCTTGTCGTCCTTGCGAACGGCGATGGATTGGTCGAAATGGTGGGGAACCGGCTCCCCGTCAACGCGGACGTTGTTGTCCGGAATGACGGTCATTTTCAGCTTGTCATTGGCCTTCACGTAACGGGCAACGTCCGGTGCGAACGCCACCGCTAGATCGGCTGTTCCATCCGCTACTTCGCCGATCATACGCTCGGGGGGAACGCGCGTGTATTTATTGCGCTTATCCTGGAAGTTGGTCAGCGAATGCATGTAGTTGACATGCTTCGTGATGAGGTCGAGCTTCGTCAGCATGACCTCGCCTGCGGTGCCTGGAATGTAGCTGATCTTCTCGGCGCGCTGCAGGTCGGGGCTGTCCCAGTTTTCGATGTTCAGTTTGGAATCTTTGCGCTGAACGAAGACATAGGGCGCGCGATAATAAGGGCGTGTCGTCAGGACACGCTCATCACCGGTATCCAACCCAATGACGACGTCGCACAGCTTCATGTTGAGCTGGTCGCGCACGGCAAAAATTCCAGGCTTCGTGCTCCAGATAAACTGGACGCTGCGCCCCATGGCCTCGGCCACGGCCTCAGCGATACGGTTCTCGAAGCCGGACTTGTCTTGGCTGGAGAACGGCAGTTCGCTCGTAGTAGCGCAAACCCTGAGAACTGCAGCGTCGGTGTCTGCCGCTGCATCCGCAGCCTGTGGTGTCTCGTCCGCGGAGGCAGCAAGAGACAAGGCTGCCAGGAGTGATGCAGCAATAGCCGCCGTCATGCCCAGGCGCGCACTTGTTTGCCGATCCGAGCGGAGAGGCGTAATGCGACACATCATGTAAAATACTCGTATTCGATTGGAACTAATGGGTGAAGGAAGCACGATGCGGCGCATGCCGACGCACATGTTCACCTGAGACGAAACACGCCGGGCAGAAAGGATGCGGACCGGTACATCAACACCGGGCCGCATCCTTTCAAGGGCTATCAGCTCTTACCCGTCCATTCGCCAACGTTCACGTCGTCGTACGGGTTCTTGCCATCGAGCGAGAAGACCTGCACGCCGCCACCCATCTGGGTATAGTTCTGCAGGTTCTTGAATGCGCCCACGGCACCCAGGCCAGCGGTCGGATCCTGAAGGTCGAATACCAGACCAACGCCCGGCCAGCCGCCGACACCGTACATGATCGCCACGTACTGCGTGCCCTTGTGCTCGAACGTCATCGGATGACCGATCACGCCCGACGGCAGCTTGTGCTTCCAGAGCAGTTCGCCTGTATCGGAGTTGCGAGCCTTGATGAAGCCATCGAGCGTTCCGTAGAACACCAGATTGCCTGCGGTTGCGAGCGTGCCGCCCCAAACCGAGAAGCGCTCCATCTTCTCCCACTTGTATTCGCCCGAGATCGCGTTGTAGGCCTTGATCTGACCAAGACCCAGGTAGTTCTGGCGATCGCCCTTGGGACCAGGATACATCCACAGCGTCGCACCAACGAAGAACTGGCCGGCGCGGTAGGGCAGCATGAACGGTTCCCAGTCCATGCAGATGTGGTTGATGCCCAGATAGAACAGTTCCTTCGTGGGATCGTAGCTGTCGTGACCCTGGTTGTGATAACCCATGGCCGATGGGCAGATTTCCTTGCCCTTGTGGTCCATGCGCGTGCCGTACTCAGGATCGCGAACCGGGAGGCCCGTCTTGAGGTCGACCTGCTTGACCCAGTTGACCGTATCGTCGAGCTTGTTGGCCGAAACCAAGTCGCCGTTCTCGCGGTCGAGCGTGTAGACGATGCCGTTGCGATCAGGATGCGTCAGAAGCTTGCGCATCTTGCCCGCCTTGTCCTTCTGCTCAGACAGGATCATGACGTTGACGCCAGCGTAATCCCACTCGTCGTGCGGGGTCTTTTGGTAACCGAACTTGGCCTCGCCGGTGTCGGCATCGCGACCCCAGATGGTCATGGTCCACTTGTTGTCGCCGGGACGCATGGTCTCGTTCCACGGTGCGGGGTTACCCGAGCCGTAGTGGAAAAGGTTGGTTTCGGGATCGTAGGCATACCAGCCCCAGTTGGTTCCGCCGCCGATCTTCCAAGCGTCGCCTTCCCAGGTTCCGGTGCCGAGGCCCTTTTGACCGTAGTGCGGATTGGCTTTGTTGAAATCATCACCAATACCGACTTCCGAGTCCGGGCCCGTGGCGTACACGCGCCAGACCTGTTCGCCGGTCTTCACGTTATAGGCCGTCGTGTGACCACGCACGCCAAGTTCAGCACCCGAGGAGCCTACGAGTGCGAGATCCTTGATTACGTAGGGTGCCTGCGTCAGTGTCTGGCCGACCTTGATGTCGCCATTCTCGACCTTCCAGAACTCTTCACCCGTTTTGGCGTTGAGCGCGACCAGATGGCCATCGAGCTGGGTCTTGATGATCAGAGCCGGTGTCTTGCCGTCGCCGGGCCAGTAGGCCAGACCACGATTGACGAGATCGCAGCAGGCGACCGAGCGCGCGGCGGGGTCCTGCTTCGGCTTGTGCTGCCAAATGATGTGGCCGGGGTCATTCAGGTCGAGCGCAAACGTGTTGTTGGGGAACGATGTGTGCACATACATTAACCCGTCCACAACAAGCGGCGTGCCTTCATGTCCGTGCAGGAGGCCGGTGGAAAACGACCACGCTGTCCGAAGTTTCTTGACGTTCTCCACGTTGATCTGCGTCATCGGGCTATAGTTCTGTGAACTATAGTCGCGGCCCGGCATAATCCAGTTCTCGTTGCTCTTGGAGAGCTCGACGAGCTTCTCGTTCGCAGAAGCCGGCGCTGCAATGGCGAACTGCAGCGCTGCTGCCACTGCCATGCATGACGCCGACGCCAGCATAGACGTCGTGATGCGTTGTTTCATGCCCGTAAACCTCACGTTTCCTACCCAGCTGTTTTCTCGTTTTGTCCCGGTTAACCGACCGAAGTGCTGTCGATGAGCCAGGTTTCCAGGGATTTGGATATGCTCTTCCCCCCTGGGGTTTTGGCGCAGCCATCGCTTGCTGGACAACGATGGCTGGCTGGAGCCGGGGGGATACTAAGGTGCAAGAGCGCGGCGGGTCTGCCGATCCAACAGCAATTCAGACCAGGAAGATTTGGTAGAAAACTCTGCAACCATGTCTCTGGCGCGTTGAGAGGTTGGCCTAGTAGATAAGTAGTACTTCGCCGTCGCCGTCTGACCGCGGGTTATATCGCCAACACACTCGTACCGGTCGCGCTCGATGACAGCCCACGGCATCATTTCTACAAACCTGCGCAAGCCTTTGGCGGCCGCCCTGATGGCTGCATTCCTCTGCGCCTGCAGCGACGACCAAAATCCTTCAAAGCCATCCCAGCCTGCGCAAGCGCCGGAAGCGGCAGAGACGGCGTTGAAGCACATGAAGCGCCCCGTTGAATGGCTGGAAGTGCATGCACAAACGTCTCCCGCCGATTGGCTGCTTGCGCGCACATCCCGATCCGGAACCAACGTCGATGAAGTCTTGCGTGCCTCGACGCAAAGGGATTTAGAGACTGCGGCTACGCGATCCGGCGATACGCCACGCATGGTTGCGAACCGGGCAGTGCAACTGGAGGCGATGCTTCGCGCGGCCGGCTACGATGAACCCGCGCTGACGTTGATCGCGGATCTCGCAGATACCATCGGCGAGGCTGGTCAAGCTGGAGGCTTTGGCGCGATCTGCCAGTACTACTTCACGCTACGGACATCCGGATCGACGCGTGATCAGGCTTTGGATGAATTGCGCAAGAAATACGGATCACGCCCATGACATACGGCACCATAACCGGACGTCTTGGGTCGCGGTGTCACGAAATCGGTGGTTGGTCCGCGACAACGAGTATGAAATATCCACGACAGCTTAGCCAGGCGCGGGCGGCTGGATTGCAAGAGAGAACAGTGGGCTGTTGGACGCTGAAATTAGCTTGGGTCATATGCGCCGTTTCCTCCTGTCCACGTTCCACTCGATCCGGCGGCTTCACGGAAATCAGTCAACGGTAAGTGACATATCATGACATCAGTGCTCGTCATTGACGATCATCCTCTCGTCTTACAGGGTTGCCGTCGGGTGCTCGAGGATATCGGTGCCGACCATATTCGCCTGGCATCGAGCCCGATCGATGGTTTCAAGGCCTACCGGGCGCACCGCCCGGATCTGATCATCGTCGACCTTGCGATGAATCGCGGCGTGCTTGCTGGCCTTTCATTTATCCGGCGCCTTCGCACCCACGATAAGTCTACGCCAATTCTGGTTCTGACGATGCACGATGATCCCCTGATCGCCAGCCAAGCGTTGCGGCTCGGCGCCAACGGCTACGTCTTGAAGGATGCCTCGTCCGATGATCTGATCAAGGCGATTACATTTGTTCGCCAGGGTCGAAGCTTCCTCAGTCACAGCGTTGCATCCGGCATCGCCTTGATGGAGACGCGCGGCCGGAACAATCCGTTGCAGTCCATGACCCTTCGCGAATTGCAGACGCTCGAACTTATCGCCCAAGGAAAGTCGTACAGTGCGATTGCGGAGGAGTTGCACATTTCCTACAAGACGGTTGCCAACACCTGCACGCAGATCAAGTCCAAGCTTGGCGTGAAATCCCTTCCCGAGATGATGCGCATCGCGATCGATCATCTGCCTGAAATAACCGGCGATAGGATGTCGAAGCGACTGCCAAAGGGATCTCTGAACCCCTCGGGTGGGTAAGCGGCAGGTTGCCTGCCGCCCATCCGTTCCCGGTATATCGAACCCATGAACCCAAACATGAATAGGAGTCTTCCATGCGTGCCATGCGCTCCCTTCTCGCCATGACCTTGCTGATGCCGTCAGCCGCTTTTGCTGACTGCAAGACCGATGTCGATGCTGCTTTCGAGAAATTGCGCGCCACCGGTTCGTTTCGGCTGCAGACCAAGATCGTCAACGCGCAAGGTCAACTGACGATGGAGTCGGACTATATTCTTCCTGATCGCATGCACCAACGCGTCATGATGGACGGGTCGAGCACACCGATGGAGATGATCCTGATCGGCAAGAAGGCTTGGTCGAACCAGGGGCAGGGATGGTCTGAAGTCCCTGAGAAGTTTGCCGAGACGATTGCGCAGCAAATGAAGGAGACGGTCGTCGATCCGCCCAAGGCGGCGGTCGACTACAAGTGCCTGGGTGACAAGGATCTCGAAGGCAAGTCCTTCGCGGCCTATCAAGGCATTCTTCCAACGCCAATTCCGGCGGATGCGGAGAATAAGGGTCCTCGCATTTCGGCGGTTTCCGTTCCAAACCAGCAGAATGTCTATATCGACAAGTCCAGTGGACTACCGGTTCGCAACATCGTGACGCCCGTGACCGAACCCGACAAAAGGTTGTTCGACGGAACGTTCACCGTGGTCGAAGGTCTGAAGATCGAGGCTCCAGAGGATTCGAAGGCAAATTGAGTTGCGCTCAAAGGTGCCGCTCAAGGGCGCTTCTATCGCAGTTTCGAGGTTGATGTCTGCGCCAGCCGCGGCGAGACAAGCATGCGCCCATAGAGGATCACGAACCCTCCGAACGCGCCTATCCAGGCGAGTGCCGACAATGGCAATAACGTCAATGTGGCCTGCGGCTGGAGCGCGGCGGCTATCCGCGCTCCAGCCGCGATCAGGCTCAGCGCATAGAGTATGACGGTGCCGGCCGGTGCAGTGAGCGGCCGTCCCGTGTGCCCGCGCGAGACGCGGGTCATGACGCCGATCATCATCGTGCCGATGGCGCCCGTGGTCCAAGCGTGGAGACCGGCGGTCGTAAAATCAAAATCGCTCCAAAGTGCGCCAAGGCCGCCAAGCAAGAAGCCTAGTCCCACAAAGCCGAATGCGACGTGGAGGATCGCAAGCAGGGGCTCTGCGACGGTGCGGTGCGGTTGCCAGCGCGCTTGACGCAGAAAATTTGCGCCAGCCGCGACGAGCATAAGAACGGCGGTTAATGGGCGTCCCCAGGCCGCCGTATCCAGAAAAGAAATGCCTGCCCAGCAGATCAAAGCTGCACCGCTGATAACAACAGCCGCGAGATCGACGCGGTTGAACGCGGGTGGCAGCGGTGTTCCGCGTCGGTTTTGCTTCAGCCAGTTGCCCGTGAACGTTGGAATGATGCGGCCGGCAACGATGATGACGAGAAGCAGCGCCAGCGCGACGGCGACAAGCTGCGCGTATCGCGGCCGGCCGAACTGCCAGATCTCGTAATGAAACAGCAAATCCGCTGCGGCGAAGCCGATCAGAACGATTGGGATCTTCAGATTGCGCCAGTTGCCGGCCAATATGATCTCGCGCCCGACAACCGCGGCGATCGTGATCGGGAAAGCCGCCGAAAGTGCCGCAATCGAGATCGCATCGGCATGTGTCGAGAGAGCGATTGCGATCCGCCCCACGAGCCAGAGGATTACAAGCCCCGCGAGCGGCCATCCCGCGATGGGGCGCCGCCCAGTCCAGTTTGGCACGGCCGTCAGCAGGAATCCCGTGATGATCGCGATCATGAAGCCAAACAAGAGTTCGTGCGAGTGCCAGGCTACGGGTGGGAATGCACTCGGCACCTCGATGAATCCAAGGAACCACGGAACCCACAGCGCAATCATGACGGCGGCGAACAGCGCGCCGAGGAGAAAGAACGGACGGAAGCCAAGGCTGAGATAGGCTGGGGGAGTTCTATGGGGCGCTTCGAGTGGCGTGGTCATGGTGCTCCTCAACAGCCGTCGTGCTGAACTGTGGCCCGGTCGCTGAAGAGCGGCCAGTAGACTCTGAGCCAGAGCAAGAACGCGCCAGCCCAAAGCAAAGCGACGAAGGCATAAGGTGGTGCGGGCATCATCTCGGTCGGCCAGAGTTCGGGAATGACACGCGCCAGCACGGCGGCGACCATCAGCAACATAGCGGCGCGCGTCTGGCGAATGAAGACGAGCGCCTGGCCGGTATGGCGCAAGCCAGCTATGGAGAACACGGCGAGCACGCCAAGGCCTAGTCCGCCCATCAAGGCCAGATGCAGGCCCGGCAGTTCTGAAAATCCTATCCCCAGGCGCGAGGCGCCGATCAGCATGAGGCCAAGCCCCGCAAACCCGCTCGCTCCTGCAAGCACGAGAATTTCTGAGCGCGCGCACTGCCTGCCGATGAAAGCCTCCGCGATGCGATCCATGAACGTTGCGCCGGCTGCGATGAACAGATAACCGGTCGTGGCTTGCGACAGCCCCGCTGCCTCCGTCAGAACGAGCACGCCGACAACACCCGGCGCAAGATTCATGCGACCGGGGTGCGGGCGGAACGGAGATGTCTGCTCGCTGGGGTCGAGAACGAGGTTCGTGACGGGTACTGTAATACGTGCGAGCGCAATTCCGAGAATGCCGAGAAACACGAAGCCCGACAGGTGCGCCGCGCGCGTGGCAAGCTCCAATTTGCCGTCGATATCCAAGAAGGCGTAACGCGTGACGGCTTCCGAAATCACGAGGCATGTGATCCAGAACACAAAACCGGCGAGCCGTGTCGAGCGCTTTTGAAGCGAAACCGTTACGAGGTAGAAGACAAGCGCGCCAAGCCATAGAAGGTCGCAGAGCGCACCGAGGACTCCAAGCCCCTCGATGCCTAGAAGACCGATAAGGCGCGCGCTTCCCCACAAGCCAGCCAGTATCAACAACGCGCGGCCACGAACCCGTTCGGTGTCGGTCCACTCGGGGACCGCGGTTGTGATAAATCCGATGAGCGCGGCGCCAAAGGTGCCGATGATCATCTCGTGCACGTGCCAAAGTCCAGGCGGTATCGCATGCGCGAACGGCAGGGAAAATTGAAAGGCCACCACCCACAGTAATGGCCAAGCGGCGGCATGCAGGGCCGCCAGCGGGAAGAAAAGGCGAAAGCCTTCGTCGGCCAGCACGTCACAGGTTTCGGACAGCGCGGCGAGTTTGCGTTCTTCTGTCACACTCATGAGACCCGCCGTTCGTTGCTGTCGTAGATGTGGGCGAACAGAGGATCCTCTTTCAGATAGGCCTGCACGGTCGCGAAGACGGCGTTATCGTCACGCTCGGTTTGGGGCAGCGTGATAAAGCGCTCTCCGGCAATTCCGCGCACGCGCTCGTCGAGAACGACGATGCGGTCGGCTACACGCACCGCCTCGGCCAGATCGTGCGTCACGAACAGACCGGCAAAACGTGCCTGGCGCGCGGCAGCAATCACGAGGTCCTGCATCTGCCGCTTCAGGGCGACGTCGAGCGCCGTGAACGGCTCGTCGAAAAAGATGAAATCCGGCTCGACAACGAGGGCGCGCGCAACCGCCGTCCGTTGCCGCATGCCGCCCGACAGCTCGATAGGATATTTGTCGAGATCTCTCAGATCCAGCGAGACGAGGCCGGCCGTGCGCCTCGCCCTGGCGCGCCGCTCCTCGCGTCCAATCCCCGCCAGCCGGAGCGGATAGGCGATGTTGTCCTCGGCTGTGGCCCAAGGCATCAGGCGCGGCTCCTGAAAGATCATGCCGTGCCGGCGGTATGTATTCGCCACACGTCCGCGTAAAGGCTCGACGAGGCGGGCTGCAATGTGAACGAGCGTGCTCTTGCCGCAGCCGGAAGGCCCCACGAGCGCGACGATCTCACCCTCGCGGACCTTAAGCGACACCCGATCGAGCACAGTGCGCCCGAAGTAAGCATGCGCGACGCCGTTGAGGGAGAGTGCGGTCATCGCTTGACACCCCAGGGCCGCGCCGCTTCCCGCCACCGCTCGAGTTCGGCTCGCACGGGCTGCACGACGCCATATTCCACGATGAAGATCACGGCGACGATGATGACGACCCAGGCGATGGATTGTGCGACGTCGAGATTGGAGCGCGACATGGCGAGCGCCACGCCAATACCGTCAATGTTGGCCAGCAGCTCAGCCATGACCGCGACCTTGAACGTTGAGCCGAGCGCCACCGCGAGGGCCGGAAAATACTGACCCGTGACGTGGCGGATCACGATTGTCCAGAGCCGCTGGAACGGACCGGCCCCGAACGCCTTGGCCATATCCTCGAGCGCGCGATCCCGCGTCGCCACGGCCTCGGCCACGTTGGCGAAGACGAGCGGGAAAGCGGCCACGACAGTGGTGGTCAGCACCGTGCCGGTGCTCGACCCGAACCAGATCATGGCCAGGACGATCCACGCGATAGGCGGCACGCCCATGATGATCGTGAGCAACGGGCGGGCGAGCCGCATGGCCGCCGCCGAATAGCCGACAGCGAGGCCCATCACGCCGCCGAGCAGGGCCGTCAGAAGAAAGCCTTGGATCGCGCGCGTCGAGGTGGCTTGGGCCAGTTGCCACGTCCTGTCTGCGCGCAAGAGTTCCGCCGTTGCCTGGAGCGTCGCAATCGGTGATGGCAGAATGAAATCGCCGTAGGCCTCATGGCCCTGCTGCCAGATGGCGGCAAAGAGTGCGAGCCCGGCGACGCCGACCCAGCCTGACCAGATAAACCGGCCCAGGCGTCCAAGCCGGTCGAGCAGCAGGCGTGTCATCGCGGCCTCACAAGTAGAACGCCGAATCCGGCAGCCGTCCTCCGATATAGCCGGGATTGACGTCGGCCATGGCTTGCAGCACGGCCTCTATGGCGGGTCGCACATCACGAGCGGGGGTAGCTACGAGATTGCAGTACGGGATCGATTTCTCAATCACGGGCCAAGGCATCTGCAGAGGGCCAGCAGCGTTATTGGCCGCCCGCGCGGGATGCGCCGTCGCATCCGCAGCTGCCGCTTCCAGTCCGGTCTGGATCGCCTTCAATACAGGGGCGTTCGCTTCACGGAAGCGATCGGTCACGACAAGACCGGCTTGCGGCACGATTTTGTGCTGACCCGTCATCTCCCCCCACAAGACCTGGAGATCGATCACGCGATGAACGGTCTTTCCGGCCAGCGTCCCTTTGACGATGGCAGCCGAGGCGGCAGGCTCTGGAATGAGAGCGGCATCGACACGGCCGAGCACGAGAAGCTGCATGGCTTCGAGCGGCGTCGCAGTCGGGACTTGCTCGAGTTCCTTGGCCGCATCGATACCAGCATGCCGGAACAGGCGCTCCAGCAACAGGCTCGGCAACTCGTTAGGAAACAGCGTGGCGAGCTTGCGCCCGCGCAAAGCCTCCAGGCTTGTCAACGAAGCATCCGTCGACATGACGTAGAGAATGCCGTTCGTCATGACGTTGACGAGGCGCACGCCCTGGCCGCGCGTGTAAAGATTTGCGGCAACAGGAACAGGCATGATGCCGATGTCCAGGTTTTTCGATGTGAGGCCGGCGCGAACCTCGTCCACTTGCCGCCAAACCCTGAGGCTCGGCTTGCGGACGGCGGCGTCGAACTTCCCGGTTGCGATCGCGTGCAGAACGGTAATCGAGGGACCGGCAGGTGGCCCCCAGATTTCGAGTTGGTCAATTGGTGCGGCGTGCGCAAGAGATGGAGCGAAAGCAGAAAGAGCGAAAGCACCGCTGAGCGATGCTCCGCCTTTCAGGATATTGCGACGCGTGGGGGCCCGGGGCTCGACTGTTCCAAGCCCCGGGAACGTGCGGTTCGTCATCAGAACTTCGCTTTCACACCAGCTACAAAGGCGCGCCCGTCGCCGGGAAGGAACACGGCCTGATTGGGATTCGAAACTGTCTCCACGATGAGCGTGGCCGAGGCGTACTTTTCATCGAAGATGTTCGAAACCTCGCCGAAGATCGAGAGATTTTCTGTCACAGCGTAGCTCGAACGCACGTCGACGAGGGTATAGGCTTCGTTGAAGAGCGTGTTGGCATTGTCGACCGGCGTCTCGTCCGGCACCCAGTTCACTTCAGCTTCAACCCAAAGGTTCGGGATGAAGGTATAACGCAAGGCCGCATTCACGATGTGCTGCGGGGCACCCGCAAGGCGGTTGTTGCCATGGTTGAGGTCATCATCAAAGCGGAAATCCTGGTAGGTGTACGCGACGCGGCCGCTGAGATTGGCCGTGATGTCGAACGCTGCGCCTAACTCGATCCCGAAGTGCGTCGTCTTATCGGCGTTAATGGCGCCAAGCGAGTTGCCGAAGGCATCGCGCAGATTGAGCAATTCGTCTTCGACCCATGCGTAGTAGGCGATCGCCGACCACGCGAGGCCCTCTGTGCTCCCTTTCCATCCCCCCTCGAGCGTCGTTGCCGTCTGCGCGTCGAGGTCAGGTGTCGAGAACAGGGCAGGGGGCGCGCCTGCGGGATTGGTACCGGGACTGGAGTTTGCGGTGCCCTGGATTGGTGCAATGAGATCGTCATGGGTCGGCGGCTCGAAGCTGCGGCTGACGGCCACGAAGATCGACTGGTTGGTCATGAGATCGTAGCTTAAGGCGAGGCTCGGGCTCCAGTCGGAGTAGGAGCGGTCGTAGCTCGTGTCCGCGAACGGCAACGAAGGAACATAAGTATTGAGGAGCGCATTATATCTGGGGCGTGCGGCACCCGTGAAGACATCCTCGTTCTCGCGGCTCGCATAGGAGTAGGCGATGGCCGGCGACAGCGTCAGACGCTCGGAGAGTGGAATGTTGAACCCGGCATTGATCGACAACGTCGTCGAGTCGAAGTCGTTCTCGCCGAATCGGGCGCCTCTCTCGCCTCTTTGGTTGACGTAGTAATTGCGGTCGGCAGAGCCAACGACATATTGTCCTGTCAACTCGAACAGCGGAAGCACCCGGCTGGAATCGGGCGCGTAAGCATAGCGCAACACGGTCGTGAAATCCCCGCCATCGGTGTCACGCACACCGCTTCCGACGGGGAAAGTGAAACTGTCGTCAGTATAAGTGTAACCGAAACCGGCATCGAACACATTCGCGCCGTAGCGGGCAGTGGTGCGAGAACCGATGCGGAATTGCTCAGCTTCGCGGTTGGGATCGTCGCGGCCTACGTTCGGGCCGACGCAGTTCGGCGGACCCGAGCAGATCTGCTTGGGATTTTGTTGCAGCAATGCCCACGACAGCGGGCCGACAACGTCGAACGCAAGGTCGGTGTAACCCAGGAACAGGCGCGTTGATATGTTTTCGTCGACGCGCATGCCGGCATTGATGTTCAGGTTCGTGCGTTCGGATTCGTTGTGCTCGCGGTATCCGTCACGCTCGGCATAGCTGACGCTCGCGTGAGCATCGAACGCTCCCTCGCGGGCGCCGGCCTGAGCATTGACGGCGAAGTGGCCGAAGCTCCCTCCCTCGATGGTCACTTCGGTGCCTGGTGCCGTTATGCCTGTGGGAGATACGAAATTGATAGCGCCCCCCAACACCGTCGCGCCGAGACGATTGGCCGTATAGCCGCGATAAATCTCGACGAACTCGGCGCTCTTGGGGTCGGCGAAGCCCACGATGTAGGAGCCGTCGGCGCGATTGATCGGCAAACCGTCCTGCAGGACCAGCGTGCCGCGCTCCGACGGGTTCTGCTGGAGACCAGATCCACGGATCTGAAGTCGCGGCTGATCACTGCTACCGAAAAAGTTCTGGACCACAACGCCTGGCACGAACGCCAGCATCTCGGAGAGAGATGTGCTTGCCTTCGAGCCCATTTGCGCGTTTGTGACAACGCCTGTGCCGCCAGCGATAGTGTTGAGTTTACGTGCGGCTTCGGCCGCTGGCGTTTCTGCGCCAGGATCGGCTTGCTCGTAAGCATCCGGCTCGACCGCTGCTTGGGCTTGTGCGGGTGCCGTGGGGCTTGCCGTGCTCTTTTTCTTAGGCGTCTTAGGCGCTGGGGCTCCGCTATCAACCACCACCGCCGGCAAATCGATGACCGTGCCGGGCGCGGCAGATTGGCCCGTCGCACTCGTCGAGCACATCAACACAGCAATCAATGAGGCGCTTACACCGCCCGTGCAACTTCTGAGATCAGGGGTAAAGCCAAACAACTGATAGCGCGGCCGGCGAAAAAGTTCAGTTGCGTGCATCTTGGGTCGCTCCAAAAATTAAATTTTGTTGACCAAATTAGTACTGTTATGGAGCGAGTGACTTGCCGGTGAGCAATTCGTACATTTCAGAGGCATCAAATGTGGCTTTCCCGCCACGCATTCGCCGGTTGGCGTCTAGGCTTCCTCGCGGTTTACGAAACGGGCCAAGCGACCGACGTCGCTGACGACGATCTTGCGGCGCCGCGCCTCTACGCCCACAGCGGCAAGCTCAGAGAGCGCGCGAGAAAGCGTGGCCGGAGTCATCGAGAGCCGTGCCGCGATATAGCGCTGCTCAACAGGCAGCTCGAAGCGGCAGATGCCGTCCTTGTTGCCGCAAATCCTGTGCAGGAATGCCGCTACGCGCCGTTGCGGCGACCATTCCTGGTCCTGTTCGATCCGTTTGACGAGGCTCCTCATCTTGCAGAAGACCGCAGCGAGTATCGACAGCGCCAGTTCAGGTGATTCCAGAATGAGATCGCGAAATCGCGTCGTATCGATGCGAGCCACGCGAAGATCGGTTGCTGCCTCCGCACTTGCCGGATAACGCGCTTCCCGGGCCAGAACCGCTTCCGCGAAGGATTCGCCGGGTTCAACAAGGTGAATTGCCGTCCGCCCTCCGTCCGGCCCCTCCCGGAAAACCACCGCCCATCCCTCCAGCACGAAGTAAAATGCTGTCGCGGGATCGTCTTGATTGAAGACGATCTCGCCGGACGAAAAGGTCATGATAGGAGTCCTGGCTGCAAACTGCTGGATAGCTTCGTCCGGAGCGCCGCACAGAAACAGCGCATTCCTCAGCATCTCGAGATCGCGGCCTACGACCATGAAACCGACTCCTTGGACAATAATCAGCGACAACGTTGAGCCAAAGCCCGTCCTGCTTGGTAGCCTATTCTATACAAATACTGTATAGTATTTGACCTGCCAAGCTGCGGTTTCCTGACCATGCGGTTGGCCTGCGAGGAGCGATTTAGCGCGCGGCTGCGATGTCGGCGTGTACGCTTCGCGCGTCTGGGACGTCAAAAAGATGCTGATGAGTTAGGTTATCAGGTTCAGATCCGCTTTGCCGCGTAAGCATTGCGCAGAAGGGGCGGAAACTTCGCCGGGCTTGGACAAACCGGCGTTCCTTCAGAAGGCGCGAGGTCTCCTGAAGCAAGGCGCGCTTCGGTCGTGGCGGAAACTGGCCTCTACAGCCGTACCGACGTGCCCATCATGATGTCCAGCACGGTGGCAGCTATCATCCCCGATGGGGCGGCGGACGTTGTTGATTATCTGCTCAAGCTGTCGGGGCTGCGGTCGTTGAAGGGCAACATCTGCGCCCACTTTCCGATGTTCTGGGCTTGCCAGATCACCCCGAGCACCGCCAGCAGCAATGTGAGCGCTCGCGGCAGAAAATCGCCGCTCGCCAAGTCGAATAATCCGAGGCTGGGAAGGAGATGGTGGACGCCCGCGACAGCCATCGTCGCCCCGCTGATGGCTGAGGCGCCCACAACAAAAGCATTGAAGAAGCGCACTACAAATGCGGCTCCGACGACACCGCAGAGCAATACGAAAATTCTGGCCAGAACCGCCCCGAGCATGGTGTCCAGATTGAACGCAGTGGCCATCGACAAGCCAAAGAGAACGCCGGCCGACGCACCCAAGAGAAGGCGTCGATAGGGTTCAAGAAAGTATGAGGCAACGCCGAGAAGGACTGCGCCGGCAATTCCCAGAACGATGGCTATCGCTCCCACGTCACCGGTCAACCAGCGGCCAAGCATGAGGCCAATGTCCAGGCCGACAATGGCGTAGAGGAGAGGAAGCCACGCATAAAAAATGAAAAGACCGAATGACATAATCACCAGTCCGGTCAAAATCATCAGTAGGCTACCAATAAGCGACATTCAAATTCCTCAATCACATCAATTGCCGTTCGGCTCCTAAAATGCCGGGGATTGCAGGAACATCGACTGCTCATCAATCCGATATAGCAATGCTCATCATGCCGGATACGATGAGCATTGCTACGATAGCTGATTATTTACATGTGCAATCGACGTCTGACGGTCCACTGCCTTCGGTATTGCCGCCCGTGCATGTCGCCGACTTCCCTTCCGGGCAGGTCACTGAGCACGATTGAGTCCTATCTGCGCTATTGGCCGAGCACGTTCTGAGGCCTGTTCTTCCTTCCTCCGCGCTGGCGAAGTTCGCGCTGAAGCTCGCGATGGCGATCGTTGCCGCGATCACTAATAACCCACGCATTTGATTTCCTCCATTATGGATTGGATTTCCACCAATACAGTTTTGTTATGCCTGTCCTTTTTTGTCGGATTGGAAAATTGGGACAGCGTTCCAACGTACACCTTGATTTCTGACAAGGCAACCGTATATAGGTCATCCGTACCTTCCGGACATCTTTCGAACGAACTCGTGGTCATACGTGCCTCTGTGTGCCGGCTGCCCGGTCATTGCCGAAGAGCAGCGGCTCGTCTATTGAGTTGAGAGCTACAGTCTAATGTGGAGGTGACAGTGAAGAATCACTGGAATAAATTTTTGAGCTTTTTCGCCGT
Source organism: uncultured Hyphomicrobium sp. (assembly GCA_964587445.1). GTDB lineage: Bacteria > Pseudomonadota > Alphaproteobacteria > Rhizobiales > Hyphomicrobiaceae > Hyphomicrobium_B. The sequence continues at coordinate 388,991 of CAZPLQ010000001.1, forward strand.
TGTCACGGCAGCCGCAACGTTTGCGGCAGTCCTTCCAGAACGCTCATCGGCACAGAACGCTGCACAGCCCGCACAGAGGGCGACGCGGCCTGCCCAGAATTCATCGGGCCAGAATGCGCAGACCGCCCGCCTGACGGCCGGGACACTAACGTGCCGGGGAAGCGGCACGGTTGGATTGGTCCTTGGCTCCAGGCAGAGGCTGTCATGCTCGTTTGAGCGGGGGAGTGGGGGAGTAGCGGCGAACTACTCCGCAACAATCACCAGGATTGGAGTGGACCTCGGCGTGACCGGACGCAACGTCATGGTCTGGACAGTGCTCGCCTCTTCGGACAATCCCCCGGCTAGTGCGCTGGCAGGCCGCTACAAGGGTGTCTCGGCTAATGCATCGGTCGGCGTAGGCGTGGGCGCCAATGCGCTGATCGGCGGCAATAGAAACTCCATAGTTCTGCAGCCTCTAAGTGTTCAAGCGCAAACCGGCGTAAATATTGCGGCCGGCGTGGCGGGCTTGAGGTTGACTCAGAACTGATCGGCAGATGATGGCGCGCGTGAGCGCTCATCTAAGGGGCTGATCGTTATGGATTCAAACATTGGATAAGTTAGACAAGAAGGCAGGTGAGACGTGTTCTATTCTTCAGGTGCGCCGCGCTACCGTTCGGTTATTACAGCTTCGCTGCTTGCAATTTGCATGATCACGGTCTTGGCAACCGTAGCCGACGCAAGCAGGCGAGCACGAAACAGCGTCAGGGGAGCCGCGGTCGGCGCCGGGATCGGAGCGCTTGTCGACGGTGGACAAGGGGCTCGGACCGGCGCAGCCGTGGGTGCTGTTTCTGGCGCTGTCGCACGGCGATAAGCAAGCCGGGATCAGGGTATGCCAATGCAGGGCGCACGGAAAAGCGCTCCAGACAATAGGATTTCAGTGATGAAGAAGCCAATATCGCTTATCGCAGGATTGATCTTCGCTCTTGCCCACGCGACCTCGGCGCAAGCAGACGCAGAGGCCGAGAAGTATGTCGATGACGCATTGCCGTTCATGTACCACACGTGCGCGAGCGTCGTAGAAGAGAGCGACGGCAAGGACGAGTACGTCGACAAAGTCATTCGTGCCCTCGTCGCGGTGTCGCTTTACAACCGCGAGGTCGATATTTCCAAGTATGCGAACTCCGATGCCGACAAGACTGCACTGCAGGAGAAGTTTGCTGCTGCTTTGGGAGAGGCCTGTAAGGCGGATAGCAACGCTCTGCTTGCCGGCGTTGTCGATGAAGCCGTTGCCCACGTCCTAACATCGAAATGACGTAATACGTTGTTTGGTGTGACACCGTTAGAATACGGGCGCCCGGTTTCTGAAAAAGCCGGGTGCCCGTTCAGATTGGTGTATCATTACAAAGAAGCTAAGGCATGAATTCTCGCTTGTTACTGACTTCGATGATGGTGTTGGGATTGCTTGCGGCGGGTGCATTCGATGCAAATGCCCGCCGGTCAAGGGATCTGGCGCGCGGCGCAGCCATCGGTGCTGGGGTCGGCGTCCTGCTTGACGGCGGGCGAGGTGTCATGTCCGGAGCGACTGCTGGTGTCCTTGTCGCTGCGATCAGCCGCCGGGGCCGCTGACGGGTTCTTGTCATCCCCAGCCGGGCATTGTTCTCCCTTTCTCATCCCGGCCGAGCGGTAGCGAGGGCCGGGACCGAGAAGGGCTTGGTGAGATATCTTGCGCTTCGCACATCTGCGCTGGGTCCCGGGCCGGCCGCTGTGCCCGGATGTCATCCGGGTTCGCTTGCCCCGGATGACAAGAGTGGCGCGCGCTTTTTCGCAAAGCACTCCAGGGGCGAGCGATCAGGACTCTCAAGTGTTTCCGCGTTCGAGAAGCATCTGAGGATAGAATGAGACGACCGGCTCCCCATCGGCATTGAGACCTTCCGCGCCGACGACAAGCAGGCCCCAACGATGCTGTGAGGCAATGTCGAGCTTACGCTCCGCCCAACCGCGAAAGGCGATCGTCTCACCTATCGCCACCGGACGATGCCAGCGCAGCTGTTTGAAGCCAGTGGCCGGACCGAGTCTTGGGATCGGCTCGCCGGATGCCGCGCGCTGTTTGGACTCTTCTTCATAGAAGCGCACCATTCGTTGCATCCAGGCCGCCGGTAAATGCCAGATGGGAACCTTACGCCTGCCGGCTCCCGTCGATAACTCGCGATGCTGCGCCCCGTTTCCGGTGCATGCGTTGAACTCGTCCACCGCCTCGGGTCCGAATGTGTAGCGGCCCAAGTCGATCTCGCTCCCGATCACAACGTCCTCGAAATACCGGATGGCGTCGCGCCGTGGGGTGCGTGCGACGCGGGCGGCTCGCCCCTGCCTTAGCGGACAGGGGACATCGGCAGCCTTGAGGCCGCTCTCGCGCGGGTTAAGCACACAATCCAGCATCATGCGCATGACGACGTCGCCCATCTGATTGACCGCTTCGACGCGGCCACGGCGAACACGGTCACCGCACGCGCACAGCGTTTCGTCACTCAAGACCAGCGTAATCGTCAGACGGTCCCCACCGCGAACGGGCCCCATCAGGATGATCTGTTCAGCGCCTGCAAGATCCAGGATGAAGCCGTGGCGGAAGGCGAACCTGGAAATCTCGCCCATGAGCTTGGTGCAGGTGAACCAGGCCGAGGCAGCAAGACCGCCGAGCAGTGTGCTTTGGGCCGCCTGCTCGTCGACATGGAACGGCTGGGGATCGAACCTGCGTGCGAACGCGACCATCTCGTCTGCCGCAATACGAATAGGGCCAAGCTGACAAACGTCAGGAAGCGCCATCCGCGCACGGCGGGACTGCGTCGCATGCATCTCTGTCGACGACCCGAAATAGGGTTCCGTGAATCGATCCATACCAACGCCCTTAATTGAGCCGGCCGGTCGAGCGGTTGACTTAAGCTAAACGCGGCTTCCCGATGGGATTGATATCAACCGGTGTGGGGATTGCCGGAAACAGCTGCGTCGCCAACCAATGCGGAGACTCGCCGGCCTCAGCGCCGGCTTCAATAATGAATGATATATCATGACGTTGCACTTTCACTCGCACGTGAACAGGTGTGAACCCTCCACGTTACATAAGTCAAACCTGCTGAAGAGTTCCGGTGATTGTTTGATTGAGGCCGCAGGTATCCGCTTCGTCGCGGACTTCATGATAGGCGGCAATAAGGAGGAAAAGACCATGCAGGAATGCGCGGTGAAGGAAATCAAGACACTGATCTGGACAGAGCCGGCTTATTGCGATGTCCGTCTTGGCTTCGAAGTGACGGCCTACATCTACGTTCGTTGATGGAAGCTCGTTAACTCGTGCTGTGACTGGAGGAGTACATGAAGCCTGAGAGACACTTGTCGCCAAGCGACGCCGTCGAACTGGCGCCCAGCTTTCACTTTCGCTGGGAAGAACCTCAGAAGGCTCATGTACTCCTTTATCCGGAAGGGATCGTGAAGCTGAGTGAAACAGCAGCGGCCATTCTGGAGACGTGCACGGGACATCCCACAATAGCTCAAGGCACCCGTGAGCTTCAGGACCGCTATGGCAGACCTGACCTCGGTGCGAGCATCCTCGAATTCTTGGAGTTGGCGCATGCCAAAGGATGGATCAGGGTTAAGTCTTGATGGCCTCGGCATGCCGCTGTGGCTCGTTATCGAGCTTACATACAAATGCCCACTGCAATGTCCCTGGTGCAGCAACCCGGTAGATTTCAACAAGTACCGCAATGAATTGTCGACCGAGCAATGGAAGGCAGTGCTCGCCGAGGGGCGCCGTCTGGGCTCTCTGCAACTCGGGTTCACCGGTGGTGAGCCTATGCTGCGCAAGGACCTCGAGGAGCTCGTCGAGTATGCGGACAAGATCGGCTACTATACGAACCTGATCACGTCGGGTGTTGGTCTCACGCCGGAGCGGCTCAAGGCCCTCAAGAAGGCGGGGCTGAAGCAGGTGCAACTGTCGATTCAGGCCTGTGATAGCGAACTGAATGAAAAGCTCGTCGGTCTCGACGTGTTCGATCACAAGATTGCCATCGCGCGTGCCATCAAGGCAGAAGGCCTTCCGATGGTGCTCAACGTGCCGGTGAGCCGCTACAATATCGACCATACGGCGGAATTGATTGATCTCGCGGCCGACCTGAAGGTCGAATATGTCGAGTTCGCCAACCTCCAGTACTACAATTGGGCCTTGCTCAACAGGAGCGAACTCATCCCGACGCGCGAGCAGCTGGCGCGCTCGGAAGCCGCGGTCAAGGAAGCGCGCGAGAGACTCGGCAACAAGCTCACGATTTACTTCGTGGTGCCCGACTATTTCGATGACCGCCCCAAAGCCTGCATGAACGGGTGGGGTTCGATCCATTTGACGATCGCACCCGATGGAACGGCGCTGCCGTGTCAAGAGGCTCGGCTGATCAAAGGCATCGAATTCCCAAACGTGAAAGAGAATTCGCTGGAATGGATCTGGAAGAATTCGCCGGGCTTCAACAAGTTTCGCGGCGATGGTTGGATGAAGGAACCGTGCCGCTCATGCGATGAGCGAGAGAAGGACTTTGGCGGGTGCCGATGCCAGGCTTTCCTCCTCACGGGTGACGCTGCTAATACCGACCCTGTTTGCTCGAAATCACCGCACCGGCATCTGATCGACGAGATCGTGCAACGTGCCTCCGCAAAAGACCGAAGTTGCGGCAAGCCGCTCACGATGCGTCACCATCGCAATGCGCACGAGCCGGCGGGTGAGTAGCATTATGGACGCTGTGCTTGTCGATGCAGTGACGAGGTGGATCCACATTGCCGGTATCGTCATCTGGATGGGACACAACTGGCATAACGTGGTGGCCAATCCGACCTACCGGGCCGTCTTGCCGACTGACCCGCCGGAAGCCGTGAGGGAAGTGTTCATCTCGGCAAGCAAGCGAGAGCACGGCATATTTCGCTATGCATCTCTGATCGTGCTCGCGACAGGCATCATCATGCTCTGGCGGCGCGATATGCTTGGCGAGGCACTCACCCTTTCGGGCTCGTCTGCGACCCTTGGCGCCGGAATCTGGCTGGGTCTTCTCATGACGATGAACCTTTGGTTCGTGATGTGGCCGCACCAGAAAAAGGTCCTCGGATTTGTGGAAGCTCCCGTGGAGGAGCGACTGAGGTGCAGCCGGATCACGTTTAGAGCGTCCCGCACGAACACAGTGCTCTCGGTGCCGACCCTGTTCTTGATGGTGGCTGGCGCTCACGGTGCGCAAGTGTTCGGGTGAGGCCAGGCGTGGGCAAGGAGCCGATCTACAGTTTCGCCTCGGGTCAGTCGCCATTGCCTGCAGAAATACGCGAGAGTGTGCGGGCTGATGTAGAAGCCCGGCGCCAGGGCGGATTGTCGGTTCTCGAGCTCCCTTTCACATGCAATGAAGCACGCGCGATCCTGCACGAAACGGAAGCCGGTCTTCGTGACTTGCTCGGCGTGCCAAAGGATTACGAAGTGCTCTTTCTGCAAGGGGGAGCCTATGCCCAGTTTGGCATACTTGCGATGAACCTGGGCGGAGACAGCCGGATCGGCGCCTATGTTGAAGCAGGGCACTGGTCGCGGCGTGCCGTTCACGAGGCCGGTCCGTGGGTACGCGTTCACCGTGCGGCGCTGGGAGATGGCCTGCGTTTACCGCTGCCGGACAAATGGGAGGTCCCGCCGCAGGCGGCATATTGCCATTATACGAGCAACGAGTCGGCTGAGGGGCTTCAGTTTCCCTCCGAGCCGCAGGGGACCGGGGCGCCGCTCGTAGCCGATATGACGGCCGACTTGCTTACGCGCCCCCTGGATGTTGCGAAGCTCGGACTTCTTTATGCCAGCAGCCAGAAGAATATCGGTATCGCCGGCGTTACGGTCGTCATCGTTGCCAAATCTCTTCTAGAACGATGCGCGAAGGATATTCCGGCTCCATTTCATTATGGCCAGCAGGCTCGGGAACGGAGCAAGGTGAACACGCCACCTTTGTTTGCGATTGCTGTCGCAGGACACGTTTGCCGGTGGCTTATTGCTCATGGGGGATTGGACGCCGCAGGGGCACGGAATGCCGAGAAGTCGGGATTGCTCTACAGTCATATCCAACGCAACGGCTTCTATAGCTCGCCGATAGATCCTGCATTTCGCTCTAAAGTGAGCGTTAGATTTCATCTCTCCACGCCGCAGCTGGAGGCGAAGTTCCTCGCGCAGGCGCGTGAACACGGCTTTCTTCACCTCGAGGGACATTCGGGCGTAGGTGGATTGCGTGCTTCTCTCTACAACTTCGTGGCCTTGCAGGCCGTGGAGGCACTTTCAGATTTCATGAAAGAGTTCGAGCGGGCGAACGGATGATGGAGTCCCCGCTTCAGTCTCCACGTCTTGAGCGAGGTGCAAAGCCGAACAATTCCATCGTGCGCGTCATGGGACTGGAGTTCAGCAACTGCCTCGGCCTTGCAGCAGGAATCGATCGCACCGGTTGCCATCTTCCCGCGCTGAGCGCGTTGAATCTGGGTCACATAGAGGTTGGCACGATTACAGATCCGCACGATTTGCAGATCGACAAGGTAGGCCAACCGCCGGGTTCGATCATCGGAGTGAATGTCGGAAGCAGCAAAAGCGGATTTTCGGAAGAGGTCTTCGCGGACTATCGCGCGTGCGTCGCGGCCGCGCTCCACGTTGCCGATTATATCGTCCTCAATTTCAGCAACGAGGCGGCGGATCGGGACCCCAAATCTGACGGAGCGGCTATCATCATGGCGCGTGCGAGGCTCCAGATCGAGGAGTACAGGTCAAGGACGCAGCGCCATACTCCCCTGCTGGCAAAGGTGAATGCCGGGACGTCAGGCCAGCCATTGCCAATGCGGCGAACGAGCGCGGCAGAGCTGGATGGATTCGTGTTCGTGGGCGGCGGCATCTGTCGCATCGCCGAGTTCCGCAAGGTCTTGCCCGACTACGGCATCGTGTCTGTAGGCGGGGTTTTGACAGAAAATGACGTGCAGGCTCGCAGACACGCCGGCGCGGATCTCGTCCAGGTTCATCGCGCATATACCGACGGCGGAACTGCCCACGTTGAGCGGATGAGAGTCGCACTGGAACATGGTGTCGCCCATGACTGAGGGTCTTGCTGCATGGATCACGCTCATCTTCCTGGCGACATGCTGGGTGTATTGGCGTGAGGCGCGCTTTCAAGAGGCACGATCACCTGTCGCCAGCACGGCTCAAACAGCGGCAATCCAATCGGCATATATAGCTATTGGCGGAACCGTAGCGAGCTTCATCTATCGCTTGTCCTTCATTCTCTTTGGCATTCCATATGTCATGGAGCATGGGCGTGCCGCGAATATCAGCCAGTTTGGTCTTGCGATCGTCTTCGTCATTCTCATATCGGGCGGCCTCTTGCTCATCGAGCGGGCAACGAGAGGGATTTCTCTCCATCTCGTCGATCGCAATCTGAAATTGAACAACACGTCGCTGCGTTTGTTTGCTGTAGACACCGCCAAGGTCATGCTGGTGGCCGCGGCCTTTGGCCTGCCGCTCGTCGCGGGTTGGACATGGCTCATGGAAGCCGGCAACGAGCACTGGTGGCTTGGCGCTTGGGCTCTTTGGTTTGCGATTCTGACCATTCGCATGCTGGTCAAGCCGCAGATCGAAACGATCCTATTCAGCACGGCAAGCGATCTGCCTGAAGGTGCTTTGCGCTCCCGGCTTGAAGACCTGCTCAAGCGCTCGGGTATCGATGCTGCGTCGCTCCGCGTCATGGAGGCGTCCAAGCGAACAAGGCGCGTCAATGCCAGCGTGACGGGCTTGGGCGCGCATAGGCGGATATTCTTGCACGACACTCTTCTTGAGCAATTGAGTGCCGCCGAGGTCGAGGCGGTTGTTGCGCATGAAGCGGGGCATGTGCACTTCAAACACCTGGGCAAGGCATGGGGCGGACTAGGCCTCCTGGGCCTGGCAGGCGCATACGCGATTGCAGAAATTACCGGCCGTGCTCATCTGGAACCGGCAGAGGCGGTGGGCGTCCTGCTGGCAGCATATCCGTCAATTCTATTGAGCGTGCGCCCGCTGCTCGTTCGCATATCCCGAGGGTTCGAGTTTCAAGCGGATGGATTTGCCGCGATGCAGTGCGGTGCAGGCGCTGTGCAGGAGGCTTTGGGAAAGATCTTTGCGGCAAACCACGGTGTCTGGGATCACCATTGGGCCTATTCGGCGGTCTTTGACGCCCACCCCAGCGGACGCGAGCGGATACGTCGCCTGCAGCAGCATACGCGTTGAGTTCGAAGGAACGCAGTGGTGCCGCGCCTGATACCGGCGCCCTTGCGCTTGCAGGCTACCGCGAAGCGCCTCGAATCCAGTGAACCTAGCCGAAAGCGCAGACGCGCTCTTGCCGGTCTTAGTCCTCTTTGCCCTGCCAACGGATCAACACGTCATCCATCGGCAGGCCGCACAGATCCAAGGCGCGCGCCGCGATCTGGGTCACGATCTCGTCCAATGTCGTGGGGCGGTTATAGAATGCCGGCACCGGCGGCATGACGATCGCGCCAAATTGCGTCACACGCAGCATGGCGTCGATGTGTCCGCCATGAAGAGGCGTTTCCCGCGCCAGAAGAACAAGGCGGCGGCGCTCTTTCAGCATCACGTCAGCAGACCGCGTCAGCAGATTATCCGATATTCCATAGGCAACTGCGGATAGCGTCCGCATCGAGCACGGCGCTATGATCATGGCATCGGCGCGGAAGGAACCGCTGGCAATCGCGCTCCCGACATTATCGATGTGATGCGTGGCATGGGCCAGGGAGCGCGCACGCTCTGCTGCGTCTTGGGCAATTTCCATACGCAGGGTGCGCTCTGCGGGCCGTGACATCACCAGATGAATTTCTGTGTTCTGCAACCGGCTGAGGAGTTCGAGTGCCTTGAGCCCGAGTATGGCACCCGATGCGCCGCTGATTCCAACGATGATCCTGCGCAGGGAATTTGACGCCTCTGTCATGCCGGTCGACCTTCTTGAAGCACGGCCTGCAACTCCGGAATCCGTCGCACGAGTTCGTCGACGCGGCGGGTTGTCGTGGTGTCCATCGTGAGCCTCTCGCCCCAGGTTCGCGATGTTTCGGCGCCGATCTTGCGCGTTGCATCAATGCCAAGCTTGCCCCCAAGTCCCGCAACCGGCGACGCAAAATCCAGTACGTCGATGGGGGTGTCGGTTAAGACGAGGAGGTCGCGCGCCGCGTCAGATCGTGTCGCGACCGCCCACATGACATCCGCCCAGGTTCGGGCGTCGATGTCGTCATCGACCACAATCATGAGCTTGGTATAGTTGAACTGAGGCAGCATGGACCATAGCCCCATCATGATACGCCGGGCGTGGCCGGGGTAGCGCTTGGCGATACTGATCACGGCAATGCGATAAGACGCAGCTTCAGGGGGCAACCAGCAGTCGCGCACTTCTGGGAACTGCTGCTGTACGAGCGGCAGGAACACGTCGTTGAGAGCTTCGGACAGGACCGCAGGTTCGTCGGGAGACCGGCCCGTAAAGGTGGAAAGATAGATGGGGTTGTGCCGCAGTGTCATGGCTGTCAGCCGCATCACCGGATAGGATTCCGCGGCATTGTAGTAACCGGTGTGATCGCCATAGGGTCCCTCGAGCGCCTCGTCTTCAGGCGTGACGTATCCCTCAAGAACGATCTCGGCTTCCGCTGGCACGAGCATGGGGACGGAGACAGCGCGGCACAGCCGTGTGCGTTCCCCCCGCAGTAGTCCCGCGAATGCCGCTTCGGAGAGCGTTTCCGGCACCGGCGTGACAGCGGCAAGCAGAGTCGCAGGATCGGCGCCGATGGCGACCGCGATCGGCATCGGCTCGCCTTTCGATTGCCACTGCCCGAAATGCATGGCGCCACCGCGGTGAGCAAGCCAGCGCACAATGGCGCTGTCTCGTCCGATGACCTGCATTCTGTAGATGCCCCAGTTGTGGGTTTGCCCGTCGATGGGCCCGGGAGGTCGCGTGATGACGATCGGCCAGGTCATGAGGGGTGCGGGCTCTCCTGGCCAGCACGTCTGCACCGGCAAGCTGCCAAGATCGATGTCGGCGCCCCGCCGGATCTCCGCTTGTACGGGAGGTTGTGAGATTTCCTGCGGTCGCGAATGTAGGGCCGCGCGCGCAAGCGGCCACTTCTTCACCAAGTCCCTGAGCCCGCTCGGCGGTATGGGGTGACGTAGTTCAGCGAGCTTTTCGCCTATACCCCGCAGCGATTGACGGCCGCGCCCCCCGATGGCCATGGATACACGCTCCACCGTTCCAAACAGGTTCGTCAACAGCGGTAGCTCGGAGGGAGCCCCGTCCGCTTTGATGGGACGCTCGAAGAGCAGTGCGGGTCCCTGCCGCGCGATGACCCTGCGATGCAACTCGGTCATCTCGAGCACGGTCGAGACGGGCTCGCGAATGCGGGTAACTTCGCCCTTGCTTTCGAGCAGACCGAGGAAATCCCTGAGGTTGCGCAGAATAGGGGTGTGAGGGTCCGACATGCCAGCGAGAGATAGGTATGGATCGCGCCCGACATCTTAACCGGAGTCAATTCGAGGCGAGGTTTTGTCGGCTATTCAGGGCCCCATGCTTGATGTTGACCCACAGAATGAAACTCTGGCGAGACGTGGCTTTCTGCCGGGGGGGCTGGCGCGCGCCATGGAGTTTCTGCCGCTCTACCCATTAGAGTTTGCCGCATTCCGGGTCCTTGAAAATACGCTCTCGCAACATCCAGGGATGCTGTCGCGACTTGGCGAGCATGCGTCAAAACGCTTTGCCATCGATCCAGTCGATTGCCCCTTTGGAATAATCCTAGAGCCGTGTGTGAGTGCACCCCGTCTGAGTGTCGTGCCGTCTCTTGAAACCTATTCGTGGGACGCACGCATTGCGGCTCCGCTGCTGGTTCTGCTGGGTCTGCTGGACGGCCGCTACGATGGCGATGCGCTGTTTTTCACGCGCGACCTCACGATTGAGGGCGACACGGCTGCCGTGCTCGCCTTGCGAAATGCCATCGAGGATGCGGAGATTGACCCTGGCGAAGCGCTGGGGATGCCGAAGCTGGCAGCGCCGTTCGTGACGGCGAGCTTGCGCACGATCGCCACGCAGCTGCGGACCGCGCTCGGTGCACCTGCGGAACTCAACGGCAATACATCGGGCACCCCATGACTTTGACTTCAAGCGGCTCGTCGCAGAAGACGATGGAACTCATTTGTCCGGCAGGCACGCCTGCGGCACTGCGCACCGCAGTCGAAGCGGGAGCGGATGCCGTCTATTGCGGCTTTCGTAACGAGACCAATGCGCGCAACTTCCCAGGTCTCAATTTCGACGAGGCGGAGTTGCGTGAAGGCGTGGCCTATGCGCATGCCCGCGGAGTAAAAGTTCTCGTCGCATTGAATACATTTGCCCGTGCAGGATGCACGAAGATCTGGCAATCGGCCGTGGAACAGGCTGTTGCCGCAAAGGCGGATGCGCTCATCCTGGCGGACCTTGGTCTTATTGATTGGGCCAGGAAGGCTTTTCCGGACCAGCGCCTGCATCTGTCTGTGCAAGCTGCGGCCGCAACGGTCCCTGCAATCCGTTTTTATGTAGAGACCTTTGGGATACGCCGCGTGGTGCTGCCGCGCGTTCTGACGGTCGATGAAATTTCTGCAATCGCATCCGCGGCCGTGTGCGAGATCGAGGTGTTCGCCTTTGGCGGCCTTTGCGTGATGGCCGAAGGCCGCTGCCTGCTTTCGTCGTACGCCACTGGCGAATCTCCGAACATGAATGGAGTCTGTTCTCCGGCCTCGCATGTCACCTACGCGCAGGAAGGCAATGATCTCGTCGCGCGGCTGGGCGGCTTCACCATCGATCGGTATCCAACCGGAAAGCCGGTTGGATATCCGACCTTGTGCAAGGGTCGCTTCTCCTGCAACGCGAAGGTGATGCACGTCTTCGAGGAACCGACGAGCCTCAACACCATCGGAATCCTGCCAGCGCTTCAGAAAGCAGGGGTAGCGGCTTTGAAGATCGAAGGACGCCAACGCGGAAAGGCCTATCTAGCGGCAACCGTGCGGGCCTTCCGTGAGGCGCTCGATGCGCTGGGCACCGAGCGCCAGCTGCCTTTGCCTGAGCTATCTGGATTGACTGAGGGAAGCAGGCAAACGGTCGGCTCCTATCGCAAGACATGGCGATAGGCATGTCATCGCAGGAGGTGTGATGCAGATTACGCTGGGGCCGGTGCTCTACAATTGGCCCACTCCGCAATGGGTGGATTTTTATGCGAGAATAGCCGACGAGGCGCCGGTGGAACGGGTCATCGTCGGTGAGGTCATTTGTTCCAAACGCACGCCGTTCCGGCAAGACGCCATCGGTGATGTGGTCGAGCGTCTGGAGCGTGCGGGCAAGGAGGTTGTTCTTGCGACGTTAGCATTGCCGACCCTCAAAAGAGAGATTTCCGAGATCGGCGAGACTGCTGAAGGCGAGCGCATGATCGAAGTAAACGACATGGCAGCCGTTTACAAACTGGGTGGCCGACCACACATCGTGGGACCCTTCATCAACGTATATAACGAGAATACGCTTAAAGTTCTGGAAAGACTCGGGGCTCGCACGGTCTGTTTGCCGCCTGAATTACCCGGACACTCAATCGGAGTCATTGCGGCTCATCGCTCCACGGCGGACATCGAAGTCCTGGCATTTGGGCGGGCGCCTCTTGCGGTCTCGGCGCGTTGCTATCACGCGCGCATTCACGACCTCTCCAAGGATGGCTGCAGGTACGTTTGCGAGAACGATCCCGATGGTCTTGAGGTCGATACGCTCGATGGCCAGCGCTTTCTCGCGATAAATGGCATTGCGACGATGGCAAACGGCGTCACGGTTCTTGGCAGCGAGTTGAGTATGCTCGCCAAGTCCGGTGTGTCCCGCATCAGGCTCTCACCACACACATGCGATATGGTGGCCGTATCGGTTGCCTATCGTGATCTGCTCGATGCGCGGATTGATACGGCTGAGTTCATGAGCAGGATCAGGCAGCAGCCGTTACCGGGCGCCATCGTCAACGGCTATATTCATGGCCAAGCGGGCGGGCGCGTTGCGTAACACCTTCCGGATGCCTCTCGATCATGACTTGGGCCGGAACGCAGCGCACCGCGCAGGATCTGTATCCAAGCGGTACCCTCCGATGAGATCAAGGCAGTAGGGAATAGCGGGAAACACGGCATCCAGGCAGGTGCGGATCGACGATGGCTTTCCGGGCAAGTTAACGATCAAGGACGTTCCCCGCACTCCTGCCGTTTGGCGGGACAGAATGGCCGTCGGCACCTCGCGCAGACTAGCCGTGCGCATGAGCTCTCCAAAACCAGGGAGCAATTTTCCGCAAACCGCTTCGGTCGCTTCGGGTGTCACATCGCGCAATGCGGGTCCGGTGCCACCGGTCGTGAGGATCAGGCTGCAGCCCTGGTTCTCGGCCATGTCAATGAGCGCGTCCCTGACGAGCGCTTCCTCATCGGCGACAATGCGGAAAACCGGCTTCCAGGAAGTGACGAGATAGTCTTGGAGAACGGCGACGATGCCGGGGCCTCCTTTGTCCTCGTAGAGTCCCCTCGAGGCTCGGTCGGACACCGTGAGAATTCCAATCGGGACGGGATCGCGCTTATCTGCTTGCATCTTGGTCACAGGAGTAGGCATTGCCAGAAACCTTGTTTGCATCCGACGTGCTGCCTTGAAGCCATAAGACAACGCTATTACTGTTCGCAGAAGTCAAGCCAGGAGGCGATTATCTCAGCTTTATGCAACGGACCCGCAATGGCGACGATCTCAAGGCCCAGGCAGTAAATCAGGAGAGGTGGAATGCTGAGATGTTTCCGGCTTGTGATGCTTTTTGCAATTATGATCGTGGCGCAGCCGGCGGCTGCGCAAGATAGTCTCTGCAAGAGACTCGGCGGCGGCGATGCGATCTCGGCCGTTGTGAAGTCATTCTTGATGAAAATGCGTACGGACGACCCCGACAAGCTTGGCCGGTTCTGGCTATATCGCGGATCGGATGGCGTTGCCCGCGAGGAGCAACTGATCGTCGATTTCGTTCAAAGCGCCACGGGTTGCGATAGATTCTATGTCGGCCGCGACCTCGAGCCCGCACATAAGGGAATGCGTTTATCGTCGCGCGATTGGGAGCGCACCGTCAACTTTCTCAAGGCCACGCTCGAAGAATACAAGGTTCCTGCCGCGCTCAATGCGGAGGTCGTCGCATTGGTGGAGTCGACGCGTGGCCAGATCATCGAATGCGAGGCCAGTCAGTTCGGATGTCCGTGATGTTGGAAGAGTGATGCTCCCTGCCGTTCGCCCCGTCGTGCTTTGTGGCGCCGTTTCCCCGCTGGGTGATAAGGGCGCGCTCAGTGCCATTGGAAAGCAGCAGGTCTCGCCTCCCTGGGAGATCTCTTTGACAGGTGTGGCGGGGGATGCGCAGGCCGACCTGAAGAACCACGGAGGTCCGGAAAAGGCTCTGCACCATTACCCCATCGAGCACTATGCCCATTGGATGCAGCTGCTTGGCTCGGCGCCCATCTTTTCTAGGCCGGGCGCGTTTGGTGAAAACATCTCGACCACGGGCTGGACGGAAGCGAATACCCACATCGGCGACATCGTTCGATTTGGCGATGCTGTGCTGCAGGTCAGCCAGGGCCGGCAACCGTGCTGGAAACTCAACCTGCGATTTGGTCGGCCCGACATGGCCCGTCTCGTGCAGCGATCGGGGTTGACAGGCTGGTATTATCGCGTGCTGACGCCTGGGCGAGCCGATGCAGCGGATCGCTTCGTTCTTGTCGAGCGTCTGCGCCCCCAATGGCCCGTCGCACGGGTGCTGCGACTATTGTATTCAGACACCCTCGCGTTCGCCGAACTCGGCGAAATGGCCGAGCTTCCGGAGTTGGCGGAGGGCTGGCGGCGTATCGCGGCAAGGCGTCTCCAACAGCGCCGCGTGGAAGACTGGTTGCCGCGACTGGAGCGTGTTGAAAAGCTGGATCCGGCCGAGCGATAAGCGGCACGATCACCCCCTCGCCATCTGGCACGTCTCACGGTCGTATGCGATATCCGGCGCCTGCAACGACTTGATGCGCGGCGATGGTTGTTTGGAGACTTCCCAGAAGCGGTGCTTCTCCGCGCCACCAGCGCGCGATGTGACGCGCGAAGTCCGAAACGAAATCGCAATTGCACCAGGAGGGCGTCTTGCCGGTTGTCAGCGCGGTATCGAGGTTCGCGTAGGTAAATTTGTACTCGATGAAGACCGGCCCTTTGGAGAGCGGTATTTCAAACCCAAACACGAATTGAGCGGCGGTGCCGGCAAGCTGGTACTCGTTGGTACGAGCCGGGTCACCCTCGCCGGCAGGCCAGACTTCCACATGCGGAATTGCTGCGCCAAAGCCAAATCCCGCATAAGGCCTTACGACCGCACTGGCGTTGGCAAATCGCACGAGCGCGGTGGGCAACAGCATGTTGTGGCCGTGAGAAAACTCGAGGCGCTCAAACACATCCGTCAGTTTGACGCTGGAAGGCGCTGGTGCGCCCTTTATCGTTCCTTGCGCTTCGACGACGTCTGGAATCGCGCGTTCGCCCACCACCTTGGAGCCGTGTGCGCCTCGCCCCGTCCGGGCGATCGCCTTGTCATGCAGAAAGTCGATCATGCCGCCGAACGGCCCCCACCACTTGGTGGCGCGCACACCGGCATAGATTGGAAACTTGAAAGGCTCAGCGTCCCAACGCAGCGACTTCAGCGTCACGTCGGTGCCGTTTGGGCGCTGTAGCTTCACATCGCTTCGCAGATGCCCCGGATACCCGATGTAGCCGCCGACGAACGCTTCTCGCCCAAAGCCGCGCTTTTCTTGCGAGGCCGATTCGTTGCCGCCATCCGCCTGCGCTGCGTCTCCCATCGCCTGCATGACGGCGGGCGGAAATGGTATCGCATGCTGCACGACAACTGCCAGCATCGCCCCGGCAACCCACACGCCTTTCCAGTACGTCAGCGCGTCTTGTGGCTCGCCGGCTTGCCGGACACCAACTTCGAGCCCACAGGCTCCCGTTGCGGTTCTCATGGCTCCCCCCCTCGATAACAGACCTCGCGTGTGCTTACTTCACCCCGTCGTAAGCTCCAATGACCAGACAAGCGTTCTGACCGCCAAATCCGAATGAGTTTGACAGCACGTTACGCACGCGCGCGGCACGGGCAGTGCCGGGGACAACATCCATCGGGATTTCCGGATCTGGATCGTCATAGTTGATCGTCGGAGGGATGAGGCCGTGCTGGATGGTCAGCACTGAAAAAGCGGCCTCGATGGCGCCAGCGGCCGACAACGTGTGACCGATCATCGATTTGTTCGACGTCACGGGCGTCTTCTGCAAATGCTCGCCGAGCACGGCGGAGAGTGACAAGTATTCCATCTTGTCATTTTCAGGCGTACTGGTGCCGTGGGCATTGACGTAGTCGATATCCTCCGGCGCAATGCACGCATCCTCTATCGCGCGACGAATCGCGCCGATGATGGCCGAGCCGTCAGGCTTCGAGCGCGTGCGGTGATAATCGTCGGCCATCTCGCCGCATCCGCGAACGATCGCAAGAATGGGTGCGCCTCGATCGACGGCTGATTCGAGATCCTCCAACACGAGGGCGCCAGCGCCTTCGGCCATGACGAAGCCATCCCTGCCGCGCGAGAAGGGGCGTGAGGCCGCTTGTGGCGCGTCGTTGCGCGTCGAGAGCGCCGACAGGAGCGAGAAGCGGACGAGAGCTTCAAGTTGCACCGAACTGTCCGTGCCGATGCAAAGGGCGGCCTTCGTCTCTCCGCGGCGGATCGCTTCCACGCCGAGCTGGATCGCTGTTGCGCCGGACGCGCACGCCGTCGAGACGGAGACCGGAAGTCCCTTGGTGCCAAACCGGTTTGCCAGATATATGGCGGCGCTCGCGAACTGGCTTTCCTCGGCAATGTCCTGGAACGCTCCTGCACGGGCCGCGGCCACGAGTCTGCGGTATCCTCTATCCGCAGAACCAAGTGCGGCTTCGTAAATCCTCCGCCTCTGGGGCCACTCGATTTCAGCGGGGGGCGTGGCCAGGAACAGCGGTCCTGGAAAGTCGGCATCGGGCAATCCAGCCTCGTCAAGCGCTTCGGCGGCAGCCGCGCCGGCCATCTCCATGGTCCGCGTTGCTGAGGTTTGTGCGCTCGACGCGATGCAGTCCACCGCACCCGCTATCGTGGTCCGTAGACCATCGGTCGGAAAGCGTGTGATGGGCCGAATACCCGAGCAGCCGCTCGTCAGCTTGCGCCAGTTCTCGTCCTTGCCGCGCCCGAGGGATGTCACGACCCCCAGACCCGTCACGGCGGCCAGAGGACGGCCTCTTGCATCTTTATATGGCGAGCTCATCGTGTGCTCCTTCATTCGACACGCTCAAGAAGAGCCAGCCCCTCGCCGCGCCAGTGACCGGCGCCGGTCACAAGCACGCGGGAAAGCTCACCCTCCAAAGGCGACTCAACCCAATTTTCATCGGAGGGCGCGAAGAATTGTCCGCTGGCAAGGGCCAAGGCGGCGAGGGCAACCCCTGCAGGAAAATGGGCCTCGACCGAGTGCCCGAGTTGGCTTCCATGCGCCCGGATGGCAACCTGATGACCTTTGTCCTCCAGGCTTTGCAGAAAGCCCAGCTCTTCCGACGTAACAGGTTCGACGCCGCTGGCCCCGCTCATCACTGCGAGCGGGCCCTCAGAAACGTTCAACTTGCTAAACAGGGTTTCGAGGGTGCGCGTGGTATCGCCCGGCTGGCGCTGGCAGCAGTCCGTGAGAACGCTGCGGATGCGGGCATATGGTTTCCTGCCACGCGCCTCGGCGTGCTCGCGCGATTCCAGGACCAGGAACGCACCGGCGCTTCCTGGAACGAAGCCGCCGCCATCGGCCTTTCGCGACCACACTGGCTTGTAGGGATGTGGCCAGAGGTTCTTTCCCAGCTCGTAGCCAAGCAGGAGATCCTCACGCGCCGCGTTCAGCGCGCCGCCGACCAGAAACACATCACCCTGTCCGGCCGCGATGCGCCGATAGGCGTTCTCGATGGCGGAAAAGCCCGCCATCTCCTCGCCCATGAATGTGCGGGACGATGCGGTGACGTTGTGTACGATCGAGATATTGCCCGCAAGCAGGTTGGACAACTGGGCAAGAAACAAAGTCGGTCTCAGCGCCGTGGGCAGGACTTCCTTGGCAAGAAGCTCGGTCTCGCTTGCCGACCCGACACTCTCGAGAATCTTGGCGTCGACGCCGGTATCGCGTTCTCCGCTGCCAGCAGCTACGACAAGGTTAGTTTTTGCCAGCAGGTCCGGATCGTGAGCCAATCCGCTGTCGGCCAATGCAAGTCCTGATGCATAGACGCCAATGCGCTGCCACAGCTCCATCTGGCGTTGATCCGACTTCTTGGGAATTTGGCGGCTGAAGTCCACCTCCCCGAGCGGATGAACGCAATACGGGGCATAGCTCGTTTCATCCAAGCGAACCGGGGCGCCCCCCGCCCCCATCTGCCTTTCGTGGATCGCGTTGCCCTCACCGAGAGAGGTCAGCAATCCTACGCCGGTGATCCAAACATCCCGTGGCTTCATTTTGCTGCAACTCCACTAGAGCTCGACGACGATTTTGCCGAACACGTCCCTGCTTTCGAGACGGCGCAGCCCCTCGTCGAGGCGATCGAGGCCGATACGCGTATCGATGACGGGGTGTGCTGATCCATCGGCAATCTTTGCCATCGCATCGGACATGTTCTTCCTGGTGCAGCCAAAGCTGCCCAGTAGCTTCAATTGCTGCTGGTAGAGAAGATTGAGATTGATTTCCGCCGTGATGCCCGTGGTCGATCCGCAGGTGACGAGGCGCCCGCCGCGGGTCATGGAGAGCAGGCTGCCGGCCCACGTCTTGGGGCCCACATGCTCGAAAACGACATCGACACCCCGGCGTTGCGTTATTTTTCGAACGCGCCCTTCGAAGCGCTCCGAGCTGTAGTTGATAACGTGATCCGCGCCGAGCTCCTTGGCCTTGACGACCTTCGCGTCGCTCCCAACCGTGGCGATCACGACCGCACCTGCAGCCTTCGCAAGCTGGATTGCAGCACTGCCGATGCCGCTGCCGCCAGCATGCACCAGGACGGTTTCGCCGGCTTTAAGCTTGGCATTGTCGAACAGCATGTGCTCGAC
Organism: uncultured Hyphomicrobium sp.; assembly: GCA_964587445.1. Taxonomy (GTDB): domain Bacteria; phylum Pseudomonadota; class Alphaproteobacteria; order Rhizobiales; family Hyphomicrobiaceae; genus Hyphomicrobium_B. The sequence goes on from CAZPLQ010000001.1 coordinate 408,183, forward strand.
GGTGCCGAACGTGATCGGGGCCATCGCGGCGGCGAGGGGGGGCAAACCCGCAGGCGCTTTTACGGCGAGCCGCGCGGGCACGTTTGCATATTCACGCAGGAAGCCGTCGATATGGAAGCCATACATCCCGGTGAGAACTTCACAGAAGTTGTCGCGTCCTTCGCGGCAAGACCGGCAGGTTCCGCACGTGTGCGCGCCGTACATCGCAACAACATCGCCCTCGCTGAGATCTGAGACCGCGCTACCTGCCTTGACGACGGTGCCGGCGGCCTCCGCGCCCGCGACGATGGGAAGCTGGCGGTTTGCAAAAGCCATTCCGCGCCATCCCCAAACATCGATGTGATTGAGGGCAACACATCCAATTCTGACCTGAACCTCATCTGCAGCGGGCGGCGGCGGACGCGGAACGTCAACCAGAGCCAGGCCGCGTTCACTCGTGACATGAACCGCGCGCATCATAGCGCCCGTGTGAGGGGCGGGTTCTAGGCTGGCGGCCCTGGCAATGGGTCGTGCAGGCTTCATGACATAGCCTCCTTAAGCGATGAAAAGACGAGGCAGGCGTTCTGGCCGCCGAAGCCGAACGAGTTCGAGAGAATGGAGCTGATGCGTGCCGGCCGCGCCTTGTGCGCAACGACATCGAGGGGTAATTCCGGATCAGGCTCATCGTAGTTGATCGTCGGCGGCAGCACGCCGGTCGCGAGCGTGAGCAGCGAGAAGACGGCTTCCACCGCACCGGCCGCGATGAGCGTGTGACCGATCATCGATTTGTTGGAGCTAACAGGGGTTCGCTCCAGGCTCTCGCCAAGGACTGCGCGGAGCGAAAAATACTCCATCTTGTCATTTTCTGGCGTGCTCGTGCCGTGGGCATTGACATAGTCGACCGTATCGCGCCCGGCATCCTCCATGGCGCCGCGAATGGCGCCGATGATCGCTGTGCCGTCCGGTTTGGAGCGCGTTCTGTGATAGTCGTCGGCCTTCTCGCCGCAGCCCGTTACGAGACCGAGGACCTGAGCTCCTCTCGCTTCGGCCGAGGCAAGCGACTCCAGAACGAGCGCGCCGGCGCCTTCGGCAATGACGAAGCCGTCGCGATTGCGCGAGAATGGCTTGGACGCCTTGGACGGCGGATCATTCTTGGTGGAGAGCGCCGAAAGGAGAGAAAAGCGGACCAGTCCTTCCGGGTGCACCGTGGCGTCGGTTGCCGCGCACAAGGCCATCTGCGTCTCGCCGCGACGAATGGCTTCGACGCCCATTTGGATCGCAGTCGCCCCGGAAGCGCATGCGGTGCAGATCGATACGGGTTCGCCTCTTGTGGCGAAACGCTCCTGCAATCGGCTGGCGATGCTTGCGAATTCAAGATGTCGCGCGTACGCCTCGAACTGTCCCGTCCGGGCCGCGGCGAGCATGCGCTCGTAGGCCGAACCGGATTGGTTCGTTGAACCGTGGCGAAAAAGTTCCGACAACAATGGCCACTCGAACTCGGATGGCGGCGTCGCGATATATAGCGGCCCCGCGAACGGCCGGCCGATCTCCAGGCCCGCCTGATGAAGCGCTTCCGTGATCGCATCCTCGGCAATCTCGGAAGCTAGCTCGTAAGCCGAATACGGTTGGGTCTCGGGTATCTCAATCGTGCCGGCGATGGTGGTCTTGAAGCCATCGGTCGGGAAGCGCGTGATTGGCCGGATGCCCGAAATTCCGCTCGTGAGCCCAAGCCAGTTCTCCTCCTTGCCCCGGCCGAGAGACGTGACAACGCCCATGCCGGTTACCGCGACCATCGGCCGGGACTTCCTGTCAAGGTACTGCGAGGCCATCGGGCGCTCCTTCATCTAGACGCGCGCGAGAAGAGCCAGCCCCTCGCCCCGCCAATGGCCGACGCCGGTTACCAGAACGTGCGAGACCTCATCGGCCTCGACCGGCGTCTCAACCCAGTTCTCATCGGAAGGTTCGAAGAATTGCCCGCCTGCCAGTGCCAGGGCCGCGAGACAAACGCCTGCGGGGAAGTGCGCTTCGACAGAATGTCCAAGCCACGCGCCATGCGCGCGAATGGCGACTTGGTACCCCCGGTCTTCCAGGCCCTGCAGAAAATCCAGTTCCTCCGATGTGGCAGGTTCGGCACCGCTGGCTCCGCTCATGACCGCGAGCGGACCCTCCGGCACGCCCAGCTTGTCGAACAGGCTTTGAAGTGTGTGTGTGGCTTCGCCAGGCTGCCTTGGGCAACGATCGGTCGCCACGTCGCAAATCCGTGCATAAGGCTTGCGGCCGCGTGCCTGTGCGTGCTCGCGTGCCTCGAGTACGAGAAACGCGCCTACGCTTCCCGGAATGAACCCGCCGCCAGCGGCCTTGCGCGACCAGACGGGCTTGTAGGCGTGTGGCCAGAGTGTCCGTCCAAGCTCGTAGCCGAGCAGAAGATCCTCGCGTTCCGCGTTCAACGCCCCACCGACGAGAAAGATATCATTCTGTCCCGACGAGATCCTCCGGTGTGCATTCTCGATGGCCGAGACGCCGGCGATCTCCTCACCTTTGAAAGTCCTCGAAGAGCCCGTCGCGTGATGGACGATGGAAATGTTTCCAGCCAGCAGATTAGAAAGTTCACCGAGATAAAGCGTTGGCCGCAGGCCGGTGAGAAGAGCTTCATTCAATCGTGCGGGCGCGATGGTGCCACATGCGTCGGCACTGAGTACTTTCGAATCAAAGCTGCAATCGCGTTCACCGTTCCCCGCAGCGACCACAAGATTGGTGCGCTCAAGAAGAGCTGGCTGATCGGTCAATCCAGCGTCGGCCAGTGCTAACCCGGCTGCGTGCACGCCGATCCGCTGCCATAGCCCCATCTGCTTTTGCTCGGAGGTTTTGACGATCTGCTTGGCGAAATCGACCGTGCAAAGCGGGTGAACGCAGTAGGGAGAAAACCTTGTGCTATCGCTGCGTAGGAAGTTCTTTTGATTGCCTGGGGCGTGGGCCACAACGCCTTCCCCGGCGCAACTCAGAATGCCGATACCGGTAATCCAAACCTCGCGGCTGTTCGTCATGCGCCGGCAATCGTGCTTTTGATGAGGCCCAGCCGCAGCCCTTGGGAACTCACGTAGTCCTGGAGCGCAGGCGTGGCGAATGGGAGTTGTCGAAACTTCAGTTCCGCATCACAAACGACGTTGCCGTCTTTGCGAATAGCCGCCTTTGTGACACCATAGCCCGATCCGAGATGAATGCAGATGGCTTCGATCTGCAAGGTGTCATTGGGCTCGACAAAGGAGCGAAAGTTCGCCTGCTTGGCGCCGGCAAAGTATGGCATCCGCGAGAAATCATCCATCGCAAGCAGCAGATAGCCCGATGCCTGTGCCATCGTTTCCAGAAGCAGCACGCCCGGCATGATCGGATGGCCAGGAAAATGCCCCTCGAAAACCGTACTTGCTTCCGGAACGGTTGATATGGCCCGAATCTGCTTGTGCTCGAAATCTATCGCATCAACGCGATCGAGCATTTGAAAGTATTCCAAGCGCATGAAATCTGCCCTTAGGCGACCGCTGCGTGCGCTACGAGCTGATCAATGTTTCTGCACAGGTTGCCAACGAGAAAGAATTCTTCCGATTTCGCCTTGCCGTCGTTGACCGTTTGCATCCAGTCATCGATCGGCAACTTGATATTGAACTTCTGATCAATCTCGAACGCGATATCCAGAAACGCCAGACTATCGACGCCGAGATCCTTCATCACATGGCTCTCCGGCTTGATGTCATCGACCGGCACGTCACCCGTCGACGAGATGATTTCCGCGACTGTATTAAAGGTGTCTTGCATGCTGCGCCTCCCTCATCCGAAGCTTCGAGATTCCTGTGGCCTGTCTGATCGCATATCAGCGGCAGTGCTTCGCGCTCTTGACGGAAGTCAAATGTCATAGCGCCCGATCCAGTTAATCAACGGCATCAGTAAACAGCGCCTCGCGTGGGCGCCGGACGGCTCGCAGGCTTATGGATCCCAGATCTTCAGACGATCGGCTGACTCAGCTTCAGGTCGGTCAACGCGCAACAGTATGTCGCACCGTGACATCGGAAGATGTTGCGGCCTTTGCGCAACTTTCCGGCGATTATAACGCTCTGCATCTTGACCGCGAATTCGCAGCACGGACGGAATTCGCACAGCCCGTCGCGCACGGCTTTTTGCACGCAAGCATGTTATCCACTCTCATCGGGATGAAGCTTCCTGGGCAGGGAGCGCTCTATCTCTCCCAGACGATCGAATTCAGCGCGCCCGTCTTTGTTGGCGACGCTCTAGAAGCAACAGCGATCATCGACAAGATTGACACGGACACGCGGGTCGTCGACCTTACGACGCAAATCGTCAATCAAAGCGGTCAAGCCGTTCTGCGTGGGCGGGCTCGTGCCAAAGTGCTGCGTCTGGCTCGCGAACCATCGGCCGAATCGGGAAAAACGCCGCCGCCCGCATTGACGGGTCTGCTTGCGGGCAAGCGCGCACTCGTGACCGGCGCGTCACGCGGCATCGGCCGGGCGACGGCCCGGCTGCTCGCAGCCAGCGGAGCCCATGTGTGCGTCAACTACCGCAACAGTGCATCGGCTGCAGCGTCATTGCGGGAGGAGATCGTATCGCAGGGCGGCCAGTGCACCACCGTGAAAGCCGATGTCATGACGCCATCGGGAGCAAAAGATCTTGTCGAGGCCGCAGCCGGCGCCGATGGGCTCGACATCCTCGTCAACAACGCCGGGCCCAAGGTCGATTCGGCTCCATTCGCACGTCTGAAGTGGGACCAGATGGCCGAGGCCTATAGCGCCATCGCGGGTAGCGCGTTCCACGTTACGCAGGCTGCGCTTCCACATCTCAAGAGCCGGCAGGGGCGCATCATCAACGTCCTGTCCACGGCCGCCCTGGGTCGCACCGCGTATCACTGGATGCCGTACGTAGCGGCAAAGGCGGCTCTGCATGCCATGAGCAAGAACCTCGCGCAGGAACTCGGCCCGTCGGGAATCACCGTCAATACGATCTCACCCTCGCTTGTCCCGACCGATCTGATGTCTGAAACACCCGATCGCGTGCTCCAGGCGTTCATCGGACGAACACCATTGCGGCGCCTTGCGACAGTTGAGGATGTCGCTGGAGCGATCCTGCTGCTTGCTTCGCCCTACGCCAATTTCATCACCGGGGAAAATCTTCTCGTCACCGGCGGCGAGATCATGATCTAGGTCATTTTATGCACAATACGGCCGCGACCAACATTACGACGACTTTGCTCGATGCGCTTCTCGCCGAGGCTCCCGTGCTGGTGCGGACGAGGCAGCTGTTGCCCGCGCTCGACTGGCGCCACGCCCGCCCCGATCAGGTCGGCGAGCTGATCTCGCGTCTTGCCGCTGCGAGAATGAAAATCCCACAATGGCTGGCGCAGGATCTCTTGGCCGCAGGACATACACTCCCCGAAGACTCCCTCCCAATCGATGCTTCCGAACTCAGGCTTCTATCGGCACTTAATGCTCTCCCATCGGCTTCGGATGCGGTGGCCTCGCTCGGGCGTGAAACGGAGAGCATAGGTTCCATCGAGCAGGTTTCCGCCAAAGTCGTACAACAGCTGATTGTGCGCTTGCTCGCCTTGGGACAGACCAATGCAGCTGTGAAGATGGCGTTAGATGCGCAGGCGGCAGCCCCTGAGGTGCTTCGGCCGATCAAAGCTCATCTCGATCCCTATCTGGCTTCACTTCCTGATGTGCGCGTGCGGATCTGCGGGACCTCGAGCACGCAAACTCTTGCTGGCGCCCTACGTTATTCATTTGGCGCAAACGGCTTTCACGCCGCGATCAGCGAGGCGGATTACGGGACCTTGATGACCGAGCTCATGGATCCCAGGGAGCCAGCGGATCTTCTGGTGATCCTTCTGGATCAGCATCACTTTATGCTGCAGGATTGGCGCCGGGAGCCCGAGCAATTCTTCAGCGACCTCGAAGAGCGTCTTGCTTCGCTGACGGATGCCCTGCGGTCCTACTGCGCACGCACCAGTTCTCCGATCATTGTTACGACGCTACCTGCCGTGGCGAGCCCGTCCGCGGGCTACATGGACAGGATTTTTCCGACAGGTTCGGCTCGCATTTGTGCTCGTGTCAATCTCGCGCTCGGTGAACTTGCGCAGGACGTACCTCTCGTCTGCCTGTTGGATGCGGACCAAGCGCTTTCTGGGCTGTCGCCCCGATCGCGCGCGGATCAGAAAATCTGGTTTTACGGTCGTTTTGCCTATTCGGAACCGGCGGTGCGCTCTCTTGCTGCAAGTATCGGACGGCTTTGGCGTGCTCGCTCGAAAGGTATGGCAAAAGTCCTTGCCCTGGACTTCGACAACACCCTTTGGGGAGGCGTCTACGGCGACGACGGACTGGCAAAGCTGCAATGCGGTGACGATTTCCCAGGATCTGCGTACAAGGCCTTCCAGCAGGAATGTCTGCGTCTCAAGTCTCAGGGGATGATCCTGGTTGGCTTGAGCAAGAATAACGCAGACGCCCTCAGTGTTTTCGATATGCACCCTGGTGTTCTGCTCAAGAGCGACGATTTCGTGGCCACATCGGTAAACTGGGAGCCTAAGCCGGACAACATCCGAAAGCTTGCCGCAGATCTGAGGTTGGGACTCGACGCCTTCGTTTTTGTTGACGACAGTCCTCATGAGCGCGCAGCGATGCGCCGCATGTGCCCGGAGGTCATGGTCCCCGAAGTGCCTGCCGATCCTGCCGCACGCCCGGAGTGGCTTCGCGCTCTGTCATGTACATGGCCGGTCCGGATCACCAGTGAGGACGCCAAGCGCTCGAGTTTTTACGCCTCCGAGGTCAAACACCGTGAACTGCGCGCCTCCTCCGTCGATTACGACGAGTACTTGGCGAGCCTGGATCAGCGGCTCGTGCTTCAACCGTTGACCGCAGCCATTCTGCCGCGCGTCGCACAACTCCATCAGCGCACAAATCAGTTCAATTTAACCAACCAGCGCTTCAGCGAAGCCGAACTTGGGCAGTTCTGCGGACAAGATCCCTGCCGGCTGGCTTACGCAGGAAATGTGAAAGACCGCTTTGGCGACCACGGTCTGGTGGTGGCGGCGACAGCAGAGATCGAGGGCGAAGAGGCCACAATTCGCAGCTTCGTCATGAGCTGCCGCGTCATTGGCCGCAGAGTCGAGCATGCGTTTCTTGCCGCGGTGCTGGGAGCCTTGCAGGCCAGAGGTGTTGGCGTGGTCAACGGCTTGTTCAAGCCAACCGAGAAGAACGCCATCGCATCGAAGCTCTATGCAGATTTTGGATTTATCGGCACGGGCGCCGCAAACGGCATCCATACATCGCGGATGGCAATAGCGGATCTCGTCCCCATGCCGCATATCGCGGCACTCAACGTTCAATGGAGTGGGAACAATGCTTGCGCGTGAAACGACCGTCAGGCCGGAACTGGTGGAGATATTCAGGGACGTCTTCGAGTTCGAGGGGCCTATTGTCCAACACACATCGCCTGATGATGTTGATCGTTGGGACTCTCTCCAGCATATCGCGCTGGTACGCGCCATCGAACAGACGTTCGACATCACCTTGAGCATGGACGAGATGATGGAACTCGAAACCGCAGGTGCGATAGAAGCCCTGCTGCAGCGTCACGGTGTTTAGAGTGCTTTCAATCCTACAAAGCCACTCTTTTCCTCTCCCGGACAGGAGAGGATGTCACGGCGCGACAGGTGAGAGATTTCATGCGCCGTTGATTATGCCAACCCCTCATCCGCCCCTTCGGGGCACCTTCTCCCTCGGGAGAAGGACGTGAGTCCGTGAGATCGGACCGGCAATAGCTCAAGCAGCGCAAGTGGACTTCCCGTATCGGGCGCATTGAAGGTGCGTGCAACCTTGATGTGGATCATTTTGGCGGTGCCTGGTCTTCGACAATGTAGGCGCGGTCAACCGGGAAAGCTGTCGTATGAGCGAGCCGTCAATCATATTGGGCGTAACTTTGATGGACCGCGATCATGCGGAACTGGAAGACCTGCTGTCGCGTGTGTCTGAAACGGACGATGGTGGGCTTATTCAGCTTCTGGAGGAATTCGAAGCTGAAATGCGTGCGCACTTCCAGCGTGAAGAGGACTTGATGCGACAGCAGGCCTTGCCTGTGCTCGCGTGCCATTCGATCCAGCATGAACTGCTTCTGGAGCAGGTCCACAAAGTACGTCACGCCGCTTCTGATGGAATCTCGTCAGACCTTCGGGCGTTCATGACCGACATTCTTCCGGCATTGCTTTTCCGGCACATTAATACAGCTGACCGGGTCACGGCCGAGCTTATCTTGAACTCGCGTTTCGTCGAGGCTTGATCGCCGCTACCAAAAAAGAACCCGCCGGCTGGCGGCGGGTTCTCATCTATTTTCCTGGCATGCGTGCGGCTCAGAAGTTGATCAGGCCGCCAAAGCTGATGAAATTCGCGCTGTCGAAGTCAACCAGCCTTGGATCCAAAGCAGCGCCGGAAACATCCAGATCGTAGTGCTGATATTTGAGGTAGATCGTCATGGCAGCCGCATCGATCTCCTGCGCGATACCGCCGCCATATCTACGCAGCGTACTATCGGTCACGCCCAAAGAGAGAGCCGCAGGGCCAATCTGATCGAGATACTCAGCATAGTCGCCGTAAACGATGGTGGCGCCGAGCGCGTTCCATTTTCTGCGGATGCCTGCCTTCAGATACCAGTGCTCGCCGTTTTCCGGCTGCAACTGCGCAACGCCGATACGCGTGTCCGAATTGTCCTCATGCCCATAGGCGGCGTGAAGGAATAGACCGGTTTCGATGTGTTGAACATAGCCGCCGGCCTGGAAGAAATCCGAGTGCTTCACCGTTCCGACAGGAAGGGGGCCAGCCACATTCTCGTCGGTGAATTCGGAATATCCGGCCCCCAAAACGACCTTGAATCCTGAGAATTCACCGCTATAGCGCAGCGCGACTTCCCAGAAATCGTCTTCGCCCCAGCTTGCTGATGCCGTAAACCCTGCGATCGTCGGCGTGTCGTAACGCACGCCGTTCATGACGATGCCGTTGCAGTCTCCGCCGAGTGGAACGCCTTGCTGATAGCAGAATGCGAACTGTCCCCATGTAACGGCCGGAACGAGGTCACCGCCTGATCGAACGTAGAACTGCGGAAAACCGGCAAGGAAGGTGTAATTGTCAATAATCTGAGTGCCGGACTGGTCCGTAAACATCGCAGCGCTCTTGGCCGCATTGGCCTGCCGGCCCATGCTGAGCTTGCCCAGGGTGTCGCTCTGGATGAACCAGTAGGACATCTGGGTGTTCAATCCGGTGCTGAAATTGTCGTTGAACTGGTTCATCGCATCGCCCGTCGTGGCGTTGCGCCCAAACGGGTTGTCTTCGAGATTTTGTATGCGAAGGGTGTACCCGGCAGTCCATCCCGGAGAAATCTTGGCTTGGCCGGTGAACTTCACATGGGTCGCCTGGGTCGGGCCCAGACCATGCAGATAGACGTTGCTCTCCTCGCCGTCATCCCACCATGTGACTTCCTGCGCCACATACCCGGAGATCGTAAGGGAGACCTTCCGGTTGCCCTTGCGCGCAGTGGTTGCTTCAAGCTCCGCAATTCGCTCTTCAAGATCTGCGCAGCAGTTGCCGCCCAAATCAGCGGCGCTTGCCGGCTGAGACACGATAATAGCCGCGGCCAACAGAGCGGCGCGTGCAGTATATGACATTGAATCCCCCGACCCCATTTTGTCCGAGCACAACTCGTCCGAGCGACTCGACAACAAAACGAATTATACGCGTGCACCGAATGTCGTTGATTGCTAGCTGCGAAGCCAAGACCTGATCTTGGTCAAAAAGATAATTCGATCCGCACAGTGTGGCCGGCGTGCAGCAATTTTCGGCAGGTAGCACTAGCAACCTTGAAACTTCTCATCTGCGGACGTGTGGGTGAGGTCGACGAGCCGCTTCGTATCCGAGATCAGGATCGATTCCCGATCGACTGTCACGCCAAACCCGCGCAGCCGTGCCAGCGCGCGAGAAAAACTTGCCGGCTTCATACCCAGCCATTCGGCAATGACGGCCTTTTCGTAGGGAAGTGAAATGGAGCAGGCACCGGTCTGTTCCGGACATAAATCGAGGAGGAAGCGTGCGGTTCTCTGTGGAGCATCGAAGAGCTTGATATTCTCGAGATGCTTCGTCAAATGCTGGACTTGAGCTGACAAAGACGCGGCCATACGCAGGCCCAGCACGGGGTCACGCCGCATCTGCGAAGCGAGTTTCTGACCATCGAGAGACAGAACGCGGGCATGCGTGATGGTCTCTGCGCATGTCTGGCGCCCCTCACCGAGAAGCAGGTCGGCCTCCCCCAGCACGTCACCTGCGCCAGCAATGCGTATGATTGTTTCGGTGCCGGTTTCGCCCGTTCTGAATAATTTAATCCAGCCGCTCAGGACCACGTGGACGTCGGTCTCAGTCTGTCCTTGCTGGAACAGTACGGTCCCCTTTTCCAGCCTCAGAGGCATCTGTTCTTTAGCGAGGCGGCTGACAAGCGTATCCGGCAAACCGCAGACAAGCGGAATGGACTCCAGCAGGGCCCACTCTTCAGCCTCCAATTGTATTGTTCTCCGACCCAGCATGCAGCGCGCCCGATGTCAAACGTGACCACCGGAAAGACACCACGAAACGCGCGAAACGGATTTGACTCCTGTTAAGTCGTTCGGCGGGGGTGCACTTCGACGTCGAGCCTGCTCCAAGGAGCAAATATTAAACCGGACCCGCAGCCGGGGCGGACCGCAGAGACTCAAAAAAGACAGAAAATCTAACGCCGTAGATCGAGACTGCGGCCTGCTTTCAAATGCTCCGTTTTATTGCGCAGGCCGCCGCAAGGCAGCGTCCAAAGAGATATTTGCAGTACCTGTTTATAGCAGGCATGATCTCTTCTTCCACCGGTGTCAGTGACACAGGCAGAGACGAAAAGCGCAAAGGAGGAGCTGTGGCGCCAGAGCATCATGGAACGCGGATACGTGGTGCTTCGGGCCGGAGTGACAGCATGTTTCCGGCTGAGTTCGACAAGTGTCTCTTGCCGAATGCGCCTATCCAGGCCCTCCCAGCCTAGAGTCGGTGTAACGGGAATGTTGCGAAACTCGGTCTGGCTTTTGATTGGATTGTCGGCAACGGCCGCCGGCATTGCCGGCATCGTTCTGCCCCTCGTGCCAACCACGCCGTTCCTGCTTCTCGCGGCCTACTGCTTTGCCCGCTCCTCACCCGTGCTTCACAACTGGCTGGTGACACATCCAACACTGGGACGGCCGATCGACGACTGGCAAAGACATCGCGCGATAGGCCGCCGGACAAAAGTGATTTCGATCGCGATCATGGTCATTGCATACGTGGGCAGCGTTGCGGCTGGATTTCCGCCATGGATACTGGCTGTGCAGGCGGTGTTCCTGGTGGGGGCGGCCGCATTCATCCTAAGCCGCGCCGATCGGCCCGAAGATACAACTTGAGGGGACTGCAAACCGATGGATGGCACCACGATCGCGCGCGCCGCCCATGTTCTCGCGATCGTGTTCTGGATCGGGGGTGTCGCTTTTGTAACGCTGGTGCTTCTTCCTGCGTTGCGCGGTGTGGAGCCCCATGCACGGCTGGCGACGTTTGAAGGCCTGGAGCGCCGCTTTGGAGGCCAGGCGAAGGTCGCCATCCTCGTTGCGGGGGCGAGCGGCTTCTACATGACGTGGCAACTGGCAGCATGGGACCGGTTCCTCGATATGAGGTTCTGGTGGATGCACGCCATGTTAGGCGTGTGGCTTCTTTTCGCGTTCGTGCTCTTCGTCGCCGAACCCCTCTTTTTGCATGCTTGGTTTCACCGCTACGCGGCCAAGGAACCTGACAGGAGTTTCAGGCTCGTGCAGGTCATGCACTATGCACTCCTGACCGCAAGCGTGGTGACCACGGCGGCGGCCGTACTCGGCTCTCACGGCGCCCTGCCTTGAGGGGACCGCAAGAGCGGTTCAAGGCTCAGTGGCTCGTTCCTTCAGAGAACGTGATCTTATTGAAGACGTTGTACTTGCCGGAAGGCTTGCGCATTGGAATGCGCTTGATTTCCTCCAAGGTCTTGGCGTCGTAGACGATCAAAGCCCCTTGGTCCTCCCAAACGGACACCAGCGCGTAGCGGCCGTGCCGGTCAAACTCCACATGGGCGACCGTGGCGCCGGGAGCTGGACGCAGCGTCTTCACGATCGATAGGCTCTGCTTGTCAATGATATGAACGGCATTTTTATCGCGGCCGAAAAAGGCATCCGCCCAGACGTAAGGCGAAGTCTCGTGCGATCGTAAGAAGAATCCAGGCCCCTCTGTCTTGATGGTCGACACCATCTTCCAATTTTCGACGTCGATGACGCTGATCACGCCTTCTTTAAGATGCGGCGTCGCCATGACACGGCGGCCATCGCGCATCCAGCTGATGCCGGATCCCAGATGTGGCATTCCCGGCAATGCAAGTTCGGCAATTTCCCGCCCGACGATGAGGTTCACCACGACGGCCTTGCCGCCATCGCGCGCCGCACCGATCAAATGCCGGTATTCCGGGTCGAAGAAGAAGTCATCGAGAGGTTGTGAGACGGGAATGCGCCGTCGTGCGAAAAGCCCGGAGGAGGAGGCGAGCGCCTCCTTCATCCCCGTTTCATGGCTATGAACGAATCCTTCAAAGACAGGTTCTGCATTCGGGTTGGTTGCGATCTCCCAGATTTCCGGAACATCTTTCAGCGCCAGAATGAAACTGTCGCGTGTGGGGGCCTGGTACACGGCGGAGACGCGCGACGTCGTGCCGTTCGCATCGGCGACATCGAAAATCTTCTGCACGGTCAGATCTTCGGTCGAGAGGATCGTCAGAGTGTGCGGAAGGTAGTTGGCGACCGCCAGCCACTTGCCGTCCTTCGACATCGCGATATTGCGCGCATTGAGCCCCGCCCGGACTCTGCCGACTTCCTGTAACGCCCAAAGATCGTATTTCTGGACCCAGCCATCGCGGGACACGACAAAAACGAAGCGCCCATCGGGGGAAAATTTCGGCCCGCCATGCACGGCAAATGGTGTCGCAAACCTGTCCAGGCGATCGAAAGTGTCGCCATCAAGGACGGAAATGTGATGGTCCCCTGTCTCGACGACGACGAACAGATTGAGCGGATCAGCGGTGAAAATAGGTTTTGAGGGCGCCTTGTAATCCGCCGACATCACCCGGCTCTTTGCAATGTCCTGCTCGGTCCAGGTGGGAACTGTGTCCAGGGGGCGATTGATGTACTCGGCGACGGCCGCGATTTCGTCTTTGCTCAGCACGCCGGAAAAGGCTGGCATCTGGGTCTGCGCACGGCCTTCAAGGATGGTCTTGGTCAGGGTGTCTCCGCGCAGACGCGACAGCGTCTCAGGGATAAGCGCCGGCCCGGACAAGCCCATACGGCCGGCGCCATGGCAGCTTGCACATTTCTCTGCGTAGATGCGTTCGCCAACGGTCTGGGCCTGCGTAAGGCTGCACGATGCGGCTAAGAAGCTAACTGTAACGAGGTGCCGGATCATGTCGTGAGCCTCTGAAGGGTGAAACATCTTTCGGGAGAGGGTGCGCAGCATCCTCTGGCAGGCCTATTTCCGCGTTGGAGAGGTAGCAAGCAGGATCTGCCTCCCAAGGGTCTCCGGTAAGCTGCAAAGCGCGAATGCGCGTGTTTCCTCCGCAAACAGCCCGGTAGGCGCATGCTCCGCAACGTCCCTTCAGCGGCCTTGGCTTCTGTCGAAGTCCGGCGAGGACGGGATCGGACAAGTCTTCCCAGATTTCGCTGAACGGCCTTTTGCGAACGCTATCCAGGGAGTAGCCCGACCAGTACGTATCGGGATGCACGACGCCTTGGGTATCGATGTTGGCCACGCCGCAGCCCGAGGAATTGCCGCCCCAGGCTTCCAAGTGCGTACGCAGGTGCGCTGCCGCACCTGGGCCGAAGCGCCGTTGCGCCCAGTGCAGGAAATAGACGGCGTCCGCATCGTTGTTTCCAGTCACGATCTCGAGCGGACGGCCCTCGCATATTGCCAACCAGGCGCGTTCAAGGAGCAGATCGAGTCCCGCGCGCGTCACGGCACGGTTGGTGTCGTCCATGCGATTTTTGTTGCCACGCCCGGCATAGACGAGATGGGAGAGGTAGAATTTCTCGACGCCCTCTGCCTCGGCCAGATCGAGCAGTTCAGGAAGTTGCTGAGCGTTCTCAGCGGTCATCGTGTAGCGCAGGCCAACCTTGATGCCCCGTGCGAGACAAGCCCGCACGCCGCTTAAGGCCGCCTCGAATGCACCATCCTGGCCACGGAACCAGTCGTTGGTTCGCCCGATGCCATCCAGGCTGATCCCGACGTAATCGAATCCGATCTTGGCGATCTCATCGGCGATGGTGTCATCAATCGGCGTGCCGTTGCTGGATAACGCCGTATACAAGCCATAAGCTTTCGAGCGGCGTGCGATGTCCAATGTGTCGGCGCGCGAGAGCGGCTCGCCGCCCGAGAGAATAAGTGCGGGAATCCGGTACTGCGCCAGATCGTCGAGCACCGCGAAGGCTTCCTCGCTCGTCAGTTCGCCAGGAAAATGATGATCGGCCGCAACCGCATAGCAGTGACGGCATTTGAGATTGCAGCGGCGCGTCAGGTTCCAGATCACGACCGGGCGCATCGGACCGGCCCTTCCTCGCAGGGGTGTCGGATCGACCAGCTGCTTCATGTAGTGGGTCAGACGGAACACGTCTCAATCTCCCCGTTTGGACAAACGCACGCCCGTCTTTTTCAGGATGCGCTTGGAATAGAGAATATCGCTTGCCCGGCAAGCTGAGCCGAGGATCTTTCCCACCTGGGCCCGCTTATCTTCGACTTCGGCGCGGCTAGTTCCGTGCAGCATGGCGAAAAGATTGTAGGGCCAGAGGGGCAGGGCACGAGGCCGGCGGTAGCAATGGCTGACGAAATCCAGCTCTCCGACGACCTGACCAAGCTTGTCGACAACAGCGTCGTCTACGTCCCACACCGACATGCCGTTCGCGATCATGCCGAGCTTGTAATGATTAGGAGCGGCGGCGATACGCCGGATGACCCCAGAGCCTATCAAGGTCTGGAAACGCGACAGCACATCCTGCTCGCTCGTGCCGATCTTCATGGCCACAGCGGCAAACGGCTCGGCGCACAGAGGCAGCCCAGCTTGCGTCGCCAGGATGAGGTCCCGGTCCTTTGCAGACAAAGCATTCATGCCGCCACCTTGAATCCGATGAAGTATTCGCACTCTTTGGGGAACAAAAGCACCTTACAGCCTGTCGCATCTTCAATGCGCTGGGCGACGCGCGCAATGGTCCCTGGGTCATCGGTCGCAAGGACGAACCACATGTTCAATGCATGATCGCGTTCGTAATTGTGAGCGACCTCTTCAAAGCCGTTGACGATTTCGGCAACGGCATCAAAACGCTCAGCAGGGACGGCCATCGCACACAGGCAAAAGGCGCCACCCATGGCTTCGGCATCGATAAAGGGTCCAAAGCGCGTCAACGCCGCGGTTTCGAGCAGCTTCTTGGTGCGCGCTATCAGTTCGGCCTCGCTGCATCCCAATTCCAAGCCGACTGCTGCAAAAGGGCGAGGCTCGATCGGCAGCGGCAGTTGGAGGCGGTTGATGATCGCGCGATCGAGATCATCCAAGGCCTCAATCGCAGGTAAAGGCTTTGCGGTCATGCGGCCTCCTTGGGAGCGACGATCAGGGCGCCGGTCTGCTTATAGCAGCGAGACGAAAACAGGACTTGCCTCGGGTACCCATCAAGGCCCGCACTGCGGCTGGCCTTCTCCAGTGTTTGTAGGGCCCTCTCGCGCGACTTTGCGTGGATCATGCAATAGAGATTGTAGGGCCAGAGATCCTTATATCGCCTTCTGCTATAGCAGAGGTTGATCCCGCGATGGGTCGCGAGAATGCGCGCCTTGTCTTCGAGTTTGTCGGGCTCCACGTCCCAGACGACCATCGCGTTCGAACTCCATCCGAGCGCCCGATGGCGGATAATGAGGCCAAGCCGTGTGACGATGCCGGATTTGAGCAGGTGGTCGATCCTATCGATCACTTCATCTTCAGAAAGCCCGATATCGCCGGCGATCCGTTGGAATGGCCGCGGGCTGAGCGGCAAGCCTGACGTGAGCACTTGGACCAGATTACGGTCGCACGGTTCGGGCCGATATTCGACCAGCGGCTCGAGGCGTGGACGACGTGCCACTACGTTGTCCTTGAGGGGAAAGCCCAGGTCGATGTGGAAGGAATGCTCAAGACGAAGATCGAGGACCGGCTGTCCCGACAATCGCTCCACTGCTTTCAGGGTCTCATCGACGAACGCCCTGTCAGGACCTGTCGCCACGAACCAGATGTTGATCGCGTTTTCCCGCAGGTAGACGTGATTGACGCCATCGAGGTTCGATATTTTTTCCGCGACACTATCGGTCGCCAATCCTGGAACGCCGACAGCCGCGAGCGTGCTTGCTGCAATGGTATTGGGGCGGACGACGCCTCCGATCCGTGCAACGATGCCGCTGCCCACGAGCACTTCACATACGGCGCGCACCTCTCGTTCGCCCGCGCCAATCCGATTGCCGATCTCCGCGAAAGGTTCGCGCACGAGTGGGAAATCGCGCTGGAACGACTGTAGCAACAGATCGGACGTGGATGTTTGCGTGGAATGGGACATCGTCAGAATCCTGTCCGGTGGGCGCGTGCCGACATGAAGATGCCGCTAGGGCTCTTGGCGTCTAACTCGGCCTTCTTCTCGAATGTGTGCGCGTCATAGATCTGGACCTTGTTGAGATCTCTGACGGAGACCCATGCTTCGTTGCCGCGCGGTGTAAATTCGATATGCAGAACGGCAGGGCCCGCTTTCCATTCTTTGACGACCTGAAGCGTCTGGCTGTCGACGACCTGGAGGACGTCGTTGTCAGGGTGGGCGAAATTGACCCACACCTGCCGGCCATCGGGCCGCGCAACCGCAAATACTGGCTGGCTATGGACAGGCGTGCGGCCGATCTCGGCAAAAGTGCCTACGTCTGCCCACAGCAGCTCGTGGCTTCCGACCGCCGGCAGGACAATCCTGCTGCCAGCGACCGCCCACCCTTCCAGGTGAGGCATCTTGTAGACCGGCAGCTCTTTCGCGCCGCGACGGTATCCTTCGAGGATCGGCTTGGGAACAGGTGAAGCTTGCCACAAGTCTATCGCAGCGAGGCGATCCTCACCGAACAGTCCGGCGATGTAGTATCGGCCATCGGGCGTAACGAGAGCGTCATAGGGCCGATCTCCAGACTGCATCTTGGTGATGACAGGCACATTACCTGCGCTGAAATCTGCGATCCACGTTTCGCCGGTTTCCCATAACGAGAACACGAACTTGCGTCCTGGCACATCTTCAAGTCCAAGCGTCTTCGATCCTTTGCCTTCTGGTGCGGCCGGGATGTTGGCGACTTCATCAAGGGAGCGCGCATCGAATACACGGATGCCCCCGGGCTCATAGTTTGCAACGGCGACAAGGGCTCCGTCGTCGGATATGGCGCCGCCAATCGAGTTCCCGGCCTGAACGATCCGCTTCTCGATCCTGGCTTCCAGCAAGTCCACTTTTGTCAGGCCGCCGTCGCGGCCGAAGACATATCCGAACCGTTGGTCGGGCGAGAAGACCACCGATGCATGGGAAAGATCGCCAAGTCCTTCGACGCGGTTGAGGACACGACGCTCTTGAGCGCTGAAGATAAGGACCGAGCCGGTCTCGCGCTCGATAATGAGTCCCAGATCACCCGTGCCGCGGTTCGTATCGGCCACGGCCAAGACCGCGAGCTTCAGGCTGGTAGCCAGAAAAAGTAAAAACGAAAGGCGCAACAGACCCATCATTTCGTGCGCTCCGTCTTCAGATAATCAGCGATCCAAAGTGCGTCCTGTTCACTCAGAAGTCCCCGCCAGGGGGGCATCGGCGTTCCAGGAACGCCGTCGAGGATGATGCCCGCGAGAGTATCCGAGGGGATGCCGGCGAGGCGCGCAGCCAGAAGATCGGGTCCAAGCCCGCCTTTCAGCGTCATGCCATGACATGAACCGCAATCCTGCCGAACCAGCCTTTCGAGCGATTTGGCCCGGTCATCACTCCAACAGGGCGTGATTCCGTATATTGCGGTCACCAGGGCCGCCACGCTCCAATAGATTCGCGCGCTAGGCATGGACCAACTCCGCCGGCAGTTGAAGTCCTAGTTTCTCGACTCCGGCCGGCTTCGATGGGCTCGCTTCGTACAAGGAAACGACGCGGCCAATGATGAATAGGATCGGTCCGTTGAATCCGGCTTCGCCCGCAGCGGCGGCAATCGATCCAAGATCGCTCCGCAGATGCCGTTCGCGCGGTGTCGTTCCGTTATTGACGGCGAGCACCGGCGTCGTCTCCGGCAAGCCGGATTCAATCAGACGTTCGCTGATCTCGTGAATGTTGGCGGCGCCCATGTAGACGACAAGTGTCGTTTGGCTGTCAGCCAAGCCCTGCCAATCGAGATCCAGTGGGATGTCCTGCCTGCAATGCCCCGTCACGTAACGGACCCCCGTGGCGAGTCCGCGGTGCGTAAGGGGGATTCCGATGCGGGCGGAGCAACCTTGAGCCGCCGTAATTCCAGGAACGATCTCGCAGTCGAAGCCTGCCTGGCGAAGCGCAAGAGCTTCTTCCGAGCCGCGGCCAAAAATGAATGGATCGCCACCCTTGAGTCTGACCGTAAGCTGGCCGGTGCGAGCGAAATCGACCAAAAGCTCGTTGATTTTGTGTTGCGGTACCGGATGTCGCTTTGACTCCTTGCCGACAGCCACACGCATTGCATGGGGACTGACAAGCTTCATGATCTCTGGAGCGACAAGGCGATCGTAGATTACGACATCTGCCTCGCGAATCAGCCGCGAAGCCTTGACGGTAAGCAAATCCGGATCGCCGGGGCCTGCTCCGACAAGAAAGACTCGAGTTGCCGCGTGCATGAGGAGGTTCGCTCGTGTTTGGAGACTATGCAGGAGGTGGTGTCCGGGCCACCTCCTGCACGTCCTGGCCTCAGTAGACGTCGTTACGAGTATTGAAGACGTTGAATTTTCCGGTCGGCGTGATCAATTTAGGGTCCTTGATCACGCTTTTCAGTTTCAGCGTCTTGTCATCGACGACCACGATGGCCGAAGGCTTGTCTTTGGCATTCCAAACCGAGAACCAGACTTCATCTCCAGCCTCGTTGTACTCGCCTTGAACAACTCGGGGTTGCCCATCTGCGATGGCGGCCCATTCGGCGATGGGCAGGGTCGTGAAGGTGGGCGTCTCGTTGGCGAGATCCGCGACCTTGAACACGGCGACCGAACCCGAGATCGCAGCTTCAGGATTGAGCGTCGCGTCCACATACAGATGTTCTGACTTGGGATGCGACTTGACGAACAGCGAGCCGCCGCCGAGGGCATCGAACTTCTGCACGACCTTCCAAGCCTTGTCCGGATGTCCTTCCGGATCGGTGCCGATCAGCGATACTTTCTCATCGCCAAGGTGCGAGGTTACCCATACCGGACCGTGAACGGGGTGATTGATGTTCGCACCACGTCCAGGGTGAGGCGTCTGTCCGCCAGTTTCGATAAGGGCCGTCAGCACACCTTTCTTGGTGTCGATCACGGCGACCTTGCCGCGCGCATTTGCGGCGACGAGGAAGTAGCGCTTGGTTGAATCGAGGCCGCCGTCATGCAGGAAGCGTTCGGCTTCGATTTCCGTCGTCTTCAGATTCTTGATGTCGGAGTAGTCGACGAGCAGGATCTTGCCGGTCTCCTTCACGTTGACGATGAATTCCGGCTTGTAATGTGAAGCAAGAATTGAAGCGACGCGCGGCTCAGGATGATACTCCTGCGTATCGTAGATCATGCCGCGTGTTGACGTGATCTTGAGGGGTTCGAGTGTATTGCCGTCCATGATAACGTACTGCGGCGGCCAGTAGGCCCCGGCGATGGCATACTTGTCCTCGAAGCCCTTGAACTTGGACGTTTCGATGGAGCGGGCTTCGGCGCCGATCTTGATCTCAGCAACCGTAGAGGGCTCCTCCATCCAAAGGTCGATCATGTCGACCTTGGCATCGCGGCCGATCACGAACAGATAGCGCCCGGAAGCCGACATGCGGGAAATGTGTACCGCATATCCGGTATCGAGGATCTTCACGATCTTCTTGCTCTCGCCGTCGATCAACGCAACCTGGCCAGTGTCGCGCAAAGTGACGGAGAACAGGTTGTCGAGTCGCAGGTTATTCATCTGCTTGGTGGGCCGCTGGTCGACCGGAACGATCACTCTCCAGGTCTTACGCATCTCCTCCATGCCGAATTCCGGCGGTTGAGGCGGCTCCAGCAACAGGTACCGGGCCATCAGCCCCACATCGTCCTCGCTAAGCTGTCCAGACGTACCCCAGTTCGGCATGCCGGCTGGAGATCCGTAGGTGATGAAGGCTTTCAAAGCCTCGTATCCCCGCTCGCGGGTGATGTCGGTGGTGAGCGCTTTGCCTGTCGCGCCTTTGCGCAACACGCCATGACAGCCCGCACACCGTTCGAAGTAGATTGTTTTCGCCTTATCGAACTCTTCAAAGGTGATAAGCGGATCGTCGGCCTTGCGCCCCGGCATTTCAATCTTGGCCTGACCAAGCGTCGTCATGCTGGGTTCATACTTCGCTGCGGGTGTATCACCGTGCCCCTTTGGCTTTTCCTCAGCCAATACAGGCGCGGCCGCGATAGCGATTGGGATGCTCACGCCCGCAAGCAGCGCGAGCATCCTTGATTTCCTTGAAAACGTCTTCATAACTCATCTTCCTCCGTGGCAGCCGGTATGGAAGACATTGGTCTGGACTGCGGTAGCTCTCCTTGACTTATGTGAAGGCCGTTCTGCGCTGCACAGTCCATGAGTTTGCAATCGAGCGCGGCGAATTGGCACGAGAGCGTACGGATGGTACGTGATTTGATTAGGGTGTTGTCCAGGCAGTTCTTACGGGGCTTTCTCGTCGTAATCGCGGGTTTGTGGGCGCTAATGATCTGCGCCAACACCACCGCGTTACGCGCCCAGACCGAGGTGGAAGCGCCGGACGCGGCAGATGCTGCCGCTCGGGTTCTCGAACCATCTCAGATCAAACGGCTTTTTCCCGGAAGCGAAGCTGTGGCGGTCGAAAGGCAGGGCGGCGAACATGCGCCCTTCTGGACGGTCAAATCAGCCGATGGCGTGATCGGTTATGTCGCCTCTACATACGAGATGACGAAATCAATAGGATACTCCGGTCAGCCCATCGACGTCTTAATCGGCATCACGACCGAGGCACGCATCAGCGGCGCATTGTTGCTGCGTCATAATGAACCCGTGCTGACCCTGGGAATATCGTCCGACGATATTCAGAAATATCTCGACGGTTTCGCGGGCTACGATCTCAAGACACCGCGCATAGACGCTTTCACGGACAGCAGCGGCGTTCCTTCAATCATCGCACGCGCGACGGTTACAACCGGGGTCATGCGCGATGCCGTTCTAAGAACGGCTCGTGCAACCGTCACGCGACTGGGTTTGATCCCTACACCCGGCCGTTCCGTAGATCGCTTGAAATTCGAGCCGCGCTCCTGGAAGGAGCTGATTGGCGAGAAAGCCATTCTGCAGAAGGTGGTAACTCTGGAAGAAGCCTCGCGGCTGTTCGGCAAGATTGCCGCGCCTCTCCCTGAGGACCAGGGACTCTTTCTCGACGCCTGGGTGGCGCTTCTCGACCCTCCGACGATCGGTCAGAACCTCTTGGGACGCAAGCCGTTCGAGCGAATATTCGCAGGTATTGCAAGCGGCGACTCGGCGTTGTTCATCGGAAGCTCTGGCCTGCATTCCCATCGGGGCACGGCTTATGTCGGCACCGGATACTTCGAACGCCTCGAGATTATCCAGGGCGAACATACCTTCAAGCTGAAGAAAAACGATTATCTGCGTATAGATGCGTTGGCTCTGCGCGATGCGCCGCAACTCAATGAAATGAGTGTCTTTCGGATTTCAGCGCAGTCGGGCTTCAATGCGACGCAGCCGTTCCGCGTCGAGATCGTTGCTGAGCGTCCAAGGGACGATGGCACGATCGCCTCCATCAGAATGCCTCTGACCTACCAACTGCCGAAAGCGTTCGTAAGCGCCGTCGTGTCGCCCCCTGCACACGAAGCGCCGCTGTGGGTGTCCGCATGGCAACGCAAGCCCATAACGATCGCTGGCGTCGGGCTGCTGATCGTTCTGGTTGCTGCTGCTTTCTTCGCTCAGGAATGGTTTGTCCGGCGCCCCTCTCTATGGCTATGGAGCCGTATGGGATTTTTGACTGTGACGTTGATCTTCCTGGGCTGGGGGGCGAACGGCCAGCTTTCGGTGGTGCAGGTTGTCGCTTTCTTCCATTCACTGCTAAATGGCTTCAGGTGGGAAACCTTCCTCATCGAGCCGGTGATATTCGTATTGTGGTCCTTCGTGGCGCTGGGCCTGTTGTTCTGGGGGCGCGGTGTCTACTGCGGATGGCTCTGCCCCTTCGGTGCCCTGCAGGAGCTTTTGAACGAAGGCGCCAAGCGGTTGGGAATCAAGCAGATCGAAGTGCCCTTCCATATCCAGGAGCGGCTTTGGGCCATCAAGTACACCCTTTTCATGCTCATCCTGGGGCTGTCTTTTTATTCGATGGATTATGCGCTGCGACTTGCGGAAGCCGAGCCGTTCAAGACTGCGATTTCCATGCGCTTTCAGCGTGCATGGCCGTTCGTGGCGTTCGTCCTCGCTCTTCTGGCCGCGGGTCTTTTCATTGAACGCTTTTATTGCCGCTATCTCTGCCCGCTCGGGGCGGCGTTGGCCATTCCTGCCAAAATGAAGCTCTTCGACTGGCTGCATCGGCGGCCTCAATGCGGGCGAGAATGCCGGTTCTGCGAGACCCAGTGCACGGTCGGTGCGATCGACACGCTCGGCCGGATCAATCCGAACGAATGCGTATTGTGCCTCAGGTGCCAAGTGATCCTCAACGACGCCACGCAATGTATCGTTCTCAAGCGCAGAGCCGGCCGCGGGGAAGGGCAGGCGTCCCCGTTGCCTGGCGCGCGGCCGCCAACAACCGTCGAATTGAAGGGAGGGGCATGAAATGCACCTTTCACGCCGTAAGTTTCTCGTCTGCGCCGCCGCTGGAGGCGTGATCGGAGGTTTAGGAACCTTCATTTCCCATGGGGATGCGGCGCCGTCATTTGTTTGGCACGGTTCGGCGTTGGGTGGAGAGGCGCGCGTCGCTCTCTATGGCGCCGGCGAAACACAAGCAAAAGAAGCTCTTGGCGAGGTCGTTCGTGAGATCGAGCGGCTGGAGAATATTTTCTCGCTCTATCGGGAGGATTCCGAACTTTCGCGTCTCAACGCCCAAGGCTATCTGGAAGGGGCTTCAAACGATCTCATCGAAGTTCTGAGATCTGCATCCGACTGGCGCAAGCGGACGCAAGGCGCGTTCAACCCGCTCGTTCAGCCATTGTGGCAGGCAGCGGCAAAAGGCTCAGCGATTACCCAACCGATGCTAGACGCTGTCAAGGGCGAGATTACAGTTGCGGACCGCATCACCCTTCCGTCCCGCTCGAACGCGACCCTTAATGGCATCGCACAGGGCCGGATCGCCGACAGGGTTACGGAGCTTTTGCACCGTCATGGCTTCGACAACGTCGTCATCGACGCGGGTGAGTTGCGCCTGCCGGGCCGGGAGCGCCGCGCGGTCGGCATCCCGGCGCTCAAGTCCGCCATTTCCGTCAGTGAAGTGGCCATCGCGACAAGCGAACCCAAGGCGCTCGTCTTTGACTCGAAGACGTTCCGGCATCATCTCATCGATCCGAAAACGGGCGAGAGCCCCCGCCACTGGGAAAGCATCTCCGTTCTGGCCCCGACGGCCGAAACGGCAGACGCTCTCTCGACGGCATTTGCCATCTTGCCGCACGAGGCGGTCGGCGATCTTGTCGCGACGCTCGCTGATGTCGCCGTCATTGGCGCTGACGCAAAGGGCAGGGTCAGAACCTTTGGAAGCCGCAAACTGCTGGGTTGAAGCGTCCCGTCTCGCGAAACCTGCGCCTGCAGGATCAACGACGCCCGCCCAGCGATGCCCGCGGGCTTGGCTCTGCTGACCGGCGCGGCCGTCGGTCTCACCTCTATGCAGGTGATCCAAAGTCCAGGCACCTCCGTACTTTACCTGCCGCCGGTCACGCGATGGGGGTTTGTTGCTGTCGCGAACGAAGGCATTTGGCTGACCGGCGTTGCCGAACGCCGCCCAGTGCGACACTCTAGACTCTGGCGAAGATTCGGTTGGCCACTTGCTTTTTGTTAAGCTGTCTCTCCCGCCAAAGAGCCAAGGTGCGCCCCATGACTTGCAAAAAGGAGGCGAGCAAATTATGCGCGAAGTCATGACCACGACTATGGCCCGCAATATATTTTACGGGGGGTCGATATTTTTTATCGTTATATTTGTGGGACTTACCCTTCACAGCTCCTACTACATCGTGAACACGTCGACGGCTGCTCTGCCGCTTACGGACTCGGTGGCACGCGGCAAACGCGTGTGGGAAGAGAACGCGTGCATCAATTGTCACACGTTGTACGGCGAGGGGGCCTATTTCGCGCCCGAACTCGGCAACGTCATGACCCGCTGGGGCGTGATCGACCAGCCGGACGACGCCTTCTCGACACTTAAGAACTGGATCGAAGCGATGCCCACCAAGGTCGAGGGCCGCCGGCAGATGCCACGCTTCTATTTAACGGATGAGCAGATCCGCGATCTCGCCAACTTCCTCATCTGGGCGGGCAAGGCCAATACGCAAGGCTGGCCGCCGAAGGATTCGGGCTGACGCAGAGGCAGGGAGATAGAGAAAATGAAATATGAAAGTCAGAAGGTAGCTTTCGCCTACTTTGTCACCGCGATGATCTTGTTCCTCATTCAGGTCTCAGGCGGGTTGCTGGCGGGCTGGATCTATGTGTCTCCGAACACGCTTTCGGAAGTGCTTCCGTTCAACGTTGTCCGCATGCTCCACACGAACGCACTTATCGTGTGGCTCTTGCTTGGATTTTTCGGAGCGGCCTACTTCATCGTCCCAGAAGAGGCGGAGCGCGAAATCTATTCGCCGAAACTCGCCTACATTCAATTGGCAATCCTGATACTGGGAACCGCCGGCGTCGTTGTCACGTACGTCTTCGATTTGTTCCATGGCAACTTCCTTCTGGGCAAGGAAGGGCGAGAGTTCCTGGAACAGCCGTTGTGGGTCAAGATCGGCATCGTCGTTGCCGCACTGATCTTCCTCTACAACGTCTCCATGACGGTGCTCGCCGGCCGTAAGACCGCAATCACCAACGTGTTGTTGATCGGCCTGTGGGGTATCGCGCTGCTCTTCCTGTTTGCGTTCTACAACCCCGCAAACCTCGGCCTCGACAAGTTGTTCTGGTGGTACGTGGTGCACCTGTGGGTCGAGGGCGTGTGGGAACTCGTCATGGCCTCGATCCTCGCCTACCTGATGCTCAAGCTGACTGGCGTAGACCGCGAAGTGGTCGAGAAGTGGATGTACGTCATCGTCGGCACGGCCCTGTTCAGCGGCATCCTCGGGACCGGCCACCACTACTACTGGATCAGCGCGCCGGGGTATTGGCAGTGGATCGGCTCGATCTTCTCGAGCCTGGAAATCGTTCCCTTCTTCCTGATGATGGTGTTCTCCTTCGTCATGGTGTGGAAGGGGCGCCGCGAACACCCCAACAAGGCTGCTCTGCTTTGGTCACTCGGCACGACGACGCTCGCATTCTTCGGCGCTGGCGTATGGGGCTTTCTGCACACGCTGCACGGCGTGAACTACTACACGCACGGCACGCAGATCACGGCTGCGCATGGACACTTGGCGTTCTTCGGGGCCTACGTTTGTTTGAACCTTGCGATCTTCACCTATGCGTTCCCGATCCTGCGTAACCGCGATCCCTACAACCAGGTGCTGAACATGGTGAGCTTCTGGCTGATGTCGGGCGGCATGGCGTTCATGACGTTCGTGCTGACGTTCGCCGGCACGATCCAGACCCACCTGCAGCGCGTTCTCGGCCAGAGCTACATGGAAGTGCAGGACCAGCTCGCGCTGTTCTACTACATGCGTTTCGGCGCTGGCGTAACGGTTGTCCTCGGCGCGCTCTTGTTTGTCTACTCGATACTTGTGCCCCAGCGTGAAGTCATCGAGCCAGGCCATTCAGAATTGGCACCGGCGGAGTAGAGCCCATGCATGCAATACAAGTAAAGGAGGGGGCGGCTGCCCCCTTCTACCTCCCCCAAGGAGACGAATGCGAAATATTCAACACCGCGTTCCGCAACCAGATGCCCTTGCTGCTGAAGGGACCGACCGGCTGCGGCAAGACACGGTTCGTAGCGCACATGGCGGCCAAACTCGGCCGTCCGCTCTACACCGTTTCATGCCACGACGACCTGTCGGCTTCCGATCTTATCGGCCGTTATCTCCTCAAAGGCGGCGAAACGGAATGGGTTGACGGCCCGCTGACGCGCGCGGTGCGCGAAGGCGCAATCTGCTATCTCGACGAAGTCGTTGAAGCGCGCAAGGATGTGACGGTCGTTCTGCATCCCCTGACGGATGACCGGCGGATCCTGCCCATCGAGCGTACGGGCGAGACGATTGCTGCCGGACCCAATTTCATGCTGGTGGCCTCCTATAACCCTGGCTACCAGAATATCATGAAGACGCTGAAGCCATCCACGCGGCAGCGGTTCCTCGCCATCGAGTTCGATTTTCCCGCTGCCGGTCGCGAGGTCGAGATTGTCTCGTCGGAAAGCGGATTGTCGAAGGAAAAAACGGCGACGCTCGTCCGGCTTGCGGGCAAGATACGCGCTCTGAAGGGGCAGGACCTGGAGGAAGGCGTCTCGACGCGGTTGCTTGTCTACTGCGCCAGTCTCATCAGTGGGGGAATGCCCATCGAACGCGCAATCCGCGCAGCCATGATCGAACCCTTGAGCGATGATGCGGATGTGAAGCAAGGTCTCATTGATCTCACGGCCACGATCTACAGCTGAGGAGATCGCGATGAGCCACATCGAGTTCGAGCCTTGGGAGCCCGAGGAGAGCGTCGGCAAGCTGTGGCATGCATTGGTCAACAAGCTCGATGCTCCCCAAGACTTCCCCGAGGCGGCGACATCTCTGGACGAGATGCGCGGCCGTCTCGGCGTCCTCTTCAGGGGACTAGGCGGCGCCCACGATGTGGAAATCAAGCAGGCCGCGCGTGCCGAAACAACGCACCGGCTGTCCTGGCGGCGCGCGCTGGGGCAGGGCAAGGAGATTGCCGAAAGCCCGAGCTTCGACGGTGAAGTTCTGCGTCTGCCCACGAGAATAGCGGTTTTTCCGGATCGTGAGGTCAACGTCGCTCTCTATCTGTGGCTCGCGGCATATGCGGTCAACGGACTGCGTACGGTTGCAGAGAGCGACAGCCTGCGGGCGGATATTCGCATGTTGCAGGCGGCGCAAGCCTCGACTCGCGCGACGCTGTCGGCTTGCCCGGGGCTGAGGCGCGTGCATGGGTTGCTCCAGATGCGCACGCGCCAGATGCGTTCACCGCGCCGCCTGCCACGCCATGAGGCGGCCGTCGAAGGGGCGATTCAACATCTTCTCGGAGGGCCGCCGCCGAACGATCCGCTGGCAACGGCGATTGCGGCTGCAATCCGCGGCGGATCTGAGGAACTGGAAGGTTTCGATGCGCCGCGGGGTTACAAGACGTTTGCGCCGGTCCTCATGTGGCCAACGATTTCAGGTGCCCATGCGCGCGTGCGCATGGGTGAGCTTGATGAGGCGCAGCAATCCGGCCAACCCGCCGATGGCAGTGAAACCAAGACGATCAAGGCTTCACGCAAGAACGCCGATCAGGCCGAACGAAACGACAGTCTCATCTTGCACAAGTTCGAGACCATTCTCTCGTGGACCGAGTTCCTCAACATCAATCGCCGCGTCGACGATGACGATGCGGACAACGCCAAGAAGGCGGCCGACGATCAAAACGAGATCGGCCTTGTCAACGTGTCTCAGAAAGCGCGTGCGCGTCTCAGGCTCCACCTCGATCTCTCGCCTGCCGAGGCGGACTTCGAGCGTCTCGCAGGCAAGCATGTTTATCCCGAGTGGGACCACCGCACGAAGAGCTATCTTCCGGACTATTGCCGCGTGCTGGCGGGATACCCCGCTCAAGGCGAGGCTCCCGCAGCAGCGATGGACGCCGCCAGCCGGCGCCGGATCGCGAAAGTGCGCCGCCAGTTCGAGGCGTTGCGCCCCAAGCGTATTCATCTCAGCCGTCAGATCGACGGTGACGACATAGACCTGGAGGCCGCGCTTGAAGCCCATGTGGATCTTGTCGCGAGCGGCGCGCATTCCGATCGCGTCTATCGCGCGAGCCGCTCCCAGGAGCGCGATCTTGCCGTATCCATCCTGCTTGACGCTTCCCGCTCGACGGAAAGCATCGTAGCGGGCCGCCAGGTGCTCGATATCGCAAGGGAAGCTCTCGTGGCGCTCGCCTGGGGACTTGACGCGTGCGGTGACGACGTCGCCATCAGTGCATTCTCCTCGCTCCGGCGCGAGCGGATCTTCATGCACGACTGCAAAAAGTTTGGCGAAGCCATGGGCTCCGCTGTCGAAGCGCGAATTGCCGACCTGAGGCCGGGACACTACACGCGGCTCGGAGCCGCGATCCGGCACATGTCGCAGCGCCTTTCGGACCAGGAACGTCACCGGCGGCTTTTGCTTGTCATCACCGACGGAAAACCCAACGATCTCGATCACTATGAGGGCCGGCATGGCGTGGAAGATACGCATATGGCCGTGCGGGAGGCGCACCGCCGGGGACAAACCGTGTTCGGCGTCACGATCGACACAAAGTCTCAGGCGACCTTCGCTCGGATCTTTGGCAACAACGGCTTCGCCGTCATTTCTCATCCCGATAAGCTCACCGCGTCCTTGCCTCAGCTTTACAGGCACCTCGTAAGCCAATGACCGCGCAAGATAGATCCGCAAAGCCTCACGCTGGTCAAAGCGTGCTCGCCGAATTACCCGGCGACTTCATGATGTGGGTCCTTATCATCAGCGAGCTGCTGGTGTTCGGCGCAGCCCTGCTAGCATTTCTTGCCGTACGCGCAGCCAAGCCGGAGATTTTCGCAGCCGGGCAGGCCTCTCTCAATGCCACGGCTGGAGCGCTCAACACCGTTGTCCTCGTGACGAGTGGCATGCTGGCGGCGCGCGCCCTTGCGCTCAGGCGGCAAGAAGAGCGCCGCAAGGCCAGGATCTCGCTCGCGGCTGCCGGAGGGCTCGGCATCATTTTCTTGCTCGTCAAATGGGTCGAGTACAGCTCCGAATTTGCCAAGGGCATCGGTATAGAGACGAGCCCGTTTTTCACCTTCTATTTTCTGATCACCGGATTCCACGCCCTCCATGTCGTGGCAGGAATTGTGATCCTTGCGCTTGTGGCGCGATGGGACAGCGTTCGCAACACCGAAACAGGCATTGCCTTCTGGCACATGGTCGATCTCGTATGGGTTCTTCTGTTTCCGATCATCTATCTCCTAAAGTGAGCCTGAAAGATGAGCGTTTCTGAAGTCTACAAAGCCTGGGCAACCCTGCTGGCATTGAGCTTCGCCACGGTGGCGCTGACGCTCGTGAGCGGCGCATCCGCTACGGTCGTTGGCGGTGTGCTTCTGACGCTATCGGGTTTGAAGGCGAGGACAATCCTGTCGCAATATCTCGAACTTCGCCATTCGGCATTCTGGATGCGGCTTTTCGATACGATCGTCGGTGTTTTCCTGCTGATCGCCTTCGTCCTGTATGCCGCTCCGTGGAGGGCATGATGACAAGCCATGACACAACAAGGACCAATACTGCGCCACCGCTGTCGTTGCGGCTGTTCTGTCTTGCGCTGATGGTTCCGGCTTGCGCCATCAACGGCGCCTTCGTCGCGCTCGCTATTCCTGCCCTGGCGATCTATGGCATTCCTGCCCTCCTGGTGAGCAGCCTTATCGGAGGCATGATCGGTATTCTGCCCGCCAGGTGGCTCGCCCTGAAAATCCATGAAGGACTGCGCGACGAAAGCTAGTCTGCGCTCAGCCGGCGCCGGTGATCGCTTCGGCCACATGCGGCGGCAGGCCCAGAGCAAGTGCGGCAGCGCGGCCTTTGGCGGACATCTTCCGGGCCGTCTTGATCACGACGGGCAAGACCCGCTCGGCGTACTTGTCGCTGAACGCGTCCGCATACCATCGGAAGAAAACCAGACATGCGACGTCTTCCAGTGTCTGGGACTCGTGATCTGTCTTCAGGTTCTTCTTGAGCAAGAGTTCCGAAACGCGCTCGCAGGCGGAGGCGTCATAGCCGGCCTCCTGCATGAGAGCCGACACCCGCGCGGCATGGTACTGGGCGGCGTCCCTGCGCCAGGTGAGGTAGCCGATTCGGCCTTCGGGATAGTCGGCGCGAGGCCGCTTCCAGCGCTCAATGTGCTGACCGCGCGCGGCGATCTTAAGCTCGTCGGATGCCGAGGGCTCGAAATCCTGCAAGACTTCGCTCATGCGGCGGCCATACAGAAGGGCGGCCGGAACTGGCCCATCGGTCGTGGTTTCGAGATTGGGATCCCGTTCATTCGCTTCGTCGATACGGGTAAGAATAGCAGCGATGTGATCCATTATAATTCGCCCTTGCGCCAGGGTGCGCTGCGATCCTCCAGCATATATTCCCGCAGCTTCGCGACATCGGCTATTTCTGCCTGGTTCTGAGCTATGCGGACGCCCACTTCCTCGAGCTTGTTGAATGCTCTGGACAGGCTTGGCGGCTGCATCCCAAGGCGCCCGGCGATGAGCGATTTATCGTAGGGGAGTGTGATGGTGCAGCCGCCCCTTGAGGTGTTACAGAGTTCAAGCAGGAACTCGGCGACCCGCTGAGCCCCGGTATGAGCCTTGAGCTGTTCCACCTGTGCGACGAGCGCGTGGAGATGGCGGAACGTGGAAGAGACGATCGCCATGGCGATCTCAGGCCGCTCCCGCATCATGGACGATAATACGGACGTACGAACGAGCAGCAGCCGCGTCTCGGTTACGGCTTCCGCGGTCACCGGATAAGGGACGTCCTCGAACGCGATCGCCTCGCCGAAGCTGCGGCCCTTTGTGAAGACGCCGACAATGGCTTCGGCCCCCGTCGGCGTAATGCGAAACAGCTTCACCCAGCCATCGAGCACTACAAAAATGTGCTCTGAAATATCGCCTTGGCAGAAGATGGTTTCGCCGCGCCC
The DNA here is from genome assembly GCA_964587445.1 of uncultured Hyphomicrobium sp. Taxonomy (GTDB): domain Bacteria; phylum Pseudomonadota; class Alphaproteobacteria; order Rhizobiales; family Hyphomicrobiaceae; genus Hyphomicrobium_B. The sequence goes on from CAZPLQ010000001.1 coordinate 439,483, forward strand.
GTAAGACCTCACGACGGCGCGCTGAAGGATCGACGCCGAGACCTCCGGCGGCAATGTCGAAAGGAGAACAGCGGCGTTCGCAGTTGCTAAATCAGCTTTTTCTAGCATGAGAATGTTTCAATGAAATTCCAAGCTCGAACACCTACACGATTGTGCACGTCTGGGAAATGTTTGAATTCATAGGTCCGTCCCGGCAAGTCCGCCGCGGCAATATCTTGGCGCGGAATGCCGGCCGGAGGAACTGCGCCGGAGGCGTTTACCCTGCAGCCTTGACATAGGACTCCATGGGCGGACACACGCACATGACATGCCGGTCTCCATAGACATTGTCGACACGGTTGACCGGCGGCCAGTACTTGTCGACGCGGAAGGCGCCGGTCGGGAAGCAGGCTTCCTCGCGTGAGTAGGGGCGATCCCACGCGCCGATGAGATCCTCGACCGTATGGGGTGCATTCTTCAGCGCATTGTTGTCCCGGTCGGCGCGTCCCTCCTCGATGGCGCGCGCCTCCTCGCGGATGGCGAGCATGGCGTCGCAGAAGCGGTCAAGCTCGGCTTTCGTCTCCGACTCGGTCGGCTCGATCATCAGCGTGCCCGCCACCGGCCAACTCATTGTCGGGGGATGGAAGCCACAGTCGATCAGCCGTTTGGCGATGTCGTCGACGGTGACGCCGGCCTTTTCGAGCAACGGGCGCGTGTCAACGATGCACTCGTGCGCGACGCGTCCATTCTTTCCGGTGTAGAGCACGTCGTAGGCTTGCGAGAGCCTTTTTGCGATGTAGTTGGCATTGAGGATGGCGACACGCGTGGCTTGCGTCAGCCCGGCGCCGCCCATCATGAGACAGTAGCTCAAGGGAATAGGCAGGATGGACGCCGAGCTGAATGGGGCTGCCGCGACCGTCATGGCATTGCCGCCCTTGTCAGGGTGGCCGGGCAGGAAGGGTGCAAGATGCGCCTTGACGCCGATGGGTCCCATGCCGGGACCGCCGCCACCGTGCGGGATGCAGAACGTCTTGTGCAGATTGATATGGCCGACGTCTGCACCCATGTCGCCGGGCCGTGCGAGACCAACGAGCGCGTTGAGGTTGGCGCCGTCGAGATACACGTGGCCGCCGTTCGCATGCGTGATGGCGCAGATCTCTTTCACGCTCTCCTCGAAAACGCCGTGGGTGGAGGGGTAGGTGATCATCGCTGCGGCGAGGTTCGCGGCATGCGTTTGGGCGGCGGTGCGGAAAGCCGCGACATCAATATTACCGTTCGTATCGGTGGGAACGACGATGACCTTCATGCCGCACATCTGCGCCGAGGCCGGGTTGGTGCCGTGAGCGGAGGCGGGAATGAGGCAAATGTTGCGGTGAGTTTCGCCGCGGCTCTTGTGATAAGCGCGGATGGTCAGAAGGCCTGCGAATTCGCCCTGGGCGCCTGAATTCGGCTGCATCGAGAAGGCGTCGTAGCCGGTAATCCGGCACAACTTCTCGGAAAGATCCGAGATGACTTCGGCGTAGCCAAGCGCCTGATCGGCTGGCGCGAAGGGATGCAGTTCGCAGAATTCGGGCCACGTGATGGGAAGCATTTCGGCGGTGGCGTTGAGCTTCATGGTGCACGAGCCGAGCGGGATCATCGCGCGGTCGAGCGCCAGATCGCGGTCGGCAAGCCGGCGCATATACCGCGTCATCTCGCTTTCCGCCCGGTTCATATGGAAAACGGGGTGCGTGAGATAGGCTGAGGTTCTTATCAGCGCCGGGGGCAGACGATAGGCGGGGTGAGCGTCGCGATAGACAAGATCATAGCCTCCGAATGCCCGCCAGACAGCTTCCAGTGTCGATGGCCGGGTCCGTTCATCCACCGTGATGCCAATGCTGTCGTGTCCGACCTTGCGCAGGTTGACGCCGTTGTCGACGGCGTTTTTCATGATGAGCCCTTGATAGGGTCCGACGTTGACGGTGATGGTGTCGAAGAACTCCGCCGGCGCGATTTTGAAGCCGAGAGATGCGAGTCCGTCGGCGAGCCGCGCGGCTTTGCGATGCACCCGCTCGGCGATCGCCTTGAGCCCCTTGGGCCCGTGGAATACGGCATACATCGCCGCGATCACGGCGGGCAGCACCTGTGCCGTGCAGATGTTGGAGGTCGCGTTTTCGCGGCGGATGTGCTGCTCGCGGGTCTGCAGCGCGAGGCGATAGGCGCGATTCTTGCGCACATCGAGAGAGACACCCACGAGCCGCCCCGGCAGCGCGCGCTTGTAGGCATCCTTGACGGCGATATATCCCGCATGCGGGCCGCCGTAACCCATCGGCATACCGAAGCGCTGCATGGATCCAACGGCAATGTCGGCGCCCATTTCTCCCGGCGGCTTCAAGAGCGTCAGCGCGAGCGGATCGGCGGCGACGGCGGCGAGCGCGTTGGCGGAATGGAGCTTGGCGATCACTTCAGTGAAATCGTGGAAGGAACCGCAAACGCCGGGATACTGGAAGAGGGCGCCAAAGACCGTGCTGGGGTCGAGATCCTCGAAGGGATCGCCGACGACGATCTCCCAGCCCAGCGGCTCGGCGCGCGTTTCCACCACCGCGATGGTCTGGGGAAGGCAGTCCGCATCAACGAAGAATGCGTTGGCCTTCGATTTCGAGACGCGGCGCGCAAGCGCCATCGCCTCGGCCGCTGCGGTCGCCTCATCGAGAAGTGAGGCATTGGCGACGTCGAGCGCGGTCAGATCGCTAACCAGCGTCTGGAAGTTGAGAAGGGCCTCAAGCCGTCCTTGGCTGATCTCGGGTTGATAGGGCGTGTAGGCCGTGTACCAGGCAGGGTTTTCCAGGATGTTGCGCTGGATGGCAGGCGGCATGATTGTGCCATGGTAGCCCTGGCCGATCAGCGATGTCAGAACGCGGTTCTTCTTGGCGATCTCGCGCATACGATCGAGGGCGCCGCGTTCCGACAGGGGCTTGCCCAAGTCAAGACTTTCGGTTTGGCGGATGCTCTCAGGTACCGTCTCGCTGATCAACGCTTCGAGGCTGGCGGCGCCCACGACGTCGAGCATCGCGGCCATTTCCTCCGGAGAGGGGCCGATATGCCGGCGGTTCGCGAAGTCGTAGGGCTCGTACCTTTCGGCAGCAGTCATGGCCTCTCCTATGCGCCGATGAGTTTCTTGTAGGCCGCTTCGTCCATGAGGGCATCGAGGGCCTTCGGATCGGCAAGCTTCAGTTTGAAGAACCATCCGGCGTTCTGCGGATCGGAGTTCACGATCGAAGGATCGTTGACGATCGCGTCGTTGATCTCCGCAACTTCGCCTGCGATCGGGGCATAGACATCGGAAGCCGCTTTGACGGATTCGACAACGGCCGCGCCGTCTCCCTTTGCGAGCTTGGAGCCGATGTCGGGGAGTTGCACGAAGACGAGATCCCCGAGCTGTTGTGCCGCATGAGCCGTGATGCCGACCGTTGCGATGTCGCCGTCGAGCCGCAACCACTCATGGTCTTCGGTGAAACGCAGCAATGTGTCCTCCTGAGGTAAGTTATGTGCTAGTCGCGTTTGTAGCGGTGCGCGACGAATGGCAGTGTGACGGCCTCGAGCGGAATATACTTGCCGCGAACTTCAGCAAAAAGCTTCGTCCCAGGTGCCGCAAAGCGTGTTGCGAGATACCCCATGGCAACCGGCGCTTGAATGCTCGGTCCGAAACCGCCCGATGTGACAACTCCGGCCGGTTGCTGGCCTTCGGCATCGGCAAAGAGTTGGGCCCCTTCGCGCACAGGCTGGCGTCCTTCCGGACGAAGTCCGGCGCGCCGCCGGGACGCGCCGTTTGCTATTTGACCAAGGATGATCCCGGCGCCAGGAAAACCTCCTGAACGCGCGCCTCCCGTGCGCCGCGATTTGGAAATTGCCCATGAAAGATCCGCTTCGACAGGCGTTGTCGCCTCGTCAAGGTCGGAGCCGTAAAGCGGCAGGCCTGCTTCGAGGCGCAAGGAGTCGCGAGCACCCAATCCGATCGGTGCCACATCGGCGTGAGACAGCAGGGCTTCGGCAACACAGGTTGCGGCCTCTTCAGGCACGGAAATTTCAAAGCCGTCTTCGCCCGTATAGCCCGAGCGCGCGACAATGCACGCAGCGCCAGCAACGATCATTTCGCGCACGTCCATGAAGCGCATGGAGGCACACGCGGGCGCCAGCGATGCTAGAACGGATTCTGACTTTGGGCCTTGGAGGGCGAGCAACGCGCGATCCGATCGTTGAACCTCGCAGATCGGCGCCAAGTGCGTTCTAAGATGCGCTTCGTCGGCGTCCTTGCGGGCAGCATTGACGACAAGCAGGTAGTGATCGCCGCGGTTTGAGATCATGAGGTCGTCGAGAATGCCGCCAGCCGCATTCGTGAACAGTCCATACCTCTGGCGTGCGGGTGCGAGACCGAGAATGTCGGCGGGAACGAGTTGCTCAAGGGCGTGCGCCGCGTCCGCCAGCACACCGGACCTGGGCCGCAGCATGATCTGACCCATGTGCGAGACATCAAAGAGACCCGCCGATGCGCGCGTGTGCAGATGCTCTTTCAAAATGCCGGCCGTGTACTGCAGCGGCATCTCGTAGCCCGTGAAGGGCACCAAGCGCGCGCCCAGCTTCAAGTGGAGATCGTAAAGAGGTGTTCTTTTGAGAGGATGCGCCATTGTGTTGGCGTCCGTTTGGCTCATGCAGAGGCTCCTGCGGCTCGTGTTTCACCGCTTCTGTGCGGCTGTGGCGAGCCCCCTCTGTCCTGAGACCTGAAAGTTTGGATGTCCTCCTCCGGCACAGCCAGACGAAGTCACCTTTCCTCTTCGGTGGGCCGGATAACCGGGCCGCTTTCCAGAGCGTCAGAAGTCCTACGGTCCTTGGGCCTGAGAGTTTCCGGGGCGGTTGCTCCTTCGGCGCCGGGTGAAACCCGGGCTCTCCCGTGGGACGAATGTGACGACTCAGAAAGCATGTCCGCACAGCTGCCCGTGGTCAATCCCACCTCTAGGACAATCCCCCGTCACCTACAGCAGAATCGCTTTGTTTATATTGGCGCTCTTTGCAACGTGCCGCCGGGTAATCGCGCACGATGCCGGGTGCGATAAAGTTCGCTACAGGAAAAAATATTTCCCCAAGATTGACGCCGCGCGCTGCGCCCTTTACTGAAACTTGAGGGCGGCGCCGTAACGCGCTGCGCGTGCCTGCAAGGCCGGCCGTGCGAGACGGAACGGCTTGCAAACTCAGGGCAAGGCCAAGAGCCGGATGCAATCAAATCCCGGACAATCCGGGCAATAGATGAAAGGGCAGGAACAGATGAGCGGAAAGTTCGGAATTCGCGTTGGAGAAGCATTGGTAGCCGGTGGCCCGCCAGGTACGGCCGCTGAGCCTGAAGTCGCGATCGGAGAAATGGATGGTCCGTTCGGCACCGCATTTGCCAATCTGCTCGGCAACCAGGTCGTCGGTCACTCGCGCGTCCTCGCGCTGCTCAACACCGATGTGATGGTTCGCCCTGCGACGCTGTGCGTGAGCAAGGTCACGGTGACGGATGAGAAGTACACCAACATCCTTATGGGAACGGTTCAATATGCGACCTCGATGGGTGTTCTCGACGCGGTGCGCGTTGGCGATATTCCCATGAACAAGGTCAATGATCTTGGCATAATCGTTTCGGTCTGGTTGAACCCGTCGATCGTGACCGTCAAGGATCTCGACCATAAGGTGCTCTTCAACATTCATCGCGAGGCGACGGCCAAGGCCATCAAGAAGGCGATGAACAATGAGCCATCGATCGAGTGGCTTCTGGAGAACCAGGACAAGGTCGTTCACAAATATTTTGAGAAAGGCCTGAAGGGCGAAATCTGAGGCACTGCCGAGGGACCGTGACGGGGTTCGGACTCGGCGCTTACAACTCGTACAACCTGAATACCGGCCGGGAGTCCCTCCCGGCCGGCTTTTGTTTTGCCGGAAGGATGCGGACGAACGGAGTGGAAACCTCACCGTCCATCCAGACGATTATTTGGGTCTTATGTCCCCGCCGGCGCGGCCACTGACCGTGTGCCTGGAAACGGGCGAACATTGTTGCCGCGAATAGTCCCGGTTGCCGGCCGTGCCTTGCATTGCACAGTGCCGCTCTTGATATCTTCAAGCCGAGGTGCGATGTCCCAAATGCCGCACAGGACGCAAGCAAATGACCAGCCGCACCAGAAAATCTTCTCTCATGTCAGCGCTTTCGCTTGCGCTTCCACCCACCGTAATCAATACGGGGCGTGCACTGAAAGTTGGTTTTCTTGGACCGCTGTCAGGCAAACTCAAGAGCTGGTCAGAGCCCGGCTACCATGGTTGCCTGATCTGGAAGGATTGGGTGAACGAGAAGGGCGGTATCCGGGTCGGCAATCGCCGGTATCAGATCGAGATCGTCGTTTACGATACCGAATTCAAAAGCGATAAGGCCCTGGCGGGCGCGCGGGAATTGCTCATCGACCATGGCGTCGAAATGCTCTTGATGCTGGGCGGCAACGACTTCTCCCGTCCGTTGCGCGACTTCATCAACCAGCGCAAAGCCCTCGTCACGACGCTTCTGCCCAGCGATCTGACACCTGATGCCCGTACCCTGATTGCTCCGGCCGAAGTTCATCCGATTTACAACGTCACCGGCGTCGAGTGGCTCGTCCGCGATGATCCAAGCCTGAAAACCGTCGCCATGTGTACGCAGAACGACGAGCATGGCTTGCCCTCGATCGCTACGTATCGCGCCGCGTTCGAAGTCGCCGGCCTGAAGCTGGTCGACGAGCACCTCTTTCCCATCGAAACCAGTGACTTCTCCCAGATCATCGGGCGGCTGCTTGAGAAAAATCCCGACGTCCTGTGCTGGGATACGGCCTACGAACCATTCGTCCATGCCATGACCGTGGAAGCCTACAAGCGCGGCTTCAAGGGACGGCTGCTTTCCTGCACATGCGACAATTACCGGTCGTTGATCGAGAAGACGAGCCCGCAATTCATGGAGAACTTCGTCTTCCAGTTCCCCGACTTCGATGACCCGCGTCTTGATGATCCGCGCATCAATTTCGACAACCCCAAGCGGTTCTATGACGAGTTCTGCAGGCGGTATCCCGGGGAATGGAGCGCTGTGTCGTGGGAATATGCGGCCATTCTGGAAATGTGGAAGACGGCCGTTGAGCGCGCACGGACCGTCGAGCCGCTTTCGGTTCTCGCGATGATGAAGATGGGTGGAAAGGGGCACCACGTGTTCGGATGGGCGACGTGGTGGGGACGGGAACTGTTTGGCGTCGACAACGCGCTCGTTGGCGAATGGCCAGTGGTGACTATTCGCGACGGCCGCGCCCGCATCGTCGATTTTCTCGACCCGCGCGACTGGTGGGCTGCAAACAGTCACATTCTGATAAAGCACATGCGCGTGCTCGATCTCATGTGGGATCAGCGCGAGGAAGTCATCGCGAGTTCAGCAGGTCATCCTGATTTCCTGCGATAACGAGTTTCATGAATTCCACCGCGCTTTCCGTGTCGCGGTTCTCGAGCGCAGTGTAGAGCGAGCGCAGGCGCGCCTGATTGTCGGCGATCCGTTCAGGAGAGAGCGATTTTACGCGCGTCGCGCACCAGCGGGGCTGGCGGCGAACTTCGTGGATGATGGTGTAGATCGTCAGCAGAAGACGGTTATGGGTGCCTTCTGCGATACCCAGCAGGAATTTCTTCTCCAGATGCGCAAACAATTCCGCATTGGTGACAATGCGCTCGATCTCTTCGAGGATCTTCTTCAGGTTCGCGAGATCCCGGACAGACATGTAGAGTGCAGCCAGCCGCACCATATCCGGCTCGATGATCGAGCATAGAACGTTCATTTCAAAAGGCGACGCCGTTTCCGCTATCGCGGAGATGTTGAGCATCTGCGCACCGGACTGATCCGACGACGATACGCGGCCTTCTTTCTTGGCCGTGTAGGCAACGAAGGCGCCGCTGTTGGCCCGTCGCGTCACGACGCCGTAAGTCTCGAGAAATTCGATCACCTGCCTGATCGCCGCGCGGCTAAGATCGAATTCCTCAGCCAGATCGCGTTCCGAGGGAAGGCGAGTTCCGTAGGAATAGCGTCCGGAACTGATTTGATGGAAGAGAGCGGCAGCAACGGACTTCACGCGCTCCTTGATCAACGGATGATTGGCCGTGCTCGTTTCCCACGGTGGACGCGCCTCATCCATGGCGCTCTCCAGGTTGGGCATTCCGTCAGATGGCCTCAGGAGTTCGTTCATCGGTCCCTCTTTTTGCCTTTCTGGCGCCGGTCCGCAGATGACCTTTCGGCAGGGTGCGAGACGCTGCTGTCAATCTTTCAGATTCGACGCGTGCAGGATTGAAACCTTACACGCGCCACCCTGCACTGCGCACATTGGTTTGATCTGGTTTTTCCAAGTTGCTTCGCTGCAGTATAAGTAGGCAAATAGACCATTTTAGACCAATGGTCAAATCTTGATTTAACTCGATTATTCAAGCTGAAATGTCGCAGTTTTAGGCGATATGCCCTTATTTTGCACTGCACACGGTTTCTCCCAAATAAAAAAAATTGCGAGTGCCGTGCGCTTTTTTGTTGCGCAGAGGTTTTTTCTGGTTCTAATTTAGCGACAAAATGGTCCATAAATGGTCTAAAATGGATCATTTTGGTCAAGACAATAAAAAAGCAGGAGAGGAATGGGTATGGCTAGAAATCCCAAACACGACATCTTGTTCGAGCCGATCAAGATCGGCCCCAAGACCATGAAGAACAGGTTCTATCAGGTACCCCATTGCATCGGTGCCGGATCTGAGAAACCTGGCACCCAGGCGGGCCATCGCGGCATGAAGGCCGAGGGTGGTTGGGGCGCGTGCTGCACGGAGTACTGCTCGATCTCTCCGGAAGCGGACGACTGCCATCGCGTTTCGGCGCGCATCTGGGACCAGGGAGACGTCATCAACCTGCGTCACCTCAATGACAGCCTGCACAAGCACGGCGCGCTGGGCGGCGTCGAGTTGTGGTATGGCGGTTCGCATGCGCCGTGCATGGAATCGCGTGCGATCCCCTACGGACCGACATCGCAGGCGTCCGAGTTCGAGTACCTCACCTACTGCCACGAAGCCGATCTCGACGACATCGCGCATCTGCAGAACCTCTACGTCGAAGCCGCCAAGCGCTCCGTTCAAGCCGGCTTTGATATTGTCTATGTCTACGGCGCGCACAGCTATCTGCCGCTGCAGTTCCTTTCCAAGTACTACAACCGCCGCACCGACGGTTACGGTGGTTCTTTCGAGAACCGGGCGCGCTTCTGGATCGAGACGCTCGAGAAGGTGAAAGCCGCCGTCGGTCACGAGGCTGCCATCGCCACACGCTTCGCAGTCGACACGCTCTATGGCGCCGACGGCGTCGAGGCGCTCGACGAAGGCTTGAAGTTCATCGAACTCGTCGACAGCAAGGGTGTGCTCGATCTTTGGGATCTGAACGTCGGTGACATCGCCGAATGGGGTGAAGACGCCGGCCCATCGCGTTTCTACAAGGCTGGCCACCAGCGCAACTGGACGGACGACTGCAAACGCGCCGCCAAGGTTCCCGTGCTCGGCGTCAGCCGCGAGACGAGCCCCGACGACATGGCCGCACGCCTTCACGAGGGCCGGCTCGACATCCTCGGTTTCGCTCGCCCCTCCATCGCCGACCCGTTCATTCCCAAGAAAATCGAGGAAGGCCGTTACGAGGACATTCGCGAGTGCATCGGCTGCAACGTCTGCATCTCGCGCTGGGAAATCGGCGGCCCGCCCATGATCTGCACGCAGAATGCCACCGCTAACGAAGAGTATCGCCGCGGCTGGCATCCTGAGAAGTTCGTCAAGACGAAGTCCTCCTGCTCGGTTCTGGTCGTGGGCGCCGGCCCCGCCGGCATGGAATGCGCCCGCGTCCTTGGCGAGCGCGGCTATGACGTCCACTTGCGCGAAGCTGAAGCCGAGATCGGCGGCCGTATCCGCAAGGTCGTGAAGTATCCGGGCCTGGCCGAATGGGGCCGCGTCGCGATCTATCGTCAGCTTCAGCTCCAGAAGCTGAAGAACGTCGAGGTTCACACGGGCATCGGCAAGATGTCGGCCGAGGATATCTTGAGCTACGGCGCGGACAAGGTCGTGCTGGCGACCGGCTCGCACTGGGCTGGCGATGGACTGAACTTCATGACGCACTCGCCGGTCGAAGGCGTCGACTCCTCTTTGCCGTATATCTGCACGCCAGAGCAGATCCTCATGGAGAACAAGCCGGTTGGCGATAACGTTCTCGTGGTGGATTGCGACGGCTACTTTACCGGCGTGTCGATTGCAGAGTACCTCGCGGATCGCGGCAAGCACGTCAAGATCCTGACGCCTCTGAAGGGTATTGCACCTTATACCCACTTCACGCTCGAGGCGCCGAACCTGCATCGTATGATGTACGAGAAGAAGATTCACGAGCTGACGAGCCACTACCTGCTCAAAGTCGAACCGGGCAAGGCCACCGCCTACTATCTCTTCCGGGATGGCTACAAGCGCAACGCGGCTCCCAAGACGGGTGTGTTGCCGCGTAACGCGGGTTCGGATGTCGTCGAGGTTCCGTTCGACACGATCGTCATGTGCTCGGCGCGCGTGCCCAACGACAGCCTGTGGCGTGAATTGTCTCGCCGCAAGGACGAGTGGGAGAAGCGCGAGATCCAGGCGATCTACCAGGCGGGCGACTGCTTCGCGCCCGGTCTCATTGCCCAGGCGGTCTTCGAGGGCCACCGCATCGCCCGGGAGTTCGAGTCCTCCAACCCGCAGCGCGCGCAACCGTGGATCCGCGAGCGTCAGGTATGGGGTCACGAGACCTTCCCCAAGCTGTCAGATCGCGACGTGATTGGTTGATCTTCAGCCCTGCAACCCGAGCCGGACGCGATCCGGCTCGGGTTTTCAATTGATGTGGAATGCCGTCCACGGCGGGGCGGCTCATTTTAGCTCTGCAGGCCCACGAGCCTTTGGCAAACACAGGGGTGTTTCCCGTGGAATCGCGCGTGATATTCTGGGGCATCAATACGCAACAGCTGATCATGTTCTACATGATCGGCACGGCGTCGATGCTGATTTTCCTCTACGGCGCCTATACGCATATCGCGAAGTATGCGCGCGGGAAGTCCCTCGTGGGACCCGTGGAACTCACCGAGCGCCTGAGGCGCGCGCTGCGTGATATTTTCTCGCACCGTACCCTGCGCCGGCGCGATAACGCCGCTGGATTCGCCCACAAGGGAATCTTCTACGGTTATCTGTTCGGTTTCATTGCAACCACGCTCTATTTCATTGAAATCGACATCCTGAAGCCGCTGACGGGCATCACCTTCGTCAAGGGCAATTTCTATCTGATCATGAGCCTGCTGCTCGATCTGGGGCACCTCGCGCTCATCACTGGCATTATCTACATGATGGTCCGGCGCGGTTTGCTGCGCCCCAAGAAACTCGAATACGTGCGCAACTACCGTGGCGAAACGGAGCTGCGCCCAGACGCCAAGACATGGAAGATCGAAGATTGGGTCTTTCTTACGACGTTGTTGCTCGTCGGCTTGGGAGGCTTCTTGCAGGAGGCTTGCGGGCTGATCGTCGATCAACCCGCGTGGGCTGCGTGGTCGCCTGTCGGCTATCTCCTGGCAAAGACATTCACGGGCCTTGGTATGTCGGTGGAAACGGCCGCCTCCATCCGCTCGGTGAACTGGTGGATGCACGGCATCCTGGCACTCGCCTTTACGGCGGCCATTCCGTGGTACAAGGCCAAGCACGTCATTTCGGCGGTGGGCTCGCTGTTCATGCGCGATCCCAAGCCTCTCGCGCTGCTTCCTCCTGAACCCAAGGATGCCGAAAAGGCCGGCATCTCCTCCATCTCCGATTTCACCTGGAAGGACATGCTTCATCTGGATGCTTGCACCAAGTGCGGGCGCTGCCACGAAGCATGCCCGGCGCGGACCGCCGGCTATCCGCTGAGCCCGCGCGATTTCATCCTCGACCTGCGTGAATACAACGACGACGCTCAAGGCTGCCCAACGTCAGGCACGCCACTGGTGGGCGGCGTCATTGCACCCGAAACCTTGTGGGCCTGCAGAACCTGTGGCGCCTGCCAGGAAATCTGCCCCGTGGGCATCGAGCATCCGTCCTTGATCGTACGCATGCGCCGCCATCTGGTCGAGCAGGGCACGATGGACCCGTTGCTGCGCAACACGATCACGGTCATCGGGGATACCGGCAACAGCTTCGGCGAGAACTCGCGCAAGCGTTCGCAATGGACGAAGGCGCTTGAATTCCGCGTCAAGGACATTCGCGAGGAACCCGCCGAAACGCTCTGGTTCGTCGGCGATTACGCGTCGTTCGATCCGCGTAACCAGAAAGTCAGCCAGACGGTCGCGCGCATTCTCAAGGCGGCGCGCGAAGACTTCGCCCTGTTGCATGAAGGCGAAAAGACGGCCGGCAACGATGTGCGCCGCGTCGGCGAGGAAGGCCTCTACGAGGAGCTTGTTTCCCACAATATCGAGCAGATGGACGGAGCCAAGCCGTTCAAGCGCATCATCACCACCGACCCGCACAGCTACAATACGATCAAGAACGAATATCCCTCGTTCGGCAAGGTGGCGCCTATCGAGCACTATTCGAGCGTGCTTGCGGATCTTCTGAGTCAAGGGCGCCTCAAGGTGAAGAAGCCGCTGAACAAGCGCGTCACCTTCCATGACCCCTGCCACCTTGGCCGTCTGAACGGCGGCTACGACGCGCCGCGCAAGGTTCTCGAGCTGATCGGTTGCCAGTTGATCGAGATGCCACGCAATCGCGACAACTCCTTCTGCTGCGGCGCAGGTGGCGGCCGCATCTGGATCCCCGATACGCCCGGCACGCAAAAACCTTCCGAGAATCGCGTGCACGAGGCGGCCGCACTTGGCGGCATCGACATCTTCGTAACCTGCTGTCCAAAGGACCTCACCATGTTTGAAGACGCACGCAAGACGGGCGGACACGAGAAGGATTTCGTCGTCCAGGATCTGGCGGAGCTTGTTGCCGAGGCCATTGAGCTGAAGTCGATCAAGCTGCAAGATCTGCCGCCGCTCGCAGACCGCATCGTCAAGTCGGTCGCCACGCAGATCGCGGATACGGTTGCCGCAAAACTCGATGCGGTATTGGCAAACCGCCTTGGCAGTATCCCCGCCGCCTCCGTGGTGGCGCCCGTTGCGCAGTTGGCCGCCGCGCCCGTTGCGGCAGCTCTGGCGCCGGCCGCGCCCAGCCCGGTTTCCGAGGCGGCCCCGCCGGTGCAAGAAGCACCCAAGAGGGAAGAGGCGGCACCAAGCGCCGCGCCGGCCGCGAAGGCCAACGGTGCGGATGCCGCTGTCACTCTACCCGATACACCGTTCAAGCCCGTATCATGGGATGCGATCTCGCCCGTCACCCCGGCCTCGTTTGCCGGATACCAAGCGCCCGCCAAGAACGGCCCGCGCATTCTTGTGACGATCAAGCATGTCGCCAAGCTCGGTGACGAGTACGGCTTCACACCGGACGGACGCGACGTGCGCCGCGAGTTTATGGAGTTCTCTCTCAACGAATGGGACGACGCCGCGCTCGAAGAGGCCCTGCGCTGCATCGAGAAGCTGGGGTCTGGCGAAGTGGTTGCCGTGACCGTCGGTGACGCCGACGCGGACGCCTCGCTCTTCAAGGTGCTCGCCAAGGGTGCCCATCGCGCCGTGCGCATCTGGGATGACTCGCTCGCCAACGCCGACCCCATCACCATTGCGCGTGCACTTGCTGGCGTCGCCGCCGCCGAAGCGCCCGACCTCATCTTCTCAGGCGTGCAGTCCGGCGACCAGGCCCATGGCGCAACCGGCACCGCGCTGGCGCGTATTCTTGGCCTCCCGCACGCCGCGGTCGTTGTCGGCTTCGATTGGGACGGCAAGGACGCCATGCATCTGGTGCGCGAGCTCGAAGGCGGGTTGCGCCACAGCTTCGACCTCCAGGCGCCTGCGGTTGTTGCCATCCAGACCGGCATCAACACACCGCGTTTTGCCACCATGAAGATGGTCAAACAAGCCAAGCAGAAGCCGCTGGTGGTCGTAGATGGCAAGGATGTCCAGGACGGCAGCGGGGGCTATCAGGTGCGCCGCATGTACGTGCCCGAGCAGACCAAGGCCGAGATGTTGACCGGCACGCCGTCTGAAATCGCAAAATTCATCGCAAATCTCATTCGTGAAAAGAAGGGAGCCTGATATGGCCGGCATTCTCCTGCTCGCCGAACATCTCAACGGCGCAGTCCGCGACATCACCAAAGAGGCGATCGGCGCGGCGGTATCTGTGAAGGAGCAGTTGGGCGGTCCGCTTGTCGTCGCCGTCATCGGTGAAAACGCGGACGCAATTGCCAACGGAGTCGATCTGACGGGCGTTGACGAGATCGTCACGGTGAAGATGCAGGGCGATCATTTCGATCCCCACATCTACGAGGAATGCGCGCTTCAATTGGGGATGAAATACAAGCCGAAACTGATCCTCGTAGGACATACGGTGAACGGCATGGCGTGCGCATCGGCAGTTGCGGCACGCGTCGGAGCAGGCTTTGCCAGCGACGTGCTGGCGCTCTCCGCCGATGCCGGTACGGTCGTCGCGACGCGCGGCGCATATGGCAACAAGGTCAATCTGGAGGTTGCCTTTCCCGGCCGCGAGATCGTTGTGCTGGCTCTACGCGGTGCGACTTATCCCATTCCGGAAGGCGCCGGCAGCGCGAAGCGTTCAACTTTCGAGGTCGATCTGGGTGAAGCGAGCAAAGCCATGCTTCACACCGGCTATATCGAAGCCCCGCCTTCCAACATCGATATTTCGAAAGCCGAATACATCCTGTCGGTCGGCCGCGGCATCCAGGAGAAGGACCATCTGCCACGCTTCGAAAAGCTGGCTGATCGGCTCGGCTTCACGTTCGGCTGCTCGCGCCCGATCGTGGACTCAGGCTGGCTGCCCAAACCTCATCAGGTGGGTCAATCGGGCAAGGTTGCCAGCGTCTGCAAGGTCTACATCGCGCTCGGCATCTCGGGCGCAGTGCAACACCTCTACGGCATGAAGCATGTCGATACGATCATTGCGGTGAACACCGACCCCGAGGCGCCGATTTTCAACGTGGCGACCTACGGAGTCTGCATGGATCTGTTTGAACTGACGAAAGAGTTGGAGACGCAGTTCAACTGAACGGAAGTGGGCTGGGCGGCAAGGTCCGTTTCAGCCAACCCAAGGCCAATAAGAGCCTGCGTAAAAAGAATGCCTAAGAAGATCTAGGGGAAATGTCACGAACAACAAAAATGCGGAAGTGACCCTTTTTGAGGAGGAGTGTGCAGATGACTTCCATACGGAGCGGAACGGTTAGCGATCCGGCATCAATTCACACCGAGTTGGTGCGCGGTATCGACTGGAGAGGTGCGTTTTGGGTTGCCAGCGGTGTGCCCGCGCTGGTCTTGTTTTCAATCGGTGGTATCGCGGGTACGGTCGGTAAAGTCGCATTTCTGGTTTGGACAGTGTCCATGATCATGGGCTTTATCCAATCCTTTACGTACGCCGAGATCGCAGGCTTGTTTCCCAATAAGTCGGGCGGTGCGTCGGTCTATGGCGCGGCAGCCTGGGTGCGCTACGCAAAGTGGCTCGCCCCCATGTCTGTTTGGTGCAACTGGTTCGCCTGGACACCCGTGCTATCGCTCGGCTGTTCGATCGCGGCAGCCTACATTCTCAATGCGCTTGCTCCCATTCCTCCAGCCGATGCACCTGTGGTTCTCGATTGGATCAAGGCAAACGCAGCCTCCATTCCCGCGGACAGCCCGCGCGTCATCGAATGGCTGGCTGCCAATGCGGACAAGACGGCCCAGGACGCAATATCTGCGCTTCTCAGCGCCGACGGCGTCGCAGCACTCACGCCGACCATCCGGGACTGGACGCTGGCTTCGGGCACGCTTGGCCCGGTGCACTTCTCGTTCAACGCGGCCTTCTGGATCGGTGCTGCCCTCATGCTGCTCACGTTCGCCATTCAGCATCGTGGCATTGCGGGCACGGCCAGCGTCCAGAAGTGGATCGGACTTCTCGTTATCATTCCGATGTTCATCGTTGGCGTCGTCCCCATTCTGACGGGGCAAATCGATTGGTCGAACTACACGCCCCTCGTTCCGCTCAAGAATGCCTACATGCCGGAGGCCGGCCAGTGGGACATTCCGGGTTGGACGCTCGTCCTGGGAGGCATGTTCATCGCCGCGTGGTCCACATATGGCTTTGAAACGGCCGTCTGCTATACGGCCGAGTTCCGCAATCCGGGATCAGATACCTTCAAAGCCATCTTCTACTCGGGCCTTCTGTGCCTTCTCCTGTTCACGCTGGTTCCTTTCACGTTCCAGGGTGTGCTCGGCCTCGAAGGCATGCTCGCAACTCCAATTGTCGATGGTTCGGGTGTTGCCGAAGCCATGGGCAGGATGGTCGGCGGTGGCGGCTTCATGACGAACGTTCTCGTCATGATGATGATCCTTGCGCTCATGCTGTGTCTCATGACGGCGATGGCCGGTTCCTCGCGGACGCTCTATCAGGCTTCCGTTGACGGCTGGCTGCCCCGCTACCTGAGCCACACGAATGAACACGGCGCGCCGACGAGTGCCATGTGGACGGATTTGGCCGTAAACCTCTGCCTTCTCGCCATCGCCTGCGCGGACGCAACGAGCTTCTTCTTCATCCTCGCCGTGTCCAACTGTGGTTACATCATCTTCAACTTCCTCAACCTGAACTCCGGCTGGATCCATCGCATCGACAATGGGCATATCCATCGTCCGTGGAAGGCTCCCACCATCCTGCTCGCGCTTGGCGCCATGTTCGCCTTCGTCAACGCGGTCTTCATGGGTGCCGGCGCGAAGGTGTGGAATCCCAACGCCCTGTGGGCTGGCATGTTCACGGCGTCTTTGATCCTGCCGGTGTTCTGGTTCCGTCACATTGTTCAGGATAAGGGTCGTTTTCCTGACCACATGTACGAGGACTTGAACATCACTCCAGGCGAGATGGTCGAGCGCAAGGCCGGGATCCTTCCCTACCTGGTCCTCGCCGCTGGTTTGGCCACGGTCCTCGCCGCAAACTGGTATTTCACGCTGCCAGCTTGAGGTAGAGACCGTTAAGCAGCCCGGCTGGTCTTTGGCCAGACCGGCCGGGCATTTCACCCAGGGTGGCGAATTGCCTCCATTGCCACCCTGGTCTCCAATGTCCGGCCGTCGAGCAGGTGCTCAGCGTGAAGGAGACAACGCAAAATGTTAATTTCCGGCATAAAAAGTAGACCCGTGTATCCGGGTCTAAGGATAGATCCATATGCAAAGCAGAACATCTTCGTCGCGGATTCGGAGGGTGTTGATGCTGTTGTAGACCTGTTCAAGCAAGCATCATCCGAGTTCGCGCAACGCTCGACACTTCTGCTGGCGGGGAGTGCGGACCTTGCGCGATTTGGCGATGGGCTGAGGCCTGCAACGGTCTGGCCGCTTCCGACGTTGGATACCGCACTCAACCGGCTCTGCGGTGCACTTGGGCAGGCGCGCATGGGGCTGCGGCTCTACGTGGCGGGCCCTGAACCGTTGATCTCGCGCGTCGTGCAGTCGGCCATGGCGCATGGCATCGAACATCAATCCATCTTCACGGAGCACCGCGGCTCTACCAAGCGCCGTGTGCAATGCGTGCACTGCAAAGGATTCACGGACGATGTGACCACCAATCCAGTAACGTGCGCTCATTGCGGCACGCTGCTGCTCGTTCGTGATCACTTCTCGCGCCGTTTCGGCGCCTTTATGGGCGTGCGGATCGATGCCGAGGCGCCAGGTGAACCCGTTCAGCCTTTGGGAGAATTCAAATGATCAGAGCCCAGCAGAACGTGCGCGTTGCGCGCATCGATACCGTCGCAGAGAATATCAAGCGGTTCGAACTCGTCAGCATGAACGATGAGCCGCTGCCAGTCTTTTCGGCCGGATCGCACATTATCGTCACGATGCGCGAAGGCGAGCACGTCTGGCGCAATCCATATTCTATCATGGGTGCTACGAACGAGAATCGCGGGTACGTCATCAGCGTGCAGCGTTCCTCGGAGTCGCGCGGCGGCTCGGAATACATGCACACCAAGGTTGATATCGGCAGCCATCTGGAAATCAGCGAACCGGTCAATTTGTTCGCGCTCGCGCACAAGGCCCGCAAGCACATCTTTCTCGCTGGCGGCATCGGTATTACGCCGATGCTGGCCATGCTCGATTTTTGCAAGAAGGCAAAGGCGAGCTGCGAGCTCCACTACGCCGTTCGCTCCGACGAAGCCGGCGCGTTCTGCCGCGAATTGGCGGACGAGGCGGACCACGGCGTGCACGTCTATCGATCCAACCGTGGAGAGCGAATTCCGCTGGCGACTATACTTGGCAACCAGCCGTTGGGCACGCATGTCTACATCTGTGGCCCCCAGCGGATGATCGACTGGGCGCTCGATGTCGCCAAGCACGAGGGTTGGCCCGAGGAGAACGTTCACTACGAGCGCTTCAGCACACCACCCCCAGGCAAGCCTTTCGAGATCGAGGTGAAGAGCACCGGAGAGCGAATCCCGGTCGGCGATCATCAAAGTGCGCTCGAAGCGCTTGAACAGGCGGGAGTGGATGCACCCTACCTGTGCCGCGGCGGCGCATGCGGGCAGTGCATCACGCGCGTCATCGATAGCAGCGGCGCGCTTGTCCATAACGACCACTACCTGACGGATGAGGAAAAGAAGGACGGAAAGCAGATTGCCATCTGCGTTTCCCGCGCGGACGGCGGTTGCCTGACGCTTGACCTTTGATCGAATGCATACGCTTCAGGAAGGATTCAAAACGATGAACACAGTATTCAGAGACGAAACGTTTCGCGACGATTATACATACGCCAACAGCCCCGAGGGCATCGCGCGCTTCCCTTTCCCTTTTTGGGAAGACAAGTACATGTACTCGGTCAACATGGAGCCCCACGTCAGGGCGGGCGCTCCAGGCTCGGCTTACCAATTCCCGATCGATATCGACGAGCACTATGTCTCCGACATGCGTGACCGCGCGATCGTCTTGGCCGAGGACCCGCTGCGGTGCCAGGCGCTTCCCCACATGATGCTGGCGCAGTGGGATACTCTGGAACTTCTGATGACATCCATGGCGGAAGCCTATCCGCAACATTTCACCCTGACGCGCAATGGCGACGACTGGCATTGGATCAACCGGCCGCTGGGCATCGAGAACAAGTTCCGCTTCGGGGACGTTTCCAGTCTGCCGTATGAGCCGTTGGAATACATCACGCGGCAGTGCCAGGGTGATTTTGCGATCGTGGATCAGCGCGACAACAGCCTCTGGATGGATGCTGGTATCGCCACGTCGCAGGCGGATTGGTCCTTGGATTTCGACATCGGCATGAATTTCATGGAGTGGCATGGTCCCGTGCCGCTTGCCCACGAGCAAGGTGTCTTCGATCGCGCGTTGAAGTTCCTTTTGAACTTGCAGCATGGGCGTCCGGTTCGCCGGCTCAACTGGACCATGACGATCAATCCGCGGCTCGATACGAGCCCTGAGAACTACAACAAGTGGGGTATCGATCGCGCATCGGTCACGCCAGAGAACGTCGGCGATAAGGTTCACCTGCGCGTCGAGCTTCAGGCGCTGTGGCGCTTGCCGCGTTCCAATGCGATCCTGTTCTCGATCCGGGCTTACCTGCTGAAGATGCGCGAACTCGCCACCAATCCCGATTGGGCGCGCCGCTTCCATCGCGTGCTGAAGTCCCTTCCGCCCGAACTCATCGATTACAAGGGTATCACGCGGTATCACCAGGCAACGGTCGGCTGGCTGTCGCAATACGATGACGGCGCGCCGACCCCGCAAGGTTTCCTGATCAAATAAGCAACGAGCGAAGACCCGGCCGTTCGATGCCGCGGTCGACAGAAAAACATCAACACACAAACTGGAGAGTAGCGCCCATGCACGGAACGACGAAAGAACGCAACTCGGCTCTCAATAGCCGGCACAGGGCCCTGGGCTCTGACCTGTCATCGTCTTGGAACGACATGCCGATCCCGCAGAATTATAATGCGTGTCCTTACGCCGAGACCGAAATCGTTCGTAACCAAGCCGGCCTGTTCGACGTTTCGGCCCTGAAAATGGTCAACGTCAGCGGCCCGGATGCGTTGAAGTTTCTCAACCATATTCTTACGACGGACGTCTCCAAGGCGCAGCCCGGCGATTCGCACATCAGCAATATCGTCAACAGCGAAGGCGCGCTGATTGACGACGTGCTGGTGTATGTCGATGGCGGCGGCAAGTACCGTGTTTCGCACGGCGGCGGCGCCTTCGAGGAAGCCGCGGCTGAAGCGAAGAAGGGCTTTAATGTCGAGGTCGCACGCGACGATGATGTACACATCATTTCGCTGCAGGGCCCGTTGGCGCTGGAGACGCTTGCGCCGCACACGCCGATGAAACTCGCCGACCTGCCTTACTTCAAGCACGCGAAGACGACGCTTTTCGGCAAGCAGGTTTCAATTGCTCGCGGCGGCTATTCGGCCGAACGCGGCTATGAAGTGTTCTGCAGCGCGGAGGATGCCCCGTTCATATGGGATTCGATCCTCGCTGCGGGCAAGGACAAGGGCGTGAAGGCGGTGTCCTGGTCGTGCC
Source organism: uncultured Hyphomicrobium sp. (assembly GCA_964587445.1). Classification (GTDB taxonomy): domain Bacteria; phylum Pseudomonadota; class Alphaproteobacteria; order Rhizobiales; family Hyphomicrobiaceae; genus Hyphomicrobium_B. Next base: position 460,140 of record CAZPLQ010000001.1, read on the forward strand.
TCGACATCATCCGCGTCGAAGGCGGCCTTTTGTTCTTCCCGTTCGACATGACCCACGGTGACACGACCCCGTGGGAAGTTCGCGCTGGCTGGACGATCGATATGTCCAAGCCCGACTTCATCGGCAAGAAGGCCCTGGCGGAGAAGAAGGGCAAGGAGCGTTCCTTCATCACCGGTCTTGAAGTTTGGCACAGTGAGGCCGTCTCGCCGCTTGCCCGGATCTACGCCGACGGCAAGGAGGTTGGCACGGTCACCAGCACGACCTTCAGCCAGCATCTGATGAAGTCGCTGGCCATGGCGCAGATCGCGCCTGAGTACACGAAGCTCGGCACACAGCTGACGGTTGTCGATAACGGCAAGGAGTACGCGGCTACAGTCGTGCAGATGCCGTTCTACGATCCAATGCGGCTGAGAACGCACCCAGCCGGTTGATGCCATGAAACCAGCTCCGGTCGAAGTCCTGCTCCGGCCGGGGCTGTATCACACCGAACGCAGTGGGGCGCAAGGATGACAGCAAACTCCCTTTATTGGCGACTAGGCGGCGAAAAGGCCGTGCGGGACCTCGTGGAGGTTTTCTACGACATCATTGAATTTGAGCCGGAAGGTCACGCGCTCAAATTGCTTCATCTGCGCGGTCACGGCGTCGCGCACTCGCGCATCGAGCAGTTCAACTTTCTGTCCGGGTTTCTCGGCGGCCCGAAGCTCTATGCGGAAAAGCACGGCCATTCGAACGTTCGCGAGATGCATGAACATGTCGAGATCAATGCAGAAGCGCGCGACGCTTGGCTTAAGTGCATGACGATCGCCATGAAGCGAATGAACATCGATCCGAAAACCATGGCCGACACCATGCAGCACTTCCGCGTGGTGGCGCACAATCTGAAGAATAGAGATTGAAGAGACAGGCGTTACGGGATCAGCCAATCGGCGTTTCAAACGCCCATCAAGCACGGCATGCGCACATTCTTCCCCGTGCGCAACTTGGCCGGGAGCTTTTAGCTCCCGGCTCCTTTTATCCACCCCCCGCAGGGGCCAGCAGAATGCAGGCGAGCAGACTATGAGCAACGTGACCTCCATTCAAACGAACCAAAGCGCAGCGCTTGCCGATGCGCTTTATCGTCATGCCGCGCGCTCCAAGCGTTGGGGCTTCATATTCGCTCTTTGGACGGCGGTTCTATGGGGCGCGTGGTATGTGCCAGGCACCGCGCTCTGGTACGAGTTCCCGTATTCCGCCATCCCCGAGGGCGACAGGGCCCTGCGTCTGACGGCAGTCGCCGTCATGACTTTTGTCCACGCGGTTGCGGTATTTCTATTCCTGCTCGTGTGGAACGGCGTGCTTGGCAAAGTCTCGGACTTCGGGCGCACGTTCGTCCGCTTCCGCAGGATATCCAAATGGTACGCTCTGGCCTCGATCTGCGGCGGGCCCATCGCAATCTTCGGCTCCTATATGGCCATGGGCTTCGTCGGTCCCGTTTTCGCTGCCGTCACGTCGTTGTTCTATCCGGTCTTCGGAGCCCTGATCGCGCGTCTGTGGTACCGCGAAAAGATTACGACCTACGCTGCGATCGGCATGTCGCTGATCATTCTGGGCGGCGTGGCAATCTATGGTCCTGAGCTGTTCGGTCAGGACGCGGGTGCCAAGGAACACGCGTGGCTTGGCTACCTGGGCGGATTGATGTCCGCGATCGGCTGGGGTGCGGAGGGTGCCGTTGCCGCCCGCGCCATGGACGTGTCGGATCCCGATACGGGAATTCAGTGCCGCTTCACGTTCGAGATCATGTTCTGGGGCGTGCTGATCCTGCCGGTGCTCGCGTTCTTTGGACTGCCGGTCTTCCGCCTGATCGCCGATACCCTCGCGGACGGCAGGGCCATGCTGTGGATCGTGCTGGCCTCCGTGTGCCACGCCTTCTGCTATACCAGCTTCTACAAGAGCTTCAGTTTGATCGGCGTGGGGCGAGGTGAAGCCATCGGCAATCTTTATGCCGTGTTCGCGCTGTTGTTTATCGCGGCCTTCACCCTCGAATTCCCGCCGGTGTACTTCATCATTGGCCTGGTGCTGGCAGTGGGCGGCAGCTTCGTGATGTTTCGCGAGCCTGCCGATGCAATCACCACGCTGCGCGATACACAATCCGAGGGAGGTGCTGCATGAAGATCCACCAGAAAGGCTTTCTGCTGCAGCAGCTGAGCAAGTCGGGCCGCATCTGGGATGTGGAACTCGTCGCGCGCCTCCTCGATTACTACGGCCTGTCGGGCCTGTATTGGGAAAACAACACCAGGCTCACTCTGGACGAGTTGTCCGCAGCAGGTTTGATCAAATCGGTCGATCGGAAGCTTGTGGACTCGGGTGGCCGAACGCAGCTCATCTTTGAATATGAGCTTACGCCGTTCGGGCGAGAACGCATGATTGATACCGGACTTCTCCAAGAGGCATCGCCATGACAGATACGTTCTGGGGCTATCCAGGCGCCGATATTCTCGCGATCATCATCATCTCGGCTGCCAGCCTTGCCTGCCTCATCAGTGCAAGGTCATTCGTCAAGAACTACGGCAACTGACGCCGAAACGGCGCAACGCGTTAATAGAGACGCAATGCGTCCGTGATGATGTCACGGTGATCGAAGGCAAGGTTCGCGCTTTTCCAATCAGCGACCCAGGCCGCCTCGCGCGCGTCGTCACCGCCCTTCACAGTGCCAGCGCGCACCGAGGCGAAGAAGGCGACAGAGCATGTCGGCCCGCGAGGGTCCCGGCCCGGGTCGGAGTAGACCCCGACCAGCCTGAGCCGGTTCAGTTTCAGCCCGGTCTCCTCCTTGACCTCGCGGCGGCAGGCATCCTCCACGCTCTCGCCGCGGTTGACGAAGCCGCCCGGCAGCGCCAGACGGCCGCGAAACGGAGAGTTGGCGCGCGTCACCAGCAAAATGCGCCCGCGGGCATCGCGCACGACGCAATCGGCTGTCAGAAGCGGGGTCTTCCGAATGACCATGAAGCACCGGTTGGCTCACAGCGTCAGGTGATGTCGAGCGCGAGGCCCATGCGCACGAGTTCTGCCAGCGTTCGTGCGGCCATCTTGTTCATCACCCATGTCCGATGAATCTCGACCGTGCGGGGGCTGATGCCGAGCCGCGTCGCGATCTCCTTGTTGGCGAAACCCTGGACGAGCAAGGCCATTGTTTCACGCTGGCGATCGGTCAATGAGTCATAGCGCTCCTGCCACTGCGCGGTTTCTCCCTGGATTACCTTCTTTTTGTCCGCCTTGTTGATGGCGCTGCCGATCGTGGCGATGAGGCGTATCGGATCGAATGGCTTCTCGACAAAATCGAAAGCCCCGCTCTTGATGGCATTGACGGCCATTTCGATATCGCCGTGCCCCGTCAGGAGAATAACCGGACGGATATCCTTGCGCGTCTGAAGCTCGCGCATCATGTCGACGCCGTTCATGCCGGGCATTCGCACATCCGAAAGAATGCAGTCGGTGTCGGGTGGCGCTGCGAGCAGCGAGGCGGCATCCGGGTGGCACTCGGTTTGGAAGCCCTGCGATTGCAGAAGAAGCTGTATTGAATCGATGACGGCAGGATCGTCATCAACTATGGAAATACGCTTCGTCATGTCCTGCCTCCTTGAACGGAAGAATAATTCTCACGCAGGCGCCGGTTGCCGCCGATGAAATTGTCAGGCGCCCTCCGTGCGCCTCAGCGACCGTGCGTGCGATGCTCAATCCTATGCCTGTGCCCTCCGACTTGGTGGATACGAACGGCACGGGGCGTTCGATGTTGACGCTGGGTGGAAATCCGGGTCCTTCGTCGACTACCGATATGGCGAATTCCGGACGCGTCTTGGCGGCGACCCAGCTGACGACGATAAAGATTACACCATGTTGTCCTATGCCCGTCATGGCGTCGGCAGCGTTATTGACAAGGTTGTGCAGCGCCTGGGCGATCTGCACGCGATCGATGCGGACCAACGGAAAGCCCGCCGGAACCGTTATCTTCAGCGCGATGCTCCGCGACGCGAGATCAGCCGCCATGAGTTCGGAGAAATCGGACAATAAATCGTCAAGGTTGACGGGCGCGATGTCGATTGTTCCCTGGTGCAGAAGATCGCGAATGCTTTTCAGGACGTTCGCGACACGGTCGCTTTGTGTGTTGAGCTTGGCGAGACTTTCAAGCGCGAGGTCGGTCTGCCCGTTCTCCAGTGCAGAGCGCGCCACCGTCGCATAATTACGCAATGCGGTCAGCGGCTGGTTGATCTCGTGAGTGATGCCGGCGGCTACCTCGCCCGCGGCGCGCGTACGCATAGCCCGGTCCAGAGCGCTCTGCTGCTCGCGGATGCGTGTCGATGCGTTCTCGCGCTCAATGAATATCGCACCAACCAGCAGTCCGGTCAGCGCGAGCGCGAACATGAGAACTTGAAGGACCGTAAGACCGGGATCCGTTCCAAAACGGAAATCCGCGCCAATGAGGAGGCCGATCTGAATGATGAGGATGGCAATGGCCGCGCCCGCGGTGCCGTAACTGAGCGCGATCCAGAGCAATGGCAGGAACAACAGATAGAAGAGCTGGAAAGCGGTGGCCTGCTGATAGCCGAAGACGATGATGAGTGCGCCGAGAAGTGCAACCACCTGGAAGGCCGCGTCCAAACGGGGTGTGGGCCAGGGACGCTGGGTGGCTGCAATCAGGAGAAGCGGCGTGATGGTCAGACATCCGATCAAGTCGCCGATAAAGAGCCTGCGAGCCACATGACCGAAGTCGCCTCTGGCCAATTCGCCCGAGAGCGCGAGCATGCTGGTAAATAATATGGCGTCGATGACAGCGGCGGAGAGGATGACCAGAAGAAGATTGAATACGTCGCGGATGGAATGAAGCCTGGGGTCGATCAGGTTCATCCGGCGCAAAGCGATGCTGGCCGCCAGGAACACGCCACCTGAGACAACCGAGGTTGACAGCTCCAGCCAGAAGCCCATCGGTCCAGACCGGAGCGCATAGTTGGCGACGAACTGCGCCATCAGAAAGAATGGAGGAGCGACAATGCTGCTCAGGTAGGCAAGCGCCAGGCTCAATCCGACCTGGGGATTCCAGGGGGTGACGCCGAACGACCCATAGGGTTTCACATAGCTGACGAGATCGAGCAGAACGTAGGCAGCCAGGAAGGCACTGCCCGCGGTCAAGATGCGCCTGATCTGCTCTGCCTTCATTAACGGGCTGTTCTCCCAAAGACCGTGCCGGCTGGGCAAATTACTTAACCGGCCACCCGCCGGAGACAAGGGGACGCCGCATGTGGAAACCTATCAGCGCTGCGGTGCGTTTGGTTTGGCGATCATGGTCGTAGCGCGTCGCCCTACACCATGAATACGTAACTATACCTAGGTTTGGCCCGCTAGGTAGCTGGCTCGAATTGTGCCCTGATAGACCCTGCGGGTATCTTGGCATCACAGCATACCGGGCGGGGTTTCAGAAACAGGGAATAATCGCCATGACCAAAGAAAACTGCGACGCCAGTGCTGATGTCGAGGTCGTTTTACCCTCGGCGTATTCCTACGGGGGGTTTGTTCAGATGAGAGTGGCCAAGCCAATGGAGCGTGATGCTCCTGTGGCCCTGAGCGACGAGATGGAAATCCCGAAGCTGGCTGACGAAGGGGCGGCGCGAACGGATGCTGCACTGAGCCTGTCCGCGAGCCTGCGCGAGAGAGAATGATGAAGCACGCGACACTTTTCTACCGCTTGTTGGTCGTCTATGTCTTCGCCTTCCTGGCAACCATCATCTTTCCATTCGATGGCGCTCAGGATCTCAAGACCGCTCAGGCCCCGGCGAAGGTGAGAACGGCTTCGCAACAGCGCGCGGTTGTCGAGGAGGCTGTTCTTGTGAAGGCTTCCACGGCGACGCCAGCCCGATCCGATCGGGCTAGTCCTGTTCAGTCCGTTACCATAAGCCACTAGCGCGTTCGCTGCAGTCAGAAAAGAAAACCGAGTCTCGCAAGTAATGTCCAAGGTGCTCGTTGCGGTCGAAGGGGATGGTCAAGCAGGTGCTGCATCCCGCTTCCTGATAGATCGAGCGCGTACAACCCGGGATAAGGACTTTCTGATTGCCAGTGTGCAGCCCTTGAAGGCGCGACACGTAGGGGCTCGATCCGATCTCGTGCGCCGGATTGGCGAGACAGCGGGTCCATGGATGGACGCCGTCGGCATTCGTTATGAAATGGTTACGCGCTTTGGAGATGTGGGTGACATCGTGGTTGAGATCGCGCGCCAGGAGGCGTGCGACGAAATCATCCTCGTTACACGCGCCGAAGATAGCTTTGAGCTGACCTTGCAGCGGTTATTGGGTCTGGCGCCGCGCAATTCCGCCTGGCGAATCGCCTCCGAGGGACTCCCCGTCACGCTGGTGCGGCCGGGCTGCCAGCCCAGAAATTTTTATCTTTAACGGCGTTCGATCGAACGTGACTTTGACCTGCGCGGCGCCCCGGCCTATAGGTGCGGCGCTTGCGGTCCTGGCGACGGCCGGCATACTCAATTCCAATCCTTGGTTCCGGTCATTTGGCGCATGGGGCAGTCAGGAACGCTGCGGAAAGCTCTGGGGCGGTGGCAATCCAAGCTATGCCTCGCCGGCGCACGCCCGGCCCGATGGCCGATCCGTGAATCGGTTCGCCGTGGCGCGGCCGTAGGTTGCCTTCTCGTTGCCGGCGCAGTGGCCTGCTGGGCGGATGACGGACTCAACCGCGCAATCGGCAAGGCGCTGTTCGATCGCCAGTGGGTCCCTGCACCCTCGTCGACAAAAGCCAACGACGGGCTTGGACCGCTCTTCAATGCCCGTTCCTGCGCGCAGTGCCATGGGGCGGCAACCGCCGGACGCATCGAGGTCATGCCTGATAAGCGCCTGCTTTCGCGTGGCGCGGTTGTCCGTCTTTCCGGTCCCGATGGCGCGGGCGATCCGCATTTTGGTGCGCAGATCCAGACTCATGCTATTCCGGGTTTCGGTTCGGAAGCCGAGGTACAACTCGCCTGGCGCACCAGCACGCTCACGCTGGCAGACGGCACGGTGGTGGACCTGCGCGAACCCGACGCCACGCTCGAAGGGCTCGAAACGCCATTGTCGGAAAGTACGTCGAAGACCTTGCTGCTGGCTCCCAGTCTGCGAGCGGCGGCAAGGGCGGATAAGATCGATATCAAAGCCCTGGAGGAGCGGCCTGCAAATGTGCAGGCGGGGGGGCGTCTTTCACGGGACAAGGAAGGCAGCGTTCTTGTGTTCGGTCACAAAGCTTCAGAACGAACGCTGGAAGACATTGTTGCGACGGCCTTCAGCCGCGATCTGGGACTCTCCACGTCTCAGCGTAGCGAGCCAGGTGGCGACTGCACGGTTCAACAGGCGGCTTGCAGGAACGCGATCAACGGCGTCGATCCTTCGGGGGGCGAGATCAGCAAGGAAATCATCGGCGCCATTGCAGATTATGTCCGCAGCCTGGACAAAGTCGCCGCGCCATCCCCCCAGAATGAAGCAGAAGGGGCGCGCATTTTCGAGGCGGCCGGATGCGGGACGTGCCATACGCCGTTGATGCCGGCCAAGCGCGGTGGCGAGATCGCGCTTTATTCGGATTTGCGCCTGCATGATATGGGCGAGGGATTGGCCGGATTGGCCGAGACCGCCGGTCAGTCATCAAAAGAATGGCGCACTGCAGCCCTCGTCGGCCTTGGCGAGCGGTTGCGAGCGGGCGCGACTCTCATGCATGACGGGCGTGCCCGGAATATCGCCGAGGCGGTTCTGTGGCACGCTGGTGAGGCCGAGAGCACGCGCGATGCGTATAAAAGTCTGCCGCGGGATCAACGCGAGGCGCTGGAGCGCTTTCTTCTAGGTGAATGAGATGATGAAGCCGCTTTTCACCAGCGCAATTTCAGCGGGCTTGGCGCTGGGGGTCTGGCTGGCATTGGATGCAACGGCTGCAGACAAACGCGCTGTGCAGGAGATGCCGGCCGCGTTTGCCGAAACCGTGATGGGGCCGCGCCTCGCCGAACTGGAAGGCGCGTTCGCCCGCCAAGCCGCGGCCTGGGAGGGGCCGTGTCAGTCTCTCGATGGACTGCGCGAGGCCTTTAATGCAGCGAGTGATGCTTGGGCGCGCATGGAGCCGTTCGCGTCTGGGCCGCTGTCGCGCAAGAGCCGGCGGGAACGCATCTCCTATTGGCCCGATCCGCGCAATGCCGTCACCCGTGGTCTGAACGCGTTGCTCAATGGCGAGGGCGAAAGTGGTCTCACACCTCAGAACGTGGCAGACGCAAGTGTCGCGGCGCAGGGACTGCCGGCGCTGGAGCGGTTGCTTTTTTCGCAAGATGGCTCCGGCATTGCGCCCGAGGCGCTGTCGGCGCGCGAATGCGCCGTGGGGCAGGCCATCTCGCGGAACCTGCGCACCATTGCCGCCGATGCGCTTGCCGAGTGGCGTGAACCTGAGGCGGGCGACCTCGCCACGATCAAGGCAACGCTTGCGACGCCCTCCAAGGCAGTGGAGGCCGCGTCCGCCGTTCTGGGCGATGTCGCGACGGGTTTGCGCGTCATGGAGGATCGCAAGATCCCGCCCCTGTTTGGCGGCAAAGGCGTGATCCCCGACGAGAAGAAAGCGGAGAGCTGGCGCTCCCATCGCAGCGCGCGCGATCTGCTGTTGAACGTTGAGGCGCTGCAAGCGGCGCTCGAGGCTATCGCGCCATTTGCACCCGAGGCTGCAGTGGCCGCCAATGAAAAGCTCGCAGACGCCGCCACGGCGCTTGCGGATCCCAACGATCCAAACCGTGGCGTGAACGTCATCGCCGCTATTAACAATGCCAAGTATTACGTCGTTGACGTACTCCCCGGCGAGCTTGGCGTGGCGCTTGGTTTCAATAGTTTGGACGGCGATTGACCTGTGTCAAATGCAGTGCGTCACGGTTGCGCTTGATTGTCTACAGTTTCAGTCATATTCGTAGCCCTATCTGCGTGGGCTGGATTTATGCATCCAATCGGATGGCGGGCCTTGCAAATGTATACGGACATGATCGCAGCCTTGATGCAGGTGTGCAAACGCATGCGGGCCCTATCGCGCGCGCTGCGACCCGAACTCCCGCTTGTGATTGTCGTCTTTGCAGGCGTACTCGCGGCAGGTCTCCTGACCGAAGCGGGCGCGCGCCAATCACCTCCTTCCGCGCAAATCGATAGCATGGAGAAGCTTGGCGAAGCGCTGTTCTTCGATACCAACCTGTCGATGAACCGCACGCAGGCCTGCGCAACCTGTCATTCGCCGGATCATGCCTTTACCGATCCTCGGGATTCCGGTAGCGCGGGCCGTGCCGTCTCGATCGGTGATGACGGACATTCGATGGGTGACCGCAATACGCCGAGCGCGGCCTACGCAATGTTGACGCCCAACTTTCATATCAACGCGCAAGGCAAGCCGGTGGGCGGATTGTTCTGGGACGGGCGCGCCAAGACGCTCGCTGATCAGGCGATGGGGCCCCCGCTCAACCCCATCGAGATGGGAATGCCCGACAAGCGCACGGCAGTTGAGCGCTTGAAGGAAAACGCAGCCTATGTCTCCGCGTTCGATAGCTTTTTCGGCAAGGACACGCTTGGCGACGACGACAAGGCTTATGCGGCCTTGGGCACGGCAATTGCCGCGTTTGAGCGCACGACGCAGTTCTCCGCCTTTGATTCCAAGTACGATCGCTATCTGCGCGGCGAGGTGCAACTGACCGAGAAAGAAGAGCTCGGCCGCGTTCTCTTCTTTTCCACGCAGTTCACCAATTGCAGCCGCTGTCACAAACTGAAGGATTTTGGCGGTGCCGAGGGTGAGACATTTACAAACTATCAGTATCGCAACATCGGAACGCCGGTGAACACATCGGTGCGCGCCCTGAATGGATCAAAGCCCGATTACGTGGATACCGGGCTTGCGCAGAATCCTAGCGCGGCGCATCTGGCCAATGCCGGCATGTTCAAGGTTCCAACATTGCGCAACGTCGCGGTCACCGCGCCCTATATGCACAATGGCGTGTTTAAGGACCTGCGCACCGTCGTAAAGTTCTACAACAAGTACAACTCGAAAAATCCTCGTCATCAGATCAACCCGGAGACGGGACAGAAGTGGGGACCGCCGGAGGTCGCGGACATGCTGGCGAAGGAGGAATTGGAGTCGGGTTCGGCGCTCGATTCCAAGCGGATCGATGGCATCGTCGCGTTTCTCAAGACGCTGACAGACAAACGCTACGAGCATCTGTTGGAGAAATAGGAACGCACGGTTCTGGCAGTACTGCCAACCTGAAGCCCGCTTACGGTCAAGGCGCCAGAGCCATTTGAGTTCTGGAGCTTTGCGCTCCTACAGAGCCGCTGTGGGATTCCACAACTCACTTCCTTCTCCTTCGGGGAGAAGGTGCCCCGAAGGGGCGGATGAGGGGGCTGCCGCAATCAGCGGCGCACGCAGACGTCCCTCACCTGTCGCTTCGCGACATCCTCTCCCAGAACCCGGGAGAGGAAAAGGAACGCCTCTTCAGAATGCGTCGCGCAGCATGAGTGGCGCGCACACGGCAGCAATGAACATCGCAATTGCGCAGCCAGCGCCAGCCAGCGCTACCGGCGTGAACGCGTGACCCAGAAAGACTCCGGCGAGAGAGATTATCCCGACCCAGATGAGAGCTGTGAAGACCGAAGCAAAGGCGATTCCGGCAATCCTTGGCGCAATCTGCGCCCTCGGAGCGGCGAGGGTTTGGGGCTGTGCAACGGTCTGGCTAACTGAATTCATTCAGGTCGTCTCCACGGCTCTCTGGCGGCGCTCCTCAAGAGTTGGGTGCCTACATTATGTGCTAGAGTTTCAACAGATCCCTAATTCAATTGTTCCGACAGATTGCGGCTATTTGAAATCGTAAATAATGTCTTTCCCACTCTTTCGGCTATTGCGCCGCAACCGATGCTCGCACCATAAGAGAAACTGTTCAGCCTCAAGACTCTTGCGAATTGCGCACACGGGACAACTTCAGAACATTGTTTAACTGGAAAGAATTCGGATGACCGACACCTATGATGCTGTGATTCTGGGTGGCGGTCATAACGGCTTGACGGCTGCCGCCTATCTCGCAGGTGCGGGATGCAGGGTTGTTGTGCTCGAGAAAAATGAAATGGTTGGCGGCGCGGCGTCGACTGAGGAGTTCGCGCCGGGTTTTCGCAACTCGGTCGCGTCCTACACCGTGAGCCTTCTCAATCCGAAGGTGATCCGGGATCTCGATCTGCCTCGTCACGGCTTGCGGATTGTGGAGCGGCCAGCGGGTAATTTCTGGCCCCTCGATGCAAAGCGATCCATGCATCTGCCTTATGGATCGCGGGCCCTGCGCCAGAAGGCGATGGCTGAGTTCTCGGTCAGGGATGCGGAGCGGTACGCCGCCTACGATGAAGCCTTGGACCGGGCTGCCGACATTCTGCGCGATCTCATAATGCGAACGCCACCCAATGCGGGAGGGGGATTGCTGGAGCTCATCAAGGGCGGCGCCGTTGGTCGGCGGGTCTTGAAGCTGTCGCTCGAAGATCAACGGTTCCTCGTCGAACTGTTTACCGCGAGCGCGGAAGCTTTTCTCGATCGATGGTTCGAGAATGCGCACATCAAGGCGGCCTATGCGTTCGACGGCATCGTCGGCGCCTACTTGCCGCCCTCGGCGCCCGGTACGGCCTACGTGCTTTTGCATCACTGCTTCGGTGAAGTGAACGGCAAGAAAGGCGTGTGGGGTCACGCCATCGGCGGCATGGGGGCAATCTCGGCCGCGATGTCAGACGCTGCCCGTTCGCGTGGTGCCCAGATCAGAACCGGTGCGCCTGTCGTCAGTCTACGGATGGAGAATGGCCGCGCGGCCGGCGTCGTGCTGGAGTCGGGAGAGGAAATTCGCGCGCGCGCCATTGCTTCCAACATCCCGCCGAAACTCTTGTTCCGGGATATCGTGCCGGCGGATGCCATATCGCCAACGGTGCGATCGGCCTTTACCGGCATGACCACTGGTTCAGGGGTCTTTCGCATGAACGTGGCACTTGAGGAACTTCCCGACTTCACGGCAAAGCCGGGCAAAGAAGCGCAGCCCCACCATGCTTCAGGAATCCTGTTTGCGCCGACGATGGCCTACATGGAGCAGGCCTACTGGGATGCCCGCCAGTTCGGCACCTCGCGCGCGCCGGTCGTGGAAATGCTCATCCCGACGACGCTGGACGATAGTCTTGCCCCGCAGGGAAAACACGTCGCGAGCCTGTTCGTGCAGTACGTTGCACCTCACCTCCCGGCTCCTCGGACCTGGGAAGATGAGGACGAGAAAGAAGCCTTCGCCGAAACGGTCATCGACACCGTTGCACAGCACGCGCCCAACTTCAGGAAAGCGATCATCGCACGACAGATTTTGTCGCCTTTGGACCTGGAACGGCGCTTCGGACTTATTGACGGAGACATCTTCCACGGTCAGCTTGGGCTCGGGCAGCTTTTCTCTGCTCGTCCGGTGCTCGGCTATGCTAATTATCGCATGCCCGTTCCCGGACTGTATCTTTGCGGCTCGGGGGCACATCCCGGCGGCGGGGTCACCGGCGTTCCAGGTATGAACGCGGCGCGTGAGATCGCCAAGGATTTGCGCTCGCGCCGCGTCTGACCAAAAGGCCGCCCCATGAGCTTTGCCTGCCCCATTCCTGTTTTGCGCATCTTCGACGAGAACTCCGCGAGGGCTTTTTATCTCGATTACTTGGGGTTCGCATTGCATTGGGAGCACCGCTTCGAGCCTGATATGCCAGCTTACATGCAGGTGTCTCGCGGCGCCTGCCTTCTGCATTTGTCGGGACACCATGGGGATGGTTCTCCCGGCGCCAAGCTGCGGATCCCTTGCGAAGACGTGCACGGGCTGCTTGCGGAACTGCGCGCCAAGCCGTACCCAAAGCTGCGCCCCGGTATAGAGAATCCCCCCTGGGGCGGAGAGGAAATCACGCTGACCGATCCCTTTTCCAATCGGCTGACCTTCTTCAAGGAAATGACCGCCGTTTGAAACGGAAATTCCGGTTGCGCGCCGCATCACATACACGCAAGCCATCTCATGCGCATCAGCCAGACACTCGACATCGACGAAAGAGAGATCGAGGAACGTTTTGTGCGCGCCTCCGGACCCGGCGGGCAGAATGTCAACAAGGTCTCGACGGCAGTGGAACTGCGCTTCAATCTGGCTGCGAATGAGACCATCCCGCCGCCGGCCAAGGCAAGGCTCGTGAAACTTGCCGGACGCCGGCTGACGGATGAGGGCGTGCTCGTCATCCAGGCGGATCGCTTCCGCACTCAGGACATGAACCGCTCTGACGCGAGAAAGCGTCTGGCGGAGATGATCGCGCAGTCGCTCGTCGCGCCCAAGCCGCGCATCAAGACCAAGCCGACGCGCGCATCCAAGGAGCGCCGTCTCAAGGCCAAGACGGAACGCTCCGGCGTGAAGAAGCTTCGGCGCGTTCGTCCGGATCATGATTGATGCACTCTCCAGCGCGCCTTCCAGCCGCCCCCTCTCCCCTTGGGGAGAGGCGTTTCTGCCCCCCTCTCCCCTCGGGGAGAGGGTCGGGGTGAGGGGGTGGTCTGTTGCCCTCGATGCGATGGCGAGCGGAGGATTGAACCGCGAGTCCATCCCCTCACCCGGCGCTCGAAGCTTCGGCGCTCGCGCGCCGGAGCGTCGGCCTCTCCCCAAGGGGAGAGGCGTTTCTGCCCCACTTCCCGCACCTTCCGGCCGGCTCCGCGCAGCGGAGTTCGGAAGGCGCAACTAAAGAGAGAACATGATGCCCCGCTTTGCCGCTAACCTGAGCTTTCTGTTCAACGAGGTGCCGTTTCCGGATCGCTTTACGGCGGCGGCGGAGCAGGGGTTCAATGCCTGCGAGTTCATGTTCCCCTATGACTATGAGGCGGCCAGTCTCCGCCAGCGCCTCGATGCCAACGGCCTGCGGCTCGTTCTGTTCAATGCCGCGCAGGGCAACTGGGAGTCTGGGGAGCGCGGTATCGCAGCCGTGCCGGGACGCGAAGCGGAGTTTGACGCTGCGATCTTGCAAGCTGCCATCTATGCGCGTGTGCTTGGAAACAAAATGGTTCACGTCATGGCGGGGCTGGAAACCCAAGGCGCCAGCCGCAGTACCTTTATTGCAAACTTGCGACGCGGGGCCGATCTCGTGGCGGGTGACGGACTGACGCTCATTATAGAGCCGATCAACACGCGCGACATGCCGGGGTATTTTCTCAATCGCACCGCCCAGGCGCTCGACATCCTCGCCGATGTGGGCCGCGCCAACGCCGGGCTGCAGTTCGACCTTTATCATCGCCACATCATGGACGGCGACGTGGAGGCCGGGTTGCGGGAGGCCAAGGCTGTCATCCGGCACATGCAGATCGCTTCACCACCCGATCGCGGGGAGCCCGACAGGGGTGAACTTGATTTCAAGCGCCTGTTCGACGTGATCGACCGCAGCGGATATGAGGGGTACATCGGCTTGGAATACAAGCCACGCGCGGGGACGGTACCGGGGCTCGATTGGGCCAAGGCTCTGGGCGTGCGTTTTTCCTGATCGGTGACCCGCGCCTTCCAGCCACTCCCTCTCCCCAAGGGGAGAGCGACTGTCTTGGATGTCAAGCGTTTTGCCATGGTTTTGCGTCCCGGATGATTGCGTTGAGGATGGTGAGAAGTTTGCGCATGGTTGCGACAAGCGCGACGATCTTAGGCTTTCCGGCTGCGACGAGGCGATCGCGGAATGCCTTGAGGGTCGGGTTGTGGCGGATGGCGACGAGGCCGGCCATGAACAGCATCGAACGGACGGCTTTGCGCCCGCCGCCGATGAAGCTCTTCCCGCGCCACTTGCCCGATTGGCGTGTGTAAGGAGCAAGACCCGCAAGCGCCGCGATCTGGCGGCGGTCGAGGCTGCCCAGTTCAGGCAGCTCGGCCAGCAGGGTTCTGGCCACCGTCGGTCCGACACCGGGCACTGAGGTCAAGATCTCCTGGCGAACCAGCCAGATCGGCGAGGCGCGGATCAGGCCATCCATGTCATCGTTGATGCTCTGCAGTTCGCGCCGCAGTGCGCTTAACAAGCGCTGGATGCTCTTTTGCGCGGATCTGGCGGCCGTTGTCCTCGCGCGGTTTTCCTCGGCCACGATCATGGCGATGATCTGGCGCCTTCTGGAGATCATATCGGCCAGAAGCCGGGTTTCCTCATCGGGCATGGTTCGCAGTTCGGGCTGCATGGCTGCCGCGAACAGGGCGATCACGGCCGCATCGATGGGGTCGGTCTTGGCGCGCTTGCCTGCAGCATTCGCGAAGGAGCGCACGCGCGCAGGATTAAGAACCACGACCGGCAGACCCGCCGCCGACAGCTCGGCAACGCTCATTGTCTCCAGCCCGCCCGTTGCCTCCAGCGCGATGCGCTGCGGCTTGAGCGGGGCAAGCCGCGTCTTCAAACGTGCGAGGCCGCTTGCGTCATTGCCGACGCGGAAGCTATCGCCCGAGGGCACGACATGCACGTCAAGCCACTGCTTGCAAACGTCGATCCCCACATAAATCGCGTCCATCCTGTCCCATCCTTGCCTAATCGGGCTTCGCCACGTCGAGCGGCCCAGGCGACTGTTCGGGTTCGATGGAACGGCGGATGGTGACCCTGGCTCTCCCACGGGCTTGGTGTCCCAAAGGCACTGCGGGCTTCCATCCGCCACCGCAACGCCAATTACACAGGCTGTCGCAGGCAATGGGAAGTTACAAGGCGTTTCTTAGTCCCCCCCCTCTCCCCTTGGGGAGAGGGTCGGGGTGAGGGGGCGGTCGGCCACCCTCGACATGATGCCGGTGGCGAACGCGATGCGATGGCGAGTGGAGGATTGAACCGAGAGTCCATCCCCTCACCCGGCGCTCGAGGTTCGGCGCTGACGCGCCGGAGCGCCGGCCTCTCCCCAAGAGGAGAGGCGTTTCTTAGTCCCCCTCTTCCCTTGGGGAGAGGGTTGGGGTGAGGGGATGGTCTGTCGCTTCTGGCATGATGCCGGTGGCGAACGCGATGCGATGGCGAGCGGAGGATTGAATCGCGGGTCCATCCCCTCACTCGGCGCTCGAGGTCCGGCGCTGGCGCGCCGGAGCGCCGGCCTCTCCCCAAGGGGAGAGGCGTTTTTTGCCCCACTCAACCGCGCCTTCCGGCCGACTCCGCGCAAGCGGAGCCGGAGGGCACAAACAAAAATGGCGCGCGCCGAGGGACTCGAACCCCCAACCCTCGGACTCGAATTCCGATGCTCTATCCAGTTGAGCTAGGCACGCGTGCGGCTGTGATAGCCTGAACCGCATCCATCGCCAAGCCTTGCCGGCATTCGAGTGCGAAAGCATCCGACTGCGAAAGGCGTCTTGGCTGCCCGATCCCCGGAGGTCATGGTAGGAAGGTGATGATCGGTTTAGCCCGACCGCAACCTGCGCGCTGAAAGGTGCAATCCTAGTGAACACATGCCCTTGCGGCTCCGGCCGCACCTATGAAACGTGCTGCGAGCCTTATATCGCGGGCGCCGCGTGGCCGCCGACCGCGCAGTCGCTCATGCGCGCGCGATATACAGCTTATGCGCTGGGAAAGATCGACTACCTCGGCAGCACGTTCGCGCCGTCATCGGGAGCTGCGGCCCATGCCAAGACGGCTGGCGCGTGGGCGGCAAAGGCCAAGTTCAACGGCCTCGAGGTCGTCAGCGCTTCCAAGGGTGGCTCGGACGACAATACGGGTAAAGTCGAGTTCTTGGCGACCTACGAGCAGGACGGCCAGACGTGGGAGCACCACGAGGTTTCGGAGTTCGCACGCGATAGCCAAGGGCATTGGCGCTACATCGCCGGTGATGGCCACAGGCATGCCGCCGGTGAAGGCCATGGGCATCACACCCACCATCACCACGATCATGGCGGGCCTACGTTGCGGCGTGCGGCTCTCAAGGTTGGGCGGAATGATCCTTGTCCCTGCGGCAGCGGGAAAAAGTACAAGAAGTGCTGCGGGGCAAGCCCGTAACGTAACTTCCGTGTCCCTTCACATGAGTTCCGATCCCGAGCAAACGGTGAACGAAAACCTGTTACGCAGGGGTGCGGACCCAATGGTAGCGGGAGGCGGACTTGAACCGACCGCCTAAGTATTACCGGGAGTTTCTGAAGTCGATTTAGCGTGCCGACTTTTGTGCGGGACTCTATTCGTTTTTGTTCGCTGCGTTCGTCACCCGTTCCCGCATGGGAAGCGCAGAAGATTCGGAAATATTCTGAATATTGTAAGGGGGTTTAATGGTAGCGGGAGGCGGACTTGAACCGCCGACCTAAGGATTATGAGACCTTCGCTCTAACCACCTGAGCTATCCCGCCACGCCGACGCTAAAGAGCGTTGGAGGCCCGTCTATAGGGAGGACGGGGTTCCACTGTCAAGACGACAGTCTCGCAAGCCCTTGATCCAACGTGGGCCACGGATCTTGAATTCGCCGATTATTCTGCAGCAAGCGGGTGATGCATGGCGCCCGCCTGTTTCCGGAAGCGCATCATCGTGAAAATACCCCAGGGGCGCAGCGATTTGCGCTCGACGAGCTTGAGGTTGTCGCACCCCATGACGCGCGACATCTCGAACACGGAATGCCAGCCCACCAGATCGGCGAACGGCGCCATCTTGCGCTCGACCCAGCCGCGGACGCCTTCCTCCTGGCTGAAATGGTTGACGAGCATAACCTGGCCGCCGGGTTTGCAAACACGGGCAAGCTCGCGCATCACCTTCTCGGGCTCCGGCACGACGGTGATGACATACATCGCGACAACCGTATCGAAGGAGGCGTCCGGAAACTGCAGATCGCCCGCATCCATTTCATGAAGGCCGGTGACGTTGGTGAGGCGCTCCGCGTTGATGCGCTCTCGCGCCTTCTGGAGCATCTCGGGGGCCAGATCGATGCCAGTGATTTCCAGGTGCGATTTATATTCGGGTAGGGACAGACCGGTGCCGACGCCGACTTCCAGCACCTTGCCGTTGGAGGCGTTGATCAGTTCGACGGCATGACGGCGGCCCGCGGTCGAGACCTTGCCAAATGTGAAGTCGTAGACGGGCGCCCAGCGGCGGTAGGCGTCGCGCACGTCGTCGTGGTCCATTTGATGGGCCAAGGCAGCAGATTGGCTTTGCGGTCTGCGAACCATGCTCAGCGACTCCTTCTCACTCACGTCGAACCCTCCCTCAATGGGCTTAAGCCCCGTCACGGCGCCGATTGGCGTTCGATCCTGGCCCGCTCGGACCTGACCACCCCGTCACCGGGCACGGTTGGCCCAGACTTCAATGCCTTGGCAATCCATCCACCCCCCAGCACCCGGGCAACCGGTCCGCCATCATCGTAAAATACACAAGCTTGGCCCGTTGCAACACCTTCTTCGCCGTCGCACAGGACAACGCGGACCGTGCCATCCTCATCGCAAAACAGCATGGCGGGGCGTGGGGTCTGAGCGGACCTGTTGCGAACATATACCGGCAGGCCGTCATGGGCGATGTCCGCCAATGGCTTGTCCCCGAGCCAATTCACATCCCGGAGGACCAGGCTTTTGGTCTGCAAGGCCGAGCGGGGGCCGACGATAACCTCATTGTGGTCGGCATCGAGCCGAACCACGTAAATAGGCTCAGGGCCAGGAATTTTCAGGCCCCGGCGCTGTCCCACCGTGTAATGGATGATGCCCTGGTGGCGGCCAAGGACGCGGCCGTCGAGGTGGACGATGTCGCCGGGCTCGCTGGCGCCGGGCTTCAGCTTGGCAATGATATCGCTGTAGCGACCGGCGGGAACGAAGCAGATGTCCTGGCTGTCGGGCTTTTCGGCGATGGGAAGCTGGAAGCGGCGCGCGATGTCGCGCACGTCTGGTTTCAGCAGGCCGCCGATGGGGAAGCGCAGGATATCGAGCTGGTCGCGGGTAATGCCGAAAAGGAAATAGCTCTGATCGCGGTCGGGGTCAGCGGCACGCGCGAGGATGGGGCCTTCGGGCCCCTCCAGGCGCTGCACGTAGTGCCCGGTGACAAGCATGTCGGCCCCGAGATCCCGTGCCGTATCGAGCAAGTCGCGGAACTTGATCTCGTTATTGCACGTCACGCAAGGGATGGGCGTCTCGCCGAGCACGTAGCTTTCCGCGAAGCTGTCGATCACCTTGGCGGCGAAACGGGCCTCGTAATCGAGAACGTAATGCGGGATCCCCAGCGTTTCGGCGACCCGGCGGGCATCGTGGATGTCCTGGCCCGCGCAGCAGCTGCCCTTGCGGCCGGTGGCCGCGCCATGGTCATAGAGCTGCAGCGTGATGCCGATAACGTCGTGACCTTCCTCCTTCATGAGGGCGGCCGCCACCGAGGAGTCGACCCCGCCGGACATGGCGACGACGACACGCTTCTTTGGGCCCTCAGGGCAGTTGTTCGACTCGGGGTTCAAGGGCGCCTGCTCGAAATTCCAGTGTCAGCGACCGGCCAGTCTCATACCTGCGGCCTAGATTTCTACGGCCGGCATTGGGAGACCCCAAATATAGTGTATCCCGGCAAAAAGCCAGCCGGTCCGGTGGGAACCAGCTCCACATCGTTCTCATTATTTATTCCAGGAAATGGGCCGGTTGCAAGGCAGGTTATGGCCGAAAATCCGGGCGCGTGCTGTCTCAGTGCCGCCTCATTAATGAAACTGGCCCGGTTTTCGCTACGTAGGAGGATAAGGCCCGGCTGTTGCCCCGAAACGGGATGGGCCTTGGTGCAGCCTTAAGCCGGAAGCTGGATTAGCACACCCGTTTATCACATGTTCACTCAATGGGTTAGGGCTAATTTAATCGCAAACGGTTACAACAAACCACTGGTCAAGAGTGTGTATTGAGTATCATGACCGAACAACAGATGAGAGCGCGCGGGCGCTACGTGATTGGCCCTGACGGGTCCCCGCTGACAGTTGCAGATCTTCCCCCGCGCGATACCAAGCGCTGGGTGATCCGGCGAAAAGCCGAGGTGGTCGCTGCCGTGCGCGGCGGTCTCCTCAGCATGGAAGAGGCGTGCGAGCGCTACAAACTGACGGTCGACGAGTTCCTGTCCTGGCAGCGCTCGATCGACAAGCATGGCTTGCCCGGACTGCGTGCCACGCGCATTCAGGACTACCGCGACTAGGGTTAAAGCCAATCTGGAAATTTTAACGAGCGGCCTCACCTTGAGCGCCGCTCGTTTGCTGTTTGGCAGGGCTGGCCGGAAACAGTGCGTCGGTGGGGCAGCGCAAGAAAATCAGGAAGATGCGTAAGAGGCATCAGGGCTGCGTTTTAGCGGCCGGCGTGGAGGCGGCCTTTTGCGCGGACTTCGTCTTGGACTTTGGTGGCCCAGCAGGGAGTTGGGCGGGCGGTGCGTTGGCCGACCATCCCGCGGTCGTGGAAGCGCCTTCACAGCCCTGATCGCCCCGGGACCAACGTGCGACGTCAGCGGCCATCGCAGCAGCGACCGCCTCGGGCATCTTCAGGTTTTCCGTTGTAATGGTCGCGCTGGAGTCGTCCTTGGGATCGATCTTGATGCGGTAGGCCTTTGCGCCGCGAGGATTCGGCTGGCTGGGATCACGTACATGCACGACGATTTCTGCCTTGCCGCCACGGGAAGGCGCGTCCGCCTCGGCGTGATAGATGTAGTCCTTCTTCAAAGGCCCCGCACCCCCGAACCAGCAGCCGACCGCGCCACGCGCAATGAGGGTGTACAACTCAGTCGCGGAACCTTCGGGTTCGCGCTCCGCAGGTGTGGTGATTGCGGTGACGGCAGGAAGGTCGGTGAGCTTGGGCAAGCTCAAGGCGGAAGATTGCGCGCCCGTGACATCGGGAGCGCCGCCACCCAGTCCGCTCCCGCAACCGCCAAGCAACAAACCGGTGGCGAGTAGGACAGCGCGATTTGCACTGCGCCGGGCACATCGCGCGGATCCGTATGATTTGCCGGCGGTGACCGCCATGCCTTCTTTCCCCCTTTGGCCCGTCCAGGGTCCGCACCAACTCCGGTCTAAACCCGTTTGCCTCGCTCGCGAGTCGAACTCAAGGGGCTATCCACCGTCTCAAATACGGCTTTCAGGGGACAAGATGGCGCAAAGGCGGCGCCTTGTGGCACCGCCTCAACACTGTCATCAGCCTTTTTGACGTCCGGTCTTTCCTGCGCGGGACGAGAGGCGCCTAGCGCAGAATAACGCCCGTCAGGCGCTCGGAGCGTCGCCGGGCGCCAGCGCGCATTTCTTCCCGGGCCTCGTTTTGGGCTGCAAACCGGGCGTACTGCTCGGCGGCCTCGTCACGTTCGCGAATCGCGTCGGCGAGTTGGTCGCGCATGGCGTCATTGGATGTACGCAGATTATCCCGGCGCTGAGCGGCCGATTTGGCGAACGTCGAATAGGAGAAATGCCCCCGGTCGCGAATACCCGTACGGTCCTCTTCCGCCTGGATCTGGCGGTCGAGATCAGCCGCCATGGCGTCGAACTCACGGATCATCCGCTCGAGGTCTTCGACCTTGCGGTTCTTCTCATCCACTACGTGCCGGCGAATGCGCAAAGCGTTTTCGCGTGCTTTCATTGTTCGATACCCCAAACAAATTCGAACCCACGATGCAATGGATACCAAGAACCATGCCAACGCGGTTAAAAGGTGCCGGCTTTCAGCTTGCGCCAAAGCCGGTGTATACCTTCAGCCGTTTTAAGATGCCAAGAGTGCCCGCAGAAAACGACTTTGAGATTTCATATAACACTCTGCCATTAAGTTGCGGTAAAGCAACGCTATCTTTTTTGTGATCCCGACTTTCAGCAGACGCCCGAATTTTGCCATCGGCCCTCTAGGGCCAAACGGCGAATTCTGTTAGCTCTTGATTCGTATCAAACTTCGGCCAGTGCGCAGACAAGCGCTGGCCGGCCAGGGTGGGCGCCCTGGCCGGTGGGTGCATTATGGGCGGGCCGAGGGGTGTCGAGGGGGCGCAAAGTCTAAATTATCGTGTTTTTGCAGCGGGCTATTTTGGCACGAACGGGCAAGTTACGCCTAAATTTGTGTCAAAGCGGGGCGGCGTGCGTGCAGGGTCATCTCAAGGATCGGACAATAATCCTTGAGAGAGACTTGCGAGCCGCCAAAATGCAAAGACAAAATTAGGCTTTATTAACCTCTCGGCGCTAGATTCCCTAACGATGGCTTAGCTCGAAGCAGTTCATGCGTTCTCTTTAGGGCGGAGAGCAAACGGAACGCGGACGAGGCACGAGAGGATCGGCTCATGCGGGTACTATTAATCGAGGATGACAGCGCCACTGCTCAAAGCATCGAGCTGATGCTGCAGTCGGAAGGCTTTAACGTCTACACCACGGATCTTGGCGAGGAGGGGGTCGACCTCGGCAAGCTGTATGATTACGACATCATTCTACTCGACTTGAACCTACCCGACATGAGCGGCTATGAGGTCTTGAAGACGCTGCGTGTTTCGAAGGTCTCTACACCTATTCTCATTCTGTCGGGCCTGGCGGGCATCGACGACAAGGTCCGGGGCCTGGGCTTCGGGGCCGACGATTATATGACCAAGCCCTTCCACAAGGACGAGCTGGTCGCGCGCATCCAGGCAATCGTACGCCGCTCCAAGGGGCACGCCCAGTCGGTTATCGAGACGGGCGATCTTCGCGTCAATCTCGATACCAAGACGGTCGACGTCAACGGCCAGCGCGTGCATCTGACCGGCAAGGAATACCAGATGCTGGAGCTGCTCAGCCTGCGCAAGGGCACGACGCTGACCAAGGAGATGTTCCTCAATCATCTTTATGGCGGCATGGACGAGCCGGAGCTCAAGATCATCGACGTGTTCATCTGCAAGCTGCGCAAGAAGCTGCAGGCGGCCACCGGCGGCAAGCATTACATCGAAACGGTGTGGGGGCGCGGCTATGTGTTGCGCGATCCGGGCGACGAGGGCATCGAGGCAGCCTGACGCCGCCTTTTTAGGGAATTGATCCCCGCAGGGGAGGCGCAAAGCGCCAAGACATAAGGTTTGCGTCTTGTTGCCCCCAAATCGGGATAACGGCAGCAAGGCGCGGTTGGATAAAAAAGGGTCCGAGAAATTCGGGCCCTTTTTTGTGTGGCAGGAATTGCCCTCCCGGCGGAGCGCTTCCTCTCCTGTCGTCCCGACGGCGTACATCCCCTGCCGAGCGATCCATCCCGGCCGGGCGCAGCGAGCGCCGGGACTGAACAGCTAGGAGGGCCAGGCGTGATTGTTGCGACGGATATTTTGCGCTTCGCACTGATGCGCTGGGTCCCGGGCCGTCGCTTCGCCGGATTGCATCCGGCCTCGCTTGCCCGGGATGACAGCGCAGGCAGGTAACCTCGTTGCCTTGATCCGCGCATGGCGTTGCCGGGACGGCGCGCCTTCCAATCAAGATGAACGCACCTAGCCCAACTCGGCCAGGATGCACTTCAGGATGCCGAAGTCGTAGCGCCCGTCGAGCGCCGCATGAGCGGGCCCGAGCTTGCCAGTTTCCAACGTGTTGCACCGCTCGAACGCGGCGAGGATCTCGTCCATCTGCGCGTCATCGAGCGGCAGCACGGCGCGCGCTTCGACGAGGCCTGCCGCGATGGCGTCCGCGAAATGCCCGTAGACGGTTGAGACCGCAATCTCACGCTCGGTCGCGATCTCGTCCGCATCGAGCCCGCGCAGGTGCGCCGCGAGCGTCTGGTTGACGGATGATGCCAGCCGGTTGTTGAGCATGGGATGGGGCTTGTATTGGCCGATGACCTCCAGGAAAGCCTTGCCGTAGCGCGCGATCTTGCTTGCGCCAAGCCCGGTGATGTCATGCAGGCCGGACTCGTCCGCGGGACGTTTTTCAGCCAGCTCGATGAGCGTGCGATCCTGCGCGACGACGTAGGGAGGCAGCTTGGCTGCGGCCGCAAGCTTCAAGCGCAAGGCGCGCAGCGCCTGCAACAGCGTCTCGTCTTGCGGCGAGACCTTGGCGATGATCTTGGCTTCGCGGCGGGACTTCTTTTCCGGCGCGCGCGTGACGCGGATGAGGAACCTGGTTTCGCCGCGCAACACCGGCCGCGCGCTTGGCGTCAATGCCAAAGTGGCGTGACCTTCCTCGTCCGCGCTCAGCAGGCCGGCTGCGATGAGCTGGCGGAATAACCCCTTCCAGGTGGCCGCCGGCACGTCCCTGCCGATGCCGAAGACGGACAGGCGGTCGTGGCCGTTGCGCACGATGCGCTCGTCCTCTTTGCCCGTCAGCACATCGCACAGGTAGGTAACGCCATAGCGCTGCCCCGTGCGATAGACGGCTGACAGGGCCTTCTGGGCTGCGAGCGTACCATCCTCGGTCTTGGGTGGATTGAGGCAGTTATCGCAGTTGCCGCAGGGTTCCGGCAGGCGCTCGCCGAAGTAGGCGAGCAAAGCCTGACGGCGGCAGCCGGGCATTTCCGCCAAACCGACGAGTGCATCGAGCTTCTGACGCTGGACGTGCTTGAAGGCATCCGATCCTTCGCTTTGCGCGATCCACTGGCGCAGTTGCACGACGTCGCCGATGCCGTATGCCATCCACGCGTCCGCCGGCTCCCCGTCGCGCCCCGCGCGGCCCGTCTCCTGGTAATAGGCCTCGATGGACTTGGGCAGATTGAGATGGGCGACGAAGCGCACGTCCGGCTTGTCGATACCCATGCCGAACGCGATCGTTGCGACGACGATGAGGCCGTCCTCGTTCAGGAAGCGTGTCTGCGCGCCCGCGCGGATATGCGGCTGCAATCCGGCATGATAGGCGAGCGCCTTGCGGCCCTTGGAGGAGAGCCAGGCGGCCGTCTCCTCCACGGATTTGCGCGACAGGCAATAGACGATGCCCGCGTCGTTTGGATGCTCGCTGGCGATGAACTGCCACAAACGCTCGCGTGCACTCATGGACCCCATCTCGGCGATGGTGTAGCGGATGTTGGGCCGGTCGAAGCTTGCGACATAGACTTCGGCCTCTTCCAGCGACAACTCGGTCACGATCTCCTGGCGCGTGCGTTCGTCGGCGGTGGCGGTGAGCGCGATGCGCGGCACATTGGGAAAGCGTGTGGCGAGGATCTTGAGCTGGCGATACTCGGGCCGGAAGTCATGCCCCCACTGAGACACGCAGTGCGCCTCGTCGATGGCGAACAGCGCGACCTCGTGGCGTGCAAGCAGATTGAGCGTGCGGTCCTGCACGAGACGCTCCGGCGCGACGTACAGAAGATCGAGTGCGCCGGCGGCGAACTCCCGCTCGATGGCATCCTGCGCCGGCCTGTCGAGCGTGGAATTGAGGAAGGCGGCCTTGACGCCGACGTCCTTCAAGGCGTCGACCTGGTCCTGCATCAGGGCAATGAGGGGCGAGACGACGACGCCGGTGCCAGGCCGTACCAGCGCGGGGATCTGATAGCACAGCGATTTGCCGCCGCCCGTCGGCATCAAGGCGAGGCAGTCGCGGCCCTCCAGCAGCGCCGCGATGATACCTTCCTGATGCAGGCGGAAGCTCTTGTACCCGAACACCTCGTCGAGTTTGGCGCGCGCCGCGTCGAGGGGTTTGGGGCTCAGCAGATCGAAGGCCGGCAAGGCTTTGGGCGCGGCGGATGCCGGCATTGCGGTGATGCTCCGGAATGACGCGACTGTGACCGGCAACTCATAGGCTGATTCTGGGTGCGGGCTGGCAGCGCGGATCGCCGCCGCGCAGACAATCCCGTTGAAAACTGAATGGAATTGCCAGTCTGCCGGCCGCTATGCGCCCTATCATTTCAGCTGAGATAGCCAGTGAAAATGGCGCCAGATGGGGAACGGGACGCCCGGCTTTCGCACTGCGAGACCATCCGCTATAAGGCCCAACAATACCCCGGGGCCATGGGAGCCTCAGCAACTCAAAAGTTTCTTTCCATGTCCAAATCCAACAAAGGCGCGGGCGCTGATGCTCCGCCGGCGGCGCGCCCGGAAGCCAGGATTGCCAAGGGCTTCCGCGACATCGAGGCCGCCGAGCTCAAAGGCCTCAACGACATGCTGGGCGTCATCCGCTCGGTCTACGAGCGCTATGGGTTCGAGCCGCTGGAGACGCCCGCGCTCGAATACACCGATGCGCTGGGAAAGTTCCTGCCCGACCAGGATCGGCCCAACGCGGGGGTGTTTTCGTTCCAGGACGACGACGAGCAGTGGATGAGTCTGCGGTACGATCTGACCGCTCCTCTCGCGCGCTATGTCGCGCAGAACATCAACAGCCTGCCCAAGCCGTTCCGCCGCTACGCGTTCGGCAACGTGTACCGCAACGAGAAGCCGGGACCGGGCCGATTCCGCCAGTTCATGCAGTTCGACGCCGATACGGTGGGCGCGGAAAGCGTGGCGGCGGATGCGGAGATCTGCATGCTCGCCGCCGATACGCTCGAAGCGCTTGGCATCGCGCGCGGCGACTACATCATCAAGGTCAATAGCCGCAAGGTGCTCGACGGTGTGCTCGAACTCGCTGGCGTCGATCTGACGGATACCACACAGACCGGCAAGCGCCTTACCGTGCTGCGCGCCATGGACAAGTTCGACAAGTTCGGTGTCGATGGCGTGGCGCAATTGCTGGGCAAGGGCCGCAAGGATGAGAGCGGCGATTTCACGCCGGGCGCCGGCCTCGACGACGCCAATTCCCGGATCATCACGTCATTTCTCACTGCCGCCCAAGGCGCGCGCGAGGGAGCAATCGAACGGGTGAACAAGATCATCGGAGGCAACGCCCGGGCAGAGGAGGGGCTTTGCGAACTGGAGACGATGGCGAACCTCGTGACGGCCGCCGGTTACGATACATCGCGCATCGCCTTCGATCCCTCCGTCGTGCGCGGACTTGAATATTACACGGGTCCCGTGTTCGAAGCCGAGCTGACGTTTCGGGTGAAGGACGAGGACGGCAACACGGTGCGTTTCGGCTCGGTCGGCGGCGGGGGACGCTATGACGATCTCGTCGCGCGCTTCACCGGACAGAAGGTGCCCGCAACCGGCTTTTCCATCGGTGTTTCGCGGCTCCAGGCGGCGCTCGCCCATGTCGGGCAGAAGGCGCAAGCGGCGCTCGGCCCCGTGGTCGTGCTGGTCATGGACAAGGGTGAGATCGCCGCCTACCAGGAGATGGTGCAGCACCTGCGCAACGCCGGCATCCGCTCGGAAATGTATCTGGGCTCGGCCGGCATGAACGCGCAGATGAAGTACGCAAACAAGCGCAACAGTCCCTGCGTCGTCATTCAGGGCTCCAACGAGCGTGAGGCGGGCACGGTGACGCTGAAGGACTTGATCGAGGGCGCGAAGGCGGCAGCCGCGATCAAGGACAACAAAGAATGGAAGGAAGCGCGCGCCGGGCAAGTGACCGTCCGCGCCGATGATCTCATCGCCGAGGTCCGCAAAATTCTCGCGCGGCATAGTTGAGTCTGGCGTGGTTGAGTGGCGCAACCGGCTGGCGCTCGCAATCAGAGCAGGTTGCGCCAAGTGTTCCGCTCTCCCCGCACAGGGAGCGGGAAGAGGAAGTAAGTGAATGACAGCAGAAACGGCCTTACGGTTCGAAGCGCTGGAAGCTCAGGCGCAAAAGCTCATGTCGGTCTTCACCAAGGCCGGGCACGAGGCGGTTGCGCCCTCCGTCATCCAGCCCGCCGACGTGTTCCTGGATGCCATCGGCGAAGCCTTGCGCGCGCGCACCTACGTGTTCACCGATCCCGACGGCGCGGAGCTGTGCCTGCGACCCGATCTGACGCTGCCGACATGCCGGCTGCACGTTGCCCGCCACGCAGATCCGGCCGTCAAGGCACGCTACTGCTATAACGGCTCGGCGTTCCGCTTTCAGCCCCAGGGCGCAGATGAGACGCATCCGCGCGAGTTCCGCCAGGCGGGGATCGAGCGCTTCGGAGAGAGCGAGCGCGAGACGGCGGAAGCGGCGGCGATCACGCTCATCATTCAAGCATTGAGCGCCGCGGGGCTCGATGACTGGACGATGCGCATCGGCGACCATGGCATGTTCCGGTCCGTGCTGACGGCGGCGGGTGTGCCCGAGCGCTGGCGGCGGCGGCTGGCGGATGCGTTCTGGGCGCCGGAACGGTTCCATGCCGAACTCAAGCAACTGACGCGTGCCCCTGACGCCAATGCGCGCAAGCTTCCACGCGAATTGCTGAGGGCGCTGGAGCCCGGCGATACCGAGGCGAGCGAAGCCGCTGTCGGTGCGTACCTCGACGCGCATGCCATCGAGTTGATCGGCACGCGCACGCTCGCGGAGATGACGGGTCACCTGATCGATGTGGCGCGCGACATCGACGCTCCGCCGTTGCCGGCTGCCGCCGCGTCGCTGATCGACAGCTACGTTGCGGTCTCAGGACCGGCACGCGCGTGTGGCGAGACGATTGCCGGATTGCTCAAGGGCGCGGGGGTCAGCGCCGGTCCGGCGCTCGATGTCTATGACAAGCGGCTTGCCCAGCTCGCCAACGCAGGCCTCGATCTGTCGCGCGTGACCTTTGCGGCCGAGTTCGGGCGCAATCTGGAATACTACACGGGCCTTGTGTTCGAGGTGATCTCGCCGCTGTTTGGACCCGCAAGCCCAATCGCGGGCGGTGGCCGCTATGACAACCTTTTGCGATCTGCAGGCGCGGCAATCGACGTGCCTGCGGTGGGCGGTGCCATTCACACCGAGCGCCTTTTGAAGGCTGTGAAGGGGGCGCAAGCATGAGCGCGAAGTTGACGCTGGCCATTCCCTCCAAGGGCCGCCTGATGGAGCAGGTGACGGACGTGTTCGCAAAAGCGGGCCTCGTCGTGAAAAAGGTCGGCCACGCGCGCGGCTATCGCGGCGAAATCGAAGGGCTGCCCGGCGTCGATGTCGCTTACGTGTCGTCGTCGGAAATTGCCGCTGCCTTGAAAGCGGGCAGCGTGCACCTTGGCATCACGGGCGAGGATCTCGTGCGCGAGAGCATGTCGGACGCCGGCACGCGCGTCACGTTTCTTCGCCCTCTCGGCTTCGGCTTTGCCGATGTCGTCGTGGCCGTGCCTGCCTGCTGGATCGACGTGACGACGGTGGCGGATCTGGAAGCGATCTCTGGTGCATTCCGCCGTGCGCACGGCCGCTGGCCACGTGCCGCGACCAAGTACAAGAACCTCACGCGCCGCTTCTTCGCCGCGCACGGCTTTGGCGATTATCGCATCGTCGAAAGCCTGGGGGCAACGGAGGGAACGCCTGCGGCGGGTACGGCGGAGTTCATCGTGGACATCACCACGACCGGGGAGACGCTGCGCGCCAACGGCCTGCGCATTCTGGAAGATGGTGTCATCTTGAAGTCGCAAGCGCACCTGATTGCCGCCAACCTCGCACCCTGGACGCCCGAGCTTGCAGAGCTGCGCGACGATCTCGCCAAACGGCTGACGGGTTGAGCCCCACACCTCGCGCGTCACCTGTCTTCCGGCCCGCGCGCTTTTCTCTTTGTCATCCCGGCCGAGTGGTAGTGAGAGCCGGGACCCAGGAACCATCGAGCGAGACGTGACGTCACGCTTCGCTTCGAACAGCGGCTTAGAGTGCTTTGCGGAAAAGTTGGAACCCGGTTTTCCGGCAAGAAGCACGACAAAACAAAAGCCTAGAGCCGTTCCGCGATTGCCTTAAAATCGGAAAGCTCTAGTGAGTGCTTGTCGCATTCTGACCGTGCGGTTGGGGTTCCAGAACCGAAAACTCGATGCGGCGGTTGCGGGCGTTGGCGGATTCGCTCGTACCGCGCTCGAGCGGGCGTGACGAGCCGTAGCCCTGCGCCGTGATGTGATCCATATCGACGCCGCGGTCGATCAGCGCCCAGCGGACGGCGTCGGCCCGCTTCTGTGAAAGCGTTTGATTGTGGGCCTTGCCGCCGCTCAGGTCCGTATGGCCCTCGACGACGAGACGAAAGCGGCTGCACCGCTTGGCAATCTGCGCCAGGGTGTCGAGCAGCGGGCGGCTCTTCTTTTCGATGACGGCCGAGTTCGACCCGAACTCGATGGCCGATTGGCCCAACGCGTCCGCGAATTCAGCTTTGCAGTCGGTGGTCGCGTCGAGACTCGTCTTGGCGTCGATTAAGACCGCGGCCTGCGCGACGGGCTTGGCTGGTTGGGGTGTATTGACCGCAGCCGTTTCGATCCGGGCCGGCGAGGGGGAGGCAGGTTCTGCCTCGGCCGCGGTGGCCGCATGTGTGGGGGCCGGCGAAGCAACCGCGCCGGAAGCCGGTGGGGCTGAAATATCGCTGACCGACGTAGCAACGTCTTGCGGGAGGCTGGAAGCCATGGCGACCTGATGAGAGGGTGAGTGCGAACTCAGACCGTCGTCCGAAGCGGCATTTTGTGTGCCGGAGTTGGACTGGCCGGTTGCCACAGCGCTCGCATCAGGCTCATTCGCATCAGGCTCATCGGAAGCGTCAATCGTTACGGTGCGCTTTGCCGGGGTCTCGATCTGCGCGGAGGTGGCCCAAGCACCGGCCTCGTCCTCCAACACGAAGGTTGCGGCTTGTGAGGTCTCAGGTGCGGCAGGATCCGCAGTGCCGTTATCGGACTCCAGCACAGCGACATCCTGACCGGAGCCTGGCTCAAGAGCGGCCGTCGTGGTCATCTCGCCGCCAGGGTCCTTATTGTTGGCGACAGCGCGCGGCGCAGGATAGGGCAGGTTGGAGTCGGCGCTCAAATAGTAGTCAGATCCGCGGGCATCGCGCCTGGTATTGGCTTGCGCCAGTGCGGCGGCGGCCGCCTGCGAAAGCTGCAAATGCGAGGACACGCCTTCGATGATGTGCGCTTTACCCATGTACGGCCGCAGAGAGCGGCGCACCATGTCATAGGCAATGACGCGCTCGCTTTCACCCGGCGCCTCACCCTCTATGGTCGCGATTCCGTTCTTGATGGAGACGCGTGCCCAGCCGTAGCCGATGTGCGCAAGGTCTTGGCTGGCCTGCTGCTCGATCTGTGCGAAGCTCAGTTTCGGGTTGCGTGCGTGATTGTAAAGAACCGTGAGAGCCGCAGCGGAGGCAAACGTTGCCACAAGTGCCAACGCGACCGGCGGCTTGGAGCGAAGCTGATCGTATTTGCTCGAGCGCGGCATGTGAAAAATCCTTGTGGCCGGCGAAGGAGCGTGCTGCCCTCGATGGCCTCGGGCGAAGCGACAGGAAGCGGTAGAACGTCCTGCGGACGGAAAAAGTATCCTACGAGAGTTCGCGACGCGTCACATAGGGATGCTGAGGGGATTCTGGTTGTTTTGCAATCTGAAGTCTGCAGAAGTTCGCCATCCTGCTCGCATATTTCGCATGGCGCGCACCAGCCGGGGGCAACAACCACGTTGGCCGCCAGGCAAAGGTTTGCGCCTGCGCGCGTGCTGTTCTACATCCTCCCTCAAACAGCGCTTGCCACAGGAACTCGAGGACGCATGACCCAATCCGGAAAACCAGCTTCGCCGCTCAAGGCCGCCATCGTCCAGGTCACGCCGTTCCAGCAGAACTGCACGCTGCTTTGGGATGACGCGACCAAGGCGGGCGCGGTCGTGGATCCCGGCGGGGATCTCGATGTCATCGAGCGGGCGATCGCCGAGACTGGCATGACGGTTGAGAAGATCCTGCTGACCCACGGTCATATCGACCATGCCGGCGGCGCGGATGAGCTTCGCGAGCGCCTGGGCGTCAAGATCGAGGGGCCGCACAAAGCGGATATCATTCTCCTGGAGGCGTTGGAGAAGCAGGCTAAGCTCTACCAGATACCCGACGTGCGCAATGTGACGCCGGATCGTTGGTTGGAGGAGGGCGATACCGTCAACCTCGCCGGACACACGTTCGAAATCTTCCATTGCCCTGGGCATTCGCCCGGCTCGGTCGTGTTTTTCAACCGCGCGCAGCGGTTCGCGCTTGTCGGCGATGTGCTGTTTCAGGGATCGATCGGCCGCACGGATTTTCCCTACGGCGATCACGCCGCGCTCATCGACGCCATCAAAACGAAGCTGTTTCCGCTGGGCGACGACGTCGCCTTCATTTGCGGCCACGGCCGCCCCAGTCAGATCGGCATCGAGCGCAAGAGCAATCCGTTTCTCGTTTGAGGCGCGCCGCCTTGTCAGCCGCGATCAACGCCGGCGGCCGAACCCGATATCGAGGCAGCCGAAGATCCCGCACTCGTTGGCAAGGCCACCGCCGCCGAACCATTGTGCGTTATTCGCGTTGAAGTCGATGGATTCAACGCGCAGCGTCTCCGAGCAACTGCGGCGGCAGTAGACCCAGCGTCCGGTGGGAAGCTGAACCTGGGGGCCGAGCGACGTATTTCGCACAGCGCCCGTCACCGAACCGTTGCCGAAGCGGCTTTCCGCGACGACAGTGTCGACGTCAATCGTACGGCGGGCGCGGGCGTCGGCGGGCGTGCACGTCAAGCCGGACAGGAACAGGGCAGGCAGGGCGGCCAAAAGCGCTAGTCGCATGGAATCTCCAGTTCAAACGTCGGAAGGGCGCGCAAATTCACGCGTCCCCGTGATGCTCTCCGCCTAAGTTCAGCGGGTCATCGAGATATTGATACCCTTGAGCGTCGAGCCGCCTGTCGAGACGGCGACCGAGTGGCGCCGCCCGGAAAGAGACAGCGAGAGAGAGCCCGTAATGCCACCAGAGATGGCGAGGCTGAGCTTGTTGTCGCTCGCCCGGCCCGAAACGGTTCCCGACTGATTGTACGTGCGCTCTTCCCAACTCCCCGACACCGCGCCGTTGGCGTAGTTGAGGTTGGCGCGCAATTCCACCTTGGCGGATGCGTTGGCGCACCGGATCGACAGACCGAGCGCAGAGCCGCCGCCGCCGTTGGTGTAGTAGCCCTTGCAACGCAGGGTCTCCGTCCTGCCGCCTTCCAGCGTCGCGGTACCCGAGCCGTTCCATGTGCCAGCGAGCGCGGGAAACGGATTCTCCGCCGCGCGCGCCAAATGAGATAACGCGACCGCGGCGAGTAGCGAAGCAACGGCAAGAGCAGGTAATCGGAAAAGAGTATGCGTCGTGCGCAGCACAGCGAATTCCTCCGGGCAATTTTTAGAAGGCGGCGAATTATGGTCTGAGTTGACGTGTTTGGCGAGAGCAGGATGATTGAATTGTGTGGCTAAACTGCAACCAACCTATCGCGAGGTTCTCAGGCCCCATCTACGGCGCGCGTTATCCGCGCATGAATTAAGGCGGCCCGCCCGGCAGCATTTCCCCATTTGCGACAGCAAAAAGACGCGATCTCGGAAGAACAATGCAGCGGGCTGAGGCATCGGGAAAAGCAGAAAAAGTAGTCGATGATTGGCGGAACCGGCCGGGCCAGGACGCATGAAGCGAGGGCGCGGGGGCCCAAGAGCCATTGGGACTCTGGCTGGAGCGGCGACGAGGGAGTTTCAAGCGATGCGTATGGGAAATCTCAAGGCTATCGGCCTTTCTTTCGTTGCGGTGCTGGGCGGCGTCACGGCGAGCACTCTGATGGCGGCGACACCGGCGGATCCCTTGGCCCATCTGATGGGGCGCTGGGTCGGCAATGCGATCCTCACGACCTCGTCGGGCCCGTCAAACTTCAAGTGCGTCGTGACCTACCTGCCGCGCAAGGATGGTCCCGGCATGCGCCAGAACATGCGTTGCGACAATGGCGCGAACTTCAAGCTGCATGCAGCGACCGATCTCAATGTCGACGGTAAGAAGGTCACCGGCGTGTGGAAGGACCCGATCAACGAGATCGAGGGCACGGTCGCCGGGACAGTGACGGCGAAAGGATTCGAGGTCAATCTTTCCGGACAGTACTTCCAGGCGAAGATGGCGGTCTCGGGTCAGGGCTGCGATCAGTCCGTGAAGGTAATGCCCGTGCGTGCCGACCTGTTTCGCGAGCTTGCCGCCAATCTGAAGAAGTGTTGAGCCGCCGTGTGCCGTCAATTGGCTTTTGGCAAGCCGGTGAGGCTCTCTCATAAGGAATTCGATTTTCCTCGGCTTCCTACCGGACTGGTGCGGACGCGGGACTTGTCAGCCTTTTACAGCGGCAATGAGATGATCGCCCGCAGTCCGCCCATGGAGCTTTCTCCCAGGGCGATCTCCCCGCCGTGGCTCTTGGCGATGTCGCGGGCGATGGCGAGGCCCAGGCCGGTATTACCCTCATCCACGTTGCGGGCGTGGTCGATGCGGTAGAAGGGCTTGAAGACGTTCTCGCGCTCGGAGGGTGGAATTCCCGGGCCGTTGTCGTCGACCTCGATGCGGACCCACTGGCCTTCCGTCGCCGCGCGGATGACGATCTGGTCGCCGAAGCGCGCGGCGTTGCTGACGAGGTTCGTAATGGCGCGCTTCAAGGCTTGGCGTTTCAAGGGCAGCACGAGATCCTTGCGCTTCTTGCGCAGCTTCAATTCGATGTTGTGTCCGTAGATCTGGGCCTCGGCATGGATCTCCTGGAGGAGTTCCTTGAGGTTCGTCGGCTTGGCCTCCTCGCCGCCGTCGCCTTTCGTGAATGCGAGATAGTCCTCCAGCATGTGCTGCATCTCGTTGACGTCGGAGGAGAGCGCGCGGGTTTCGGGCGTGTCGCCGAGCAAGGCCAGTTCCAGCTTGAAGCGTGTGAGCACGGTTCGCAGGTCATGGCTGACGCCGGCAAGCATGGTGGTGCGCTGTTCGACGTGGGTGGTGATGCGGTCGCGCATTTCGAGGAACGCCTCGGCCGCCTGACGCACTTCACGCGCGCCGCGCGGGCGGAAATCCTCCGGGATCGTGCGGCCCTTGCCGAACGCGTCTGCCGCCTCGGCCAGCCTCAGGATGGGCCGGATCTGATTGCGCAGAAACAGAATCGCGACCGTCAGGAGGATGATCGACGTACCGACCATCCACAGCAGGAAGATGTGCGAGTTGGAGGCATACGTCTGGCCTCGCGTGGCAATGAAGCGCAAAATTGCGTCGTCGTGTTTGACGCGGATGTCGACGTAGCGCGCCTCTCCCACCGTATCGATCCAGAATGGGCGATTGACGTGCCGGCGGATCTCATCGGACAGGGCGCGGTCCAGCAGCGTGAAGAGGGGTTTGGGGCCGGGCGGAGGAAGCTCGCCAGCGGGCAGGAACTGAAGCTCGAGGTTGAGCCGCTTGCTGGCGAGCTCCACGAGGTCCTGGATGTTCTTTTTGTCGGGGAGTTCGTCGTACATGTCCACGATTGCCGCGATGTCACGCGCGGTCGCCTCCGACAGGCGGCGCGTGACCGCCTGCCAATGCCGCTCCATGAACGCGAAGGCGATGACGCCTTCGAGCACGACGATGGGTGTGATGATGATCAGCAAGGCACGGGCGTAGAGGCCCTTAGGCAACAGTTCGGCCACCAGAGAAAAGAAGCGTTGCGTCAGCGGATGTGCGCGCAGCCGCATCCGCCAACCCGTGGGCGGTTCGAATTCAACGCCATGTTCCCGGGCAGCAACCATGTCAGCCGATCTCGCTCGTTTCGCAAGGGCGGGCAGCGCGCATCAATCCGTGTAAAGGACGTAGCCCTTGCCGCGCGCCGTCTGCAGGTAGACCGGGTTCGATGGATCGCACTCGATCTTGCGCCGAAGGCGGTTGATCTGCACGTCGATGGCGCGCTCGCTGCCGGTCGACTCGTCGCTCGACAGCTCATGGCGCGGCACAGGCACGCCGATGCGGTTGGCGAACAACCGCAACAGGTCGCGCTCGCGCTCCGTCAGCTTGATGCTCTCCTCGTCGCGCCGCAGCTCTCCGCGCGAGATATTGAACACGCACGGTCCCATGCGAATTTCATCACTCTGGACCTGGGAACCCTGGCCGCGCCGCAGGATGATCTTGACCCGCAGCAGCAGTTCGCGGGGCTCGAAGGGCTTGGTCAGGTAATCGTCGACGCCGGTCTCCAGACCCGCGATGCGGTCCTCCGGATTGGCAAGCGCGGTCAGCATCAGGATTGGAACGGGCCGCGTCGCCTTGAGGTCGCGCGCCAGGCTCAAGCCGGACTCACCCGGCATCATGACGTCGAGCAGCACGAGATCGAAGGATAGTCCGCGCATGAACGAGCGCGCGCAGGCGGCGTCGGCGGCCTGCGTGACGCGAAACCCGCTGGACAGCAGAAAGCGGCACAGGAGGTCCCGGATCTTCTGGTCGTCGTCGACGACCAGAATGTGGGGAGCATTGTCGGGGAGCGGCTCGCAGCGTGCGCGTTGCGCCGGCGCCGTCTCGTTGAGTTGCGATGTGATTGGAGAAGAGGCCTGTCCCCCGGTGCCTTTCATCAGTCAGCTCCGTTGCGTAACTTGCCCGAGGCGCCGTCAGCATTGATCAGCGCTTCCACGTAGGGACGATCTTTCTCCGCAATCATGCCGAAAAGAAAGCGCCGCATGAGGCTTTCTGCCCCGGGTCCCGCCTTGGTGAGAGCCGCCTCAACCCGTTTCGTCTGTATTTCCGTGAGCTTGCCGGTCAATCTTCCACCTTTGGTCGAGACGTAGAGCCGGCGCTCGCGGCGATCTTCGTCTCCCGCGCGCTGAATGATGAAACCCTCGTCGATCAGTTGCTTGAGCACACGCGCCAGCGCTTGCTTGGTTATTTTCAGAATTTCCAGCAACTCCGCGACCTTGAGGCCGGGATTGCGATGCACGAAGTGAAGAACCCGGTGGTGTGCGCGTCCGAAGCCGTAGTGCGCCAGAATGGTATCCGGGTCGCATGTGAAATCGCGGTAGGCGAAATAAAACAGCTCCACACACGCCACCAGATCGACCGGCGCGGCGTCCGCGCGCACATCGCTTGACCCAACAGACTTCGTGCTGTTGCCCGCGGCCCCGTTACGGCGGCCCGACGCGGCATCGGACGTTATGTCAGTCATGTTGACTTATTTGGCCTTGAATGTTTCCCGTTTCAAGTCAAATTGTTGGGCAATATTTGGGAAAAGGATGCCTCTCTCGCTCTTGCCCTGGGGGGCCGATGGGGGGTAAGGCTTTTCGGGTAGCTTCCTTCCCCTTTTCAGGCCTTGGGGCGCGCCTTCCTGCCCGCCAAAGGGTTCAACTTGCGACATCGGGACTAAATCTTCATGGCTGACATCGCTCCTTACCATGACCGCGACGGATTCATCTGGCTTGATGGGCAACTCGTTCCCTGGCGCGATGCCAAGGTCCACATCCTGACCCATGCGCTTCATTACGGCAGCGCCGTATTCGAGGGTGAGCGGGCTTACGACGGCGAGATCTTCAAGCTCCGGGAGCATACCAACCGCCTCATCGAGGGCGCCGGCATTCTCGATTTCAACGTGCCTTACACCGCAGACCAGATCGACGCGGCCTGCCGCGAAGTGATACGCGCCAACAATCTGTCGGATTGCTACGTCCGTCCCATTACGTGGCGTGGCAGCGAGATGATGGGCATTTCCGCCCAGGCCAACTCCATCCATCTGGCCATTGCGGCCTGGAACTGGGGATCGTACTTCCCCATGGAGCAGCGGCTGAAGGGCATCAGGATCTGCATGGCGGCCTACCGCCGTCCCGCGCCCGACAGCGCCCCTTACCGAGCCAAGGCGGCCGGCCTCTACATGATCTGCACCATCGAGAAGCACCGTGCAGAGCGCAGTGGTTACTCTGACGCGCTGATGCTCGACTACCGTGGGCAGATTGCCGAATGCACCGGCGCCAACATCTTCTTCATCAAGGATGGCGTCATTCACACCCCCAAGCCCGATTGTTTCCTCGACGGCATTACGCGCCGTACCGTTATCGATCTGGCGAAAGCGCGCGGCATGACGGTAAACGAGCGCGCAATCATGCCGGAGGAGCTGGGCTCGTTTACCGAATGTTTCATCACCGGCAGCGCCGCGGAGGTCACGCCTGTCTCTGAAATCGGCGAGCAGCGCTTCACGCCGGGGCAAATCACCGAGACCCTGCTCAACGACTACATGGCGCTCGTGCGACCCAAGAAGCAGGCCGCAGCCGAGTAAGCGTGGCGCGGAGAATTAGAAGGATGCCTCCGCGAGGTGCGGACTATCCGTTTTGCTCTCGCTGCTCGAGACTCAGCACTGTCGAGAAACAGCGCATTTCGTGCCGCTGCGTAAGTACGCGTCAGCTTACAACGACCCAGGCGTAGCCGAGGCGTTGGAGACAACCCGGCAAGATGGCGAGCGCGCAAAGCGCTCGCGATCCTGTTTGAGTTTAGTTGCTGGAGGGCGGCTGCACGTTGCTGCCGAGCTTCATCGGCACGTAATCGGGAACTTCGCGGCGGCATGCGCCAAGCGCGAGCGAAACAAGGCAAAGAGCAAGGATTGTAAGTTTCATCAGACTTCCCCGTAAAAAACGCGCGATCGAAAAGTGATCGCATCACGATAACGCGCGGTAGGTCTCAGTGTTCCGTTCATCTGCGGCCCCAATGTAGCGGCACATGCCGGCTGCAGCCACCTTGGAAATTCCATTACCCACACCGCGCCCACATATTTCCGCACCCAGCATAAGCGCACCAAATGCGCCAACGATCGCATCCGCAATCCTCAACGGCATGAACCACCTCGCCGCCATGCGCGACTGACCGATGCACGCGCCGCTCAGGGCGCCTATCCGTTGAGGAGTTCATTTCATGAGAAAATTCATTGTGCCGGCAATTGGTGCCGCAGGCATTGCAATGCTCGCTGCGCCTGTCGCTGCAGCTCCGGCGACGATGGCATCTCGTCTCAATCCGCAGATCTCCAACGATATGATCGAGCAGACTGCAAGCCGCATCAAGAAGCCTTCCCGCCATCATGCGCACGCGCAATTGAAGGGTAACGGCAGGGTCGTGAAGGACACCTGTCCGGGAGGCGACAAGAAATGCATCAAGGATCTCATTGCCGCGTGTGACAAGGCCGGCGGTGGATTGTCGACCCAGCCCGACGGTGGTGTCGATTGCTATGTCGTTGGGATCCACGACCAGCCCTAAGTCCGCTCATTCACGCGCAGCCCGGGTCGGTTCACCCCGGGCTGCGCGGCATTTTCGGGTTGACGCGTCGCCTGCCATTTTTTCGCCAGGAGGATTGGCTGCTAATACAACTGCGGGAGCCGGTTTCAAGAAACGAGTGAGGACTCTCTCATGTCACCCCGCTTCCTGTCCTCCTACAGCAGCGATGATGGTTTTGCGTTCGCTTCGAGCACGCAGGACGGTTTCGACGAATTCTTCACGGGCGAGCGCGTCTGCCCGCCTCATCTTGTGCCACGCGGAAGCTCGTGGCGGCGCGCTTGGCTTGTCATTCTGACGCTCGGTGGTTCGGGATGGGGTTGGATGCAGCTGCCTGAAACGGCGAAAGCGCCTATTCATGAAGCTGTCGTGTCGGCGCTCTCAACATTGGTTGCGCAATTGACGAGTGAGCGCGCCTCGCAACCCGCGCCAGCGCCGGAGATGGCGCAGACGCCGGCCTCACCGCACATGCCAGCGCCACTGGATGCGCAGGAGATTGCTCCGGTTCCAGGCGCGCAAGCCGGTACGCAAATCTCGCAAGAGCCGGCCGCGGCAACTGTTGGCGATGAAGGAGATGCGGCAGCGCCCTCGAACGAGGAGGCTGCGGGTGACGAAGAGGGCAAGACGGCCGTGGCCGAGCGTTTGCCTCCACCCACGGTTGACCCGTCCGATCGCGCTGCGGCGCGCGCGCTCGCCGTGGGGCTTCACCCCGACCTCTCGCGCGTATTGCTCAAGAAGCTGACTGCGGCCGATTATGCCAATGCACGCAAGGCCATCTCGTCCGCCTTGGCCGGGACGCCCGATGAGGGTACATATATCTGGCCCCGGGCGGCGGACCGCAAACATGCGCAATTCGAGGTGCGCTTCGTTGCGGGAGCCCCGAAGGATTGCCGGCGCTATGTCGTGATCATCATCAAGGACCGCTGGTCGACGACGGCGCGCGCAATGGAAAAATGTGCGTCCGGCGTGCGAGGGTGACGCTGGAACCGGCGTGACGCGGCTGCGTTATCTTGTTCGTAGTCGCAAAATGTGCAGGTGATATGATGCCCGTGGTGAATACGTTGCTGTTCGTTATGCTCGCCGTAGTATTGAGTTTGACGTTCGCCGTGCAGGCGCAGGCAGTGAGCGATGAAGTTCGAACGGCCTGCGAGGGCGACTATATGGCGTATTGTGGGCATCATCAGGTAGGCTCGCCGTCCCTGCGAACCTGCATGCGCGAAAATCGCTCGCGTCTGTCGGCGAACTGCCGGCATGCCTTGGTCGTTTCCGGTGAAGCAAGTCCGGCCGACGTGCGCCGCTATAAGCGCGAGATGGCCAAAGGCGCCCACTGAAGTGAAGCTTGGCACGCGCTGGGGCATAGCTCCCCGGGGATGTGCATCAGCTTGTCTTCCCGCCCGAGTTCCTCACTTTGTCATCCCGGCTGCGCGCAGCGCGCGCCGGGACCCAGAAGGGCTTGCTCCGTTTCTGCGGTTCTGGAATTTCGCGCTTCGCACTGATGTGCCAGATCCCGGGCCGGCACTTTGCCGGATTTCATCCGGCATCTCTTGCCCAGAATGCAACGCAGATGGCCTCGTTGCCGTGGTCCTCGAATGACGTCATTCCGACCGGGCCTGCCGCTCGAAGAACGTCATCCCGGCGCAAGGCCGGGATCCATCCAGGCTTCAACATTTGTCCGCAATCGCCACTTGGGCAGATTCCCGCCTGACGCGGGGATGAGACGATTGCGGTGCGGTCGCGCATATGCCTCTCATCCCCCGCAGGCGGGACACGTCCAGGGCAAGCCTAAACCGCAAGCACCGAGCGGATCTGATCTTCGTACTGCTGGACGGCTTGGAGCGCGCGCTCCTTCATATGCGGATCCGCGTTCGTTTCGCTGGCGAAACTCTCGATGCCTTCGCGCGCCGTCTGCATGATGCGGCCGGCCGCAGCCTGAGGATTGAGTTCGCGCTTGCAGATCGACTGGAGGAGTTGCGTGAGGATCACGCCGGTGGCAAGCATCATTCCGGAAAGCTCGGTGTTCTCGCGCCGAAGGTCTTCGATAGCCTTGTTCATGTCCGCCATGGGGAACTCCTTGAAAGGGTGTTTCCCGCCGTAGCTAATACCAAGGAACTATCCGCGCAAGAGTGGGCGTCGCGATGCGGCCACGCGCCTCGCATCGTAGAGTTAAGGCCCTTGAGCGGAGCGACGGAAAGACGAGACCTGCTTGGGGAACTGGAGACGCTCGACCGGAACGGGCCCCATCCTAGCGCATGGCGGGGGTGCATCGCTTTACTGGTAGATGTAGGTCACGATGAACACGAGATCGGCGTCATTGGCATTGTACGGCGGTAACGGAAAGCTCGTCTGTTTCGTCGCAAACACGACGCTTTGATCCAATCCAGGCACATTCGAGGGCATCTCGACCCGCGTGCTGACCAGGTTGCCATTGCGGTTTAGCGTAATGCGGACCCGTACGCGGCCTCGCGTCTCGCGCAATTGCGGCATCGTTCCTTGCAACGCGCGGATCACGCGCCGCGCGAAGTCGTCGTTCTCGCCGGACCGTGTGATGCCAGCGGGCCGTTCAAAGCCTGCGCCGCGGCTGCCGGGTGGCGCTTGGAACGCCTTCGGCATACTCAGATCGAGCTTTGCCGTTTGCGTCTTTTTGGGTTTCGCAGGCGCTGCCTTGGCATCGGGCGGTTTGGGCTTTGCCTTATGCGCGCTGTCGGGCGCCGGCTTTTTCTGCTCCGGTGTTTCCGTCGGCTCGTGCTTGTCGGTGGACGGTTCTGCAGGCTTCGCACTCTTGTCCTCTTCAGGCGGCGGTGCGGGCAGCACGCTGTCACGCAACGTGGGCGCGGGTTCGGGAGCCGCTTCGGGCTTTGGCGCTGGTTCGGGCGGAGGTGGCGTTGCGGCCGTTTGCGTGTCGGGTGGCGGCTGCGTAGGCGCTTCTTCCGGTTCCGGCGGCGCGCTTTCCTGTGGCTCAGGCGCGGCCTGGCGCAGTTGCGGTGGAGGCACGGGCTCGCCGGCGGCCCTGTCGGCCACAGTGGCATTGCCTCTCAATTCCGATTCCGTCACCAGCGACACGCTGATGGCGTCATCCATGCCGCTTGCGTCGCCGAGCTGGCGCGGGCCGGTGGAAATAAGTCCCGTCAGCAGGGCTGCGTGAAACAACAGCGCGGCGATCAGCCAGCGATGAAATCGCTTCAGATCGGCCGATGCGGACTCCAATCCTCCGGTAAAGCCGTCATCCGGCTTTGCCAGTTCCAACTCGGAGGATGTGGCGGTCGCGCTCATTGCGCCGCAGCATACGACTTTTTGCCGTTCAGGATAATGGTGGATGGCGGGATGTTCACATCCGGCTTATTCGTTGCGGTGAGATAAGCCGGACGTAGGCTTGTGGCGCAATGTCACCCCGGCAGCATTTGCTGGGCAATTGCGGCGAGCCAGTTGGCG
Organism: uncultured Hyphomicrobium sp.; assembly: GCA_964587445.1. GTDB lineage: Bacteria > Pseudomonadota > Alphaproteobacteria > Rhizobiales > Hyphomicrobiaceae > Hyphomicrobium_B. The sequence goes on from CAZPLQ010000001.1 coordinate 502,390, forward strand.
TCGGTGCCGATGGCGAGGGACTGCCAACCCATCCCGGCCATCTCACGGCCGTACTCGGCATCGTTGGCGAAGATGAAGGTGATGACGCCCGCCGCCGTGGCGCGGGCGTGGACATGGGCGATCGCGTCGCGCACCTCCTTCGCGCGAATGTCGCGATGCCTGCCGTTCGAGAGCGACAGCGCAAGATCGTTTGGCCCCAAACAGATCATGTCGAGTCCTTCGACGGCACAGATCGCATCCACGTTTTCCACGGCGCGCCGCGTCTCGATTTGTCCGCAGGCGATCGTCCACGCGTTCGCCGCCTCGACGTAATCGCCATCGACGAGCAACTTGGCGCGGTAGGGACCGAAGCTGCGCCCGCCCATCGGGGGAAACTTTGCCGCCTGCACGAGTCGCGCGGCATCCTCCGCCGTGTCGATCATGGGCACGATGACGCCTTGCGCGCCCGCATCGAGCGCGCGGCCAATGAGGCCGGTATCGAGGTGCGCAACGCGAACGAGCGCGGGGACATGCGCGGCGCGCGCCGCCGTGAGGCAGGCGAGAAGTTCGGTGTCGCCGCCCGCGCCGTGCTGCTGGTCGATAACGACGGCGGGCCATCCGGCGTCCGCGATCGTTTCGACGACGAGCGATGAGCCGAGCCCGAGCCACGCGGCAGGAAGCGGCTTGCGCGTCTTGAGGAGCGCGCGGAAGTCGGGGTGTGGCGTGGGGGTCTGGGCGGCGGACATGGGAAACTTTCGAATTGTCTTTGGGGACGTGGAGGTTGGCGGAGAACACTATAGGCAGAGATAAATGCAAGCGGAACCGGAGGGGAACACGGCGGTCGCTTATTTTGGGAACGCTACTCCGCCGCCTGCTTCTTGCCGCCGTTGCCCGACTTGGCGGATCTGCGGGCCAGCAGATCGCGCAGGTATTTTCCGGTGTAGCTTTCCTTCACTCTGGCGACATCTTCCGGCGTGCCCGCAGCGACGATGCGTCCCCCGCCGTCGCCGCCTTCGGGGCCCAGATCGATGATCCAGTCGGCCGTCTTGATGACCTCCAAATTGTGCTCGATAACGACGACCGTATTGCCCGCGTCCGCCAGTTCGTGCAGCACTTCGAGCAGCTTTGCCACGTCGTGGAAGTGCAGCCCCGTGGTCGGCTCGTCGAGAATGTAGAGCGTGCGCCCCGTGGCGCGCCGGGACAGCTCCTTGGACAGCTTGATGCGTTGTGCCTCGCCGCCCGATAGCGTGGTGGCCTGCTGGCCGATGTGGATGTAGCCAAGCCCGACGCGCGCCAGCGTTTCGAGCTTGTCGCGGATCGAGGGCACCGCCTTGAAGAACTCCGCGCCTTCCTCCACCGTCATGTCGAGCACGTCCGCGATGGATTTCTCCTTGAAGGTGACGGCCAGCGTCTCGCGATTGTAGCGCTTTCCTTTGCATTCCTCGCAGGTGACGTAGACGTCGGGCAGGAAGTGCATCTCGATCTTGATCACGCCGTCGCCCTGGCACGCCTCGCAGCGGCCGCCCTTCACGTTGAAGGAGAAGCGGCCCGGCTCGTAGCCGCGCGTCTTGGCTTCCGGCAGCCCTGCGAACCATTCGCGGATGGGCGTGAACGCGCCGGTGTAGGTCGCAGGGTTCGAGCGCGGCGTGCGCCCGATGGGCGACTGGTCGATGTCGATCACCTTGTCGAAGTTCTCGATGCCGGTGATGCGGTCGTGCTCGCCGGGATGGTCCTTGGCGTTGTTGAGCTTGCGCGCGACCGCCTTGAAGATCGTGTCGATGAGCAGCGAGGACTTGCCGCCGCCGGAAACGCCGGTAATGCAGGTGAACAGCCCCACGGGAATGGATGCGGTGACGTTCTGCAGGTTGTTGGAGCGTGCGCCTGTTACCGTGAGCTGGCGCTTGGGGTCGGGCGCGCGGCGGTTGCGTGGCACGGCGACCTGGCGGCGGCCGGCGAGATAATCGCCCGTAAGGCTCTTGGGATCGGCCATGATGTCGGCCGGCGTGCCTTGGCTGACGATTTCGCCGCCGTGAATGCCGGCGCCCGGCCCGATATCGACCACGTAATCGGCCGCGAGGATCGCATCCTCGTCGTGTTCGACGACGATCACCGTGTTGCCGATGTCGCGCAGGTGCTTGAGGGTTTCGAGCAGCCGGTCGTTATCGCGCTGGTGCAGGCCGATGGAAGGCTCGTCCAGGACGTAGAGCACGCCCGTCAGTCCGGAGCCGATCTGCGAGGCGAGACGGATGCGTTGCGATTCGCCTCCCGACAGCGTGCCCGATGCGCGTGAAAGCGTCAGATATTCCAGCCCCACGTCGTTGAGAAATTTCAGGCGGTCCCGGATCTCCTTCAGGATGCGCGTTGCAATTTCCGTCTGCTGCTTGGTGAAGGTCTTCGGGATCTCCCGGAACCAGTGGTTGGCAGCCTTGATGGAGAGATCGCAAACCTCGCCGATGTGTTTGCCGCCGATCTTGACCGCAAGTGCCTGGGGCTTGAGGCGGTAGCCGCCGCACGCATCGCAGTGATGGGCGGCCTGGAAGCGCGACAGCTCCTCACGCACCCAGTCGCTGTCGGTCTCGCGCCAGCGCCGCTCGATATTGCCGATGACACCCTCGAAGGGCTTCACGGTCTTGTAGTTGCGCGTGCCGTCCCAGTAGGTGAATTCCACATCGTCATCGCCTGAGCCGAACAGGATCGCGAGCTGCACGTGCTTGGGCAGCCGCTCCCATGGCGTCTTCATCGATACCTTGTAGAACTTGGCCAGGCTTTCCAGCGTCTGCTCGTAATAAGGAGAGGTGACGCCGGTTTTGGCCCAAGGGTAGATCGCGCCTTCCGCCAGCGACAGCTCCTGCTGGGGCACGACGAGATCAGGCTCGAAGCGCAGCTCGGTTCCCAAGCCGTCGCAGGCCGGGCAGGCGCCGGCCGGGGCGTTGAACGAGAACAGCCGCGGCTCGATTTCTTCGATGGTGAAGCCCGACACCGGACAGGCAAAGCGCGCGGAGAATGTGATCCGCTCGTGCGTCTCGTTCTTGTTTTTAAGAACGTCCTTGTCCGCGCCGGGCGGCCGGCTCCCCGCAGGGGAGTCGCCCGGCGCCGTGGAAAGAGGCTTGTCCACGAACTCGGCGATGGCGAGGCCGTCCGACAGCTTCAACGCCTGTTCGAATGAGTCAGCCAGCCGCGTGCCGAGATCCTTCTTGACCACGATGCGGTCGACCACGACGTCGATATCGTGCTTGAACTTCTTATCGAGCTTGGGCGCGTCCGCGATCTCGTAGACCGTGCCGTTGACCTTGACGCGCTGGTAGCCCTTCTTCTGCCATTCGGCGATTTCCTTTTTGTATTCGCCTTTGCGCCCCCGCACGACCGGCGCGAGGATGAGCAGGCGCGTACCTTCGGGCAATGCCAGTACGCGATCGACCATCTGGCTGACGGTCTGGCTCTCGATGGGAAGGCCGGTGGCCGGAGAATAGGGCACCCCGACGCGCGCGAACAGCAGGCGCAGATAGTCGTAGATTTCCGTGACCGTGCCCACGGTGGAACGCGGGTTCTTGCTCGTCGTCTTCTGCTCGATGGAGATGGCAGGCGAGAGGCCGTCGATGTGATCGACGTCCGGCTTCTGCATCATCTCCAGGAATTGGCGGGCGTAGGCGCTCAAGCTCTCCACGTAGCGGCGCTGGCCTTCGGCGTAGATGGTGTCGAAGGCGAGCGACGACTTGCCCGAACCCGACAATCCCGTGAACACCACGAGCGCATCGCGCGGGATTTCGAGGTCGACATTCTTCAGGTTGTGCTCGCGCGCGCCGCGCACGTGGATGGTCTTCATCAGGTCCGACGCGGGGCGGGGGGAAGTCTTGGAGGAGGCCGGTTTTTTCATGATGCAAGGGTTTAGCCGAGCGGCGGACCGCGGGCAACGCGCCTGGCCGGGCCGGGAAGGGCGGAAAGGGGGCGGCACGCTGCCACGGCCGACAAAAATCTATGGAAACCCCTCAATTCGATAAAATTTTTGGCACGCCGTTCACGGCCCCTTATGAGGCGCCGCTCAATGTCGAGGGTCTTGGAGAGACCTTGCCCCCCGAGCGATCTTGCATGGCCATAATCCGCGCGACCAACGCACAGATTTTGCGGACCTACGCAAACGGCACGGCCCTGTCGGCGGCCGGCTTCGACAACGCGCGCATCGCCCGCCTGGACGATGGCCGCATGGCCCTCTCCTGGGGGACGATCACGAACGGATCGACCGAGGTTTTGAACATTGGCACGCTGGATCCTCTCGGACGTTCGCTGTCTTCGATCGTGGCGGCCGATAGCGTGACCAGCGACCGGTATCTGGAGCAGCCCAAATTTGCCGCCATGACGAACGGCGGCTTCCTCACTGTTTGGAACACCGACAAGGATGCGGTGACCTCGCCAGTGACCGGAGACAACTTCGCCCGGGCATTTTCGAAGACTGGCGGTGCGTCCGCAGCGGAATACAATCTGTCTACGGCTTCGGGGGGTGGCGAACAGACACCCTCGGTCGTGCGCCTTGGGAACGGCAATTTTCTGACCTTGTGGTCGGACACGCTCTCCACGTCCGGCTTGAACACCTCCACCGATATCGTGGGGCGCATCATCGGCGCCACGGGTACCTCCAAGGGCGCAGAGTTCATCGTCAACGCGAACCGGACGGGGCTGCAGTTCGGCACGGATGCGGCCGCGCTGGGAGACGGCCGCGCCGTTGCGATCTGGGCGACCGGAACGGCATCCCTGTCTGGCATCACCATGTCCGGGCTCAAGGGCCGATTCATCAGTTCCACGGGCGCGGTGTCTGGTGTCGAGTTCGCCATCGACACGATTGCAGCGGGACGCAGCTACGAGACCAAGACGCTCGATGTGCTGGCGCTCGGCAACGGCGGCTTTGTCGCGATCTGGGAAGAAGACAGCGGTGCTGTCGAGGAAATTCACTTCCAGCGCTTCACCGCGACGGGTGCGAAGTCCGGCGGCGAGACGGTGGTTGAAACTGTGACCGGCGCGCGCCACATCCTGCATTTCTTCACGACTGAGCTTGCCCATGGCGGATTTGCCATCGGCTGGCGGCAGACCGGCGGCGGATTGCCGGAGAAGAACCTGGTCCGGCAGTTTGGCATGAACGGCGCGGAAATCGGCAGCGAGGCCTCTCTCGATACGCTGGGTGGCGCGCATGGCGTATCGCGGCCTTACGACATGGAGCTGATGTCCGATGGCCGGGTGATGACGTTCGGATTCCACGGCAGCAACGCGATTGCCACCCAGGTCTTCGACTTCGGACCCAAGACGATCTCGGGCACCGCCGGCAATGACACTCTCTTTGGCCACAGTGGCGTCAACGACGTCCTCTCGGGAGGCAATGGGGCGGACAAGCTTTACGGACTGTCGGGCAATGACGTCCTGAATGGCGGCGCGGGCAACGATATTTTGAACGGCGGCGCCGGATACGACACGTTCTTGTTCAATACCGCGCTCAACGCGTCGACCAATCGCGACACGATCACCAGCTATTCGCCGGCGTACCACGCGATAAAGCTGGAGAACGCCATCTTCACCGCGCTGGGGTCGTCTACCGGCGCGATGCCCGGCGAGATGTTTCATGCCTCGGCATCGGGAACGGCGCACGACACCAGCGACCGCATTCTCTACAACACCAGCACGGGTGTTTTGAGTTATGACCGCGACGGAAACGGCCCGGCAGCGGCGGTCGCGTTCGCGGTCTTGAGCAACAAGCCCGCGATGTCGGCGGCCGAATTCTTCATCGTCTGAGTCCTCGGCTCTGGATGAGTTGCAGCCCAACACGCGGGCGCGCTTCATTGAGGTCGACATGCCGGCAGCGCCTCCAGGACAAGAAAGCGGGCGCAAGAATCGCGTTTGAGCGATCTCGATAAGACTTCGTTTACGCAATCTACAACGTAAAACCGTGCAAATACGGGGGTTTCGCCGGAATATGGGGATGTTGAAATGAATTTTAGCGCGCGCGCAAAGGATCTGTTGAAGGCACTCCGCTAGTTTGTCCCCCATGCACGTGAGGGAGTTGGCGAGGGTTCGCGATTGGGAGCGCACCTCGCCAACCTCGCGTTCGAGACCTGCATTGAGGTGGGCCGGTGCCGTCTATTTCCTACACGTACGAACAGGCGGCCAATCAACTCGCCACCTCGGGCTGGGCGAATGCGTGGCAGACGCCCGTAACCTACGCCTTCCGGTATAGTTCGAGTTCCAGCGGCTTTACCCGGTTCACCAGCGCTCAGATAGCTGCGGCAGAGGAAGCTCTCAAGCTCTGGTCGGACGTAGCACTGATCAAGTTTTCCCGCGTCAACAGCAATTCCGCGACGATCCTGTTTTCCGGAGAGACGTCCGAAGGCGGTTATGCCTGGGCCTACTTTCCTGGCAGCCGTGCGGCCTCGAGCGTTGCCGGCGACGTCTTCATCAACCCCTCGAACGGCTGGTTCAAGTCACCCGTCAAGGGATCCTACGATTTCATGGCCATCATTCATGAGATTGGCCATGCGATCGGGCTCGACCATCCGGGCAATTACGACGGCGGCAATCCGGCTTACGCGAAAGACGCGCTCTACGTTCAAGACAGCTTGCAATACACGGTGATGAGCTACTTTGCGGCTTCCAACACCGGCGCCTCGCATGGCTACACCTATGCCGCAACGCCGTTGCTGCACGACATCGCCGCTGCGCAGAAGATGTATGGCGCCAACTGGTCGACCCGCGCGGGGAACACGACGTACGGGTTCCACGCGAACGCGGACCGGGCGGAATTCCACATCGGTTCTGCATCTCAGAAAGTCGTATTCGCCATCTGGGATGGCGGTGGCAACGATACGCTCGATTTTTCCGGCTACGCGCAGAGCGCGCACATCGATCTCAATCAGACGGCGTTCTCCAGCGTCGGCGGCCTGAAGAAGAACGTCGCGATCGCCAAGGGCGCGATCATCGAGAATGCCATCGGCGGATCGGGCAACGATTTTCTCGGCGGGTCGATCTATGACAACAAGATCCAAGGCGGAGCAGGCAACGACCTGATCAACGGCCGTGGCGGCCGCGACGTTCTGTGTGGCGGCAGCGGCGCGGACACGTTCATCTTCGACAAGACGATCGCGAAGGGACCGGCGAGCCTTCCGGATTTCAATCCCGCCGCTGAAAGCATCCAGCTCGACAACGCCATCTTCAAAGGGCTGGGGGTGACGACGGGCTGGCTCAAGGCAGCGTGCTTCTATGCCGGCGCGAAGGCACATGATTCCAACGACCACATCATCTATAACAGAGCCACGGGCGACCTGTTTTATGATGCGGACGGCACGGGGAGCGCCGCGCAGATCAAGTTCGCCGTGCTGACGGCAGCCAACAAGCCGGCTCTCACCGCAGCCGATTTCCTGATCATCTGATCCGGGCTCGCGAACGCCAGTTCGCTTGGCCACGCTTGCGCCGTGTGCGCGCGCATTCATCCCGTGAACAATGCGCGCCAAGTCTTTCAGGTCCTTTGAGTCTCTCCCGGCAGGACGTCGCGTGAACGGCTCATGAACGGTGCGCTCAAGCCGTGTTCAATCGCGGGCGTGTATTGCCACCGCCACATCACAGCTATAGTCAGCGGATAAGCACATGCTGAGTGTCGTCATGCGTTCGAGCGCAACGTTTCAAGAGGCCACGATGTTAGATCAATCTCAAGGGTCCAAGATGTCCGCCCTCGCGTCCCATGGAGGCGTCGCCGTCAACCGCGCCATGCAGATTGCCAAGATCGGTGTGCTTGCCGTATCGGTGGCCGCCGCCGTTCCGACCGCGCGGAACCTCTATTATTCGTGGAAAACGGGCGTGCCCTTCAATCAGGTGCAGCATCGCCTGACGCAGGCTTCGCTTTGGGAGAAAAACTTCGACTGCCGTATCGACTACCGGGCGTTGACGACCGCTGCAAAGAGCAAGGTCGAGGTCGGCTCGTGTGCGAAAACGGGAGACATCTCAATTCGCGTGTCGAGCAACGGCCAGACCAACTACGAGTGGATTGCCTTTGAGCAGTTGCCCAAGCCCGCGAGCCAGTCTGCGGGGCTGCTGGATGTCTTTATTGCGTCGGCCTATGCGGGTGAACTGCAAACAGGTGCGCGGGGCCAGCAAAGCCAGCCGGTGCGCATGGCACAGGCGGACATGGAAGTGGTCTGCCAGTCCAAGACCAAGGACATGATTATCCGCATCGTGAAGGACGGCGGCAAGTGCTTCCGCGAAACAGTCTCGTTGTTCAAGGGATCGGTCGAGAAGCGCGAAGAAGTTGCGTGCAATACGTCCTGCGGCGCGGGCTGATCGCACCTGAGCATGCACGCGCTACGCAATGCGTTCGAGAGCATCAAGAGAACGTGGCGCGGACAACTTTTGCGCCGCTCTCATGCTGTCGATGCGGCCCGATACGTGGGCGGCAACCGATTTGGTGTATCAGCCCGATGATTGTATTTCGCAATCGGCGATCAACTTCTCTAAACATGTACAACTCTTACTTGACGTCATCAGACAGCGGGTGTTGACTTGTCTTTGTGAAGCCGTCGCTGCGGAACTGGAACGTGAGCAAGAGCTTGGCCGGAAGGGTTATAGGCGCTCCGTCGATCCGCAGTACCGCGTTAAAGGTTGTGAGGTCGCGCGTCACGAGAGGCGAAACACTAATGGAGGGAGGATGACCCCACCGGGTAGTTGCTTTCTGACCTCGTATCGGTGCGAGGGAGCGGCTTGATTGGCGCACTCGAGAATTTGGCCACGCTGGTTACTGCCGCATCGTTTACAATTTGGATCGTCAAGCGAGGGCGGCGCCTGCAAGGGTACGCCAGGGCCTCGAATATACAGTCCGGTTCTAGTCCGGGCAGACCATCGAAGGTAACAACGCTGCGATCACAGCGTTGAATTCGAAACACTGATCGAGACCCCGCGCACGTCCGAGGACGTGGCGGGGTCTTTCAGTTTCGATGTCCCGGCGGGCTCGATGCCCGGTGTGACCAACGTTCCGTTCGCCAGTGCGCACCAGGTCAGAAAGGAATTTCGTCGTCGAGGGCTTTGTCGAAGCCGCCGCCCTTGGCGCTGCCGCCTGAGGCGCGCGAGGAACCGCCGCCCCGCTTGCTGCCCGCAGACGATGACTCCGCGTAACCACCACCGCCGCCGAAGTTGGAGCCGGCATCGTAGCCGTAGTCGGGGCCGCTCTCTTGCATACCCGCTGCCGCGCCGCGCCCGCCCCCGGCGCCGTCAAGCATCGTGAGCGAGCCGTTGTAGCCCTGGATCACGACTTCCGTGGAATACTTCTCCACGCCGGACTGGTCCGTCCACTTGCGCGTCTGCAGGGCGCCTTCGATGTAAAGCTTGGAGCCCTTCTTGACGTACTGTTCCACGACCTTGCACAGCGGCTCGCTGAAGATGACCACGCGATGCCACTCGGTCTTCTCCTTGCGCTCGCCCGTGTTCTTGTCGCGCCACGTCTCGCTGGTGGCCAGCGAGAGGTTTGCGATCGGGCGGCCATCCTGTGTACGGCGGATCTCGGGATCTTTGCCGACGTTGCCGACCAGGATCACTTTGTTAACCGAACCTGCCATCCTAACTCTCCTTCGATTAGATCCCGTTCGATTTTGACCGCTGCGGGCTTGCCTCGGTTTGTGGGCTGGCATCTGCAACCCACCTGAATGCTTGGCCCCGCGCGATTGAAGGCGCGCGCACCCGAGCGCCCTCATCGATTCCTGCCCGCACACTAACGGCGAACGTGGCCGCGCGCGGGGTAGGGCGAATAGTTGTCCACGCAAATCGCGGACGCCCGATGACTTGGTGCGAAAGAGCGCGTTGGCTCCAATCGCAAATGTTCTTTTTTTGTTCTAGTTCAGATCGCCCGCAGATGCAAGAGGCAGGATCAAGGGAAGGTGTGTTTCAGCCCTGGCTCGTCTCCAACGTCGGCTGTACCTCTGGACGTGGGCTTCCAGGCGATGAACGCAAACCGGTCTGACGTTTCCTTTTCATCCCTTCCATCATCACGACGGTTATCCGACGCCCCACGGCTTGGTCAAAACTTGACGTGTTCGTTGAAAGCGTTATGGCCTTTGACAACGCGATTAACCATTCTCCTTTCGCAACCGGAACAACGAACCGCGCCAATGCCGCAATACAATTGCCTGAAATGCCCCGGCTACTGCTGTTCCTACCCTGTCATCGCGCTGACCAAGCGAGACGTGGAGCGCTTGGCTCGCCATTTCGGGATCAGTTTCGAGGACGCGCGCGCGCGCTACACGCGCGAGGATCACGGTCACAAGTTCATCATGCGCCGCAAGCCCGATCCGCACTTCGGGCGTATCTGTCAGTTCTTCGATACGACACTGAGGCGCTGCACGATTTACGACGCGCGCCCTTATGCCTGCCGCGACTATCCTGGCGAGGGCCGATGCGGCTATTACGACTTCTTGATGCACGAGCGGCGTTGTCAAAAAGACGAGGATTTCGTCGCGGTGACGAACCACAAGGACTGAGAAGCTGCCCGGTCAAACGCAGCGGATGGAAATGCTTGCATGCATTTCGCGTGTGATCCGCATCAGCGCGCGTCAACCCGTCGAAAGCGATCGTCCGATTCTGCGCGCACGCTGTGTTCGTCACGCAACGGCGCTTTGCAACTCCGCCAATGAAATCCCAGAACTTGCGCGTGCCGTCGCGACGGATCCCAATAAAAAGAGTCCAACAACGCGGTCAACTGTTGCAGCGCAAAGCCTAGCTGTTGAATATGCCCTCAACACCAGGGGTCGTAGCGGGGAATTCCCTTCGCGGAGGGTTTAAGCCGAATAGATCGAATAAGGCTTCTCGGCCCCTGGTCTTTCACACGTGCGGTCGGGGGAACCTCGCGTGATGGCTCGACGGCGCTGCGGGGCGCCTTCGAGCCGTTTGGCAGTCACGTTGGCAGTCACGCTAGCTTACGCTTATGCGCCTTTCAGAAAATCGATGATGGCTTTACGCGTTGCCGTGTCGTCGATGCCCGCGAAGGGCTTCATCGCGTTGCCGGGAACGGCCTTTTCAGGATCGGCAATGAAGCCGTCCAGCCTCGCCTCATCCCAGCTGAAACTGCCATCCATCGCCGCGGAGTATGCGAAGCCTTCCGCAGCGCCTGCCTTCCGGCCGAGGATGCCATGCAGGTTGGGGCCAAGCCTGTTGTCGCCCTCTTTCACCGAATGGCACGTTCGGCACGCGTTGTTGAAGGCCGTCTCGCCATCGATTTTATCTGCGGCCTGCGCAACGGCGAAGGGCGCGATCAAGAGTGCGAGGATCAGCGCAGCGGCCTTGCGCGTGTCGAAGAACCTGGTGTTCGCAACTAGACGCACATCCATGACGCTCATCCTCTGGCGCTCCACGCGTTTGCGGACCGCCGGCGCTTTCTTCGCGTTTATTGGCACGCACCCAACTCGCTCACAGGCCTGCCGTAAAGGTAGGGCCTGCCGTAAAGGTTCAGAAAATAGAACGTGAAAAGGTCCGGACGGTTCCCCGCCCGGACCTTTCTCGATACTGAGCAACAGGTTTGATCTATGGCCTTGGCTTACGGCTTGGGTGCCTCGCCTGCGGGCGCGGTGCTCTCAGGCGCGGGCGTTTCAGGGGTTGAGGGTTGAGGCGCCGCGGTCTCAGGCGCAGGCGTTGCGGTCTCACCATGCTCGCCGGCGGGCTGAGCGGCTTCCTTCGCCTTTTCGACTGCATCCTGAGCGGCACTCTTGGCTTTCTCAAGCGCTTCCTTTGCGGCTTCCTTGGCTTTCTCGAAGGCAGGTCCGGCCTTCTCCTTGGCGTTCTCGTAGGTGTCCTTGGCGGACACGCCGGTCTTGTCGCGCAGCTCCTGACCCTTTTCGAGGGCGCGCTCGAACAGCGACCTCTTCGGGCTGTTGCGCTTGAAGGCGGGGGCGGCCTCGATCACGTCGTGCGTGGCCGACGGCAGCGTCGCGCTGATATGGCCTTCGGTCACATCGAACTTGAGGGCGCCAATCTCGACACCGACTTTCTTTTCGAACGTGCCGAGGAACCCGCCCGTGCCCATGACGATGCCCACGACCTGATGGTCGCCGGACAGAATGATGTCCTCGATGTCGCCGATGATCTTGCCGTCGGGACCTTTCACCTTGACGCCGATAAGCCGATCCTTGGCCAGATATTGCGCCGGCGCTTCTTCGGCGATGAACGTATTTGCGGGGATCTCCGTCTCGGCTCTGGCGGGGAGCGCGCCAGCCACGAGCACGAATGCAAGCGAGAGAAGTGTTTTCTTCATGTGGTGTTGTCCTCTCTGGAACCGCGCTTTTGCAAGGCAGCGGGGAGCCGGGAATCACGGCAAACCGGGTGCCGCTTCCGCCCGTGCGCGATGTAGGCCCAGAGTTTGACGAGAGCAAGTCGGAACGTTCCCCAATTCCGTAAGCGGCGCAATTCGGCAGAGGATTGAAAAACAAGGAATTTAACGTGGGGAGAAGGCGCCGTGACATGGCGACGCGCGGTTGCCGCCGGCCTTCCCGATCGGGTATGCTGTGGCTCGATTGATTTGGGACCGCCCGTAGGGTGAACTTGCCCGCCTGCGTCCCTGCATTCCACGGATCCCATCAATAGCGATTATGTGAGCGCTTAGCTTGGCAGACAACAGCGACGACGGCCACTCGGGCGGCAAAGAGCCAAACGACATCCGGCCGATTTTGATCTCGGAAGAGATGAAGCGCTCGTATCTCGATTACGCGATGAGCGTGATCATCTCGCGTGCGCTGCCCGATGTGCGTGACGGCCTCAAGCCGGTGCACCGGCGCATCCTGTATGCGATGGACCGCTTGAACCTCGAGTGGAACCGCAAACACATGAAGTCGTCGAAAATCGTCGGCGACACCATGGGCGACTTCCATCCCCACGGCGACATGGCGATCTACGATGCGCTTGTGCGTCTGGCGCAGGATTTCTCCATGCGCGTGCCGCTTGTCGACGGCCAGGGGAACTTCGGCTCCATCGACGGCGACCCTCCGGCGGCCGCGCGCTACACCGAGTCCCGGCTTGCAAAGGTTTCGCAATATCTGCTCGACGATCTTGGAAACGATACGGTCGATTTCCGTGATAACTACGACGGCCGCTTGCAGGAGCCTTCGGTTCTGCCGGCGAAGTTCCCCAATCTGCTCGTCAACGGCGCGGGCGGCATCGCGGTCGGCATGGCGACGAACATCCCGCCGCACAACCTCGGCGAGGTCATCGACGCCTGCCTTGCCGCGCTGGATAACCCCGAGATCACGATCGAGGAGCTGTGCCAGATCGTTCAGGGCCCCGATTTCCCGACCGGCGGCATCATTCTCGGCCGCGGCGGTATTCTCTCCGCCTACCACAAGAGCCGCGGCTCGATCATCATGCGTGCGCGCGTGAAGGTCGAGAACATCCGCAAGGATCGTGAAGCGCTCATCGTGACGGAAATTCCCTATCAGGTGAATAAGCGTGTCCTGATCGAGAAGATCGCCGATCTCGTGCGCGACAAGAAGATCGAGGGCATCTCGGATCTTTGGGACGAAAGCAATCGCGAAGGCATTCGCATCGTCATCGAGCTGAAACGCGATGCAGTCGCCGATGTCGTGCTCAACAACCTCTACAAGTATTCCGATCTGCAGACGACGTTCGGCGCCAACATGCTCGCCATTAACGGCGGCCGGCCTGAAAGCCTCAATCTGCACGACATGATCCACGCCTTCACGTCCTTCCGTCAGGAGGTCGTGACACGGCGTATCAAGCATCTGCTTGCGAAATCGCGCGAGCGTGCGCACGTCTTGGTCGGCTTGGCGATTGCTGTCGCCAACATCGACGAGGTCATCAAGTTGATCCGGCACGCGGCCTCACCCGCCGCCGCGAAGGACGAGTTGATGGCGCGCGATTGGCCCGCCAAGGATATGGCGCCGCTGATCGAGCTCATAGCGGATCCACGCCACAAGCTTGCGGAGAACGGTACTTACAAGCTCTCCGAAGAGCAGGCCAAGGCCATCCTGGAGTTGCGCCTGTCGCGTCTTACGGCGCTGGGTCGCGACGAAATCTCCGAGGAATTGAACAAGATCGCAGTCGAGATCAAAGACTATCTCGACATCCTGTCCTCGCGCGCCCGCGTCGTCGAGATCGTGAAGACCGAGATGATTGCGATCCGCGATGAGTTCGCTACGCCGCGCAAGACCGAGATCCTCGACCTCGAGGGCGAGGTCGAGGATGAAGACCTCATCCAGCGCGAGGATTGCGTCGTCACCGTCTCGCACAGGGGCTACATCAAGCGCGTGCCGCTCGCGGCCTATCGCGCGCAGCGGCGCGGCGGCAAGGGTCGCTCGGGCATGGCGACGCGGGATGAGGATTTCGTCACCCAGCTCTTCGTCACGTCCACGCACACGCCCGTGCTCTTCTTCTCCTCGCGCGGGATGTGCTATCGCATGAAGGTGTGGCGGCTGCCGCCCGCCTCCCCGCAGTCGCCGGGCAAGGCGCTCGTCAACTTGCTGCCGCTCAGCGACGGCGAAACGATCACCTCCATTCTGCCCCTGCCGGAGGATTCCTCCTCATGGGGCGAATTGGAACTGATGTTCGCTACCCGCTCAGGCAACATCCGCCGCAATGCGCTGGCCGACTTCGAGAACATCAACCGGAACGGCAAGATTGCGATGAAGCTCGACGAGGGTGACACCATCGTGAAGGTTGCGATCGCGCGTCCCGAGGATGACGTGCTGCTCACCACGGCCGACGGTCAGTCCATCCGCTTCCTGATTTCCGACGAGGTGCGTCTGTTCAAGGGTCGCGATTCGACAGGGGTCCGCGGCATCCGCCTGGCGGAGGGGGACGAGGTCATCGCCATGGCGATCCTCACCCACGTGGAGGCGACGCCGGCCGAGCGTGCGGCCTATCTCAAGCAGGCTTCGGTGCTGCGGCGCGCGGAAGGCGCCGAGGAAGCCGATATCGAGATCGAGCCGGATGAAGTAGAAGCTGACGGCGAGGTCACGCTCACTAACGAGAAGTTCGAGGCCATGCAGGCGAAAGAGCAATTCGTGCTGACGGTCTCGGACAAGGGCTTTGGCAAGCGCTCCTCGTCCTACGAGTTCCGTACCTCAGGCCGCGGCGGCAAGGGTATCGTCGCGATGGTCGTCAACGAGCGCAACGGCCGCCTCGTCGGCTCGTTCCCCATCGAGGAGAACGACCAGATCATGCTTGTGACCGACGGTGGCCAGCTGATCCGTTGCCCGGTGCACGATATCCGTATCGCCGGCCGCAATACGCAAGGCGTGCGCATCTTCAAGACCGATGGAGTGGAAAAGGTGGTTTCCGTCGAGCGCATCACCGAAGACGAAACCGGCGAGGAAGCCGACGGCGAATAGCGCAGCAAGGCAATAAGAAAAGGCCCCGGAGATCTCCGGGGCCTTTCGATTTCACATATTCGACTGTATTGGCTATGCGCCGCCCTCGGCTCAGTGTGCATGCAGCGCGGATACCGCATCGGCCATTGTGCAGTGGGCCAGAAGTCCGTCCCAATCGCAGACGGTCATTTGTGCGCGGCCCGTCCGCTCGATGAGTTTCGCGTGGGTCAGGCGCGACATGATCCTCGAGAGCGTGTCGGCGTTGAGGGCGAGGTATTCAGCAACCTCTGTCCGCGACAAGGGCATATCGAAGTTGATGCCCCTGCTGTCGCGGGTCCCTAGCCGGCACGCCGCCTCGATCAGCAACGCGACGACGCGCTGCTCGCTCGCCAAGCCCGCCAGCACCGCAACATGCAACTGCATGCGCGCTCGTTGCGCGTTGAGCTTATGGAAGACGAGATCGGCCAGCGCGCTGTCACGATGCATCTCTTGCATGAAGGTGTGCGTAGACAGGCGCCACAGTTCGGCCGACGTCGTCGCGGTCAGCCCGAGATCGGCAATGGGTGCTTGCAGGCCCGGCACGACGATGTCGCCTGGATAAAGCAACTCGAGGATGGAGCGCGTGTTGGCAACTGGCGCGCCCTCTACGGCCATGAGGCCCGAGCGGACGACATAGACGTTGTCCGGCGCAAAGAGAGCGACGCGCTGGCGGCGGCGCAGCCTTTGAACCTGTGCCAAGCTGCGCAGCTTGGACAGCCCTGCAAGGTCGAGATCGAATCCCGGCAGGGCCTCGGAAAGAGGCCGCCGGTCGGCCAATGTCAGCTTCGAGGATGGCATATGCATTCAAGTTCTTTCGCGCGCCGGTTGCCTAAAATTGCGGATCACTTTGCCACAGGCCAGCGTCCTGCAGTTTGATCGGGATCACGCCGGCTTCCTGATGTGACAACGGAGCAAAGGGCTCGAGGCGCCGATTGGGCTGTGGCGGGATGACTGGGTGGGGCGATCTGCATCAGGTGCATCGTTGCATCGTCGCAACGGTACCTCGGAACTCTGTCGCCAGACTGATCTGAATCAGGCGAATGCGTTTCATAGATCTAGTGCCGCCCCCCGGGGAACTGAGAAAAGATATGTCGTCACCGAGTCGTCCACCGGGGGGGCGGCGTTTCACGATAGGGGAATAGGGGAATCAAATGTTCAACTTTGGGAAAATGACGCTGACAGCGGCTGCATTGGGGGCGATGCTGGCTTCGGCGCCGGCCTCGGCAGGCAACTATAATGGGGATTTCCTGGTTCGACTGCAAGGCACCGTCGTCGCGCCCGATGCTAGTGCAACCGTGTTCGCACCCGGCGGCGCGCTCGTTCCCGGCGCCGACGCCGATATCAGCACGGAAGTCATCCCGACTCTGACGCTGACCTATTTCTTCACGAAGAACATTGCGGCCGAGCTGTTCTGCTGCTTCGCGAAGTTCGACGTCGAGGGCGAGGGCGTGCTGGCTGGCGCCGATCTCGGCGATACCTGGGTGTTCCCGCCGATCCTCACGCTGCAGTACCACTTCGACTCGATGAACGGCTTCAAGCCCTACCTCGGCGCGGGCGTGCAGTATATTGCCTTCTTCAGCGAGGGGGACAGCCCCACGTTGGGCGGCGCGTCGCTCGATATCGACAATGCCTGGGGCTTGGCGCTGCAGGCTGGCTTCGATTATGAACTCGGCAATGGTCTCTATCTGAACGCCGACGTCAAGAAGGTATGGCTCGACACCGAGGCGAATTGGGGCACTGGTCACTCGGCCGATGTCGACATCGATCCGTGGATCTTCTCGGTGGGCTTGGGCTATCGGTTCAACCTGTCGGACATCTTCGGGTCTCGCGAAGCCGCAGCGCCGCTGAAGTAACGCGACGTTCTTAAGCCTAAGATCGCTGCAAGGCCCGGTTATGCGCCGGGCCTTGTCATTTTCCTCAGCGCCTTGGCGCCGTTCAGGCTACGCAAGGCCAGGGCTGGGCAATGGTGAAGGGGCGGGTTATTGTCACCCCCCTGTCCGGTTTATCAAGGCTGGCAGCGCATCCTTTCACAAGGCCGCCGATGCCCGCAAAATCCAAATCCAAGACCCGCACGGGCTTCTACTCCGGCTCCTTCGATCCGGTGACGCTCGGCCATACGGACGTGATCAGGCGCGCAGCGGCGCTGCTCGATAAGCTCGTGATCGGCATTGGCGTCAATCCTGGCAAAGCGCCGATGTTCACGGAGGCCGAGCGCGTCGCGATGCTGACGCGAGAGGCCGGACCGATCACCGCCGCGACGGGGACGAGCATCGAGATCGTCACGTTTTCCGGACTGGCCGTGGATGCTGCCCGCACGCACGGCGCAAGCGTCATCGTGCGTGGCCTGCGCGATGGGACCGACTTCGATTACGAGATGCAGATGGCCGGCATGAATGGCGAAATGGCCCCCGAGATCC
This sequence comes from uncultured Hyphomicrobium sp., assembly GCA_964587445.1. Taxonomy (GTDB): domain Bacteria; phylum Pseudomonadota; class Alphaproteobacteria; order Rhizobiales; family Hyphomicrobiaceae; genus Hyphomicrobium_B. The sequence continues at coordinate 520,154 of CAZPLQ010000001.1, forward strand.
AGACCATCTACGTGTCCGCTTCCCCGGCCGTGCGCCACATCGCGGCCAATCTGGTCCGCGCCATCGCGGCCATGGGGGGAGACGCCACGCCGTTCGTTTCGCCCCTGGTTGCGGATGCCTTGCGCGCCAAGACCAGGGTCAAAAATCCGATCTAGCCGATTAACGACGAGCGAAACCTCGGCCTATGCAATACCTCGACCTCGGGACAACAGCATGAGAACGCGTCCGAGCGGGCCAGCCGGCAGCGATTTGCAGCGCGGCCCCTTGCGCGGCCGCCTGATGGCGTTGCTTGCGGCTATCCCTTCTGGCCGGGTGACCACGCCGGAGGCGATTGCGGCCCAACTTGATGTTGCGCCGGCCTGGGTAAGGATCGCGATCGCCCGGTTGAGCGAGGACGAGCTTCAGATGGTGCCTTGGCACCGGGTGGTCGCCGTGGGCGGAGCCATCGGGCGCGGGCCCTGGCGAGAGACACAGTTTGTCCGGCTGGTGCAGGAGGGCATCGTCGTCTCGCCCGCCGGAGTCGTGCAGGACATGGGCCGGGTGCTGTTGGCCGATCTGGCAAATCTGCCCCGGCTTCCGGCTGGCAGGGCACCATCTTCCCACGCTCCCCCAACGATGCCGGATGAGGTATCGCCTGCGGCTTCAAGCCGGTCGCGCGGCATGAAAGACCGTCCGGGTGGCTAGCCGCGTGCGCGCAGGAGGGGGTTGCCCGTGGGCCGTCAAATCGCCATAAGGACGGCGACACTGCGCGGCCTGCCGCTGTCTGAGTTCTCAGGCCGGTGGGCACACCAGAACCGGGAGCGCACGCGGCGTAGGCCGGCGATGGCGCCGGTGCATCTTCAGAACAACCAGAGAGGACCCCATGCGTTTTCTTAAAAGCCTTGCCGCCGCGCTCGTGGCGGTGTCGTTCGGCGTCATGGCCGCAAGCCATCAGGCTTCAGCCGCCGGCGATACGCTGGTCATTGAACTCAAGACCGGCAAGGTCGTCATCAAGTTGCGCCCCGACCTTGCACCCAAGCATGTGGAGCGCGTGAAGGCGCTGGCGGCGAAGGGGTTCTATGACGGCGTCAAGTGGCACCGCGTCATCGACGGCTTCATGGCGCAGACGGGCGATCCCACGGGTACCGGAACGGGCGGCTCGGATCTGCCCGATCTGCCGGCGGAGTTTTCCAACGAGCCCTATATGCGTGGCACAGTGGGCGCCGCGCGCACGCAGGACCCCAACTCGGCCAACAGCCAGTTTTTCATCTGCTTCAACGACAGCGGATGCGCGGGGCTGCGCGGCCAGTACACTGTCTGGGGACAGGTCGTCTCGGGTATGGAGTTCGTCGACAAGCTCAAGCGCGGCGCCGGCGGCAGCGGCATGGTCGACAGTCCGGACGTGATGGTGAAGGTCACCGTGCAGTAAATTGAAACCGCCACCGCACGCTTTCTGCGTGCGGTGGCATCCGGTCAAGAGGCGTTCGCCCATAAGAGCGATTTCGTCATTGAACAGACTTTGGAGGAATAACCCAGAATGGCGGCGTACAAGGATCCCGAGAACACGCTCATCGTCGAGACGACCAAGGGCGCGGTGGTGATTGAATTGCGGCCCGATCTCGCACCCAAGCACGTCGAGCGCATCAAGCAGCTCGCACGCGAGAAGTTTTATGACGGCATCGTGTTCCATCGCGTCATCGACGGCTTCATGGCGCAGACGGGCTGCCCACAGGGCCGGGGTACTGGATCGTCCAGCCATCCCAATCTTCCCGCGGAGTTCAACGAGGAGCCGCACGTGCGCGGCGTTTGCTCCATGGCGCGGTCGTCGAACCCCAACTCGGCCAACAGCCAGTTTTTCATCTGCTTCGACGATGCGACTTTCCTCGACGGCCAGTATACGGTTTGGGGTAAGGTCATCGAGGGCATGGAAAACGTGGACAATATCAACCGCGGTGAGCCTCCGCGCTCGCCCGACAAGATGATCTCGGTGCGCGTGGCGGCGGATCAACCGTAATGCCTGCGGCATCGGCCCCAGGGGTGATTTTCACAAAGGGATGTCTTGCGCTCGTTGCGGGCGCGGGACTGGCCGGAGCGGCAGGCGTTGCGCTTGCTGCCGTCGCGGCCCACAAAATCGACAGCCCGGCGCTTGCAACGGCAGCGTTCATGCTGATGATCCATGCTGCCGCCCTTGTTGCTATCGCCGCCCTTGCCGCGCTCCTTCCCAATCGCGGCTTTGTGCCTGCGGGCACCCTGATGCTTGTTGCCATTTGTCTGTTCTCGGGCGATGTGGCGCTGCATGCCACGACAGGTCAGCACGTCTTTCCTTTCGCGGCGCCGGCCGGGGGAAGCCTGACAATCATAAGTTGGATCTTGGTGGCGGGCTGCGCGGCGGCGGCAATATTGCGGTTCCCGCGCTAGAGCCTCCAGGTTTTAGTAGAATTACGGAACGGTTCTGGGCCTTCTGCTTTGTCGTGCTTGTCATCGGAAAACCGGTTCCCCTTCCGCAAAGCCCTCTGGCATTCTCAGCGTGCGCGCCGCACGATTAACTTTAGATTGGCGTCCGGATCGTTCACACTTGTTGCGGGCAACCGAACACGTTTCACCTGATGCGGCTGCAGGGATTTCCATGCGCACCGAACTTTTCGATTTTGAATTGGACGATGACAGAATTGCACTGCGCCCCATCTCGCCGCGCGATAGCGCCCGGCTGCTGGTGGTGACGCCAGGTGCAACGGATCGCATGCGGGATTTTAGCGTGCGCGACCTGCCGGATCTGCTGTCGCCCGGCGATGCGCTCGTCTTCAACAAGACGCGCGTTATTCCTGCCGCACTGCGTGGCGTGCGCATCCGCGACGGCGTCAGCGCCAAGATCTCGCTCAACCTCATCCAGCGCCTTGATGATCATGCCTGGCGAGTCCTGGCGCGTCCAGCCAAACGGCTGGAGCCCGGAGACCGGGTTCAGCTGGGACACACCAACACGATGTGTCACATGGGGGCGCTGGATGGGACCGTGCTGGGGAAGACCCCGGGGGGCGAAGTCGATCTCGCGTTCGACCTGTCGGGGCCCGATCTTGACGCTGCGTTCCTCGCGGTTGGGGAGATGCCGCTGCCGCCCTATATCGCCAACCGCCGTTCGCCTGACGATGCAGACCGCATTACCTATCAGACGGTGTATGCGACCGAGCCGGGGGCGGTTGCCGCGCCCACGGCGGGGCTGCATTTTACCGATGCGCTTTTGGACACGCTCAAGGCCAAGGGTGTCGAGGAGCACTTCGTGACGTTGCACGTCGGTGCGGGCACATTCCTCCCCGTCAAGTCCGAGGACACGGAAGGCCACACGATGCACCCCGAGTGGGGGGAGGTGCCGGCGGAGACTGCGGCCGCGCTCAACGCCGTGCGCGCTCGCGGGGGCCGCATCATCGCGGTCGGCACTACCTCGTTGCGTCTTTTGGAAAGCGCCTCGAACGACGCCGGGGAGATACGGCCCTACAGCGGCGAGACGTCGATCTTCATCACGCCGGGCTATCGCTTCAAGGCGGTGGACGCGCTGATGACCAACTTCCACCTGCCACGCTCCACGCTGTTCATGCTGGTCTCGGCCTTCAGCGGACTGGAAGCAATGAAGGAAGCCTATGCGCATGCCATCGCGCACGGCTATCGCTTCTATTCCTATGGCGATGCGAGCCTGCTTTTTCCCGCGCACGGCGCGGCCAAGTGTTAAACGTCCTCGCGATGGAACAGGCTCTCTCCCGTTTCGGCTATACGCCGCTGGCCCAGGATGGGCTTGCCCGCCTCGGCGAGATCGTGACCCCGCGCGGGATCATCCGCACGCCGGCCTTCATGCCGGTTGGAACCGTGGCGACCGTGAAGGCCCTCTATCCCGGGCAGGTCCGCCAGGCGGGCGCCGATATCCTGCTCGCCAACACCTATCATTTGATGCTGCGGCCGGGTGCCGAGCGCGTGGCGCGCCTTGGCGGTCTGCACAAATTCATGCGCTGGGACGGGCCGATCCTCACGGACTCCGGCGGGTTCCAGGTTATGAGCCTTTCGAAAATCCGCAAGATCACAGAGGAAGGTGTCGCGTTCCAGTCCCATATCGACGGCTCGCGCCACATGCTTTCGCCAGAGCGTTCCATCGAGATCCAGTCGCTGCTCGGCGCCGACATCCAGATGCAGTTCGACGAGTGCATCGAGCTTCCAGCCGAGACGAAAGAGGTGGCGCGTGCGATGGAACTGTCACTGCGCTGGGCGGAGCGCTCCAAGCGCGCGTTCGAGACGTTCGCTTCACCGGGGCAGGCGCTCTTTGGCATCGTGCAGGGGGGCATCGATCCAAGCCTGCGGCGGCGCTCGGCTGAGGTGCTCGTCGGTCTCGATCTGCCGGGCTACGCGATCGGTGGCCTTGCGGTCGGCGAGGGCCACGAGGCGATGATCGCCACCCTGGAGTCAACGCTTCCTTTCCTGCCCAGCGACAAGCCGCGCTATCTTATGGGCGTCGGCACACCGCTCGACCTCATCGAGAGCGTGGCGCGCGGCATCGATATGTTCGATTGCGTCATGCCGACCCGCAACGGACGCCACGGCTACGCCTTCACCTGGGGCGGCGTGCTCAATCTCAAGAACGCCAAGCACGCGGAGGACCTGACGCCCATCGATGCGTCGAGCGGATGCCCCGCCGCGCGGGACTATTCACGCGCCTACGTGCATCACCTCATCCGGTCCGGCGAGTACCTGGGCGCGATGATCCTTTCGTGGATCAACACGACATTCTATCAGGAACTGATGGCGGCGATGCGCGAGGCGATCGCGCAGGAGCGCTTTGCCGCCTGGGCGCAGGAGACCAAGGCGCGCATCACGGCGCGCGGCTGAGCGCTGCCTTCTCCTCCAGCGCCGTTGCGCGCTCGCGATGCACCAGATAGATGCCCGCCGCGATCACCACGCTGGACCCCAGCATCGACCAGCGGTCGGGCACATCGCCGAAGACCAGATAGCCAAGCGTGACCATCGAGAGGATCTGGAAGTAGAGGAATGGCGTGACGCTGGACGCCGGCGCAAGGCGATAGGCGAGGATAAGCAGATAATGGCCTGCGCCGCCGAGCGCACCAAGGCTTAGCAGACGTGCCCACTGCCAGAGATCCGCCGGCCAGACCCAGACGGAAAACGCCGCTGGCGCGGCGGCGACGGTGCCCACGAGCAATGCGTAAAACAGCGTGACGAGGGGTGGATCGAACGGCGAAAGCTTGCGCGTCAGCAACATGAAGAGCGCATACGCGAGCATCGCCAGAAAGGCGATGCCGAATGCCCAATGGACCTGCGCAAAGCCCGGGCGCACGACGATGAGGATGCCGAGGAACCCGATCAAGATCGCCACCATGCGCCGCCAGCCGACCCATTCTCCCAGAAACGGCCCGGCGAGTGCGGCCACGACGAGGGGAGCAAGAAAGGCGATCGACACGGTCTGATCGAGGCGCAGATACTTCACGGCGATGAAATTGAAGGTCGTCGTTGCAGCCATCAAAACGGAACGCGTGATCTGCAACCCGAGCTTCTTGGTCTGGAGGAGGCCGGGTATCGCGTTGGGGCCGAGGATCACGATCATCAGCAGCATCTGACCGACGAAGCGCAGCCAGACGATTTCGGCGGTGGGCAGGCCTACCTTGGTGACGAGATATTTGGCCGAGGCGTCGAGGCAGGAAAACAGCGTGACGGCCGTACACATCAGCGCAATCGCCTTCAGGCGGTCGCTGACAAGGGCCAAGCGGCCGGTGGCGGGCTGTCCAGTCATTGATCGATGGCCTCACGCGGATGCGCACGGAAAAAGTCGCGCCGTCCGCCAAAGTCAGCGAGGCGAGGCGCTGTCATACAGCATTTGCCTTGAGTTTGTGCACTCAAGGCAGCCATGTCCTGGCTGCATGAGGAGGTGGAAGGCCTTAAGGCAAATCCTGAGCGTTGTGCTGCCGGAAATGGTCCCCGCGCGTGCGAGAGGGTTGGAACGACCGTCCGTACGCATCGCCCGCCTTGTGACAGCGAGTCAGCCCTCTTGGAAACACCCGCAAATCAAGCCGTGACCATTGGCACCACGGGGTTGGGAGCATGCCGCTTGCCAGCGGGCCAAAAGGCGGGTAATCGCACCCCCTTGTGGGCCCGTAGCTCAGCGGCAGAGCATCTGACTTTTAATCAGAGGGTCGTTGGTTCGATCCCAACCGGGCTCACCAGTGTTTTCAAGGCGTTATGCGCGCTCCGTGCGCTGATGTTTAACACTCGTGTCAGATAATTTAACACTCAAGCCGTTCGGCCCTTGTTCTTGAGCCGGCGTTTCCGGCCGGTTTCGAGGCGGGCAATCGCCTGCGCGGCGAGCCGTTCCTGGCGCGCGCGCTTGGTGTACCGCTTCACCATGGCCGGGCTTTGGTGGCCTGTCACGGCCGCGATCTCCGCCTCGCTGCCGCCCGCCTCGGCGATGTCGGTGGCCTGCGTGTGACGCAGCCCGTGAAAGTGCAGGTGTTTGAGGCCCGCGTCGTCGAGCGCCGTGCGAAAAGCCTTGGAGAACGCGCTCTCGTTCCATCGTCCGCCACGTGGATCGGGCACCAGCAGGCCGACCTCGATCTGAAGGTCGTCGAGGTAGCGCCGCAACTCGGTGTGACAGGTGATGATCATTTCGCCGACCTGGTGGCGGCGGGTCTTGGCGCGCGTGTAGCGGATCGCTGCGCCGTCATAGTGCTCCCGGCACATGCCGAGCACATCCGAGCGCGCCGCTGCTGTCCAGCGGGCCAGCATGGCCGCCGTCAGCGCCCACTGCGGCGGCTTCGACGCGCGAAAGGCTTGGAACTCTACGGGTGTCCACGGGGCGTACGACTCCTCGATGTTGACGCGCGCGACGTGCGACAGCGGATTGACGGTGACGACCTCCCTATCGAGCGCGAAGGAAAACAAACGGCGTGCCACGGCGATGAACAGATCGGCCGTGCGGGTACCGCGCTTGGCCGCGATCTTGTCGCGCAACTTCAGGATCTGCGCGCGGCCGACGTCCTTTGCAGGAAAGGTGCCGAGACACGACAGGCGGTCGAGCTGCTGAGCATAGGAAACCCGGGAGCGTTCGCTGGTCAGCCGGACGGTAAACTCTGGTGCCGCTTTAAAGTCGGCGATCAGCGCGGCAAGGCTGCCTGGTTTCGCCACCTTGCGCCCTATGCGGGACTCTGAGGTGGTGTTGGCGAGGCGCTGGGCGTAGGCCTCGTAGAAGACGGGTGAGGTCGGATCGGCCGGCAGCCGCTGATACTTGCCAGCGACGCGGAAATAATAGCGCACGGCACCTTTGCGATCTGGAATCGCTACGACGTACTTGGGAAGGCTAGACTTCGGCATTCGCGATGGCCTCGTCCATGGCCGCAGTCGCCTGTCCTGGACCGTGGATTTCAGCGCTGGGGCTTATAAGGCCAGAAAGTCGGTCCATGGCAAGATCCAGCGCGCGCCGGTCCCATGTCAACGTGCTTGCTCGATGTTGCAGGGGGCGAGGGTAGTGCTCTGCCTCGATTTCAGCAAGAAATGCTTTGGGTGAGAGGTTCACATAGGCCGCCGCTTCATCCAAGGGCAGGCCGCGTGGCGCTATTCCGATCCTGGCGAGGCGGGCACGTGCATTCGCCTTTGTGCGATGATGGGGAGCACTCTCAGATCCGCCTTGTCTACCCATGTGGCCCAGAATCGCGCCTTCCTCGCTCTGAATGCAAGGAAGGTAGGTGAGTGGATCGGTAGCGGTTTGGAATTCTAGTCGTCTATCCGACTAGAACTGCGTCGCCCTGGTGTAATACACGTCGCCAGAAGGTTGAGTTTGGGACGTTCTGCGAGGTGTCAGCGGGCACAACTGACCAATTGGCAGGATCTAGAATCCTCCGGTCTGGTAACACCCTGATCGTTATCGTCCCGATCACTGCCGTGTGCCTGAAGGGTTCTAGCTTGAACCCTCGCGCTCTTGCCTCATTGAAGGCTTTTTCGACATCGGCGATGGCCGCCTCAAAACTTGAGGCTGGTATTTTCAGGCGTTCGACAACTCTGCAAAAGGCGCTATTGCGCAGTCCGCGCGGCATGTGCTGGTCGGGCTTCCACCCCGCGATGCGTAGCTCGTGGAGCACGTGTTCCACGCAGCCCTCCCGCTCGGGCTCGCCCCTGACGCTTGATTCGACACGCCTGACGGCATGTCGCCAAAAACGGCCATCGATTCCGTGGGCACGCACAATTGCATCGCTGAGGTACGGTTCGCCGGTCGCCTCGAACAACATCGTCAAGAACTGCGCGCCGGGCGTGGTCACAGCATCCCCTCCCGCCAGCGTGTTGGTCGAACGCAGGTAGCCAGGATGGCCCGTCAATTCATTGAGGGTTATGGTGCTGTGGCCCAGGTCGCGGCAGACGCGATCGAGAAACGCAAGGCCTTCCTTAAATTCGGGTGCTGTACGGTTCGTTGGAAGCGTCGGTTGGGCGGATTTCCACGCCTCCCACGCCGCCTTCAACCGGCGTTGCTCCGGTGTCAGGTGGAGCCTGTATTGGCTGTCACCAGAGCGTCTGAGAAGATGTTTCGTCCGAAGAGACATGCGCTCCCCGACTAGAATTCCAAACCACTGTCCACCGAACACGCCTACCGATCAAGACAAGGCGTCACGTAGATGGAGGTAGCTACAGTGGTTTGCAGAACAGATGCAACTGGTTCGTCCACAGCTATGCAAACGGTGGCTAACGAACGTCTGCTGTCCAGCGACGAGGCCGCCGATTTTTTGAGGGTTTCCCGCTACACGTTGCCGTCGTGGCGGCGGCTCGGCAGGTCGCCGCCATACCGCAAACTGGGCCGCCGCGTCATCTACAGCATGACGGACCTAGAGGCGTTCGTTGAGACGCTGCCACGGCGCTGAGCGCGCGCGGAAAAACTGGATTTCGTTGCGTTGATGTCGCGTCCGCGTTGGTCGCGTCAGTGGCGATGTTGCGTCGTTGCGTTTGTGTGGGGAGGGCCGCCAACCGTTTTAGCCGGTTGGCGGCTCGTCAAACGAAACCCGCGACGTGCGCTGGGCAGCGGCCTCGACAACCGCATTATGCCTGATGCGCAAATCGCGATCAACGGGGCGCGGTATGCAGCGCACGAATCCATGGGTGCGGCTGTACCGAACAGCCCTCCATAACCCAAAACTAGTTTCGTTGAACGACCGGCAGCACCGCGCATGGTGCAGCTGCCTGTTGATGGCCGACGACACGGGCCTGCTGCCGAAAATGCGCGACGTCGCATGCCATTTGCGCACGACAACACAGGACGCGGAATCGGTCGTTTGTGACCTAGTCGAGGCGGGCCTGGTCGACGTTGAAGGGCCCGCGCCGGCGCGCCGGTTCCGCCTACATGACTGGCGCACGCACCAGTACGTGTCGGACAACAGCACGCAGCGCGTGCATAAATTTCGCCAGCGGAGGCGTGCAGAAACAGCGGTGAAACGTTTCAGTAGCGGGGACGTAACGCCCCCAGAATCAGATTCAGAGTCAGATTCAGACTCACCCACACACGCACAAACAGAAACGCCAGCGCCACCGCCTGATGGGTTTTCTAGTTGTGTTTTGAATCGGAGGGCTAGTCGTGGCGTGTCGCCACAACTGAGGCGGCGGGCGGAGGGGTTGGGCCTGCCTGTGGATGATCTGGTCGCGATGGCGACGGCACCCCACGTCAACGTTCCGAACGCGATGTTTCGGACGTTGGCGGTCAAACGTTTGCAGCAGCAGCTGACGCACGCCAACAAACAAACGCTGGCGACCGCGTTAACAAAAAACGGCGACGCCGCGTTCGGGACCGTTTGCGGGATGATCCTGGAGTCCCCGCGTTTCGACGCCGACGTTTTGGGTTCAGATGTTGAGGAGATGGCGGCGTCGGAGTCGCGCAGACGTGAGCCCGCACCGGGATGCACACGTATCGCGGCCAGCGATCCCCGTTTTGCAGCAGCCGTCGCGCTGGTGGCTGGGAACAGCCCGCCATACGCGGAGGCCTGCCGCCGCAGCGGTTTTGTCGATGTGCGCCATGACAGACTGCAAAAACTGGAGGTCCGATGATGCCGCGCCGCGCGATCAGAAAAACGTGGTCCAGCGCTGGGCCGTCGACGCGCAAGCCGCGCGCTGCAGCTCCGCCGCGACCGGCAGCGCACGAACCCGACGAACGTGATGATCCACTCAATATCGCGCTCGATGCCGCCGAACAACTGGTTCGAAACATTTGCGCGTCCGGCGGGGAAGCCCCGCTGCGCGCGCGTCTGGCACGGCTGTTGCCGCCGGCCGGCTCGGGAGGCGCGCAATGAGCGTTGACGCATTCCCGCTCGCCTGGCCTGCAGGCTGGCCGCGCACGCCTGACGTGGAGCGCGTCGACGGCCGCTACCATTTCCGCCGCAACGTCGCATCGCGCGCCTCGCCGTTCTGGACGCGCCTGGCCACCGTACAGGTGGGCGTGCAGCAGACTGCCGTCCGCCTCATGAAGATGGCGATCGAGCGAGCACGCCGATGAACACCCGTAGCGGGGCCACAGGGCGCTGCCGCCCCGCCATGCATCCCCACCCCCTACAACTAGGGACCGTACCCACCACCCCACCCCGATGCGGGCACCGTAGCGCGCAGAGGCTCACTCTTTGCAAAAATTTTGAATTAGGGGATTCCGATTCCGGATTCAAAAAACACCAATAAACACAGGGGTTTTTGGCTGTTCTAACGACCCAGGACGGCACGCGGCAGGGGAGGGGGATTCCGAGTTCAGGGCGTTTCGAGAAATTTGCGCGAAGGAGAAAAAAAATGCTGATCCAGCTTACGTCGACGGCCGGCGCTGCGGTCCTAGTCAACCCTCTACACATCGTCCGCGCGGCGCCGACGGTGGCAGTGCCAGGCGCAAACGAGCTTTGGTTGTCGAGCAATGAGCGCCTCGTTGTTCGCGAGGATCTGGCAGCTATCCAGAAGAAAGCGGAGGCAGCGCGCGGATAAGGTTAGAGGAACGTTGCGGCGAGAAGAGGAGAAAAATGAATGGCGGCAATTTTAGAACAGATGTTCCATTACTATCATGCGCCGAGATTGCCGGTTAAGTCGACGTCGGCAGCCGCTGTCCACGAGCCTCGGCGAGGGCGCTCGGGAGTTGCCGGGCAAGCTGACATCGGCGGGCCAAGACCATCGGCGGGGCGCTCTACGAACCCCAGCAAGGCGGCTCGGACATGCCCGACAGGGCCGAGTGCGGCCGAAATCTACGACCAACGGAGGCGCTCCACAAGCGCCGGTAAGGATGCGCCGAAATTGGCGGCAAAGCCGACGAGATCGGAGATCTATGAATATCGGCGCCAATGCCGCTGATCGCGCAGGCCGGCCATTTGCCTTTGACAACAAAAAAAGCCCCCGGCGCTGGAAAGCGCCGAGGGCTTTTTGAAGGGTACTTAAGTTTTTCCGCCGTCGACCCTGAGCGCGAGCCGCATAACGTGTCGCCGACGTGAATCTGCAACACGCCAAATGATGGTGGCCCGCGGGTCACGCAGCCCGCTTGCCGCTGCGCTGGGCGATAACGGCCTTGGACAGGTCGTGCATCGTCTGAAGGTTCATCCAGAACTCGGGCGATGTTTCGAAGCGCTTGGCCAGCCGCAGCGCCGTATCGGCCGTCATGCCGCGCCGGCCGGCGATCATCTCCGTCAGCCGGTTCGCCGGAACTCCGATCTCGGCGGCAATGGCGCGGGCGCTCAGAGCGAGGGGTTCAAGATACTCGTCCCTCAAGTAGGCCCCCGGGTGCGTCGTTACCCGCTTCGTGGCTCGAATGTCGTCGGCGATCTTAGGCATTTGTCGTACTCCTAGTGATAATCGGTAATCTCGACATCCTCGGCCCCGCGCTCTGTCCAACGAAAGCAGATGCGCCATTGGTCGTTGATGCGGATCGAATGCTGTCCGGCGCGGTCGCCGGCGAGCGCTTCAAGGCGATTGCCAGGCGGGCTGCGCAGATCATTCAGCCGCACGGCAGCGCGCAGGGCGTCGATCTTGCGCAAGGCGACGGACGCGGCGGCCTGCCAGCCGGCTCTGGTCTTGCCGGTGACTGCGAAGTTTGCGGTCTCTGCGTTGGCGAAGCTGCAAATCATGTTGCCTTAACCGTGATACGTAGCACGTATTTTGTCAAGTAAGCCGCGCCAAAAAAGCCCCCGCAGGCGGCGCGCCGGCGAGGGCTTGAGGGTGTGTACAGTAACATTAGTTGTCGAGGCTGAGACGCACGACGACTTTGACGCCGCCATCGCCGCTGCGATGGCGTGCCGCCCATTGCCGAAGCTCCGCCGACACTGTCCGCAGCGCAATGAGCCTGACGAGATCCGGAACACGATCATCGAACGCGGTCGCGGCCGCCTGCTCGAGCGCGGCTGTGTCCGGTGGTTCACTTTGCGGCGGTTCGATTGGCGCCATCTGTAGCTCGTGTAGCTCGGCGATGCGCGCCATGATGTGCGGTTGCCGCAGGAGCCGGCGGCCGCGTTCAGAAGCCGCACGGCATTGCGGGTAGGCGACGCGCGCCGCGGCGCCCTGGTTGCCGCCGTTTGCCAGGAACTCCGCGCAGAAGCGCTCTTGCGCGGCCGTCAGCGATGCCCGGGCCGCGTTTCTCATTGCACCCTGACCTCCTCATCATCGAGATTCTGGGGGACCGGGGCGAGTTTAGGCTCGAGCTCGTCGAGTAGCCGCCGTGATTTTTCGACAACATTGCTCCAGGTCCCGTGCATGGGGCCGTATGTTTCGACCAAGCCAAGATCCGCCGGCGATTTTCCGCACTGGCGGGCCAGGTAAGTACGGAGTTCTCCGATCATCCTGCCCAATCGTCGGTCGTCTTTCCCATCGTTCGAAAGTCGTTCGGCAACGACCTCCGCCAGAGCCGCGAGCACAAGAGCGTCCTCCGGCGTTTGCGGGCTGAGCCTGGAGATGTAGTCTTCCAGTTCGCCCGCACGATCCTTTGCCTCCTTCTCGAAGGCTTCGAGCCTGATCTCGGTTGGTACAACCCGCCGGTGTTCTCGGGTCTTGAGCTTTTCATTGCCTGGTTTCCCCAAGCGCAGCAGCACGTTCTCCGCGCGGAATCCATCGTGCCAAAGCTGGCGGAGTTCTTCCGCGAGTTCGACGATCGGAGAGGCTGAATTGGAAGTGGTCATTGTGTTCGGATCCTTCTGTGTGTGGTTGAGGGAGAGGCAGCGACGGCCCGGTTCGTCCCGCCGCCGGGGATCACGTGGCGAGAGCGATCAGGAGCGCGGCGAGCGGTGCATAGAGCACGCTCGTGATGGCAAGCGTGAGGTAGCAGCAGCGGCGCACGTCGCGCGCCGCTGTTGCTTGGCGGCGTACCGCAGCCAACTCGGCCAACATCAGGCGGCCGCCGCGATGCGCTTGGCGCGGCCTTCGCGCTGACGGGCGATGAGCCCGCGTCGCTCGAAGTCGCCCAGCCATTTTGAAGCCGTGCCCTTATGAACGCCCCAGCGGGCAGCGAGCGCATCCTGAGACGGCAACCGCTCTCCACGCGCAACTAGACGGACAATGTCCGCCTCGGCGGCCGCCTTGCTGGCAACCATGCGGGAGTTGTCGGTTGGAACGATTGCACGGTTGCCGCCTTTCGGAGGCGTCGGTTGCTGGCAACTGTTGTCGTTGTCGACAGTTGCCGGGCCGGTTGCCCCGTGCTGGCGGGCCGCGTGACGGTTGCCGGCGGTATCCCGGTGGCCGAGCGCCATGCCGAGGAACACCAGCGTGCCGACTTCGGAAATCAGCACGAGCACGAAGGGCAGTAGCAACTCAAGTCGGGCCTCGATGACGCCGGCGTTGCCCAGTCCTGCGGCCTCGAACACGCGCGCGGCGTGGTGATAGCCCTCGAACGGTTTCGTCTCCGGACCGAGGAGGGCAAGACGGCCCCGCATCAGCCCGGCGTGGCTTTCGGCGCGCTCGAGATCCTTGGCCGCCCAGTCGCGGGTCTCGAGGCGTCCCTCGCACCGCTTGCCCTTGCCGCTGGCGCACTCTCTCGCGGCCGAGGCCTTCGCCTGGTCGAGGTCGGACTTGTAAGTCTCGACGTCCGCCTCGGCCTCGGTGACCTTGCCGCGGAGAACTGCGCGTTCCTCGTTGGTCTTGAGGATCGTCGCGGCCTTGGCCTGGGCGGCCTCCGCGTTGCGCGCGCCGGCACTGGTGACGATGTAACCCGTCGACGCCGCAAAGATCGCTGCGAGCCCGAGAGCGGGCAGGACCTGGCCGCGCCAGAGGGCCGGCAGCGCCATGTGGCCCGCTGCGATGGCGGCCACCAGGGCGGCGGCCGCATTGAGATGCGCGATCGTGAAGGCGGCGCCGTTCCACACGTCGTTGACGATCGTGAAACCTGTCACGCCGGTGAAAAACACCCCGAGCGTCAGTGCGCCGGGGCTTCTTATTGTGGTAGTGCATTTCATGGGTTCAACTCCTGTTCCTGCAGGGTGTTGGATCAAGGCCCGCGTGCGGTGTTGGAAGCACCGCCGTGGGCCGCTCTTTTCGTGGCGCATGGCGACTCGCGTTCCGCGAGCCGGCCGCCATGCGCATGCGTTCACGCGCTATCGGTGCGCGCCCGTCGCCATCTCTTGCTGGGCGAATGGCCGGCCCGCCGTGAAGGGTTCAGGGATTTGATCGGTTTAGTGGCGCGCGGGCAGCTGGGCTGGGCGCACAGGCTCGTGTGGGCCGTCCCCAAGGCGGGGAAAGATGCGGCCATCGGTTTTTGATGGGTTGTGTAGCGAGAAACACCCGATCAGATCCAAAGGCGCAGGGTGCAGGTCAGGTCGAAGTCAGGTCTTGGGCAGCCGCTCGAGCGCGTTGGCGAGTGTTGCCGCCAGAAGATCGAGCTTGCGCTCGATGCTCGAAAATCGCTGGGTGTGTAGGGCCTGAGCCTCCCGGATCGCCGCCAGCTTGAGGTCGACGCCAGCAAAGCAAGCGTTGAGGTCTTCCGGCAGGTGGGCGTCAAGCGCGGCCATTTTCATTGGTCTCCCTCTGAAACTGCTAGCAATCTTCAGGCTGAGCGTGAAGAGGGCGTTCGGGCATGGCTGCGCCCTCCGCGTCCCTCGGGCCTTCGGAAGTCCCGCGCTCTCTGGGTCCCCGGCTGGTCTTTGCCGTTTTTCCGGGGCCTGCATTTGGCGTGGGGCCGTTGGCCGTCTCAACTGCTCTGTAATATATTTATTGGGATACGATTAAGCAAGACCAATAGGGGTATTCTCAACAGGTATTTTTTGGGATGCGTTGCGTATGTCGCCGGGCGCGTTACTATCGCCGCATGAGCAGAGCGCCCAAACGGACAGCAAAACGCGGCCGGCCCCCAGGGCCGGACGAGCCTATGAAGCAGATCGCGCTGCGGTTGCCCGCCGAAATGCTCGATGCGCTTGATGCGATCGTCGCCGAGCGTTTGGATCGGCCCGACCGGACCGCTGTGATACGGGAATTGCTCGCCGAGGGCCTGGAGGCACGCGACAGGAGCAAAAACAGGCGCTAGAGGCTGGCTCTATGGCCGCCCGAATCGGTCGTTTGGCAAACCGCTGCTGCGACTGTGGCAGAGAACGTAACGTCGACCCCGCTTTGCCCTCGCTCGTTTCTGGCCTGGTCTGTGGGCAGAGGGCAGGGTAGTGTCTCAGTTTCGTCAAGCATGAAAGTTCATTTCACTACATAAAGGCCGGGTTTGCCCTTTCCGAGATAAGGACGATAGAGCCTTTGCAATTCGCCTACTTCACAAGAGACAAGCTTGCCGATGGTGTTGAGGTCAAACTTAAGAACATCACTGTGCATTTTCAGAAGCCCTGGAAAAACAGATGGCTCCTCATAAGGGAAGTCCGTTTCCTGGGGTTCGCGTGACCGCCATCCCATCGATGCGATCTTTTTCCAGACATACTCGCTTTGGTGCCTCGTAATCGCGTCTATAGCGCCCGCGCGATACAACAAGAAAGCCATGGACATTTTCCAGTACGCCTTCTGGAGTGCCAACCATTCAAGAGAAATACCAACACGCCCGATGAACTGCCGTCGGAACTGCTTTTCTGGCACCATCAATTCTGCGGCAAAAGCGTTGGCTTCATCTTCAATGTTCTCTGTCGGAACCCGATGCATGATCACATGCCCAAGTTCATGGGCGAGCGAAGCGCGCATCCGGTCGGGGGGCACGTCGCGATTCAGAAAGATGCATGGTGGCAAGTCGCGAACCTGCATAGTCACGCCGTCGATCCCCTTTTCCAGCTCGCACCAAATCACAAGAATGCCGGCGCGTTCGCAATAGTTGGTAAGGTTCGAAACGGGACCTTCTGGAATTGACCAAGCCCTGCGAAGAGCGCGCGCTATCTCCTGCGGCCCTCCCCCCTCATCAACGTCCCAATGGGGCAAGGGCAATTCAGGTCTCAAATCAGCGGCGCGAAGGTAGCGCCGCAAATGTATGAGCCGAATGTTCAGTTCCGCGTGAATCTGTTTAAGAACCCGTTCTCCAACCGCTGCCCGTTTACGGTGCATCGGATGAACGCTAAGCGGCAATCCGGTAAGGCCGTCCGTCTGGTAAAAAAACGAGACCGGAAAAGAGAGCGCGGCGGCGATCCGTTCAAGGTTCTCCGCCGAGGGGCCTTCTGGCAGAAGGCCGTTCTCGATGCGCGAATAGTGCCCCTGATTAAGGCCAGCCTTATTGGCGACCTCACCTTGACTCGCTCCCCTATACTGCCTCGCAAGAAGCAGTAGCGATGAATTGAAATGGGCTTGGGTCACTTTTTAGCTTCTTCATCTGAACTCTTTTCATCGATATTCGCCGCCGGCCGCAGAACAGTGTCTGCCGCAGGCTTCTGCGGAAGGACAGGCGGAAGCGCAACCACGCTGGCACCACCTTGAGGCAGTTCAAACTTCCACAAAATTTCAGACTTTTCTCGCGCCACCACTCCTATCCAGTCCAATGCAGTTTGGAACCGGTTGAACACGTGGACGATCTCGACGCGATGATGACCAGTGTGTCCAAACAAGTCAGCGTCGTGCTGGTGAAACAGCCCGGCGAGCGGGGTCGGATAGTTTGACGTGAACAGGCTTAAGGAGGCCTTCTTCAATCGGAACTGAACAACATCATCAGCGATGAAGGACACGGTGTCGTCGTGAGGAATAGGTCTGATATCGGCGTCAGACTGCAAATCAGACAGAACAGCTTGAACGCTGTTCTCCCACATGATGGCGCGCGTCGTTGATTTGCGGCGCCACCATGCGCGATCGGCATAGTTTGTTTTGAGGTCGTTCCAAGCCTTTTCGATGCAAGACCGAATGCGCACATCGCGCTCGTTTCGGGCAAGTACACGCCGGACTATGGTTTCGTCAGGTGCGGGCATTCAATCCCCCTTGATTTGTGGGGATCATTACATGATGATTTCCGGAAATCAACGCCTAAATATGCGCAAACTTATGTACGGCCTAGTTTCCCCACCGCTTTGCCGCCGCCTTTTTCGCGATCTCGGCCCGCTTCTTCGGTGACAGCACTTCGGCGCGCGCCTTGCCGCCGCGCTTGCCAAGACTGACGGCGGCCTTGTCCTTACCGTCCTCGGTCAGCTCTTCTTTCTCTTCGCCGGTAGCGATCCGCATCACCTTTACGGCGTTGCTGATAACGTCAGCGGGGCGTTTTTCGCCTTTGGGGCCTTTAGGCATTGCCTGTTGACCTCGTGGCCTGAACCACTGTGCGGGTCAGATGGTACCCTTGCCTGTTGATGTCTGCGAGAGCGTCGGCGCTATTGACGCCAATCCTTCCCGTCTCACCGTCGGTCATCTCAATCGTTTTGAAGAGCGCCCAAGGGCCGCTGGCAGATGGCAGGTTTGCCCCTGTATCATCACTCGTGTAGCCAAATACGTTGTTCGGACCCGAAAAAATATAAACCTTCATCATACGGCCTCCATGCTTTACGCTAAGCATAGCACGGAGTTGGGGGCTGGCGAACCGGCTGTCAACAGCCTCAAAATTCAAACTGGGACACTACCTCCGTGCGCATCAATGCGCAGAGTTACCGCAGTGGGCGCTGGGCCCTTGCCAGCTTTGTCGCCGCCTACAACTTCGCCTTCCGGGTGTTTAACACTCGCCGAGACGGCGCTAAGAGTTTCAATACGTTAGCAGACGGCGTTGCGATGATGGAATCTGCTAAACGACGTTGATCTGAAACGAGATCGCCTCGCCTTTTAATCAGAGGGTCGTTGGTTCGATCCCAACCGGGCTCACCAGTGTTTTCAAGGCGTTATGCGACGAGACGGGGTCATTCCGGCTCTCTTGTGGTCCGTGGTAGCGCCGGAAGGCTTCCGACGGCAACTCTCCGAACATCACCTTGTAGTCGCGCGCGAAGCGCCCGAAATGCCAGAAGCCCCAAAGCGTGGCGGCCTCCGCAACGGAGTTGACATGCTTCATGGAACGGCGCGCGCCATTCATCCGGACAGCACGCAGATAGGCCGTGGGCTTGAAACCGAGCGTTTCCTGAAACGACTGCTGCAAAGCGCGGCGGCTGATGCACAGCGTCCGGCAGAGTTCTTCTACGCTTACGTAGAGGTCTGGAGACTCCATGACCAACTCGCGTGCCTGCCGCACGACACGCGCCCGGCGCGCGGGTGAGATCTCGGACATTTCGCCTTCAGTGCTGGAAAGGGCCGTTACCACCGCATCGGTGACCTCACGCAACATCAACGACAATCGCAAGGGATCCTCGCCACACTCCGGGCTCTCTGTAATGACTTCGCAAATGTCCGCAAAAATGCGGCGCATGCGCCAAGCGGCCCGCGGCTCGAGCGGTCGCAAATGGGGGGCTAGAAGGGTGGGCAACACTGTCTCTAACCGGTCGGGCGTGAAAGCGCCGTGCAGGTCGCTTTCGGCCAGCACGAAGCCTGCGATGTCCAATCCGCGCGGGGAGAAAAACTCGAAAGCATCATTTCCGGAAAAGACATGCAGTTGCGTGCCGTCGCATAGCTGACCGCAGAACGTGGCATTGCCGCGCAACGCCAGCGGCACGCCCACCGCGATCGTGCCTGCCGGCAAAGCACCCGTCTGGTGCAAGGCGTTGCTGGTCACCTCCCGGAACAACAGCACCGGTCCGAGCTGAGCTTCCAGAAACCCGCCCCGGAACGATCCGGTAGAAATCTGATCGTAAGTTTGGTTCCAGCCGCGCAACAGCGCAGCCTGCTCGTCGATGTCGCGCGTGCTCGCGGCGTGAAGGATCGCCGCCTTGCCGCAAGGCGGCGCCGTTTGTGGAGCGTGGCGATCAGACGAGGCCATGCGTGGCGTCCGCTTGAGCTAGCCAAACTTATATTGCGCATGCCCGTGAGACTTTAGTCCGAAGACGGACGCGCGTGCCAATATTGGATAGACGACATATTAGCGCAGGACTAGCGTCAGCCAAGTGCCGGCACGAACCAGCGCTGAACGATCGATGCTGCACTGCAAAGCCGATCACGTAAATCGACAACATTTCGGGAGGACACTTATGGAGTCCACAGGACACGGCGGTGTGGAATACGACAAGGTTGGCCAGGACTACTTCGAAAAGAGGCAGCTCAAACGGGGCGCCGCGGGATGGCTGCTGCTCGTTGGCCTGGGCGTCGCTTACGTTATCTCGGGCGACTTCGCGGGCTGGAACTTCGGGCTTGCGCAAGGCGGCTGGGGCGGGTTGTTCATCGCCTCGCTCCTGATGGCGACAATGTACACCTGCATGTGCTTCGCCCTGGCGGAGCTAGCCACCATCGCTCCGACGGCTGGCGGCGGATACGGCTTTGCGCGCCGCGCCTTCGGCCCTTGGGGCGGGTTTCTTTGCGGCATTGCGATCCTGATCGAATACGCCATTGCCCCCGCCGCGATCGCCGTCTTCATCGGCGCCTACTGCAACTCCCTGTTCGGTATCGACGGCTGGGTCGTCTATCTGGGCTTCTACGCCGTCTTTCTCGGTATCCATCTTTACGGTGCCGGCGAGGCGCTGCGGCTCATCTTTGCAATCACCGCGCTCGCCGTCGTGGCATTGCTCGTGTTCGTGGTCGTAATGATCCCGCATTTCGATGTGAACAACCTGTTCGACATCGCGCCCACTGACGCGGCAGGAGCTAGTACATTTTTGCCCTTCGGCTACCTCGGCATCTGGGCTGCGATCCCGTACGCCATCTGGTTCTTCCTTGCCGTCGAGGGCGTTCCCCTCGCAGCCGAGGAGACCACGGATCCCAAACGCGATCTTCCGCGTGGCCTGATCGGCGGCATCCTGGTGCTGGTCGCATTCTGCGCGCTGATCCTCACGTTCGGGCCCGGTGCGGCCGGGGCGGACGCGCTCAAGGATTCGGGCAATCCGCTGGTGGCCGCCCTCGAATCGCCGAAGGTCTTCGGTGGACCGACGTTGGTGAGCCGCTTCGTCAATTTCGTCGGCCTGGCCGGCCTGATCGCGAGCTTCTTCTCGATCATCTATGGCTATTCGCGACTGGTGTTCGCCATGTCGCGCGCGGGCTATCTGCCGCGCGCTCTTTCGCTGACCAGCTCGCGCAAGACGCCCTATGTCGCGCTGATCATACCCGGCATCATCGGCTTTCTGCTTTCTCTGAGCGGACAGGGCGATCTGCTGATCCTGATTGCCGTGTTCGGCGCAACGATCTCGTACGTCATGATGATGGCTTCGCACATCGCGCTGCGTGTCCGCGAGCCCAATCTCGAGCGTCCCTACAGGACGCCGGGCGGCATTGTGACCTCCGGGATCGCCCTCACCCTTGCATGCGTCGCGGTCGTTGCCGGTTTCCTTGTCGATCCGCGCGTCGTCATCGGCGCCGCGGTGGTCTACGCGATCTTCATCGCCTATTTTGCCTTCTACAGCCGCCATCACCTCGTTGCGGCGGCGCCAGGTGAAGAAGATATATTCTGAAAGCAAACCTAGCCAGCAACATTCGGCGAGCATTCATCATGAGCTATTCATATTCAATCGGCGGCCATCGGTATGTCTTCGGGAGCCTCAAAGAGCTGATGGCAAAGGCCACTCCAGCGCGATCAGGCGACTATCTCGCAGGCGTTGCGGCGGCAGACGATGAGGAACGGGTGGCTGCGCAGATGGCGCTCGCCGATGTCCCTCTCAAGGTGTTCCTGGTCGAGCACCTTGTTCCCTACGAGACGGACGAGGTCACGCGCCTGATCATCGACGACCACGATGTGAAGGCGTTCGCGCCGGTTGCCCATCTGACGGTCGGTGGATTCCGCGACTGGCTGCTTTCGGATGAGGCCTCAGAGCGCTCGCTTGCCGCACTCGCCCCGGGCCTAACGCCGGAGATGGTGGCGGCGGTCTCCAAGATCTGCCGCGTTCAGGACATGGTGCTGATTGCGCAGAAATGCCGGGTCGTCACCAAGTTCCGCAATACGATCGGGCTCAAGGGACGTCTGTCGACGCGCCTGCAACCCAACCACCCGACGGACGACCCGACGGGGATCGCCGCCAGCATCGTCGACGGCCTCATGTACGGTAATGGCGACGCGGTGATCGGCATCAATCCCGCAACCGACAGCATCGCAGCCGTTACGACGCTCATCGAGATGCTGCACGAGATCATCCAGCGCTACAACATTCCCACCCAGTCGTGCGTGTTGACGCATGTGACGACAAGTATCGAAGCCATCAACCGGCGGGCGCCTGTCGATCTGGTCTTCCAGTCGATTGCCGGAACCGAGGCGGCAAACAAGAGCTTCGGCATCAATCTCTCCGTCCTCAAGGAGGGCTACGAGGCCGCGAAAAGTCTCCAGCGCGGCACCGTGGGCGATAATGCCATGTACTTCGAAACCGGCCAGGGCAGCGCGCTGTCAGCCAACGCGCATCACGGCGTCGACCAGCAGACGCTCGAGGCGCGCGCCTACGCGGTTGCTCGCAAGTACAAGCCGCTGCTCGTCAATACGGTGGTGGGCTTCATCGGTCCGGAATACCTCTACGACGGGCGGCAGATCATTCGCGCCGGGCTCGAGGACCACTTCTGCGGAAAATTGCTCGGCGTGCCGATGGGCTGTGACATCTGCTATACGAACCATGCCGAGGCCGATCAGAACGACATGGATACCCTGCTGACATTGCTGGGGGTTGCAGGGATCACGTTCATCATGGGCATCCCCGGTTCGGACGACATCATGCTCAACTACCAGACGACGTCGTTCCACGATGCGCTCTACGCCCGAAAGGCGCTCGGGCTGAAGCCCTCGCCAGAGTTCGAGGACTGGCTGCTGAACGTGGGTATTTTCGAGAAGAGCGACGCGTTGAAGTTGGCTGCCACGTTGCCGACGCCGTTCCAGCGCGCGCTTTCGCATCTGCACTGACAGGGAATGGCCGCCATGACAGAGAACAGCAAGAACATCGTCGTTCCCAATCCGTGGGACAAGCTGAGGCAGTTCACACCGGCGCGTATCGCCCTGGGCCGCGCCGGCACCAGCCTGCCGACCAAGCCGCACCTGGATTTTCAGCTCGCGCATGCAAGGGCGCGCAACGCCGTGCATCACGAGCTCGATGTGGCGGCGCTTGAAGCGACCCTCAAGGCGCGCGGGCACGAGCCCATCGTCCTCCATAGCGCGGCTGAAAACCGCCCCATGTATCTTCAAAGGCCCGACAAGGGCAGGCGCCTCGACGAGGCCTCACGCCAGAGGCTCGCGCAAGTGTCACGCCCCAAGGAGGGATATGACGTCGCGGTTGTGATCGGGGATGGTCTCTCTTCGTTTGCCATCGAGGAGAATGCCGGGCCGTTTCTCGACGTCGTGCTGCCTCCGCTGATGGATCAGAAGTGGCGCATCGCGCCCCTCGTAATCGTGCGCGAAGCACGTGTCGCGGTCGGCGATGAGGTTGGAGAGCTCTTGGGCGCCAGCATGGTCGTGGTGCTGATCGGCGAGCGTCCGGGGCTCAGCTCTCCCGACAGCATGGGCCTCTACATGACGTTGAACCCGCGGGTCGGTTTGACCGACGAAGCCCGCAACTGCATCTCGAACGTGCGCCGCGAAGGGCTCAGCTATGACCTGGCGGCACACAAGCTGCTCTATCTCATGACCGAGGCGCGCAAACGGGGACATTCCGGCGTGCTGCTCAAGGACGAGGCGGAGACGCTGTCTAGTGCTGTAACGGCAGCACAAAAGAGCTTCCTCACCGATTGAGATCGATAGTCGTCGGCGGTTCGGTAGAGTTCCGATCCCGGCGCTCCTTGAACGCTTCCCAACCTCACGCCGCCCTTTCGAGGCGCGCGGAGTCGACCCAGGATTTGATCTTTTCAATATCGGGCGGGTTGCCATCGCGCAGAACGCGTTTGCCCGCATCGCTGGTCGCAAACTTCAAAACGTCGGCGGCAAAGCCCACAGGGTCGGATGCCGCCACATCCTGCGCGGTCTTGTAGCCAGCGCCCGTCAGGAGCTGCGCGTGCGTGCCTCGCAGCCCAGGGATCTCCATCACGAGTTGAGCCTGATGCTGCCACTCTTCTAGCACGGCCGCGGGTATGCGCCGGTCGTCGATCAGCTTGGCGAGATCCTCGGGAGGGCGAGCGAGAAAATCGGCGACGGTCTTGATGCCGAGCGCGGCAAAGCGTTCTGCCATCTTGGGACCTATGGAGGGCGCCTTTTCCAGATCATCCACGGCGGTCAGGTACGCGCGGCGCTCTGCATCCTTCTGGTCTGCCGGGGCGAAGGTGACGCGTGGCGGCAGTTCGAGCGCAGCCTCGTGCGGGTTGGGCGCAGCGCTCCGTGGCGCGGGGTCGGGCAAGGCTTCAGGTGCAAGCTCGGCCTCGATTTCAATCCGGCGCGGCGCCTTCCTGGGTTCGGGAGCTGTCGTGGCCTTGCCGTCAAAGGCGGGGGCGGCCGGCGCGAGGCTCTGTCCCTGGCGGGTAACTTTTGCGCGTTGCGCCGCGGCCGGATCGCCTTCCGGTACACGCACGGCACGCTTGTCGCTTTGTTTTGTGAGCGCGGCGTCGAGCACTTCACGCTTGTGCAGATCGCGAATGATGCGGTCATCCTCGGGGAGGGAGTGCTCGACGCGGCCCGTCGCCTGCAGTTCGTCGTACATGGCTTGCACGATGCGGCGGTCCTCGGCGTTGGTGAGCTTCTTTGTGATCCACTTTGCCGGGATCTTGAGGGTCGCCATCACCGTGTCGAGCGAGAGATTGACGTCGGGCGCCTCCACGCCTGATTCAGCCACAGCCCGGTCCAGGATGTGGCCGAAGCCGTCCGCGGCATACATGAGAAGCTCGGCAATGACGGTGCGCCCGATCTCGTCGAACCCTTCTTGCGGATGCACCACGCCCCGCTTGAAGTCGTATTGCGCGATGAGCTTCTCGTAGTAGCGATGCGAGAATTCCGCGCCGTCGCACGTCATCTCCTTCAGCCAATGGGCGCCCTGGGGCACTGCGACGTCGAGCGTACCAAAGCGCGCCACACCGATGGCGCGCAGTACATCATAGGAGCGGTTGATGCTCCATTCGACGGCGCGGTGAATGGAATTCTCCGCTTCCGTCTGGCCCGTGTGGAAGGGATGTATCGGGTCCGTGTAGTAGTGCGAGAGCACGCCCGCCGCGTAGGCCGCATCGGCCCAACGCGTCTCCCGCAGCGCACTGACGGTGTGCGCGTACCACGCCTCGACCTTCTCCGGCGCGCCGCCCCAGTACGACTCGCCGACATGCAGAACGTGGTTCTTGAAATCCTTGAAGCTGGTGTCCGGCGCTTTCGAGCCTTCCAGATAGAGATTGACATATTTCAGGAACATGCGCTGCCAGCGCTCGGCGTCGTGCCGCTCCATGTGCTGGAGCGCATCGAGGGCCAATTTGTGATGGGTGCCGTTGGCGTGAGCGGCGTAGACAATGCGGAAGAGCAGCGACATGATCCTGAACCTCATGCGCCGGGCTCCTGGCGAGCCGGGTCGCGATGAGACTCTTAGGCGAGTCGCCGGCCGCTCGCGCCTTGACGGGGTCGTGCCGTTTGATTCGTCAACGGTTTTCGTTGGACGGGCCGGCCGGGCGCAGGCGCTGGAATGTGATGACGTCGCCCCCGAGCCCCCGGCCTGCGGCCATCCGCCGGGCAAACTCGGCACGCTGTTGAAAGCGGAAAATATTCTCCGCTTCGGGCGCATCATTGAAGATCCTGTTCAAGGACGACGATTTGATGCCGAGCTGCGCGCCCACGCTGATCGCCTCGGAGCGGGCGGCGAAGTGGGCGGCTTCCACGTAGCCCATCAGCGCGGCGGCGGTATGTGCACTGCCCAACGGCCCGGTGCGCTCGACGGTGCCGAGCTCGCAGAGGATTGGCATGACGGCATCGACCGCGTCGGGAAAACCGCCCGCGAGCACCTTGGCCGAACCTCGGCCCAGGGCGTCCGCGCTCCCCAGCACGGCGGCGTCAATGACGCCGATGCCACGCATGCCGACGAGGCCCAGGATGGACTGGACCTCCCGGGGCGGCCGCATTCCGAAATCGATGAGGTTTGAGCCCGGCGGCAGCTCGCCAGCAAGGCCGGTGCGGTCTTCATCGCCCAGCAGGATAAAGCGCAGCACGGCCATGTCGTCGATGGAGATCGCAACGATCTCGCACTCGCGCGCGATGTCGGTCACGTTGGACGCGGACTCCAGGAAAGCGCTGGTTGATGCAGGGCGCACAGCGGGCGCCAGCGCCAGACAGATGACGCGGTGACCTGTTGCGGCGAGGCGCTTGGCAATTTGCACAGCCGCGGGGTCATTGGTGATAAGGCCCAGTGGCCGCGTTGAGCCGGGGCGGCTCACGGTCGTCCCCTCGTTCATGCATATTCTCCCTGGCCGCCGCCTACCTTTACGGCGCGGCCTAGTTCTTTTGTAGGAGAATAGCTGGCAGCGTGGCGCGTGTCATCGCTTTTGGGCGCCATTGCAGCATGAGTACAAATGCGTAGTGCACGTGTGGCTGTGTGCGCAGAAGGAAGCCTCAACGGCCTTCACGCCACCACGCGATCGCGAGCAGGAAGAGCAGGGCAGAAAGCGCCATGAAGCCGGTGAACAACGGCGTCAGTTTCACGCCCTTGGTCAGGTAGGCGTCGCGATCCTTAAGACCCATCCAGCCGGAGCCCGCGAGCAGCTTGGCGTTGGAAAGCATCGTCACGCGCGGCACGTCAACGCTCGTGCCCGTCGCACCGGCCAGCAGACCGCTGTCATGGGTCCAGAACACGCCACCGCCTGTGGCGTCGGCAATGGGCTTCATTTTTTCGGCAGTGGCCGTGACCTCGTTCATCTCGCGCGGATCTTCAATGCCAGCATTGACGACCGCGGTGAGCGGCCCCGAGGGTCCTGGCGTTTCGGCTTTGTAGAGACCGGGCACCTTCACGTCGAGACTGGCCCGCCATACGCCGTTGCCCGCAGGCTCCAACGTCACCTCGGACGCCTCGCCGCCGGGCCCGAGCAGTTTCACGGGCTGAACGCTTTTTTCCATGGAGCGCCGCTCCAACGAAATCTTGAAGCCCTTCGAGGTCGCGATGATGCGCTCTTCTTCCAGATCCGGCTCCTTCATGAGCCAGTGGGACAGCCGCCGCAGCAGGTCGGTGTGCGGGCCGCCGCCTTCGTAGCCGCGGGCCCACAGCCACGCCTGGTCGGAGGTGAGCAATGCCACCCGGCCCTTGCCCTTGCGATCGAGCACGAGCAGAGGCTTGTCCTGCGCGCCCGACATCAGGATATGGCCCTTGTCGGCGCGGACCTCCGCGAGACGGAACCAGCGGCCCCAGGTGGGGACGTCACCAGCGGAGCCTGGAAGATCCTTGGTCACCGGATGGCGCATGCCGGTCTCGGTGATCTTGGCCTTGAAGGGAACCTCGACGATGCGCCCCGTCGGAGGCGCTGGCAGCACCGGGGCGAGCGGCGTCTTGAACAACGTGTAGCGCGAGGCATACGCATCACCGGCCGCAACCAGCAATGCGCCGCCGTGCTGGCTCACGTAGCGCGAGATGTTGTCGTAGTAGAGCAACTGCAGGATGCCGCGATGCTCATAGCTGTCGAAGATGATGAGATCGAAATCCTTTATCTTCTCCGAGAACAGCTCGCGCGTCGGAAAGGCGATGAGAGAAAGCTGATTGATGGGCGTGCCATCCTGCTTCTCGGGGGGACGCAGGATGGTGAAGTGAACGAGGTCCACGGCTGCATCTGACTTCAAAAGGTTGCGCCATGTGCGTTCGCCCGCGTGCGGTTCGCCCGAGACCAGCAGCACGCGCAGATTTTCGCGCACGCCTTCCGCCGCGATAACCGAGCGGTTGTTGGCGGGGGTCAACTCTCCCTCGGCCGTACCGAGTTCCACCTCGACGATGTTGGTGCCCGTGTGGGGGAAGGGCATGTCGACCTTCACCCGGCTGTTGATCGTCGTCTTGATGGTCTCGTCGGGGCGCCCCTCCCGACGCACCTTGAGGGTCACTTCGGCAGGGCGTTGGCCAGCCTTGCCCGTCTCGCGCACAGCAAGCTGAATGGGGCGTGTCTGGCCCACGAGACCATAACGGGGCGCCTCGATGATCTCGATGCGCCGGTCGAACTCATTGGGTGCGCCCGTCAGCAGCGTGTGCACGGGCGCATCGAATCCCAGTCCATGCGCTGATTTGGGGATGTCATGCACCTGCCCGTCGGTCACGAAAATGACGCCCGCAATGCGATCGGGCGGCGTGTCATTGAGGGCGGCGTTGAGATCGGCGAACAGGTTGGTGCCAGCGGCCGACTGCTCGCTGGCTTTGCCGCCATCAACCCATTTGATGGTGAGCTGCGGAATCTTGCCGAGCTTTGCCTCCAGATCGGCCTTGATGGCCGCCGTTTCCTCGGGCCGTTTGGCGAGCCGCTGGCTGGTCGATTCATCGAGCACGACGATGGCAACGTTGGCGAGGCGCTCACGCTCCTCCTCGCGCAACGTGGGATTGAGCAGCGCCAGGACGAGCGCCGCCAGCGCTGCCAGGCGCAGCAACGCGCCGCGTGTGCCACGCACGAACAACAGCACGACGAGGGCCAGCGCGACGAGGGCGAGCAGCCACAACAGCGGATCGGGAAGCAGAGGCGCGAAATCTATGGACCAGTTCATCGTGTCCTCATTGCCCCAGCCGTTCGAGCATGGCGGGGACGTGCACCTGATCGGATTTGTAGTTGCCCGTCAGCGCATGCATGACGATGTTGACGCCCGCACGGAATGCCATCTCGCGCTGGTTCTCTCCACCCGGTACGACCGGGTAGACCGGGCGGCCGCGGTTGTCGAGCGCCCAGGCTGCAGCAAAATCGTTCGACGTGATCATGATCGAGGTCACGCCGTCGGCAACGCGCGCCTGCCGCTCGCTGTTGTCGTGGTTGATCGCTTCGACCCAAAGATTGCCGCCGTCCCAGCGGCCAGGGAACGAATGCAGAAGGTAAAACGACTTCGTGACGACGTGGTTCTCGGGCACGGGTTCGAGACGTGGCACGTCGAGCTTGCCGAGCAGCCGCTGCAGGGCATTTCCGCTCTTGCCGCCAATGGGCAACGCGTTGACGCCACCTTGTCCGTAGTCGCGTGTGTCGAAAATAATGAGCCCGCCTTCCTTCATGTAGGCGTCGATCTTGGCGATGACGGTGTCGGGAAGGGTCTGCGCGTTATCGAGCACCGGCCAATAAAGAATGGGATAGAAAGCGATCTCGTCCTTGGCGATGTCGACGGCCTGCGGAAGGCCGGGATTGACGGCCGTGCGCGTGACGAGAACCTTGCCGAGCCCCGTGAGGCCCTCGCGGCTGATCTCGTCGGTCTGCGCGTCTCCGCTCAGCACGTAGCCGAAGGTGACCTTTCTGGTTGCCTCGACAGCAGCCTGGTCGGCTGGCGAAAGCGGCGGCCCTGCAACGGTCGGCGCCGCCATGTCCTCATCGGCGTCCTGGGCGTTCGCAGGTGCCGGCGCGAAAACGTGTGCCGCAGCACATATCGCCAAGGCGATCGCCGCCGCAGAGGCCGCCGCCCGCTTCTGGAAGATGTACTTGAAGCCGCCCGCCTGCAGGATCAGGACGGCGATGATGTCCGCAAACAGCAGCGCCAGGGCGAGGGCCAGCATCCAGGATTTCAGCGGCGTGCTCGCCGCGTTGTCGTAGGTGAGGCGCTGCACGCCGCCGGGAAGTGAGGTGATGGGCTTCAACTCGGTCTTCGGCGTCACGACGTTGAGCGAGTGGGGCGCGCTCGAATTTCCGTAATAGCCGGGCGGATGCTCCAGGCTCGGAACCGTCTTATCGATTTCGGACGCCTTGATAGGCTCGGCGGTCGGCGGCGGCGGCTTCAGCGCGCCAAAGCCGTCGAGCGTCTTGAGCGGCGGCAACACGTTCATTGCGCCGGAGGCGGAGGTCTCCGCGCCGCCTTCGGTTCCCGTTTCCGCCGCCGTGGCCGAACCGATCCGGCCCATCACCGAAATCCGCCGCAGCATATCGACGAACAGTCCCGAGATCGGCAGGTTGGACCAGTCGGTGTTGGCCGTGATGTGGAAGAGCACGAGGCGGCCTTCTCCGCGCCGCGTGGACGTGACAAGCGGGGTGCCATCTGCCAGACGAGCCCAGATGCCGACGTCACTCCCGAGCCTGGCGGGGTCGGCAAGAACCTGGCGATTGATGAGCACGTCGGCGGGCGGTATCAAGCCCGAGAAGGGGCTCGCATCATCGAAGTTGGCGAGTTTCTGCGGCGTGGACCACGACAACGCGCCGCCGAGCGAGCGCCCGCCCGAACGCAGCAGCACAGGGAGCAGATCATCGCCGCCTTTTTCAAGGCGCGGCCCGGCAAAGCGCACCAGCACGCCGCCCTTCTTGACGAAGGTGTCGATCTGTTGGGCGCTTTCCTCAGGGATCGTGCCGACGTCCGCGAATATCAGCACCGACACGTTTTGCTTGAGGATCGAGTCGATGCTTGCGGCGAGGTTGGCGTCCTTTGCCGACACAAGCTCGGCGTAGGGCTGAAGTGCCTTCTGGATATAGTAGAGAGGTGCAAGCAGTGGCTGGGCCTGCTCCTGGCTCGCGCCAGAAATGAGGCCTACGCGATGCCACTGCGTCGCCGCGTCGATCAGGCTGACGGCACCTGCTGAACGCTCGCCGGGCATCTCGATGCGCGCCACCTGGTTGCGCAATTCAAGCGGAAGTTCGAACGGCACAACGGTGCGTGTTTCGCCGGCCTTGATGGAGAAATTCACTTCCCCCAACCGCTCGCCGCGTGCGGAAAAAGCGTGGATGGGGCCTGAGCGCGCGGTGCCCGAGGGCGAGTCGACAATAGCTTCCAGTCTGCCTTTTTCGCCCAGTTGCCCGGCAAGAGCCAACGCTTCCTCGCCCTTCGTCTCGTCGATGACGGCGAACGAGCCGGTCTGTGCGATGTCCGCCATCTGTTGGACGACTTCGGAAGCATCGCCCGCATGATCGATACCGTCATGCAGCCACACGATGCTCGCGCCCGCAGCATTCGCATCGGCGAGCGTTTTGCGGATGGTCTCGACGGCGCGCTTGCGGTCCGGTGCGAAGGGCATGGGCTCGAGAGCGGCGGCTGACGTGCGCGCATCGGCGGGAGATTCGATTCTGGGCGTGTTGCCTTTGGCCGTAAATGCGGTCGGCACCAGCATGACCGGGCGGTTCTTGCTTTCGGCTTCCGAAATCAGGCGGTCGATCATCCGCGCGCGTAGCGGCCAGCGGGAAGCGGCCCCCCAGCCATTATCCGCCACGATGACAACCGGGCCTTCGCCGTTAAGCGCGGCGTCCTTGGTCGGATTGAGCACAGGTTCGGCAAGCGCGAAGATGACGAATGTGGCCGCAAGCAAGCGGATCAGAGTCAGCCACCAAGGCGTTTTCTCCGCCGTTTTCTCCTGGTTCTCCAACCCGACGAGGATGCGGGTCGGCGGAAACTCGACGCGCGCTGGGCTCGGCGGCACGGCGCGCAGCAGCCAGTAGATGATCGGCAGGCTTGCAAGCGCCGCAAGCAGCCATGGGTTCAAGAACGCAAGGGCTCCAAACGTCATTTGCCGGGATCTCCCACGTCCGTGCCCTTCCAGCGCAATGCGGCGCCAGAGCCGCTCAAGTGTGCCACAAGCGCGAGCAGCGGCTCGGAGGCGGAACGGTCGGTATGGTGCACGAGGAACGACCAGCCGATGCGGTGGGCGATCTCCTGAATGGCGGCGCGGTGTGCCTGGAAGCGGCTGACATAGCGCTCGCGCAAGCCTTCCACGCGGTCGGCCACCCAACGCTCGCTGCCGTCAGGCGAGAGAAACTCCGTGCGCCCCGCATAGGGTAATGTCTCTTCCGCCGGGTCGAGCACTTGAATGAGATGGCCGTTCGCGCCGGAGGCACCGAGAGCTTCGATGGTTTCACGGACTTCGTCGATCGGATCGAGGAAATCAGAAATCAGGATGACGCTCGAGAAGCGCGCAAGCCGGACTGCGGCCACGGGCAGGGATTTCTCGAAGGCGTCTGCAGCTTCCGCGACGATGGTGTGGGCAAGTTTTTGAGTGACGCGCCGGTTGGCGCTAGGTTGCGTCAACCCAAGCAGCGCGACGCGTTCACCCCCGCGCACCAGGATTTCGGCCGTCGCCAGCGTAAGCACCAGCGCGCGCTGTTGCTTGGAAACCTTCGAAAGATGGCTCTTGAAGCGCATGGAAGCCGACAGGTTCGGCCACAGATAGACGGTGTGGGCGGCCTCCCACTCGCGCTCGCGGACAAACAGCGTGTCGGACCCCGCCGAGCGCCGCCAGTCGATCAGGTGCGCGCCTTCGCCCGACTGATACTGCCGGAATTGCCAGAACGTCTCGCCAGGGCCGGTGCGGCGGCGGCCGTGGATGCCGTGTACCACCGACGCGGCGATGCGATCCGCTTCCATGAGCAGATCGGGCATCAGATCGACGAGACCAACCGCCTCGCGCTCGAGCGCGAGGATCCGGCGGCCGTCATCGGTCGCGGTCGTCTTACGGCCGCTGGCGCCTGCCATATGGGCTACTCCACCGCTTCCGCGAGGCGGGCGATGATCTTGGAGAGATCCTGACCCTCCGCACGGGCTGCGAACGAGAGCGCCATACGATGCTTGAGGATGGGCTCGGAAAGTCCGATCACGTCGTCGACGGAGGGTGCGAGACGTCCGTCGATCAGGGCCTTGGCGCGAACCGCGAGCATGAGCGCCTGGCTTGCGCGTGGGCCTGGCCCCCAGGCGATATACTTGTCGGTCTCGGCGTTGGCGCCGGTGCCCGGACGGCAGGAACGGACCAGCTTGAGGATCGCCTCGACAACCTTGTCGGGCACGGGAATCTGGCGCACGAGCCGCTGAATCGCCATCAACTCGGGGGCCGAAAGCACGGGCTCGACCTTGGCGCTGTCGGTGCCGGTGGTCGCATAGAGCATCCGCCGTTCAGCGACGAGATCGGGATAATCGACGTCGATCTGCAATAGGAAGCGGTCGAGCTGGGCTTCGGGGAGGGGATAGGTGCCTTCCTGCTCCAGAGGGTTCTGGGTAGCGAGCACATGGAAGGGGGTTGGCGTATCGTGGCGGTGACCCGCGACCGTCACGTGATGTTCCTGCATGGCTTGCAGCAACGCCGACTGCGTCTTGGGAGAGGCGCGATTGATTTCGTCAGCCATCAAAAGCTGGGTGAAAATGGGGCCCTTGATGAACCGGAAGGAGCGCGCCCGCCCCGGCTCGTCTTCCAGGACCTCCGAACCGATGATGTCCGACGGCATCAGGTCGGGCGTGAACTGGATGCGTTTGGCTTCGAGGCCGAGAACTTTGCCGAGCGTATCGACCAGCAACGTCTTGGCGAGGCCCGGAACGCCGATGAGCAGGGCGTGACCGCCCGAAAGAATGGTGAGAATGGTGCGTTCGATCACGACATCCTGACCGAAGATCACGGTCGCCGCCGTCTTGTGGGCGCGCTGCACACGGTCCGACGCCGCCTCTAGACGCGGAACGATGTCGGCGTTGGTTTCAATGACTGTGCTCATGCGAACCGCTTCCCTTGGCTATTTCGCGTTTGCGACCGCGCCGGCGAACTGCGCAGGTCCTTCTGGTTTGTTCGATTGACAGGTTCGAGAGCCATATCCGTGGGACGTACAGACCCGGCATGAGCGTTAACGCGAACACTATCCTCGACTTGGACGTTCAGTCTGAGGTCCCCTACCGTCAAGTGAATGTTACGTTAGAAATGCCATCTCAGCCAGTGGACTGCGACCAATGGGGGAGCTTGGCAAGCATGGCCCGCCAGGACCGACCGCGATGCGTGACAATAAGCAGATGAATGCTGGACTTGAGGCCTTGATTGCGGCGGCGGGGCCCGGCGGGCGCGCGCGCCCGGTGGAGACCTGGAACCCTCCCTACTGTGGCGACATCGGCATGGCCATCCGGTCCGACGGCACTTGGATGTTTCGCGGCAGCCCCATCGGCCGTCCCGCGCTCGTCAAGCTGTTCGCGTCGCTCCTGCGCAAGGATGAGGATGGGCGAACATATCTCGTCACCCCGGTGGAGAAGGTCGATTGCGATGTCGCCGACGCGCCATTCCTTGCCGTCGAGATGGCGGTGACGGGGAAAGGCGACGGGCAGACCCTCACCTTTCGAACGAATGTGGACGATGTGGTGGAGGCGGGGCCCGAGCATCCAATGCGATTTACCCTCCAGCTGCCGGCCGGCGGGCTGAAGCCCTACGTCCTTGTGCGCGGGCGCCTGGAGGCGTTGTTGACGCGCGCGCTTTATACCGATCTCGTCGAACTGGCGGTCGAGCACGATGGCAGAGCCGGTGTGTGGGGCGGCGGCGTGTTCTGGCCCTTTGAGGCGCCCGATCGCAGCTGAGGCAAGGCTGATGTGGCCGGCCACCTCGCAGCGCTGTCGGTGAGCCGCCCATAAGCGACCCACTCACGGGGATCCAACTCGGCGCGCTCAGTTCAGCTTGAACTCCGCGTCGAGAAGGCGAAGCTCGGCGGGCCTTATGAGCTTGGCGTGGGCGACCGTCACTTTATAGAGCTTGCCGTCGAGCTTCGCGGTCCAGAACTCGAGAAACCTTTTGAGCTTGGGAAAGCGCGGGGCGAGATCGTACTCCTGCCAGATGTAACTTTGCACGAGCGCGGGGTAATCCGGCAGCCGGTAGATGATTTCGGCCGTCGTCAGACTGAAGCCCTGCAATTGCGCGCGAAAATCCTCGTCGGTCTTGGGTCTTGAAATGCTGTTTCCGGACACGCGAGCTCTCCCTTCAGTTGGTCGAACACGGACACCCTTATTGTGTAATGTGTGGTGCGAATCGCTTCGCTGCAAGAAATAAGATCTATAAAAACACAATAGAAACATGGGATTAGCAGCATTTCAGCGTGAGTGCTAATAGCGGTTCATGCCTTGTTGCACAGCCGTTTGCACAATCGTGCGGCGGCAGTTACGTAACTCACATTCCACCGAGGAGTTTCGCGTGCTCGAGACCGCGCTCAAAAGCTTCACGACGTTTCTGGCGACCATTGGCCCGGTGGAGGCGGCCGTTCTGTTTGCGACGCTGACGCCGCGCATGGATCGCGCCGAGCGCCGGGGGATTGCAATTCGCGCCAGCGTGATCGCCACCATCATTCTCCTGACGTTCACGTTGCTTGGCGGTCCGCTCCTTGCGCAACTGGGCGTTTCGCTTGCGGCCTTGCAGACCGCAGGCGGCGTAATTTTGCTGATGCTGTCGATCGACATGGTCTTCGCGCGCCCTGGTAGCGTGTTGAAGCTGACGCCGACCGAAGACGAGGAAGCGCACACGCGCGAGGACATGGCGGTGTTTCCGCTGGCGACGCCGCTGCTCGCCGGACCGGGCGCCATGAGTGCGGGCATCCTGCTTGCGGCGAATGCCGCGCATGAACCCTTTGGCCTTGCAGTGGTCGCGGCGGCGCTTCTCGCCGTCATGGGGCTCACGCTCGCGCTGCTCATCGCTGCGCATGAATTCAACTCGATGATCAGTCTGACCGCGCAGCGCGTGCTGGTGCGGGTTTTCGGCATCCTGCTTGCGGCGATCGCGGTGCAGGCCGTCTTTAACGGCATTGCGGCTTCGGGTTTGCTGCGCGCGTAGGCGGACAGCCGTTAGGGGCTTCTTAAGGCCTCGATGTTTCAATCCGGGACAGGTTTTGCGTTCGCGTTTGTTGCGTCGCTGTTGCGTTCCAAGAGGCGTTCTCCATGTCTGTTTCGCGTTCCGGTTCTCTGCCGGTGCTGTCCTGCTGCGCGCTTGTCGCGCTCCTGAGTGTTGGCGGATGCGCTTCCACGCAAGCCCCCCGCTACGGCTCTGAGACTGTAGTTGCATCCCGCGTCGTGGCCCAAGCCGCGCCCGCCGTCGAGGACGACGGCCTGCCGGCGCAGACCCCGCCGCCGGCCTATATCCGCCAGCTTCCCGACGATCCGTCCGAGCCGTTCAGTCCAAATTACGGTGGCGGCAATCCAGCTGCGCTCGACTCGGCGGCATCCGAAAAAGCCACGCCCTCGCGGCCAGCCGTCCGCGTTCCGGTGCCCGACGATCTTCCGGCTGCGTTCCGTCACAAACTCGTGACGGCGCTTCGCCAAGATGAATAATCATTCAGCGTAAAGCCACACGGCAAGCACGTTTTCTTCTTAGTCGTTGATGCAACGAATGACGGCGAACCTTCCGTCGTCTTATTCGTTCAACTCACAATGACGCGCGTTGAGCCGCGCGCCGGCAAGGAGAGACATGATGCATAACATCACGTTCGGCATGCTCGCGTTGGCCGCGGGCTTTCTGTTTCAGGGCGTCGCGCCGCAAAGCGCTCAGGCTGCGCCCCTATCCAACGCTGCCCGCTCGATCGACAAGAGCTTGGACAGCGGGATCCTCCAGGTTCGTCATGGCGGACGTTACTTCGGTCATGGACCAAGGTTCCATGGACCAAGATTCCATGGGCCAAGATTCCACGGGCCGAGGTTTCATGGTCCTCGCTTCTACGGTCACCGTGGGCATTTCCGTCACCGCCACTGGGGCCCGCGGTTCTGGGGACCCCGGTACTGGGGACCGAGTATCTACCTCTATAGCGGGCATCGAGGCTGCTATTGGCTGAAGCGCCGGGCCATCAACACCGGCAGCAGCTATTGGTGGCGGCGTTACGACGCCTGCCGCTTCGGTTGGTAAGCCATCGCACGGCCTTGTTGCCGGAATGGGGGCGCATAAGCGCCCCCATTTGCTTTTGGTGCGCCTTGAAGGCATGTCTCGCATCGTTCATCATTTCAAGGATGCGTGCGTGCCCGAGATCATTCGATACACCGAGCTGCTGGCCGGGACAGGCCGCGGCAAAATCGGCGAGCGGCAACTGGCAGCCGGGCTCGATGAGATTTTTTTCGAGGCAAGCAACGTCAAGAGTTTTGCAGGCGATCTTGAACGCGCGGCCTTTCGCGAGCGCTGGCTCGGCCGGTATCTCAACCGCGATCCTCAGCTTGCGTTCATCGCGCTAGAAGGTGGCAAGGAGGTTGCGGGCTACGTCGTGGGAGCGTTGGAAGATCCCGCGACCAGCCTGGATTTTTCCGATATCTGGTATTTCACGCAGTTTGCGGCGTTGACGCAGCGCTATCCCGCGCACCTCCACATCAACCTGGCACCGCGTCATCGCAACAAAGGGCTGGGCGGCGCGCTCATCGCGCGTTTCGTGGCTGAGGTGCGAGCCGCCGGCGTACTGGGCGCGCACGTCGTCACGGGGGAAGGCACGCGCAACATCGGGTTCTACGCGCGCAACGGATTTCATCAGGCGGGACGGGCACAGCAGGGCGCGGCACGTGTCGTCTTTCTTGCCCGTGATTTGCTGGGACAGTGATTGCCTTGCCAGGATGGGGCTTTTTCCACATGGACGCTTGAGACTGGCGCTTGAGTTCGGCCGTACCGCCGTGGTCATGTGATCCCATGGCCTTCCGATTCATTCATACCGCCGACTGGCAGCTTGCCAAGCCGTTCGCGCGCTTCCCGACTCACCTCGCAGGCGAGTTGGCGGCTGCACGCGTGTCTGCCATCGGAAGGATCGCGGGTATCGCGCGCCAGAGCGGAGCGGCGCACGTCCTTGTTGCAGGCGATGTGTTCGATAACGATCGCCTCGATGTGCTGACGCTTCGCCGTGCGCTGGAGCATATGCGCGCCGAGAGCGACATCACATTTCTTCTGCTGCCGGGCAATCACGATCCGGCCAAGGCCGGCGGCATCTGGGAACGCCTTGCGCGGCTGGGGCTGCCCGGGAATATCACGGTCCTCGATGCCGCCCGCGCGCACGTCGTGTCCGCTGAGTGCGCCGTCCTTCCTGCGCCCCTGACGAGCAAGTCTCCAGGTCGTGATCCCACCGAATGGATGATGGATGCGCAAAGCGCGCCGGGGCAAATTCGCGTCGGTCTGGCACATGGGTCGATCCAGGGGTTCTCCTCTGACGGCGAGAGCGCCGCGCCGATTGCGCCTGACCGTGCGGCACGCGCCGGGCTCGACTATCTTGCGCTGGGCGACTGGCATGGGGCGACGCGCATCGATGCCCGCACCTGGTATTCGGGAACACCTGAGCCAGACCGCTTTCCCGACAACGACCCCGGCTATGTCTTGGCGGTCGCCATAGAAGGCGCCGGCGCGCCGCCGGTCGTGACGAGGTTGCGGTCGGCGCAGTTCACCTGGATCAAGCACGAGGTGATGCTGGCTGATACCGCCGACATCACGGCGCTCGACGCAAGACTGTCCGGGCTTGCGCCCTCGCTCGCGTCCGTGCTCCTGCGCCTGCGTGTCAGCGGAAGCCTGACGCTCGCGGATGCGGCGGCGTTGCGCCAGTGGCAGGAAAGCTTCGAAGGACGTGTGCGTCATCTGGAGTTGGATGATGCCGCTCTTTCCATCCGCGCCAGTGCGGAAGATCTGGCGATAGCAGGTGAGGACGGCGCGTTGCGCGAGGCAGCCCTGGCTCTCGCAGCGATCAGCAATGACGCGGCGCGCCCTGGCCGCGTGGAGGCGACGCGTGCGCTTCAGATGCTGTATGCGTTCGCCGCCAAGGCGCGCCAGGAGGCTCGATGAGGCTCATTGCGCTGCGCGTTGCCCAGTTCCGCCGGTTCAGCGAGGGTGTTGCGATCGATCGCATCTCGCCGGGCGTCAATCTGCTCGCCGGGCCGAACGAGCTTGGCAAGTCGACGTTGTTCGAGGCGCTGGAAGCCGCTTTTCTTGTCCCTCACGGCACGGGCGGCGCGCGGCTCGAGGGATTTCGTCCGCGCGGCGGCGGGGAGCCGCTCGTCGAAGTCGATTTCGAAACAGGCGGCGCGCGCTGGCGCATCCGCAAGCAGTTTGGCCGGGGCAAGACGGCGATACTGACCAACCTCGATACCGGCCGCGTGGAGGCGCGGGCGGGGGAGGCTGAGGCGCAGCTGTCGCGATTGACGGGAACCGGAGAGGGGCCGGGGCGCATCGGCCTTGCATGGGTTCGCCAGCAACGTGCGCTGCAGGCGCCCGACCTCGACATTGATCCGGTGACAGGAAAGCCCAAGACCCGCGGCGAAGCCAATGCCTTGACGGCCCTGCTGGCGCAGGAGGTGGTCGAGGCGGCAGGCTCGGGGCTTGCCGAGGACATCCTCGCGCATGCACGCGCCGAGCTCGGCCAGTACATCACCTCTGGCCGGGATGTTCCCAAACGCAACGGGCCCTATGACACTGCGTTGAAAGGGCGCGAGGCCACGCGCAACGATCTTATCCGGGCGCGTGACGTTGCGGCGGCCAGCGAGGCCCGTCTCGTGCAGATTGCAGACTTGTCCGCACGCCTGCGCGACTTGGAGGACCCGCTCGCCGCGGCAGACCTTGCCCGCCGTATCGAGGATCTCTCCAGGGCCATCGCAGCCGCGCAGGGTCATCGCGATCGATGTGCACGGGCTGCATCGGATCTCAAGAGCCGCCGGTTGGAAGCACAGGCCGCGCGCGATGCGCTTGACAAAGCCAAGGCAGCGCAAGGCCGTGCAGCCGAACTTGAGCAAGCGCTCAGTGCTGCTCAGGCATTCAGTGCACAGATCACGGAACTGGCCGAAGCCTTCAACGCCAACGGTGCAACGCCGCAGCGTGTCGCTCAGCTCGAAAATGCCCGGATCCTGTCCGCACGCGAGCAACAGGCGCTCGAAGATATGAGCACGTTCGTCGAGATCGTACCGTCCGAAGGTGCGCAGGGAAAAATCAAGGCAGACGGCGCGCCCGTGATGCACGCCGCACGCCTGCCGGTGCCGGAACGATTGACACTCGACATCGCGGGCATCGGTTCCATCCGGGTGATTTCGTCGGATGCCGAACGGGCAGCGCAGATTGCGCGCCGGCGCAATGAAAGTCACAAGACCATTGCGCGGCTGCTCGATGAAATGGACGTGGCTGACGATGCGCAAGCGTGCATCAAAGCCGGTGAGCGCGTTGACGCGGGCGCGCGGCTCGATGCGCTACGCCTGAGATTTGCGAAAGTGGCGCCCAGTGGAATTGCGGCGCTCGAGACAGAGCTTTCGAATCTCGCCGCCGTACATGCCCCATGCGATGAAGCCGGGCTTGCTGCCGCGCTCGAAGATGGGAACGCCGCAGTGCGCGCTGCTCAGCAGGCTTACGAGAGCATGGTTGCCGAGGGCGTCGATGAAGCCCGCTTCCGCGTCATGACGGGCGAGCTCGACGCGGCACGGCGGGAGTCCGCACGCCGCCAGGAGGACGCACGCCGCACCAGCGAGCTTCTGGAGCGCCTGCGCGGCGAGCAGGCTGGGGTCGATGAGGAGGGGCGCGCGGGTGAAGTTGAAAGATTGTCGGAGCTGCTCGAACAGGCAGAGGAGACCGTGCGTCGCTACGAGACCGACATCGCCGCACTGAAGCTTTTGATCGCGACGCTGGCGCGCGCCATCGAGGATGTGCGCACGCGCTATCTGGAGCCGGTGACGAATGCCCTGCTGCCTTATCTCAAGCAGGTTTTCCCCGGCGCGGGCGTTGCGTTTCGCGAAAGTTTCTCCTTGGAAGCCTTGACACGCGCGGGCGAGCGCGAAGACTTCGCAAGTCTCTCGGACGGCACGCGCGAGCAACTCGCGGTGCTGGTGCGCATGGGGTTTGCCGGGCTGTTCGCGGCGCGCCGTGCTCCGGTCCCCCTCGTGCTCGACGATCCACTGGTTTATTCTGATGACGGCCGTCTCAATGCCATGTGCGCCGCGCTCAACGATGCGGGCCGCAGCTATCAGATCGTCGTGCTGACGTGCCGGCAGACCGCATTCACCGCGCTTGATGCGCACCGGCTCACGCTCGCCCCATGGCCGGGCTCGTGAAGCCGGCACATTCGCCGGGCATCCCGGTGGGGGGCCTTGCATAAAAAATGTCCCCGCACGCAGACACGTGAGCGGAGACATTTTCCAAGGAGACTAGGGACGGGCAGTGTCGTTATAGAACCGGATCGAATTCAGCGCGTGCCGGGGAGCCGCGGCGGCACAATGGTGACGGAAGCCTCCGTGTCGTCGTCGTGCGCAGCAGACATGGCCGCAAACGATGGCGCAGGGCTTGACGGGACAGCGGACAGGAGGGGCGCTGAGGGAGGAGCTGCCTGCAATGTCCGCGGCAACTCACTGACGGTCGCGCCCTCGCGTGGGTCTTGCGCGGTGCGCCGCGACTTGCCTTCGAACATCGCGCCCTGCTCGATCGACAGAGCATTGTGAAAGATATCGCCCTCGACCTGGCTCGACGCCTGAAGCATGACGCGCTTTCCGCGTACCGTGCCGTTCACGCGGCCGCGGACGACGACCTCTTCGGCGACGATGCCGCCGGTGATATTCGCATTGGGACCGACGATGACATGGCTGCCGTAAATATCGCCCTCGACGATGCCGTCGACCTGCACTTCACCCCTGGACTCCAGATTGCCGGTAATAATGAGATCGGGGCCAATGACGGAGAGGCTGGCGCGCTCGTTGGAGCGCTGGACGGCCATAAACGGACGGGCAGGAAATGCGCTCGGCTGATCGTTGGCTGCAAGACTGGGTTGGGCGCGATCGGGCTCGGGCTCAGACTTGCGGAAATTCGGCAGCATTCGGTAATCCCCTCTGACACAACTTAAGCAACGTGGAGCAACATGTTACATCCCGCACCCGATCGTAGCCTATGCGCACCACTCCCCGTTCCGTCGAGCACGACCGAATCGCTAACACCGATCTGCGGACCGATCAGCCCGCCGGGCTAAGATATCCACGTATAATGCCTGATGAAAAGGCGAATAGCGGCTTGTTGTGCCGGGAGTGTGGCAGCAGATCCACGCAAAGTGCTCACAAGCTCCATCCATACGGATTATGCCTTGAGCGCCTTGACGGCCTCCAATACCTCCTCGGCGTGCCCGGGAACTTTCACCTTGCGCCAGATGCGGGCAAGCTTGCCCGACTTATCGACGAGAAAAGTGGAACGCTCTACGCCCATGTATTTGCGTCCATACATGGATTTTTCCACCCACACGCCGTAGGACTGCGCGACGGCCTTGTCCTCGTCGGCGGCAAGGCGCAGGCCCAGGTCATGCTTTGCCTTGAACTTGGCGTGGCTTGCCGGGCTGTCGGGCGAAATGCCGATGACGTCGGCGCCTGCGGCAGCAAAATCGCCGGCCAGGCAAGAAAAGTCTTTTGCTTCCGCCGTACAGCCCGACGTGTCGTCTTTGGGGTAGAAATAGACCACCACTGGACGGCCTTTGAGTTTCGCCAGTTGGAGCGTTTTGCCGCTGTCGTCCGGGAGCTTGAAGTCTGGCGCTTTATGGCCTTCCGAGAGCATGGGTCTGCCTTTCTTTTGTCGTTATTCACCGGGTAGTTGCGGTACGGTTGTCGCGTATCGAAAGATGGGTCCCGCGCCGCCGGGACAGTTGAGCATTTCAAGCACGTTTTCCAGGTGTAGGCATGTCTCTTGACCGCCTGAAGCGTGCCTGGAGATCGAGGAGCGACGTTGACGACTTACCCGACAGGACGGCGCACGCAAGGGGGGGCTCCGGGATCGCAGCCGGCAGCGACGCCTCCCCCGCTGCCGAAGGACTGGCCGGCGTCAGCGCAGAACGGCACGCGAGGAGCCGGGGCGACAGGAGGAAAGCCTGCGGCGCGCAAGACACATGCAGCGGCTGAGCCGTTCTTGCGCCGGAAGTTCTCCGCATTGCTGCAGGCCCGCCGCCTTCAATCCCGCCGCCGTCGCAAGGGTGCCGGCTCCAGCAGGGGCGCGCGCGTGGGGCGGGGCG
Source organism: uncultured Hyphomicrobium sp. (assembly GCA_964587445.1). GTDB lineage: Bacteria > Pseudomonadota > Alphaproteobacteria > Rhizobiales > Hyphomicrobiaceae > Hyphomicrobium_B. Next base: position 562,235 of record CAZPLQ010000001.1, read on the forward strand.
TGGGCAAGGCGTTGCTCTACACGTTCGTGCCGCTCGTGCTCCTGGGGTTGATCGCCACCGGCATTGTCATGGTGCGCTTGCGGCACGGTCCGATTTCGTTCGACGTGCTGGTGCCGCCCATCGAGCGCGGCATCAACGCGGAGCTGATCAGCAACCAGGTTGATATCGAGGGTGCCGAGCTGCGGCTTGGCAATGATGGCGGCCTCGAGTTCCGTCTGAGAAATCTGAGCGTGCTCGACAAGGAAGGCTCCGTGGTGGCCACCGCGCCCCTGTCGGCGGTGAACATTTCCGTTTCCGCGCTGTGGCGGGCACGCATCGTGCCCGAGCGCGTGATCCTCATTGATCCTGAAATCCATTTGAGTTTCTCCGAAGAGACGGGGCTGGCCTTGTCGGTGTCAAAGTTGCCCGCACACGAAGATGAGGCTGTACAGCGCGATGACAAAGCGCAAGAGCCGGGCACACAACGGCCAATGCCCGCCGCGCAGACGCCCCAGCCCACCCAGCAGCTCAATATCGCCAAGATGCTCAGCGACGCCTCCGCACGCGCGCGCCGGCAGCTCGATGCCACGTCCTATCTGACCGAATTTGGAATGCAGAATGTCTCGGTCATTCTCGATTACGCCGGCCAGCGCAGCTCCTGGCGCATCAACGAACTGAGCGTGGACTTCAACCACCACCGCAAGCGCAGCGTCATCTCGGGGCGTGCCACCATCGCCTCGCCACGGGGCCCCTGGGCGCTCACGTTCTTGACCGACGAAAGCGAAAAGAGCGATCGCATCGCCGTCAAGACGACGATCCGCGATCTGGTGCCCTCCACGTTGTCGGCCGCCGCGCCTCCGCTGGCCCTGCTTAACATGTTCGACATGAATGTCTCGGGCGATGCAACCGTGGAAGTCTCGACGGGTGGCGACATCGCCAAAGCGGAGATCGCCCTGCAGGCCGGAAACGGACAGGTTGTGCTGCCTGGCATTTCGGCTGACCCGTTCCGTTTGACGGCTGGGTTGTTTCGCCTGCTCTACGACGGGGAGAAGCGCAACTGGGAACTTGCTCCAAGCCCTGTGAAGTGGGCCGACGGCAACATCATGTTCTCCGGCAACGCCAAGGACATCTCAGGCGAGAAGGGGCCGCCCGTGTGGCGCTTCACGCTCGAGGGCAAGAACGGCACGTTGGAGGCTGGGGAGTTCGGCGTGCCGCCCGTCACGCTGGAACAGTGGAGCGTGCTGGGTTCGATCATTCCGCGGCGCGGTGTGGTGGAAGTTGGTGACTTCCACCTGAAAGGCGGTGGCGGCGAAGTCTCCATGAAAGGCATGACGGTCGCAGGTCCGCAGGGGCAAAGCTCGCGAGCAGAGATCACCCTCACGCCCATGCCGCTGGCAACGCTCAAGGCCATGTGGCCGCGCGCTCTGGCGCCCGGCTCCCGCGCGTGGGTCGGCGAACGCGTCACGCAGGCCACGTTCAACGGAGGCAATGTACGCTTTGCATCCGGTGAGTTCATGGAGGGCGAAGCGCCGGCCGCCAGCGCCGGCGGCGAGCGCCTGTCGGCATCTTTCGAAGTCGCCGACGTCATCGCCATTCCCTTGGACAGCATGATGCCGGTCTCCGCTCCGCGTGCCCTCATCAGGTTGGAGAACAACGCGCTGGAGGTCTCTGTTCCCGAGGCCTATGCCAACGTGTCGGGCGACCGCAAGGTTGCGATCAAGACCGTAAGGCTGGTCTCTCCCGATGTCATTGGTCCGCAGCCTGACGGCGAGCTGACCTTCAACGTGCAGTCGGCGCTGGGGCCTTTCCTGGACATGATCGCAAGCCTGCCTCTCACGCGCGTGCGTGAAGCCGGCGCTCTGCCCAAGGACGCGGAAGGCAAGGTCGATGCGGCGATCACGTTGAAGCTTCCGCTGGTCGCCGGCCTCAACGCGGATCAAGTGCTGGTTGAAGGCAAGGCCAGGATATCCGACGGCCGCTTCGGGAAAGTCGCCGGTCAGTTCGACGTGCAGGGTTTTACGCTGGCGCTGGAGCTGTCCAGCAATGCGCTTGATGCCAAGGGCGACCTGCTGATCAACGGCGTGCCCGCCAAGATCGTCGGCCAGCGCCTTCTGAACGGATCTCCCGCCGAGCAGCCGCCGCTAAGGATCACCGCGAAGCTCGATGACGCGGACCGCACGCAGCTTGGTCTCGACATAAACGACCTGGTGCGCGGCACCGTACCGGTCGAGATCACGCTGTCGAACAACGCGCAGCAGGAACCGGTCATCAGGATCAAGGCGAACCTGACCGATGCGGAGATGATGATCGAGCCGATCGCCTGGAAGAAGGCGCAAGGCCGGCCAGCCGTCCTTGAAGCCGATATCGCGAGCGGACGTACGCACAAGACAGAGTTGCAGAACTTCAAGCTTGCCGGCGACGACATCGCGATCGAGGGATGGATCGGTGTCGGCGCCGACAACAAGATGAAGGAATTCTATTTCCCCGAGTTCACGCTCAACGTCGTCTCGCGGCTCGAGTTGCAGGGAACGCGCGGCAACGACGGCATCTGGAACGTGAAGGCCCACGGAAAGACGTTTGACGGCCGGGACTTCTTCAGATCGCTCTTCTCACTCAACGACGCCCAGAAGGGCAGATCGCAAAAGCCGGACGCGGGCGTCGATCTCGTTGCCGATGTGGATACCGTCCTTGGTGCATCCGATGTCGCGCTCAAGGGCCTGAAGCTGAAGCTGTCGTCGCGCGCGGAAAAGCTCGTGGCGCTCGATGCGCGCGGAACCCTCGAAGGCGGCGCGCCGCTTGCTGCCGTTCTCGACAAGACCGGGGGATCGCGCCGGCTCCTGGCCGATTCGAGCGACGCGGGCACGACGCTCAAGCTCGTCGGCTTTTATCCCAACATCCAGGGTGGCCGGCTGCGGCTCGAAGTCAACCTCGACGGCAAGGGTGCGGCCGAGAAGACCGGCATCCTATGGGTTGAAAATTTCAAGGTCTTGGGCGATCCGATCGTCAGCGAGGTCGTCGGCAGCGCCGACCAGAGCCGTCCCGCCATAGGTGGCCGCCAGGTCACGCGCGAGGTTTTCGTCTTCGACCGCATGCGCGCCCCGTTCTCCATCGGCTATGGCCAGTTCGTGCTCGAGGATGCCTATGTGCGCGGGCCATTGATGGGCGCGAACCTGACCGGCAAGGTCGATTTCAAAACGCGGCGCATCAATCTTGGCGGCACGTATATTCCGCTGCAAGGTCTCAACAATGCTTTGGGCGGAATTCCGGTGCTGGGCCAGCTCATCTCCGGCACGCGCGGCGAAGGCATCTTCGGCATCACGTTCGGCATTCAGGGCGATCTCAACAACCCGCAGGTTCTCGTCAATCCGCTGTCTTTGGTGGCGCCCGGCATCTTCCGTGAAATCTTCCAGATGACAAACCCGAACCCGAAGGTGCAGGCGCGCGGCGACAATTCGCAATTGCCGCCGGTGGAGCAACGCGTGCGTGCGTCCGCACCTCCTGTGACGGCCGACAAATCGCGGCGCACACCGAAATCGGCCGGCACGTCGCCCGGAATTGTCGATGGCTGGTCGTCGACGACGCAGCCCGGACGCAACTGAGGCGCAACTGACCTACGGCTCTGGTGCGTTTTGAGGAGATCCGGCTAGAGTGCTTCCGGCTTTGATGGAATCGCGGAACGGCTCTAGGCTTTTGTTTGTCGTGCTTCTTATGGGAAAACCGGTTCCCACTTTTCCGCAAAGCACTTTAGGGCAGACGCTGCAAGCCTTCCGACACCTCTTCGGCGATGGCTTCCAGAACTTTGGCCATGTTGCCCGGCTGTCGCCGATGAACCATCCATGCATCCAGACAAAGAGAAAAGTCAGTTACGTCGACGGTGGCAATGTCACGACGAACGGCGCTGGTTTTGAGCGCGCCGAGCGGTACAAGTCCCAGACCAACTCCGGCAGCCACCATGCGCAACTGCACTTCTGTGCCATAAGTGTCTATCGCGATACGCAACACCCCGTCACGCTCGCCCATGGCGCCTTCAAGCGCCGCCCGATAGCCACAACCAGACGGGTTGAGTATCCACGGTTCGTTTGCCAAATGGAGCAGCCGAACCGGCCGGCGAAACCGTGCTGATTTTCTCGCCTGGATGATGTGGGTTCGCACGCAACCAAGGCAGCGCCCTTGCATCCTTGCGGGAGGACGCGAGGAGGCCGGCAGAAGGATGAGCGCAGCGTCGAGTTCGCCTTCGGCGACGTGCTGGCTAAGGCCTCGGCTCCAGTCCGTGCGCAAGCGCAGGTCGAGTTGCGGGAACGCGCCTTGCAGCCTTTTGACGACGTCGGTGAGCAACAGGTCGCCGATACCCTGGGCAACTCCGAGCTTCATGATGCCGGCCGGGCCAGTCTTTTCCTTGGCCATGGCGACCAAGTCCTCAACGGCTCGAAGAATCGGCACGGCCTGCTCGTAGATCCGTACACCCAAGGCAGTCGGCGAGGAGGGGCGTTGCGTGCGATCGAACAGGCTGGCGTCAAGCACCTCCTCGAGGTGCTGCAGCCGGCGTGATACCGCCGACTGGGTCACGTTGAGCCGAGCCGACGCCTTGGTGAGCGAGCGCGCCTCGACGGCAGCCACGAGCGCCTGCAAGTCTTCGATCATGATGCGTAATCCTCATGCAGATCATGAAATATATGCGTTTGCTTCATTATCATGTCCAGCCTATTGCTGACCCCGGCTGGATTGGCCAGCAGGAACCGCCCAGGCAAGTGTTCCAGACGCGAGAAGGTAGAAAAGCCATGCCGCTTGTGAGAATTGATCTTAACAAGGACGCACCCGCGGAGCGTATTCGCGTGGTCAGCCAGGCAGTTTACGGCGCAATGACCGACATCGCGAACGTTCCAATCCACGACAAATTTCAGATCGTCACGCGGCATAGCGCGGACGAGATCATTTACCCCGGCGACGGGTATCTCGGCGTTACGTACTCGCCCGATCTGATCTTCATACAGATCACGTGGGTGGCGGGACGTTCAACCGATGTCAAGAAGCGGTTCTACAGGCGCATTGCCGATGAAATTCACGATAAGGCCGGCGTGCGCAAAGAGGACGTCTGGATCAGCCTCGTAGACGCCAGCCGCGAGGACTGGTCGTTCGGCAACGGCGACATGCAGTACGCTCCCAAATAGAAACGAAGCGGGCTGCATTCCCGATAACGAAAGATGAAAACGGCATTCATGCACGGACCAGACCCGATGGGCTGCGGACGCCTGTCAAGTTGTCTTAGACCGGCTTCAGAAGGACGTGGCGCTTCTTGCCAAGCGAAAGCTTGATGACGCCGCTATCGGCATCCGATGAGGTCAGGACCGCCTTGTCGTCAACGACGGGGCGGTCGTTGATCTTTACCGCTCCCCCCTGCACCTGGCGGCGCGCCTCGCTGTTGGATGTGACCAAACCCGCCCTGACGAAGGCGGCAAGGACGCCCAGTCCCTTGTCGAGATCTGCGCGCGGCACCTCGATCGTCGGCAGGCCGGAGGAAAGCTGGCCCTGCTCGAACGTCTTCTTGGCGGTCGCCGCGGCCGTCTCGGCCTTTTCACGGCCATGGATCAGCGCGGTCGCCTCCGTGGCCAGGATCTTCTTGGCCTCGTTTATTTCCGAGCCCTGCAACGCCGACAGTCGCTCGATTTCGTCCATCGGCAGCAGCGTGAAGAGCTTCAGGAAGCGCTCGACGTCGGCATCTTCCGTGTTGCGCCAGTATTGCCAGTAATCGTAGGGCGAAAGCTGCGCTTCGTTCAGCCACACCGCTCCGCTCGCCGTCTTGCCCATCTTGGCGCCGGACGACGTGGTAAGGAGCGGACACGTCAACGCGAACAGGTGATGCTTGACGCCCATGCGGCGGCCAAGATCGATGCCGGTGACGATGTTGCCCCACTGGTCGGAGCCGCCCATTTGCAGATTGCAGCCATAGCGGCGCGCCAGCTCGACGTAGTCGTAGGCCTGCAGCAGCATGTAGTTGAACTCGATGAACGAGAGCTCCTGCTCACGATCGAGGCGCAGCTTGGCGCTGTCCATCGTCAACATGCGGTTGACGGAGAAGTGGCGGCCGACGTCGCGCAAAAACTCGATGTAGTTGAGGGGCGCAAGCCAGTCGGCATTGTCGAGCATGATGGCGTCGCGGGCGCCATCGCCGAAGGTCAACAGGCGGGCGAACACACCCTTGAGCGCTTGCTTATTGGCCTCGATCTCCTCGATGGAGCGCAATTGGCGCGTCTCGTCCTTGCCGGAAGGATCTCCGACCCGCGTGGTGCCGCCGCCCATCAGCGTAATCGGCCGGCCGGATTGAGTTGCTTGCAGCCAGTGCAGCATCATGATCGAGAGCAGGTGGCCGACATGCAGTGACGGCGCGGTGCAGTCATAGCCGACATAGGCGACGAGCTTGTGCGCCGCAGCCTCCTTATCGAGGTTCTCCATGTCGGAGCACTGATGGATGAATCCGCGCTGAGTGAAGATATTGAGCAAATCGGACTTGGGCTTGGTCATATGCTAAAGCTTCGCAAGAATGGGGACCCGCCGGACAGAGCCTCAAGACAGGTCCGCGACCGAGGGGCCGGTTCGGGCAACCGCCAGTTGGGAGTTGGAGACGAGGCGCTACATGAGCACGGGAAGGGGCGAATGGGCAAGCTGATGCGGGCGCTGGGCTTGATGAGCGGCACATCCTTGGACGGAATTGACGCGGCGCTTATCGTCACGGATGGTGAATCCCACGTCGAGCGGGGCCCTTCTCAGACGTTCCCATACAACGCGGAAATGCGGTCTTTGCTGGCGCAGGCCATTGCGGATGCCAAGGATCTCACCGACCGTCATGCGCGTCCGGGCGCTTTGCCGCATGCGGAGCGCGCATTGACGCAACAGCACGCTGCGGCGGTTTCGGACTTTTTGCACACGCATGGGATCGCACGCGAGACGATCGATGTGATCGGTTTTCACGGACAGACGGTGCTGCATCGTCCGAAACTCTACGCCTTCGTTGGGACGTCGATGCCTCAGGCCATCTTGGATTCTCCCAGGGTGACTCCGTTCGCGATCGAAGGGGTGATGACCGTGCAACTCGGGCTTGGGGGCGAGCTTGCAGACGCCACGCAGGTTCCGGTTGTCTTCGACATGCGCGCGGCCGATGTCGAGGCCGGAGGACAGGGCGCGCCCTTGGTGCCCGCCTATCACCGCGCGCTTGTCGCGTCGTTGCCGCAGCGGCCGGTGGCCATCGTCAATATCGGCGGCGTCGCGAATGTCACGTTCGTCGGCCGTACGGACGATATGCTCGCCTTCGACATGGGGCCGGGCAATGCGCTGATCGACGATGCCGTGCACGCGGCCACGGGAGCGGCGTACGATGACGGCGGCGCACTTGCCGCCAAAGGGCGCGTACAGCCCGACATTCTCGCCGCGTACATGAGCCATTCGTATTTCGCTCGAGTTCCGCCCAAGTCGCTTGATCGCAACGCCTTCGATCCCTCCCTGGTGGCCGCGCTGCGCCTCGAAGATGCCGTCGCGACCTTGACAGCTTTCACCGCCGAAGCGATCGCGCGTTCGCGCGCATATATGCCTGTGGAGCCGCAGCTATGGATTGTGTGTGGCGGCGGGCGCAAGAACAAAACCCTCATGCGCATGATAGCGGAGCGCGTGGAGAACGCCCTGGTGCCTGCCGAAGCCGTGGGGCTCGGCGGCGACAGTATCGAGGCGGAGGCGTGGGGTTATCTCGCGGTGCGCTCGTTGCGCGGTTTGCCGTTGACTTATCCACGTACGACGGGCGTGCCGGAGCCGATCTGCGGCGGGCGGCTGTCGAAGCCGCGCAAGAGTTGGTCTTCAACCCATAAAGCATGAGGATAAGCCTTTGACGATGCTTCGCGCGGTGATGGCGGTTGGCACGATCATCTTCGGGATGGTGGCCGCCCTGCTGGGAGGCGTGGTGCTCTTCAGTGCGCTGAGAACGGGCGGCATCACCGTGAAACACGGCGCAGGCGCCGATGCGGTGACCCAAGTGCTGACATACGCGGCCGAGCCGGCGCGCTTTCTGCAGTTTGCCGGGCTGCTCGGGCTTGCGCCTCTCCTCGTCGGGCTCATCATGGCACGCTGGGGATTTCACACCATCAGGCGCAGGTGAGCGATCAGGTGTGCGCGCAGGCGAGGCCGCGCGTCATCGCGCACAGCGCGGAGACGATGCGCGCCAGGCTTTCATAGTCGACGGTGTCGGGTGTGTCCCAAACCTGATGATAGAAGGGATTACGGTAAGGCGCGGTATCCGTGATCATGATCGCGGGCACACCCGTTTGATGGTAGGCCCAATGATCCGAATGATCCGCGCCTTCAATCCATGCTGGCGCGATCGTGCCGGTCGAGGGGAAGACGTGCGCGGCCCGGAAATGGCGCACAGCCCTGGCGAGAAATGTGCGCGATCCCGGCAGTCCGACAAACGCAACGAAGTTTCCGCGATCTGGGTAGAGCCACTTGAAGGGCGCGGGCAGCTTTTGGCTGCCTGGTTTGTTTGAAAAGTAGCCGAGCGTCTCCAGAGCGATCATGCCCGTGACGTGTTCGCCGCTGGCGTGCAACTGGCGTGCGTGCCTGAGAGAACCCATGTCGTCGGTTTTGCCGTAGGGTTGTTCCTCGTTGACGAAGAACACGAGCCGCACGCGGCGGGTGAAGATGTCGGAGGACCGGCGCAGGTCGCGCGCCAATTCAAGGAGCGCGGCCACGCCTGTGCCGTTATCGTGCGCGCCCGGGCTGTCGTCGGCGGAATCGTAATGCGCGCCCACCACGAGCGTGCCGGAGTCTTCGGCTTCTGATCCGCGCACTTCGGGTTCGAAGATCACTTCGATATTGCGCACGCTTTGCCCGCCGACGTCGTAAACGGCGCTGATGGGATGCGCGCCATACCTGCGGAGCGTGGCCTCTATATAGCGTGCAGCGTCTTCGAGCGCGTCGAGGTGGTCCATATTGTGTGGACGGCTTGCGACCGCCCGAATGTGAGCTTCCAGCCTCAAGGTGCAGACGCGCTGATCGTCATTCAGGGGCTCAAGCGGCGTCTTCAGGGGCTGGAGCGGCAGAACCACGAACGAGCGCAACGCGAGGCCGCCGATGGCGAGTAGAACAACAAGGACTGAAAAGCTGTACATCCCGTTCGTCTTTTCAGAAAGACGCGAGACCAGCATGTGTTCGCGCGTTGTCCATATGATCCGGAAAAAGACAGTACAATGAATTTAATGCCGGAATATTGCTGTTGCGTCCCGGTTTTTAGGCGATCTGGTAACGCGCGCTTAAGCATGACGCCGACAGTAGGGCCGCGCCGCCAAGCAACGAGCTGAATATTGCCGCCTGCGAATCACCCAGGCTCGTGATCGGCCAATGCCTTATTCGTCGCCGTCATCATCTCCGGCGGCCGCCGGTGCGTTGGTCGCTTCCATGCGCTCCAGCTCCCGTTGACGGGCGCGTTCGCGCTCGCGCTCACGTTCACGTTCTTTCTCGCGGGCGCGATCCTTCTCGAACTGAACCATGCGCTCGTCGACGTAGGCGCCGACGATCTGATCGAGTTCCTCGGTTTTGTCCTCGAAGAAGTGGTTTGCGCCGGCCACAACCTCATGGGTGATCTTGATACCCTTCTGGGTCTTGAGCTTGGCCGACATGTCGGCGACCGCGGCCGTCGGGACGACCCGGTCCTTGTCGCCGTTGATCATCAGTCCCGAGGACGGACATGGTGCCAGGAAGGAGAAATCGTAAAGGTTGGAGGGCGGGGCCACGCAAATGAACCCGTCGATCTCGGGCCGGCGCATCAGCAGCTGCATTGCGATCCAGGTGCCGAACGAGACGCCTGCGATCCAGCAGGTCTTGGCGTCCGGCTTGACGAGTTGCAGCCAGTCCAGCGCGCTCGCGGCATCCGCCAGTTCGCCAGGACCGCCATCCCAAACGCCTTGGCTGCGTCCGACACCCCGGAAATTGAAGCGGAGCACGGAGAACCCTCGCGCCGCGAACGTGTGATAGAGGGTGTAGACGACCTGGTTGTTCATCGTGCCCCCGAACTGAGGATGGGGGTGGAGAATGAGCGCAATCGGGCTGTCGCTCTTGCTCTCGTGATGGTAGCGGGCCTCAATCCGGCCCGCCGGGCCGTTGATGATCAGTTCGGGCATCGGGCACTTTCTCGAATTAGAAAATCTTTTCAGAGACCTATCTGACCACCTCGGGGCTTGATCCGCCGCCGCGGGGCATATTGGCGTTCACGACCTCGTGGTGCGCGCTTTTCGAACCTTGACTAGTCCGATCGGGATTTACATATTACGGTTCAAGTTTAGAACCGTTCGAAAATACCAGCGCCTAGGGTGGCATTAGTCATAAGCTTCAGGGCGCGTCTCTTAGCACGAGACGGGGTAGCGAACGCAAGTGTTTGGATTTCGTCACCGCTTGGGGTGGCGTCAAGTCCTGGAGCAGCGTCACGTGGAACTGACCACACGAGGCCGTTATGCGGTCATGGCGATGGCCGATCTTGCGCGTTTTGATGGCACGCGCGCCTATCCGCTGTCGCAAATCGCCGACAATCAGAAGCTGCCGCTGCCCTATCTGGAGCAGTTGTTCCTCAATTTGCGCCGCGCCGGCCTTGTCGAGAGTGCACGAGGGCGCAGCGGAGGGTATCGCCTGGCGCGTCCTGCTGGCGAGATCTCAGTCGCCGACATCATGGCTGCGGTGGAGGAGGAGACGCACTTCACCCGCTGTAAGAGTGAAGAGGCCGCCGGTTGCCTCGCGGGTGAGCGGTGCGTAACGCACGAGCTTTGGAAGGGACTGAGCGAGGTTACAGTCAGCTATCTGAAGTCTGTATCATTGGGCGATCTGATCGCTGGCCGGACGACGCGTGGCGCGGTCAGTCCAGCAACGGTTTCCTCTCAGCCGCCGCGCCGGTATCTCGACTACAATGCGACGGCGCCGCTGCTGCCCGAGGCGCGCAAGGCGATGATTGCCGCGCTGGAGTATGCGGGCAATCCCTCGTCGGTTCACGCGGAAGGGCGCCGGGCTCGCGGCATCGTCGAAACGGCGCGAGAGCAGGTAGCCGCGCTCATCAAGGCCAAGCCTTCGGAGATCGTATTCACGAGCGGCGCAACGGAAGCGAACGCCTGGGTGATGGCGCAGGGCTTCGACAGTATTTTTGCCGCCGGCATCGAACACGATTCCATCCTGGCGCCTGCGCGCGCCAGCGGGGCGCGTGTGATCGATGTTCCCGTCGGTGGCGGCGGCATCGCGCGCATCGAGACTGTGGCGCGCGATATCCTCAAGCGCGGCGATCTGGGTCGCGCTGCCGTCACGCTGCAGATGGCCAATAACGAGACCGGCGTCATCCAGCCGGTGGCGGAGATGGCGCACTTCGCCTGCGAGCATGGACTGTTCATGCACACGGACGCGGTGCAGGCGGCTGCCCGGCTCGATATCGACTTTTCCGCGCTGCCCGTAACCACGCTGGCGCTTTCGGCCCACAAGATGGGCGGCCCCAAGGGGATCGGCGCCCTCGTCATCCGCGATCGCGTCGATCTCCATCCGTTCATTCATGGCGGTGGCCAGGAGCGCCGGCGGCGCGCCGGAACGGAAAATGTCGCGGCGATTGCGGGTTTTGGTGCGGCTGCCGCTGCCGCGCGCGCAGCGCTCGATGACATCGTGCGCGTAGCGCGTCTGCGCGACCGTCTTGAAGACGCCATCTCGGCTGTCGTGCCCGAGACGCTCATTATCGGGGCGGACGCGCCGCGTCTTGCCAATACGAGCTGCATCGCGCTGCCCGGCAAGGCGGCCGAGTCACTTGTCATCAAGCTCGATCTTGCCGGCATCGCCGTCAGTGCGGGTTCGGCCTGCTCGTCGGGCAAAGTAGGCGCGAGCCATGTGCTCGCAGCAATGGGTTTTGGACCTGACATCGCGGGAAGCGCGGTGCGCGTGAGCATCGGCCCCGAGACGACGGAACACGACCTGGCGGCTTTCGTGGCGGCCTGGAAGACCATTGCAGCCAAGTCAGCCGTGGCTGCCTGAACCAAGAATTGGAATGCCAATGCCGCTCTGAGCGGCGCCTACAGGAGTGAAAGATAAGATGGCCGCAGTCAAAGAGACCATCGATCAGGTCAAGACCATCGACGTCGACCAGTACAAGTACGGCTTCGAGACCAACATCGAGAGCGTGAAGGCGCCCAAGGGGTTGGATGAGTCCACCGTGCGCTACATCTCGGCCAAGAAGGGCGAACCGGAATGGATGCTGAATTGGCGTCTGGAGGCATTTACGCGCTGGAAGGCGATGACCGAGCCCACCTGGGCGAAGGTGCATTACCCCAGGATCGACTTCCAGGATCTTTATTACTACGCCGCACCCAAATCGACCGAGGGTCCCAAGAGCCTCGATGAAGTCGATCCCGAATTGTTGCGCATGTACGAGAAGCTCGGCGTGCCGTTGAAGGAGCGCGAGATTCTTGCCGGTGTGCAGTCCACCAAGGTGGCCGTGGACGCGGTGTTCGACAGTGTTTCCGTCGTGACCACCTTCAAGGAGGAGTTGAAGAAGGCGGGTGTCATCTTCTGCTCGATCTCGGAAGCAATTCGCGAATATCCCGAACTGGTGAAGAAGTATCTGGGCTCCGTCGTGCCGCAGTCCGACAACTTCTATGCCGCGCTCAACTCGGCGGTGTTCTCCGACGGCTCGTTCGTCTACGTGCCCGAAGGCGTGCGTTGCCCGATGGAGCTTTCCACATACTTCCGCATCAACGAAAAGCAGACTGGCCAGTTCGAGCGCACGCTCATCATTGCCGATCGCGGCGCGCATGTGAGCTACCTTGAGGGCTGCACCGCGCCGACGCGGGACGAGAACCAGCTGCATGCGGCGGTGGTCGAACTGGTCGCGCTCGATGATGCGGAAATCAAGTACTCGACGGTGCAGAACTGGTATCCGGGCGACAAGGACGGCAAGGGCGGCATCTATAACTTCGTCACGAAGCGTGGCGACTGCCGCGGCCATAACTCCAAGATTTCCTGGACGCAGGTGGAGACAGGATCGGCCATCACCTGGAAGTATCCAAGCTGCATCCTGCGCGGCGATTACTCGCGCGGCGAATTCTACTCGATTGCGGTGTCGAACGGCTATCAGCAGGTCGACAGCGGCACCAAGATGATCCATCTCGGCAAGAATTCGTCGAGCCGCATCATCTCCAAGGGGATCGCGGCGGGTCATTCTCAGAACACCTATCGCGGTCTCGTCTCCGCGCATCGCAAGGCGACCGGCGTGCGGAACTTCACCAACTGCGACTCGCTTCTCATCGGCGACAAGTGCGGTGCGCATACGGTGCCTTACATCGAGGCGAAGAATTCCAGCGCGCACTTCGAGCACGAGGCGACGACCTCGAAAATCTCCGACGACATGCTGTTCTACTGCATGCAGCGAGGACTTTCGGAGGAGGAGGCGGTGGCGCTGGTCGTCAACGGATTCGTGCGCGATGTGCTTCAGCACCTGCCCATGGAGTTCATGGCCGAGACGCAGAAGCTCATTGGCATCTCGCTCGAAGGGAGCGTCGGGTGATGGGCGACTACTGGTTCAAGCCGAAGAGGTACGGGCACGGTGCCTCCCCCGCCAACTGGAAGGGGTGGGCGGCGATCGCGGGTTACATGATCGCGACGGGGGTCATTCTGTGGCCGTGGATCCTCTCCCCGGCGCTCGCGGACGCGCCCCAGAATCCGACCGGCATCGTTGGCACCATGGTGGTGCTGGCGGTCGCGACGCTGGGCTTCATCTGGCTTTGCAAGGTCAAGACCGACGGCGCATGGCAATGGCGTTGGGGCGACAAGAAATAGCTCCCGGCCCGGTCGGGAGAACGAACAAGAGATGCGGCGACGGCCGACGGCGGACCGAACTGAAGTGACTGAGGTAAGAAGAATGCTTGAAATCAAGAACCTGCATGTGAAGCTCGCGGACGAGGATCGCGTTATCCTCAAGGGCGTGGACCTTGTCGTGCCCAAGGGCGAGGTGCATGCCATCATGGGCCCGAACGGCTCGGGCAAGTCGACGCTCTCCTATGTTATCGCGGGCCGGGATGGCTACGAGGTGACGGAAGGCGACATTCTCTGGAATGGAGAATCCGTCCTGGACATGGAGCCCGACGAGCGGGCCGCAAAGGGCGTCTTCCTCGCGTTCCAGTATCCGATGGAAATCCCGGGTGTTGCCGGCCTTACCTTTCTGCGCACGGCACTCAACGCGCTTCGCAAGAAGCGCGGCGAAGACGAGATGAACACGGCCGCCTTCATGAAGCTCGTCAAGGAGAAGGGCGCAAAGCTCAACATCGACGTCGAGATGCTGAAGCGTCCGGTCAACGTCGGCTTTTCGGGTGGCGAGAAGAAGCGGTCCGAGATCCTCCAGATGGCGATGCTCGAGCCAACGCTGTGCGTGCTCGACGAGACGGACAGCGGTCTTGATATCGACGCGCTGCGCGTTGTGTCGGAGGGTGTCAATGCGCTGCGCAGCAAAGACCGCGCGTTCCTGGTCATTACGCACTACCAGAGGCTATTGAACCATATCGTGCCCGACAAGGTTCATGTCTTGGCGAACGGCCGCATCCAGAAGACGGGTGGCAAGGAGTTGGCGGTGGAGCTCGAGAAGTCGGGCTACACGGATTTCACGGGCAAGGCGGCGTGAGATGACGATTGCAGTGATGAAGACCAAAGCAGAGCAGGCGCTTACGGAAGCGTTCGAGGTCAATGCCGCAAAGCTGCCGGGCAACACTGCCGTGAGCGAGGCCCGGCGTGATGCCATCGGCAAGTTCAGCACGTCCGGCTTGCCACACCGGCGCATCGAGGAATGGAAGTACACCGACCTGCGCAACGCGTTGAAGGACGCGCTCGCGCTCAGCGTCGATGATGCGGCCAAAGTCACGATTGCCGATGTGATCGTCGCCCTTGGCGCGCTCGCGCATGTGGATGCGCATCGCATCACGTTCGTCAACGGCCGCTATCGCGCGGACCTGTCCGACTTTGCGGGCGTCGATGGCATCGAGGTGACGCCGCTTGCCGCGGCTCTGCGCACAGCGCCCGCCAAGGTCGCCGTGGGCTTGACCGCAGTCGGCGCGGCGGATGACGCCGTCATTACCCTCAACACGGCCTTCATGACCGACGGGGCGATCGTGCGCATCGCGCCGGAGGCGAGCCTGGCCAAGCCCGTGCTCATGGTGTTCCTGCGTGCCGGAGCCGAAGGCCGGTTCACCGCGGTGCGCAATGTCATCGCGGCCGGCGAGGCGAGCGCGTCGACGCTGATCGAGGCGCACGTCGCGTTGCCGGGTGCGAGCCTCGAAGGCCAGATGAACGCTCTGACGGGACTGACGGTGGCGAAAGGCGCCCATGTCGCCCACATCAAGATCGCCGCCGACTTCGGCAAGGCGGTACATCTTTCGAACTGGGACGTTACACTCGAAGCCGGCGCGGTCTATCGTGGTTTCCAGTACACATCCGGGCAGAGCCTGGCGCGCAATCAGATCGCGGTGCGCTACAATGGGGAAGGTAGCAAGCTCGATCTGTCAGGCGCCTTCCTGGTGCGTGGCGCCGAGCACGTCGATACAACGCTGGTTGTCGATCACGCCGTGCCGCGCTGCGAGAGCCGCGAACTGTTCAAGGGCGTGCTGGATAACGCCGGGCGCGGCATCTTCCAGGGCAAGATCATCGTGCGCCCCCACGCGCAGAAGACCGACGGCAAGCAGATGGCGCAGGCCTTGATGCTGTCGCCCGACGCTGAATTCGACAGCAAGCCGGAACTCGAGATCTATGCCGACGATGTGGTCTGCGGCCATGGCTCGACATCGGCCGAGCTCGACGAGGACATGCTGTTCTATTGCAAGTCGCGCGGCATCCCGGACAATGAGGCTCGAGTTCTGCTGATCGAGTCGTTCATCGGGGAGGCGCTCGACAAGGTCGAGCATGAAGGCGTACGGGAAGCGTTGAGCACGATGGCGCGGGATTGGCTGAGCGCAGCGGCGAAGCATAAGCATAAGTAAGGGAGAGCCCCATGGGGCGCGAAGCACTGGCGAAGGACCATCGTAGCGTGGGCGCGTCGAGTTACGACGTGGAGCGCATCCGCGCCGACTTTCCGATCCTGTTTCGCGAGGTGCTGGGCAAGCCGCTTGTCTACCTCGACAGTGCAGCGAGCGCCCAGAAGCCGCGTTCGGTGCTGGAAGCGATGGATCATGCCTATCGCTTCGAGTACGCCAACGTGCATCGCGGGCTGCATCACCTCTCCAACGTGGCGACCGACAATTTCGAAGCAGCGCGCGAGACGGTGCGCCGCTTCCTCAACGCAGGCAGCGCGGATGAAATCATCTTCACCCGCAATGCGACCTCCGCGATCAACCTCGTCGCCAACACGGTGGGTCAGAAGGACATCGGCGAGGGTGATGAGATCATCCTGTCGCTGATGGAGCATCACGCCAACATCGTGCCATGGCACTTCCTGCGCGAGCGCAAAGGCGCGGTGTTGAAGTGGCTCCCGATCAACGACGCTGGAGAATTGCTGATCGACGAACTCGACCGCATGATCACGCCCAAGACGCGCATGATCGCGATTACGCACATGTCGAACGTGTTGGGCACCA
Organism: uncultured Hyphomicrobium sp.; assembly: GCA_964587445.1. Classification (GTDB taxonomy): domain Bacteria; phylum Pseudomonadota; class Alphaproteobacteria; order Rhizobiales; family Hyphomicrobiaceae; genus Hyphomicrobium_B. The sequence continues at coordinate 578,824 of CAZPLQ010000001.1, forward strand.
TCAACCCGGTGAAGGATATCATCCGCATCGCGCACGCCAAGGGCGTGGCCGTGCTGGTCGACGGCAGCCAGGCCGCCGTGCACACGAGTGTGGACGTCCGCGATCTCGACGCCGATTTCTATGTCTTCACGGGCCACAAGACCTACGGGCCGACCGGCATCGGCGTTCTCTATGCCAAACGCAAGCATCTCGATGCCCTGCCGCCCTACGAGGGCGGCGGAGATATGATCGAGACCGTTTCCGTCGATCGCATTACCTACAACAAGCCGCCTCACAAGTTTGAAGCCGGAACGCCCGCTATCGTGGAAGCGATCGGGTTGGCGGCGGGGCTCAACTACATGATGCAGGTAGGTCGCGACCGCATTGCCGCGCATGAGGCGGACTTGGCGCACTATGCCACCGAGGCTCTCGGCTCGCTGCCGTGGCTCAAGATCTACGGTACGGCACCCGGCAAGGGCGCGATCTTCTCCTTCACGGTCGATGGCCTGCATCCGCACGATGTTTCAACGATCATCGATCGGTCGGGCGTTGCCGTTCGCGCAGGCCACCACTGTGCTCAGCCGTTGATGCAGCGGCTGGGCGTGACAGCGACCTGTCGTGCGTCGTTTGCCATGTATTCGACCCGTGCCGAGGTCGATGTGCTCGTTGCCGCGCTGACCAAGGCGCACGATCTCTTCGCGTAGAGGATTTTGTTATGGAAGACACGATTTCTGAAGTGCGCGCACAGGAAGCCGAGGTTCTCAAGGATGCTGTCGTCGCGTCCGACACGCCCGAAGAGGGCAAGGTTGGCAAGAGCGCCGAGAGTGCGGGTACCAGCGCGCTGCCGCCGGAAGAACTCGACCGGCTCGCAGCCGATATCGTGGCGGCGTTGAAGACTGTGTATGATCCCGAGATTCCCGCCGACATCTATGAGCTTGGCCTCATTTACAAGGTGGATATTGACGATAACAGGGATATCACGATCGAGATGACGCTGACCGCGCCAGGCTGTCCGGTGGCCGGAGAAATGCCGGGATGGGTGGAGGCCGCCGTCTCGACCGTGCAAGGCGTCAACAGCGTGACCGTCAACATGACATTCGATCCGCCATGGGATCAAAGCCGCATGTCCGACGAAGCGCGTCTGGCGCTCAACATGTTTTGAAAGAGTTAAGGTCAGCTGCGTCGTGCAGCTCTATAAATGCCTGTCGCGGCCACCATATGAGGTGGCGGAGAATGAAGTGAGAGCAAGATGCCCACACTGCGCGTGACACCGAAAGTTCTGAGGCTGACCGATGCGGCCGCAAGCCGCGTCAAGGCATTGATGTCCAATAGGCCGGGCGTCAAGGGCTTGAAAATCGGTGTGAAGAAGGGCGGCTGCGCAGGCATGGAATACACCATGAGCTGGGCCGAGGAGATCGGGAAATTCGACGAGGTGATCGAGGAGAACGGCGCGGTCGTCATTGTCGATCCGGGCGCCATTCTCTATCTCATCGGCACCGAGATGGACTACAAGACCGACAAGCTGTCCTCTCAGTTCGTCTTCAACAATCCCAATCAGAAGGGTGCCTGCGGCTGCGGGGAAAGCGTAGATCTGCAACCCGTGATGCCTCAGCAGGAGGAGGTCTAGGACCTTGACGGCGCACGGGCCAAGTCTCCACCCCGGCTGGTGGCGGCCGCTCATTGCCTACTGGTTCCACGAGCTGACGAGAGCCGACTGGTTCGCCAAGAACGATGCCGTGGACGAGGCCCTGCGGAGCCGCTTCCTGTCCCTCTACGAGCAGCTATCGGCCTGTGACCTCGATGCCGCAACCCTGTCTCCGGATGCGACCTTGGCGGCCGTCCTTGCGCTCGATCAGCTTCCGCGCAACCTCTTTCGCGGCACACCACGTGCGTTCGCAACCGATCCGGCAGCGCGTAAACTGACTGTTGATGCGGTCGCGCTGGGGCACGACCTCGCGCTGGGACTGCATGAGCGTTTGTTCCTCTTCCTGCCGCTCGAGCACTCCGAGGATTTGGCTGACCAGGATCAGGCGGTCGATTTGATCTCGAGATTAGGCGATGCCGAGTACACGCGCTTCGCCGTCGCGCATCGCGACATCATTCTCCGGTTTGGCCGTTTCCCACATCGCAATGCCATCCTGGGCCGCCGATCGGCGCCGGAAGAAAGCGCCTTCCTTGCCGAGCCTGGAAGTTCGTTCTGAGAGCGCGAGCACGTTGAGGCTCCAATGAGCGCAAGCGAAAGGGTCATCGAACTGCTGGATGAAGTTTGCGCACCTTTGGGGGCGTTCAAGGCACGGCGAATGTTTGGCGGTCACGGCCTTTATCTCGACGGCGTGTTCTTCGCGATCCTCGATGACGGGGTTTTGTATCTCAAGACGAACGAAAGCACGCGAGGCCGCTTCGCGGCGGAAGGCATGGCGGCGTTCGCATACGAGAGCAAGTCGGGACCGCATACGCTCGTATCTTACTGGCGCGTACCTGAGCGGCTGTTTGACGAGGCCGATGAACTCACCGAGTGGATCGCACAAGCCGTGCAGGCGGCGCGCCGCGCTCAGAACGCAAAGAAGACGGCCGTCGCCAAAACAAGGCCACGCGCTCGCCGCGGGCGGACAAGGATCTGCGAGGACTGATGCGAACGTGGGCCGCTGACAGCTACCGGCCGCCCGGTGGTTGTTTCAAGGGGCGCGGCGGCTTGCGCAGGAAAGCTGGAATGTTCTCCGCAAAGCCGACTTTGCCGCCGCTTTGAGGCTGAACGGCGGGCTTGGCTTGAGGCGCACGGGGAGCATCCGGCGGCTTCCTGCCCTCAGGCTTGGCTGAAGCATCCGCCCAACTGTCGGGACGGCGCTCACGCTGCGGTCTCGCGTTGACTTCGGCGTTGCGCTCGCGACCTGGGCGTGAGTCGCCGCGGTCGGCTTTCTCGACAGGATGTTCGGCGTGCCGCTGCGACGTGCGCGCGTGCGCGCGTGCGCGGGACTGGTCACGGACTTCAGGCTTGTCATTCCGCTCGAGGGGTTGTGAACGGTCGTGGGCGCGCGCGTTGCGGTCCGCCTCTGCGCGCTGCGGGCTACGGCCCTCTTTGTTTCCGTGCCGTGCTTCCGTGGAGCGATCACGGCCGCCCTCGCGCCGGCCATCACGTGCGGAACGGTCATTGCTGCGACCGACGCGCCCCCGCCGCCGCTTGCCACCTTGCGCATAATCTTCCTCAGTCGGAGCCTCTCCGAGCCAGATCGCGTTCTCCCCGGTGATCTTCTCGATGTCTTTCAAAAGCTTCAGGTCCTCCGCCGAGACGAGCGAGGCGGAATAACCCTCACGGCCCGCGCGCCCCGTCCGCCCGATGCGATGGACATAGTCGTCGGCCGCCCAGGGAAGGTCGAAGTTGAACACATGGGAGACATCGGGAATATCGAGCCCGCGTGCCGCGACGTCGGAGGCAGCAAGCAACATGATCTCGCCGGAGCGGAACTTGTCGAGCGTCTCCATGCGCGCGTTCTGGTCCATGTCGCCATGCAGGGCGCCGGCATTGAAGCCGTGCTTGCTGAGCGACTTATAGAGGACGGCGACGTCGCGTTTGCGGTTGCAGAAGATGATGGCGTTCTTGACGTTGCCGTTGCGGATCAGCTCACGCAACACTTCCCGCTTGGCGTAATCCTCGCCGTCTGGGCAGAACTTGAAGCGTTGCGTAATGGTCTTGGCGGTTGTGGCGGGTCTTGCGACCTCGATGCGAACCGGATCTTTCAGGAACTGCGATACCAGCCGCGTGATCTCGGGCGGCATGGTGGCGGAGAAGAACAACGTCTGGCGGCGTGGCGGCAGCAGTCTGCAGATCTTTTCGATATCCGGGATGAAGCCCATGTCGAGCATGCGGTCGGCTTCATCGATGACGAGGATTTCCACCCCCATCAGCATGATGCGGCCGCGCTGGAAGTGGTCGAGCAGCCGGCCGGGTGTTGCAATCAGCACGTCGACGCCGCGGTCGAGCTTCTTGACCTGTTCGTCCATCGAGACGCCGCCGATGAGCAAGGCAACGTCGAGCTTGTGGTTTATGCCGTACTTTTCGAAGCTCTGTTCGACCTGGGCGGCAAGCTCGCGCGTAGGAGCCAAAATCAGTGAGCGGGGCATCCGGGCGCGGGCCCGTCCGGCTTCGAGCCGGGTAATCATGGGCAGAACGAAGGAGGCGGTCTTGCCTGTGCCCGTCTGGGCGATGCCCAGGACATCCCTGCCGGTGACGGCAACGGGAATGGCGGCAGCCTGTATGGGGGTCGGGCTCGGATAGCCCGCAGCCGTAATGGCCGCCTGGACCTTGGGCGACAGCCCCAGGTCAGCGAACGTCTTGGTATCCAAAGAGAATCATCTCCATCTGCGAACTCTCCCCGCCCGGCGCGAGCATCGCACCAGGTGGCATCGAACGAGAGCGCAGGGGGAAACTGTGCCGTAAAGGACCTAAGCCAAATGGGGGGATGGATCGAAAATGCAAAAAACTGAATCGATCCCCTGCGCTCCGGCACGTCCGGGTGCTCGCATACATTGTGTGCAGACGCAAGCAAAACAATGGCGCAGGCCGCAGCCCGCTCCGCAAAGCTTAAGAAATGGCCCGAAGCGTGGCTTTTCACACTCCGGGCCATTTCAGATCGGTCCGATTGAAGACGGGCTCTCTTATTCCGAAACCAGCCAATTGCCCAGCAGCGCACCCGCGATGCCCCCCACGATGGGAGCGACGATGAACAGCCACAGGTCTGCCACCGGCTGACCGCCGGCCACGAGCGCGGGGCCCAAGCTGCGCGCCGGATTGACCGACGTGTTGGTAACCGGGATGGACATCAAGTGGATCGCCGACAGGGTCAAGCCGATGGCGATGGGCGCGAACGAGGAAGGACCATCCTTGCGCGTTACGCCGACGACCACGAGCAGAAGAAGCGCAGTCAGAACGGCTTCGATGAGGAAGGCTGCGACAACCGAATAGCCGCCATCCCCACCGAACGTGTTGGAGGCAAAGTTGCCCGCCGTAAACCCGGCTTTGCCACTCGCGATTGCATAGAACGTGTAAGCCGAAACGATGGCGCCCAGGCATTGGGCGACGATGTAGCCGGGTGCGGAGGATGCGGGAAACCGTCCGGCGGTCACCAGACCGATGGTGACAGCGGGATTGTAATGACCGCCCGAAATATGTCCGATCGCAAACGCCGTTGCCATGACGGTCAAGCCGATCGACAGGGCGACGCCGACGATTCCAGAATTGGGAAACGAAAACAACGCGGCGCCCAATACGCCTGCGACGAGCAAAAATGTTCCGACGAACTCGGCCGCCAGAGCTTTGGCTTTCATATGATCATCTCCTATTGTAAGGCGCTTGCGCCCGCGTCAGCCACGGGCGGTTGGGCATCGCAGCCATCAAGGCACAAAAATATACGCAACAGAGCGCGCACCTATTAGAATGTACCGGCGGGTGCGCCTTGAGGGTTTACCTGCATTTGACGAAGCTTGTCAGGCGCGTTCAGCGGCGAAACTGTCTTGCGGGGGCAGTCGTACACAGGCAAGCACCAAGGCCTCAGGCACGTCGTCCCAAAATGCGCTAGGAAAGAGCATCGGCTAGGCTGGTGGGGGGACGAGGAACCAGTGCCGGCTCTTGCGCGTTTGCGGCGCAGCGGCTTTGTCAGCATTTGGCGGTGCGCGTTCTGGAAAATTCGGAGCAGGCTGGCGTGAAAGGAGCAACGCCGGAGCATGATGCCGGGAGCCGGCCATCGATTCGCGCGCGCAGCGAGCGAGCGGGTTGCGGCGGGGACGGGATGCTGCGGCTCAAGGCGCGCGACAACACCACCAACTGGTGGCATCTGGCGCGTGTCTGGCTCATTATCGCCCTGACGTTCGCGGCCGTGGTCTGGCTTGAGGATGCTCTTGCCTCGCGTGGGCTTTCGTTGTGGTGGGGCACGCCGGAATGGCTCTTGGCTATCCTCGTCATCGGTGCGTCCCAGCATCAGCTTGGCGGCGCGATCCACGAGGGAACGCATTCACTTTTATTTGCCGACAAGCGTCTCAATGAGCTGGCGTCGGATTGGCTGGCCGCCTTTCCGGTCTATACGTCTACGTACCAGTATCGCGTGCATCACCTGGCGCATCATCAGTTCGTCAACGATCCCAATCGCGATCCCGACATCTCGCAACTGAAGGACAGCGATCACTGGCTCGACTTTCCCGTGGCGCACATCGATATCGTGCGCAAACTCGCCAAGCAGCTTTGGCTGCCGAACCTGTTTCGCTTTACGTTGGTGCGTGCGCGCTATAGCGCGCTGGGACACGAGGACAACCCTTACATCGACAAGAGCGTGCGCCCGAACAAATGGCCGGTGCGCGCGGGCATCTACTTTGCGGTGGCGGTGCCCTTTATCGTCAATTACCTGATCGTGTTTCAGAGCGCGGCGTTGGCCTGGGGTGCGCTTGTCGCGAGCTATGTGGGCGTGATGGTCTATTACGCCTTGCTGCGCGAGCGCGATTTTCCGCAGTCGCGGCTGCGGCCGGTCATTTCCCATCGCGCGACGGCGATGAGCCGCATGACGTTTCTCTTCCTGCTCTATGCGGCTCTGACGGAATACGACGCCGGCACCGCGGCGACTTGGGCCTGGGACCAGTTCGGCAGGTTCTGGGCCTTGCCGTTGTTCACGAGCTTTCCGCTGTTCATGATGATGCGCCAGTGGGTGCAGCACGGCAATGCGGACCGCGGGCGTTACACCAACACGCGGGTCTTCCTCGCAGGCCCCGTGATGCGTTACGCGGTCCTGCCATGGGGCATGGATTACCACCTGCCGCATCACGTCATGGCGTCGGTTCCTCATTACCGGCTCAAAGAACTGCACGATGCCTTGATGCAAGTTCCAGAGTACAGGGAGAAGGCCATACTGGTGGAAGGCTGCTTGGGTGGTGATGACCCTCACACGGGCCGCCCGACGATCCTTTCTGTGCTAGGCCCCGTACATGCGCCGTACGCCAAGAACGCCCCCTTCGTCGATGAAGCGACACTGGAGTACGTCGAGGTCGATGATGCTGTGGCGATCGAGGGGGAGGCGCGCCGCTCGACAGATCAAGGCGGTTCACGCTGATCCGTCCCGTGTTATGATCTCAAGCATACGCATTTCGTGCCGAACCCTCTAGGAGGCCGGAAAATGAAGTATGCCGTAGGTCTTAAGCTCAACGAGCGCTCCGGGCATGTCGTGATCGATGCCGAGGATGCGTTGATCGCCGCCCTCAAAGCCAAGCACCAGCAGCCGGATGCGGCCATCACCTATGTGCGCCGCCAGAACCGCCGCGGCGATGCCCGTCACCCGCCGCACGGGTGAAAGCAACGCGTGCAAGCTGAATACATCATCGCCGCGCGATGGAACGCGGGTGCGATGATCTGCTATCCGGCCGGTGTTCGCAGGCCGGTCGCCGAGAGTGCTTTTTGAAAGGCGCGACCCCGTTTTCCGATGAGAAGCAGGACGGCTCTAAATATCCAGGCCCTGTGCGAACGCCGCGCGATCCTGGATGAAGCGGAAGCGCGCCTCGGGCTTTGAACCCATGAGCGCGTTGACCGTGTCGGACAACACGGAGCGCTCACCCTCTCCGATCTCCACACGCAGCAGCGCGCGTTTCTTGGGATCCATGGTGGTTTCTTTCAGCTCGCTGGCGTTCATCTCGCCCAGGCCCTTGAAGCGCCCAATCTTTACGGGCGGATTGGCTTTGAACTCTTTGGCGAGAAGCTCTTCGCGATGTTTCTCGTCGCGCGCATAGAGCGATTTGGCGCCCTGGGTCAGCTTATAGAGCGGAGGCACTGCCAGATACAGGTGACCATGCTCGATGAGCTCCGGCATCTCCTGATAGAAGAACGTGATGAGCAGCGCCGCAATGTGGGCGCCGTCGACGTCGGCGTCGGTCATCAGGATCACACGCTCATAGCGCAGGTCTTCGTCACGGTATTTGGCGCCGGTGCCGGCGCCAAGCGCCTGGATGAGATCGCTGAGCAACTGGTTCTGCGATAACTTCGCGGACGAGGCGTTGGCGACGTTCAGGATCTTGCCGCGCAGCGGCAGGATGGCCTGCGTCTCGCGGTCACGCGCGCTCTTTGCCGAGCCGCCCGCCGAGTCGCCTTCTACGATAAAAATCTCGGTGCCGGCCGCCTGTTGGATCGTGCAGTCGGCGAGTTTGCCGGGCAGGCGCAGCTTGCGCGTGGCGGACTGCCGCCCGACCTCCTTTTCCCGCCGCCGCTTCAAGCGCTCTTCCGACTGGTCGATCGTCCATTCGAGAAGCTTGTTGGCCTGTTGCGGGCTGTCGGCCAGCCAGTGGTCGAAGGCATCGCGCACGGCCGTCTCGACGATCTTGGTGGCCTCTACGGTCGCCAGCTTATCCTTGGTCTGGCCCTGGAACTCGGGCTCGCGGATGAAGATCGACAGCATGGAGGCCGCCGTGCCCATCACGTCCTCGGACGTGATCTGGGCGGCCTTCTTGTTGCCGACCAGTTCACCGTAGGCGCGCAAGCCCTTGTAGAGCGCCTGGCGCAGTCCGTTTTCGTGCGTACCACCTTCGGGAGTGGGAATGGTGTTGCAGTAGGAGGAGGAGAAGCCGTCCTCATCCGAAATCCAGGCCACCGCCCATTCGACGGACCCGTGCCCGCCGTCCTTCTCGATGCGGCCGGAGAAGATGTCCTTCGTCACCTGCGTGCGGCCCTCGATCGACGAGATCAGGTAATCGGAAAGGCCGCCGGGGAAATGGAAAATCGCCTCTGGCGGCGTTTCGTCCTTGATGAGCGAGGGGTCGCACTTCCAGCGGATCTCGACGCCGCCGAACAGATAGGCCTTGGAGCGCGCCATTTTCATCAGGCGCGCGGGCTTGAAGGCGCAGCCCTTGCCAAAGATCTTCTCGTCCGGCCTGAAGCGCACTTTCGTGCCGCGCCGGTTCATGATGCTTCCGAGCTTTTCGAGCTTCGTCTGCGGCTCGCCGCGCGAGAACACCATGCGATAGAGCTGCTGGTCGCGCGCGACCTGGACCTCGAGGGTTTCCGACAGCGCGTTGACCACCGACACGCCGACGCCATGCAGACCGCCGGATGTGTTGTAGGCCTTGCTGTCGAACTTGCCGCCCGCGTGCAGCACGGTCATGACGACTTCAAGCGCGCTCTTGTTCTTGAACTTGGGATGGGGGCCGACAGGAATGCCGCGGCCGTTGTCGGTGACGGAGAGGAACCCGTCGGCCGAAAGCTCCACCTCGATCCAGCTCGCATACCCCGCGACGGCCTCGTCCATGGAGTTGTCGATCACCTCGGCGAAGAGGTGATGCATGGCCTTCTCGTCGGTGCCCCCGATATACATGCCCGGGCGGCGGCGTACCGGTTCGAGACCCTCCAGAACTTCGATATGGCTTTCCGAATAGCCGGACGTCGGCTCGGGCGCCTTTCGCGCACGGGAGGAGGTCTTTTCGCTCATCTCGCTCTCGATTTGAGAAAACAGGTCGGATTGATCTGCCATAGCGGGGCCGGTCCTGGTGCAGCGTTGAGGCGGAAAGCCGAAGGTACTGAGGAAGGCCAGCAAACGGCGAACCGGCACGCGCAACAGGGCCAAGCGGCGGCCGCAGAGGCGAATCTGATTGAGATCTTTATAGCGCGCTTGGCCGCCCTTCCACCACGCCTTGTGCCGCTGTTGCCGGGAAGTCACGGGATATCTTGAAGAATTTCGGCCAGTGTCCTCCGCCTGCCGCGCATTTCTGCAATTGCGTAGAAGCGGTTAACCGCCTCTCAACCATGTTCCGACACACCCCCTGGGTTAACGGGCAGTAGCCATTTATCGTCAATCTGGAGTTGCTACTTTTACCGATTGGAAGCCGCGGCGGCTGTGGTGCTCCATCGGATGGATGCGATTGCAGAGGCGCTTTGCCAAGGCGCGTTCTTTGGATTTTTGGGCGAGATGCGGGCTCGTTCAGGCAGCAGGAAAACCGGGACCCGGTCTTCCATGTCTGGAGAGTTGGGATGGTTGCGTATTGGTTTACCCGCGCTCGCGGGCCCATTGCTGGCGCGTCGGACTTGCTTGCACGTTGGGTGCAACGGGTCGCGGCGGGTGCATCGAACATTGCTGCGAACGTGCGCTTCGATCCGGCGGCCGCCTTGAGCTGCCTCGATCTGTTTCATGGCGACCAGATCAGCGGAATGCCGCCTGCGGCAATGCTCCGGTTTTCTCAATGCGCAAGGATGGATCGGGCGAAGACGAAGGACGGAGCGGCCGCCGTTGATCCTGCAGGCGTTCCAATGGGTCCGCAGTGCATTGACGCTGGGAGACACGCCGTGCGGATGCCTCTGGGCGCTGCGATCGCGCGCTGGCAGGATGCCGGCGGCCAGCACGCGAGGGCTCCGCTGACATACGAGGCGGGGATCGCCGTCGCACTTGCCGTCGCGGCGGTATTGGCGCTACGCATGGGCGATACGCCGGCACGCGGGGCCTCGCGAAACGCCTCAGCAGACACCATTGCGGCGCAGTTTGCCTCCACTTCCGATGGGACGGATATCATCGAGGAACGCTTCGCCTTCGCCAGGCGGTTCCGCGTCGTCGCCGCGCCGGCTCGCTGGTTCAGCGATGATGAGCATGCCGGGTCGGGCCACCTGGGTCACTCAGATGAAGATGGCGCGCCGGTTGCGCTCCCATTCGATTCACTTGGCGCGGTCGTGATCCGGGGGCTGCCGGCTGGAACGCAGCTGACGGCAGGCCGCCGGATCGGCACTGCCTGGATCCTTGCGCCCGGCGATCTGGCCGGTATGGACGTGATCGTCCCGGCAGGCGGCGTGCCGGCGCTCGCCCGGGCCCGCATCGAGGTCTTTGATCAGGCGGGGGTGCGTCTGGGGGCTCTTGCCATCGGTTTGAAAGAGGCGGAAGGCCCCGGCATCGCACTCGGCGCATTGCGCGGCAAGGATGGCCTGGATTGGATCGGGGCGGCGGCAGGGCGGTTCTCGGCCCCCAATGGCGACATTCGGACCGGGGCCCTCAACCTGCCGCGCCCGGCGGCCGCCGCGGATGCCGAGACGGCAGAGCCGCCCAAATCTCAAGCCCACCCCAAGCGTGCACAGCGCCGCGCGCGCAGCGCACTGCGGCCGGCGCATGTGCGCCGCCCCAAGATGCGCGACACCAGCACCGCCACTGTGGTCAGCCCGGCTGCAAAGGGCGACACCGGCATTGCCACGAGTAGCGTACCCGCCAAGCCCGTGCCGCCACCGCCGCTGTTCCCGTTGGGACCGAACGCGCCTGCTCCGGTGCTGCTTTTCAAGCCTGCGGGCAGTGAACCAGGCGCCCTGCCGGCAATAATTACGCCGTTCTCGTCGCTGATCCAGCTCGGTGTCTTTCCGAGAAGTCCGATGGAAGAGGAAGCCGCCCGGCGCGAATAGCCGATGCGGGCGACCGTTCGGCCGCCAAACGCTCAAGCTGAGCACGGTACGCCAAGGTTTGGTCGAAAAGTCAGCCACAAATGGCCTTGTATCGAGGCTTTAAAACCTATTGCCGGATCGCTGCTCATTGCGATGTAAGGGACGAATGCAAGGGGTTGAGGTCGCAATTGTTTTGCGCTTGGGGAGAAGCGCGGGCGAACTCCGGCACTAGCGGGAAGAACGCAGGCTCGTCGATGAAGGCCGGGTGCAGTGCGTCCAGCATCCGCCCCATCGCACAAGGTTGGAAAGGCCGCTTGTTATGCCGGATATGTCCAACGAGACACTTCTGGGGGATCTCGAAATTGCATTGCCGCTGTTCCTGAGCCGGCCTGATGCCCTGCCCGCCGCATTGCGTCCCCCGCCGCTGCCGATCGGCTACCGGATGCGCAGCGCGGGCATTCGCGTGCTGCTATCCGGGCGGGGCGCGCTGGGATTGAGTGCCGTAGCTGGGGCGGCGGTAGGCTTGGCCTATCTTGCGCTTCCTGCGGGCCCGGGCGTCGCTCAATACGTGGATGCAAGGCCCGCGCTCGTCGAGGCGCCGCGCCAGATGCGCAGCAGGTTGTCGCAAGCGCTCGCCATGGTGGCGGAGATTGAAGCGCGGCTGGCATTCGGCGCGAGCTTTGGCGATCATCTCGACTCTGCCGATGCCATCAGGCCTGTTCCTGAGAGCGCCGCCTCCGCGCTGGCGGCGGCCATGGCGAGCGGCCGCGAGGGAGCCGCGCCGGCAGATGGTCTCCAAGCCACCGCCGGGGACCGGGAAGAGTCCGTTGCCTTGATGGTGCTTCACAACCTCCCCGCCAACGCCACGCTGCGGGAAGGGGCCGGGGCGGGTGATGGGGCGTGGGCCGTTCCGGCAACCGGCATGGATGCGCTCACCGGAGCACTGGGAGAGGGTTTCGATAGTCCTGTTGCTGTCGAGATCGAGATGGTCTCGCAGGCCGGCGTGACGCTGAGGACAATGCACGTCACCCTGCAGAAGGATGCGGCCGCGGCCGTCGCCGAAGCGGCCCCGGGGGAAGCGATGCTCTCCACCGGCTCGATTACGTCAGACGTGCCGGATACGTCCGCGCAAAGCCAGGAGGTTCAGAAGGAGAAACCTGCCAAGCGCCGTTACCAGGCCCGTAGGCGGGCGATTTCCAAGGGCGACGTCGCGTCGGATGAAAAACGGCTCCGGCGCGGTGCGCGCACTGCGGATGCCTGGAGGGCGAGCACAACGCGCGATAACTCACGCGCCCAGGTTGCCCGGGCCCGCGCCATGGCCGTGGGAGCTCAAAACGGCGAAGAGGAGGCCAAGCCCGGCCTCATCGCCAACTTCGTGGGATGGTTCAAAGGCAGTTCGTCCGACGCAGCCGAACCGGCCGAGAGCGCGAGCGCGCCCGCCCCTGCCACCCCGGAGCAAATGGTGTCCGGCACGGACGACAGCAGCTTCAGCCGATACGGCATGTTCCAATCCGAGTGAGATTGGCGAAAGGCGCTCGCGTAAGTACTGACCGTGCGAGAGGCAAGTGCGGCTGTATGATCGGATACTCTACACCGCAACGTTGTCGATGAGCCGTGTCTTGCCGAGCCACGCGGCGGCGAGCACGCGCAACGGACGTTCGCCCAAGGTCTCCGCCGGCTTTAGCGTTTCGGCGTCGGCGACCGCGATGTAATCGATCTTTGTGAAGCCTGCATTGCGGACTTTGCGTTCTGCGGTCTCGATGGCGCTCCTGATGTCGACGCCGTTCGCCACCTCGCTGGCAAGCTCCGCGATGGCAGCCTGAAGAGTGGGCGCACTGGCGCGCTCGTTCGCCGACAGATAGGCGTTGCGCGAGGACAGCGCCAATCCATCCTCCTCACGCTTGGTCGGAGCGCCTATCAGCTTCAGGGGGAGATTAAGATCGCGCACCATCTGGCGAAGAACGGCGAGCTGCTGGAAGTCCTTCTCGCCGAAAATCGCAACGTCGGGCGTCACTTGGCTGAACAGCTTGCAGCACACGGTGGCGACGCCCGCAAAGTGATGCGGGCGGAATTCGCCTTCCAAGGGTGCGGCCGCGCTTCCGGGTTTCACGTGCGTCGAGAAGCCCTCCGGGTACATTTCCTCCACGGTGGGCGCCCAGACAAGGTCGCAACCGGCCCCGTGCAGTTTGGCGACGTCTCCGGCCTCGTCTCGCGGATAGCGCGCCAGATCTTCATGGGGCGCAAACTGAGTCGGATTGACGAAGATCGAGACGACGACCTGGTCGGCCTTCTTGGCGGCCAGCTTGACGAGGGACAAGTGGCCCGGGTGGAGTGCGCCCATGGTCGGCACTAGCGCGACGCTTGCGCCGTCCTTGCGCCATTTGCCCACGATCTTGCGCAGATCCTTCACAGTACGCGCGATTTTGGTTTTTCCGCCCACCGCATCCATCCTTCGGCCAGGGACCATTTTGAACCGGACAAGTGGGCAATCCGCCCGCATCTCGTCAAGAGGCAGAAGCGGGGCCATGCCCGTCGGCGTGGCCCGTGCGGCTCGGCGTGGCGCAGGGGCACAAAAGCGACCCAACGGGCGATGCCATTCAGCCGTCCTGCGCACGGCCCTTCAATCTGCTAAGTTTGCGCCGATATTCGAATCGTGCGTTCTCGCATCGGCAGTCTTGCGCGCCGCTTGAGCGGCGTTTCTGATCCAGGAGCTGGCATGGTTGCGGCCGTAAAGCGCGAATCGACGAACCGCGACCGGGACTTGCCCTCTCGCGACGAGATTGCCGCGCATCATTTGATGGAAGAGCACCGCCTCGTCGGCGCCCTGATCGAGCGGGCCGTCTTCACGCAGGATGAGCGCCGGCGCGCGGGCGAGATCGCCCGCCATCTGGTCCACGCGACCCGCGCCAACACCGCCAACCACGCCAGCATCGACGCCTTCATGCACGAGTACGGCCTGGGGAGCGAGGAGGGCGTCATCCTCATGTGCCTCGCGGAAGCGCTGCTGCGCATTCCCGATGCCGATACGGCGGACGACTTCATAGCCGACAAGATCTCGGGCGGCGCTTGGGAGAAGCACCTTGGCGCATCCGACAGCCTGTTCGTCAACGCTTCGACCTGGGGCCTGATGCTCACCGGGCGCATCATGAAGATGCGTGAAGCCCAGGGTGCCAATCCGATCCAGTCGATCAAGCGGCTTGTGGCGCGTTCCGGCGAGCCGGTGATCCGTCAGGCCGTGCGCCAGGCGGTCAAGCTGCTGGGCGACCAGTTCGTGCTCGGCACCACCATTCAAAGCGCGCTGCTGCGCGCCAAGCCGCTTGAAGCCAAGGGCTGGCGCTTCTCCTTCGACATGCTGGGCGAGGCGGCGCGCACGGAGCGTGACGCGGAGCGCTATTTCCAGCGCTACATGGAAGCCATTGACGCCGTTGGCCAGGCGGCGGGCGCGATGACGGGCACGAGCCGCGACGCGATCTTCGCGCGACCCTCCGTCTCCATCAAGCTGTCGGCGCTCCACCCGCGCTTCGAGCCGGGCAAGGAGGGGAGGCTGGCGCGCGAACTCAATCCGCGTCTGCTCACATTGGTGCGCGCGGCTCGCGCCAAAGGCATCGGTCTCACCATCGACGCAGAGGAACAGGATCGGCTGGATCTCACCGCGCACGCTTTCGGCGACGTCTTCCTCGATCCTCAGCTCGATGGCTGGCACGGGCTGGGCTTGGCCGTGCAAGCCTATGGCAAGCGCGCCATTCCGCTGCTGCGCTGGCTGCGCCGGCTGGCGAGCGAGACGGGGCGGCGCATTCCGGTCCGCCTCGTCAAGGGCGCGTACTGGGACAGCGAAATCAAATGGGCTCAGGAGCGCGGCCTTGCCGACTATCCTGTGTTCTCGCGCAAAATGTACACGGACGTGTCGTATCTCGCGGCAATGCGCTATCTGCTGGCCGATCCGCAAGCCTTCTATCCGCAGTTTGCGACCCACAATGCGCATGCCATTGCGTCTGCGCGCGTGGCGGCCGGGACGACCGACTTCGAGTTTCAGCGCCTGCATGGCATGGGCGAGGCGCTCTACGAGGCGCTCATGTCGGATGAGCGCAGCGCGCCGGCCTGTCGAATTTACGCGCCGGTTGGCGGGCACGAGGATCTGTTGGGCTATCTGGTGCGCCGTCTTCTGGAGAATGGCGCCAACACCTCCTTCGTCAACCGCTTAGCGGATGACGAGACGCCAGTTTCAGACATCGTCGCCGACCCCGTGGAAGCGGCCGAGCGCGAGCGCAGCTCGGGCAAGCCTCATTTATTGATGCCGCGCCCGCGCGAGATTTTCCTGCCCGAGCGCAGAGCGAGCGCCGGGCTCGCCCTGACGGAACCCACTGTCCGCGGACCTTTGCTCGACGATATGGCCCGCATTCTCAAGACGCCGTTCTCGGCCGGTCCAATCGTAAATGGCTCAGCCACCACCGGGGGTGAAGCTGCGCAACTCATGCTTTCGCCGCACGATAAGCGTGAACGCGTCGGCACCGTGCGTCTTGCCACGCCTGCGCAACTGGAAGAGGCGCTTGCCGGCGCTTCCCGGGCGATCCACCGCTGGGACATGACACCGGCGCACGAGCGCGCGCGCATCCTGGAATTGGCAGCCGATCTCTTTGAACGCGAGCGCGCCGCGTTGCTGGCAGCCATGGTGCGTGAGGCGGGCAAGACGCTGGAGGCGGCGCAAGCCGAGCTGCGGGAGGCCGTCGACTATCTGCGCTACTATGCCGTCCAGGCGCGCCGCCTTTTCGCCGAACCGGTTGCGCTCAAGGGTCCGACGGGCGAAGAGAACATTCTCTATCTGCGGGCGCGCGGCGTGTTCGCCTGCATTTCGCCGTGGAACTTTCCCCTCGCGATCTTCACCGGCCAGATTGCGGCGGCGCTGGCTGCCGGCAATGCGGTTGTGGCGAAGCCTGCCGAGCAGACACCGGTCACGGCGTTCCTTGCCGTCCGCCTGCTGCAGGAAGCAGGCATTCCCAAGGACGTGCTGCACCTTGTGACGGGTGCGGGAAAGCTCGGCGAAGCGCTGGTCAAAGACATGCGCGTTGCAGGCGTGGTCTTCACGGGGTCGAACGAAACGGCCTGGGCCATCCAGCGCACGCTGGTTGGCCGCCAGGGTCCCATCGTCCCGTTCATCGCCGAGACGGGCGGGATGAATGCCATGATCGCCGACAGCTCGGCGCTCGCAGAGCAGGTCACGCGCGATGCGGTGCGTTCCGCCTTCGACAGCGCCGGGCAGCGCTGCTCCGCCGCCCGTATCCTGTTCGTGCAGGACGATGCCGCCCCGCGCATCAAGGCGATGCTCGCTGGCGCCATCGAGGTGCTCGACGTCGGCGATCCGCTCGACTACGCGACCGACATTGGCCCCGTGATCGACGAAGCGGCCCAGGACGCCCTTGAAGGCCACAAGGTGCGCATGGAGCGCGAAGGCCGCGAAATCATCGACCTCCCCATTCCGGAGGCCTGCCGCGCGGGCACGTATGTGACGCCCGCGCTTTACGAACTCGACCGCCTGTCACGGCTGGAGAAGGAAGTGTTCGGGCCTGTTTTGCATCTCATCCGTTTTGAGCGCGGGCACCTCGACAAGGTCATCGCCGCCCTGAATGCCACCGGATATGGACTGACGCTGGGTCTGCATTCGCGTATCGAGAGCGTGGCGGACTACGTCACCGAGCACGCGCGCGTCGGCAACATCTACGTCAACCGCAACCAGATCGGCGCGGTCGTCGGCGTGCAGCCGTTCGGCGGGGAGGGGCTGTCGGGCACCGGACCCAAGGCGGGCGGGCCCAACTACCTGTTGCGGTTCGCCACGGAGCGCACCCGCTCCACCGACATCACGGCGACAGGCGGAAACTACATGCTGCTGTCGAGCGGCGACTGACCGTCGGGATCGGATGCCCTCCCATCCATCGGTTGGAAAAACCGCCTTCGTAACTCCGGCGCGCTTGGCTGGGGGTAGATCAACTTACGCCTGCTCGGCGCTGGAGGAGTTCGCAACCATGGGACGGGTCGAGCGCATCAGGAAAATGACAGGTTGTGTCTGTGCGATGTGGTTGTTGTTCGGGCCTCAGCTCGCCTTGGCGCAGGACGATGTCGACGGCGATGACCGCGCGCTCACCGAGTATGAAATCTCATGCATGGACTGCCATGGACCCGATGGCCATGGCGATGGACCGATGGCACCGCGCCTATCAAAACGGCCGGCCGATCTCACCAAGATTGCCAAGTCCAATGGCGGTGTCTTTCCCGAGAAGCGCATCATGGAGATGATCGACGGCCGAGCGGCAATTGCCGCGCACGGGGCGCGTGAGATGCCGGCGTGGGGCGCACGCTACCGCGTCTCGGCCGATCCCGACGACAAGGCTTCCGACGTCGACAAGCGGGCGCGTGTTCTGATCAATCAGCTGGTGGGTTATCTCAAGTCGATACAGGAAAAGTGAGCGGCCGGCGCGTTGCACCCGGACCAAGCGCGGAAAGCCGCTCAATAAGCCGTCATCACGAAGCAGTCGAACGACTGCTTGCGCAATGCCACGCACGTGTTGGCGGCAGAGTTCGCATCGAAGCCGCGGAACCGTGCGCGATAGATCGTGCGTCCGCCCTTGTCGACAGGCTGGGTGACCGAGGCATAGTTCGCCACCACGCTGCCCGCGCGGGCTTGGACGGCGCCGAGCGCGCGCTGTGCGTCATTCATCGAAGCATAAGCGCCGATCTGGATTTCAAAGCGCCCGTTGCCCGGATCTGCGGTCGCGACGCTTACCTGGCGTCCGTCGGAAATAGCGGCGGCTTGGGCCTGAAGCGTGGAGGGTCTCATCCCGCGTTGAACAGGAGCCGCGACGCGTTCGGCTGTTGGGCGCGTTGCGGCGCGGGGACGCGGTGGCTCCACCTTACGCTCCGGCGTGGAAGGCGCAGAGGAGGGCGGGGTGAAGCTTGCTGTCATCACCTTGGGCGGCAGGCGCGCTTCCGCCGGTGCCGGAGTATGGGCCAGGGATGGCGGATTGGACGGCGTTTGCAGTGCGGCCGCCTGCGGCGCCAGTACATCATCGTTCGTCGCTGCTGCCTGTTCAACCGCCGGTGGCACGTCGCCGGCGCCGAGGGACGCACGCGAGTCGATCGCCGAGGCCAAAGCCAGTGCGCGTCCGGGCGTCGTTTTGGGCACGATGGTTTCGGTCACGTTCGGAGTGTCGCTGAAGCTCGTTGACGCAAAAACAGGGCGCGCGGGCGCGTCAGTTTGCGCAGCGGTAGCAAGAGCGTTCGCAGTCTTGACGCCGGTGCTGCTGGCGCGGGCGTCGTCTTGGTCGCTCGCCTCCATGTCCGTTGTTTCGATCAGGTTGGGCGGGGCCGCTTTTGCGGCGCTGCGCGGCGCCACCATGATGCGCCGGACCTTGCTGACCACTTGCACGGGTGTTGCCGCGGGTAGTGCGGTTTCTGTTAGCGTTTCGTCGCGAGCCAATTCGGATGGAGCGCGAACCTCGGGCGAGGGCGGTTCGCCGCGCACCATGGCGGTTTGTGCCCTAAGAGCAGGCTTGACTGCGTCCACGGCCGGTGCGGTTGCCGCTGCCGGCGTTTGTTGCACAATCGCCTTAGGCTGAGGGGCCGGCCTATCGGGCTTGGGCGTGGCCTGGGCAATGACTGTGGGTCTTGGCGGGACGGGGCGCTCGGCGCGCTTGGGCGGGGCCTTCAACTGAGCAACGAGCAGCGGGGCGGGCTTGCGCGTCTTCACGCGCGACGCGCGGTTGAAAGCACGCGTCAGCAGAACGCGCATTTCGCCGTTGCGGGCCGCCGCGCTCCCGCCGCCGAAGACCGCGCCGACGAGGTGGCGGCCGTTACGGCGGACGGAGGTGACAAGGTTGAAGCCGGAATCGCGCGTATAGCCGGTCTTGATGCCGTCGATGCCGCCGAAGTTGTTCATCAAGGTATTGTGATTGCGATACGAGCGGCCGCGGAAGCTGAACGAGCGCGTGGCGAACATCCCGTAATATTGCGGGTAGTCGTCCTGCAGGTGCAAACCGAGCGTGATCATGTCGCGGGCAGTCGTCACTTGATCGCGGTCGGGAAGGCCCGACGCGTTCTCGAAGTTCGTGCGCGTCATGCCGAGTTCCCGAGCCTTCGCATTCATCAGGCGGACGAAGTTGCGCTGCGATCCGCCGATCTTCTCGGCGAGCGCCACCGCGACGTCGTTGGCGGATTTGGTGACGAGGGCGAGGATGGCCTCCCGAACGGTGATCTCCTCGCCAGGATCAAGATCGAGCTTGGATGGCGCGACGGAGGCCGCCTCCTGGCTGATCGTGACCTTGGATGACATCGACATGCGCCCTTGCTCGATGGTCTCGAACGTGAGGTAGAGCGTCATCATTTTGGTGAGCGAGGCGGGATGGCGGCGCTCGTCCGCGTCGTCGTTATGCAGGACGGCGCCCGTATTCGCATCGAGGATCATCGCGGCGTGGCGCGCCGGGCGGGCGCCGGCGGGCGCGGCGGACTGCAGGAGGGCAGCAAAACCGACTAACGCAAGCGCAAACTGGGCGAAAAAACGCAACAAGACGCCAACAATCCCTCTTTCCGCTCGCTTGCGGCACCCTGGATTTGTGCCGGTGCGAGGGCCGTATTATGTGTTGAAGGTATGCGGCGTTCCATCCTCCGCAACCCTCGTGTGCCCGACCCGTTGATGGGTAGGTAATCATTGTTTTGGGGCACTTTTTTGGCGCGCACGCGACGCGCCAGGCTGTGCACTCTCAAGTCCGGGAGCTTAAACGGTTGCGGCTGATTTAACGTTAAGCAGCATGGTTAAATGCCGGTTTGGGTGCGTCGCAATGTGAGACGATTGCATCTATGGTTAAGACGCGCAATGCTTATGGGTGGGGCTGCAAGACGCAAGTGGGGCACGGGATAGGATCAAACCAGGGGTAAAGGTGATGATCAACGCCTTCCAGGACGTTCAGAAAATCAGCCAGGGCAATCTGAACAACGCCATACGCATGTGGGACGAAGTAGGCCGTAACTGGCAGGCCATCGCGGTGGAAATGGGCGCATACTCCAAGCGGTCCTTCGAGGACGGCGCCGAGGCGGTCCAGAAGTTGCTTGGCGCCAAGAGCCTGGAGCAGGCTTTTGAGATTCAGTCGAATTACGCGCGGTGCGCCTATCAGCACTATCTTCAGGAACTGAGCACGCTGGGCGGCATGTACACGGGCCTCGCCAAACAAGCGATCAAGCCCTTCGACGAAGCCGTAGAGTCCTCATCGCGCCGCCAATAGAGGCTGGGGTGCGGGGCGGAAAGAACTGGTTGGAGGCCGCAGCAGGCGGGCTGAGGTCTTAATCCGTCCTTTGCATCCATTCCCGGCGGGTATGGTCCTCGCTGCTTGATCCGGTACCCGGGTCAGGCATGTCTTTTCTTGCGCAGCGCAGCCTCCTTGGCAGCTTTGCCTATTTTTTGCGCCGCAAGCCTTCCTATATGGCGGGATGCCAGTCCTGTGGATGAGAGCAGCAACATCCACGAGGATTTCGTTCCGGTCACACCGGACTCCTGGCAATATGCGTTATGATGAAAACAGGTACGTCGCCTCGTGCATAGGCCATAGTGCCGGATGGAATGCTAGCATACGAATGCTGTAGGATATCAACATCGCGGATCTTCGGATGGAACTGGAGACTGTATTAACGCTTTCTCTACCCGCGTAAGGCGACGATCGAACAGGAATGACACCTCGTAAAGAAACCATTGCCGTGTCCCAGCCAATGCCTCCCCGGGCAGCCAAGGAACCTGCGCGTCGCGATAATGGCGGCAACGGTGGCAACGGTGACGAAGGGCGCACGGGCGTCGTTACGAAGACGCGGCCCAAAACCAAGAAGCCCAGCCTGTACAAAGTTCTTCTGCTGAACGACGACTACACGCCTATGGAGTTTGTCGTCCTCGTGCTGCAGCGCTTTTTCGGCAAGGGTCAGGAGGAGGCAACCCGCATCATGCTGCACGTCCACCACAAAGGCGTCGGGATTTGCGGGGTATATACGTTTGAAGTCGCTGAAACCAAGGTGACGCTGGTCATGGACTTTTCACGGCAACATGGCCATCCTCTACAATGCACCATGGAGAAAGAGTAGGACAACTTTGACGTCTCTTTCGAAAAACCTGGAAGCTACTCTCCATCGCGCGCTCGAATACGCGAACGTGCGCCGCCACGAGTTTGCGACGCTCGAGCATCTGTTGCTCGCGCTCGTCGATGATCGCGATGCGGCGGCCGTGCTGAGGGCGAGCAACGTCGACATCGACCAGTTGCGCAATCGCCTGGTGGAGTACCTCGACAACGAGTTGGCACCTATCGTCTCCAAAGTCGCGCGCGACGCTCAGCCGACCAACTCTTTCCAGCGCGTGGTGCAACGGGCCATCGTGCATGTGCAGACTTCGGGCCGGGAGGAAGTGACGGGCGCAAACGTGCTCGTCGGTATTTTCTCGGAACGTGAGAGCCATGCAGCTTACTTCCTGCACGAGCAGGACATGACGCGCTTCGACGCCGTGCAGTACATTGCGCACGGCATCGCCAAGCGCCCGGGTATGTCGGAGGCACGCCAGGTGCGCGGCGCAGATGAAGAGGCCGCCAGCGATGGCGAGGAGAAGAAGCCCGGCGATGCGCTGACGGCGTACTGCGTCAACCTCAACAAGAAGGCGCGTGAGGGCAAGATCGACCCGCTCATCGGGCGCGAGCAGGAAGTGCTGCGCACGATTCAGGTGCTGTGCCGCCGCCAGAAGAACAATCCGCTCTTCGTCGGCGATCCCGGTGTCGGTAAGACCGCGATCGCGGAAGGCTTGGCGCGCAAGATCATCAAGGGCGAAGTGCCCGACGTGCTGAAAGACTCAACCATCTTCGCGCTCGACATGGGTGCGCTCCTGGCGGGCACGCGCTATCGCGGCGATTTCGAAGAGCGCCTCAAAGCCGTCATGAAGGAGATCGAGGCCTACGACGGCGCGATTCTCTTCATCGACGAAATCCACACCGTGATCGGTGCCGGCGCTACGTCGGGCGGCGCGATGGACGCCTCCAACCTGCTGAAGCCCGCGCTCCAGTCGGGAACGTTGAAGTGCATCGGTTCGACCACCTACAAGGAATACCGCCAGCACTTCGAGAAGGATCGCGCCCTGGTGCGGCGTTTTCAGAAGATCGACGTCAAGGAGCCGACCGTCGAGGATACGATCGAGATCCTCAAGGGCCTCAAGAGCGTCTTCGAGGACTATCATCGCATCAAGTACACCAACGAGGCGATCAAGGCCGCGGTCGAACTTTCGGCGAAATACATCCACGACCGCAAGCTGCCCGACAAGGCGATTGACGTCATCGACGAAACGGGCGCGTCGCAGATGCTCGTGCCGGAAGGCAAGCGCAAGCGCAAGATCACCGTGAAGGAGATCGAAGCGACGGTCGCGACCATGGCGCGAATCCCGCCCAAGACGGTGACGAAGAGCGACGCGGAGGTGCTGGCCAACCTGGAGCGCGATTTGAAGCGCCTGGTGTTCGGCCAGGACAAGGCGATCGAAGCACTGACCAGCGCCATCAAGCTGGCGCGCGCGGGCCTGCGCGAGCCTGAGAAGCCGATCGGCTGCTATCTGTTCTCCGGCCCCACGGGTGTCGGCAAGACGGAAGTCGCCAAGCAGCTCGCGAACCTGATGGGCGTGGAACTGTTGCGGTTCGACATGTCCGAGTACATGGAAAAGCACACGGTTTCGCGGCTTATCGGAGCGCCTCCGGGCTATGTCGGTTTCGACCAGGGCGGTCTGTTGACCGATGGCGTCGATCAGCACCCGCACTCGGTTCTGCTGCTCGACGAAATCGAGAAGGCTCATCCGGATCTGTTCAACATCCTGTTGCAGGTCATGGATCATGGCAAGCTGACGGACCACAACGGCAAGTCGGTCGACTTCCGCAATGTTGTGCTGATCATGACGACGAACGCGGGCGCGTCCGACATGGCTAAGCCCCCCATGGGCTTCAACCGTGCCAAGCGCGAGGGCGAGGATTCAGAGGCTGTGAACCGTATGTTCACGCCGGAGTTCCGCAACCGTCTCGACGCGGTGGTGGCCTTCGCCGGCCTGCCGCCCGAGATCATCGCCAAGGTGGTCGAGAAGTTCGTCTTCCAGCTCGAAGCGCAGCTTTCCGACCGTGGCGTGTCGATCGAGTTGTCGGACGAGGCCGTCAGGTGGCTGGCCGAAAAGGGTTACGACGAGAAGTTCGGCGCACGTCCTCTGGCGCGCGTCATCCAGGAGCACATCAAGAAGCCGCTGGCGGAAGAACTGCTGTTTGGCAAACTCGAGCATGGCGGCACCGTGAAGGTCCTTGTCGCGGGCAAGGGTGAAGACAGGACGCTCACCTTCGATTTCATTCCCGGTGATCCCTCCAAGAAAGCCAAGAGCGAGGACGACGAGGACGATGGCCCACAGCCCGTGCTCGTTGACGCCACAGCGAAGAAGGCACTTCCCGGCCCCAAGGACAAAGGCGACAAGCCGGCGAAGTCGGGCGCGGTTCCAACGGTGCCCAGGAAGAAGAAGGACGACTGAGGCCTTCTTTCCATGACGCAGACAATCGAAACGCCGGGCGGCCATGCCCGGCGTTTTTTTTTCTGATAAGGGCTGGCTTTTGCCGACGCGGCGTCACGTAGAAGAAGGCAAATCTTTCCTTTCCCCGCGCGGGGGAGGGGAACACGCCGTTTCCAGCAAGGTAGTGCGCCTATCCCCGCGCTCGGGGATAGGCGAATAGCCGATGCAACAATTGATGTTTGCTCTTGCCACACTCCGCAAATCACGACACCTTCAATCCATCGCTGAATGCAGCCCATGTATCTCGTCGCGCTGTAAGCCGCTCTTTCCCCCCAGAGCGTCGGCGACGAACAGAATGGGCAAGTCGTCCTTCCTCATTCTGTCAATAAGGCGTGAGCCTTGAACGGAGTGGTCTCCCCGACCACTCCGTTTTGCGTTGGTAGGGCCTCGCATGAGCCCCTGCATTCGCTCTTCGGGGCATGGCGGGATTGAGATCAACATCGCGTGAGCGACCGGCACCTCGGCGCGATATGAAACTCTCCCATCGGGAACTACGCCTTTTAGGTCACGTTAAGTTACTTTGACCTGGGAGTGTGCAGTCATGCCTACCGGCAAGAAGCCATCCAAACAGGATATCGCGCGTGGCGGATTCAATCCCGTTCCCGCCAATCCAGGCCGTGAGAAGGAGCAACTCGGGCCCGCGCCTGAAGTGCCGCCTTCGGAGGTGCCTGTACGAATGCAAAAACATCCACCATCCCAACCGCGGCGATCACAGCCACACGACGTTCGGGATGCGCGGGTGGAGGCTGAACTGGCCGCCGAGATCGAAAGCAGGGCCGAACCGGGGTCCAGCGTGGACATGGCGCGCCATTGGGCGGACTATCGCAGCTTTCTTCATGTCGGGCGGATGTTCGTGGGCGTCGCGGCTGTAACGCTCGCCATACTCGGCTACACGTTTGCGTAAGAACGCGGTCGAACTTAATGGCGCCGACGGGTTGGTGTCGCAGGTGGTGCGAGTTGATCGCACATAGCGCCGGGGCCGATGTCCGCAGCGCAACGCAGTTCTCAGCCCAATGCCGCCTTCAGTTTTGCCGCGTTGGCTTTGAGCACCTCCGCATCTTCCATTTTGCCGGCATGCGCGCGCAGAGGCTGCCCCTCATAGCGTGGAATGACATGGTAGTGCAGATGGAACACCGTCTGTCCGCCCGCCGGCTCGTTGAACTGCCACACGGTGATGCCGTCGGCGTTGAAAGCAGCCTTGGCGGCAATGGCGATTTTCTGGACCAGTGGAAGGATTTTGGAGAGCACCGCGGGATCGGCATCTAAGAGGTTGCGCGACGGCGCCTTGGGCACGACCAGCGTGTGACCGGCGGATTGCGGCATCACATCCATGAACACGAGCGCGACGTCGTCCTCGTAGACCTTGTGGCACGGAATGTCGCCACGCAGGATCTTGGCGAAGATGTTGTCGGGGTCGTAGGTCGTCATGGGGCGGTCTCCCTTGCCTTCATTGCTCGTCCCTTAAAGCCGATGATGCTCAGCGCGTAAAGCGGGGCGGGCTTTTTTGGAATCATGCCTTCCGGTAGGGGCCGAGTTCGGCCAAATCCTCGTTGGCTTCCCTCACCGCCTCGCGCTCGCGTTCCAGATAGCGCGCGATGGCCCGGCGCAGATGCGGATCTGCGATCCAATGCGCCGAGTATGTCTCGACCGGCATATAGCCGCGCGCAAGCTTGTGCTCGCCCTGGGCGCCCGCCTCGACGCGTGCCAGCCCATGCGCGATGGCGTACGCGATGGCCTGATAATAGCAAACCTCGAAGTGCAGGAACGGGTGATGCTCGATAGCGCCCCAGTAGCGTCCGAACAGGCAATCGCCACCGATCACGTTCAGGGCACCGGCGATATAGCGCCCCGACCGCTTGGCCATCACGAGCAGGCACTGCCGCGACATGGTCTCGCCCAGGAGCGAGAAGAAGGTGCGGTTGAGGTACGGGCGGCCCCATTTGCGGTTGCCCGTATCCATGTAGAACCTGAAGAACGCATCCCAATGGGCTTCGGTGATGTCGCGGCCCTGGATGTGTTCGATCTCGATGCCGGCGCTGACAGCCTGCTCGCGCTCCTTGCGTACCGTCTTGCGTTTGCGTGAGGCGAACGTCGCCAGGAAATCGTCGAATGTCGCGTAGCCTTGGTTTGTCCAATGAAACTGCTGGCCTGAGCGCTTCAGAAAGCCGAGCGCATCAAGACGCTCCTGCAATGCCCTGTCGATGAAGGTCAGATGGGCCGACGAAAGCCCGGCTTGGCTTGCAAGTTCGATGGCGGCCGCCGCGAGCACCTGTTCGTTGGCAGCCGCTTCGGCGCCGGGGCGTACGAGCAGACGGGGACCGGGAACGGGCGTGAACGGTACGGCGATCTGCAGCTTGGGATAGTAGCGGCCGCCGGCCTGCAGATAGGCGTCGGCCCACGCGTGATCGAAGACGTATTCGCCCTGGCTGTGGGTCTTCGCATAGCACGGTGCGGCAGCTTCGATGCGGCCGCCTTCGCTTTCCACGACGAGATGGCGCGGTGTCCATCCCGTACCCGGGCCGACGCACTTTGCTTTCTCCAGTGCGGACAAGAAGGCGTGCGACACAAACGGATTGTAATGGGCAAGGCCGGGATTGGCCACGTCATCCCATGCAGCAGCATCAATAGCGGCGAGCGCCGGAACGACTTTTACTTCCACGCCTTTGGGTTCGGGCAACTGCGCACCTTCCTCAAAATGGCAGCGCCTGTCTTCAGCATTGCTGCCCGATGCAACATTCTAGCAGAAATACGCGCTCAGGGCTCAAATCCCTCGAAGATCGCAGCATCCGCCCAGCGGGCGGCGCGCGCGCGATCCTTGGCCGTGCGCACGGTCCAGGTGAACAGGGCGCGGCCGCACACCTCGCGTACATAGCGCGTTACGGGCGTGGGAAGGGCGCCAACCTGATAGGCGTAAAACTGCGGATCGGCCGGCGCCGACAAAAGCAGGTCCCGCAAGTCCTGCGCGCGCGCCTTGGATAGCTTCTTTTCCCACCAGCCATGACCTGAGTAACTGCCCGAGACGATCCCGCGCGGCACCTTGGGTGCGAGTTCGCGCACAACCGCCATCACATCCGGGTCGAATGACATCAGCGCAACCGGCCCCTTGTAGCTCTGCGCGAGCTTCGCTACGCGCGAGAGGAACGATCGATCGGGTGGATCCCATTCGCTCTTGATCTCGACGAGCAGCGGCACCTTTCCAGCAACCAGATCGAGCAGGTCGGAGAATGTGAGGATGCGCTCTTGCCCGTTCTTATAGGTCAGCGTCTTGAGATCCCGCACCTCCAGATTACCGACAGGGCCCTTGCCGGCCATGAGGCGGTTGACTGTTTCGTCGTGAAAGACGATGGGCAGTCCGCCGGCGGCTGGACGCAAGTCGCATTCGATTCCATAGCCCTTGGCGATGGCGCCTTCGAATGCAGCGCGCGTGTTTTCTATGATCCCCTTCTTGGCGTTGTGCAGCCCGCGGTGGGCGATCGGGCGAAAGAAGGCGTCACGGTCCAGCATCTAGGGGCGCACCTTGAGGATGGCCTCGATCTCCACGGCGGCACCAGCGGGCAGGCTCGCCGCGCCGACGGCGGCGCGTGTGTGGCGTCCCCTGTCGCCCAGCACCGCAACGAACAGATCGGACGCGCCGTTGACGACCTGGGGCTGCTCGCGAAATTCAGCCGTGCTGGCGACGAAGCCTGTGAGCTTTACGACTTGTTCGATCTTCTCCAGGCTGCCGAGCGCGGCTTTCGCCTGGGCGAGGATGGCGAGCGCGCACGCCTTGGCGGCGGACTGGCCTTCGCTGACAGTTAAGCCTGCCCCGAGCGTACCGGCAATGACCGCGCCATCGGCCTGGCGGGAGATCTGGCCCGAAATAAAAAGCAGATCGCCGCTTATTATGGCCGGAACGTAGTTGGCGAGCGGATTTGGTGCATCGGGCAGCGTCAGGCCCAGGGCCTGCAGGCGGTCTTCGGCGTCATGAGGCATGGTCGGTTTCTTTCCGTCTAGGCGCTGGTTTTGGGCCGGGCTTGACGTTTAGGGAGTATCCGAGTTTCCACCTTTAAGGCGCGTCGTGGGCCCTTTGCAATGCCCCCGTTGCGCCTTAAGGTCGGCCCGGAAACCCTCATCTGAGTGCAGGAAAGACTGCCGGGAGTTCGTGATTTGGTTGAGCACCTTCGCCACACGGTTCGCACGTCGCTCGTTTTCACGCTGGCCCTCGCGGGCCCGGCGTTTCCCGCCCAGGCCGGGGTCACATTCGTGCCCCATCGGGCGATCTACGACATTTCGCTGATGCGTTCGACGTCGGGCTCGGGCGTGTCGGAGATGACGGGCCGGATGGTCTACGAGTTGACGGGCTCGCAGTGCGAGGGCTTTACGCAGAATATGCGGTTCGTGACGCGGTCCTCCAACCAGGAAGGTTCGGAGACGACCAACGACTTGCGCACATCGTCCTGGGAGGAGGCGGACGGCAAGCGCCTGCGCTTCTCGTCCACGCAATACCAGAACGATGCCATCGTGGAAGCGAGCCAGGGCGACGCGGCCCGCGAGAAAGGGACACAAGGCGGGGAGACGCGTGTCGATCTGGCGCGCCCGGCAAAGAAGCGTGTGACTCTGCCGAAAGACATCTACTTTCCGATGCAGCATGCCACGGCTCTCATCGAGGCGGCGCGCGCCGGCAAGACACTCATGACGGCCAACATCTACGATGGATCCGAGAAGGGCGAGCGCTACTACGTCACGACGGCCGTCATCGGCAAGAAGCTTGAACGCGCGACCATTCCAGACGTCATTTCGCACAAGATCCCCGCCGATCTGGCGGGTGTGGCAGCATGGCCCATGTCGATCAGCTACTTCGAGACTGGCAAGGAAAAAGAGGACGCGCCACCCGCCTATGAGTTGTCGTTCAGCTATTTCGAGAACGGCATTACCAACAATCTCACGATCGACTACGGCCAGTTCGCCATCAAGGGTGAGCTGACGCAGCTCGATCTATTGCCCGCCAGCAAATGCCCGCGCTGAAAAGCTGGAGCGCGCGACAGCCGGTTGCGACCTCATGGAGCCACTTCCTTCTCCCTCGGGAGAAGGTGCCCCGAAGAGAGCACGAGAACCGCCTCTCCCCCTGGGGAGAGGCCGGCGCTCCGGCGCGTCAGCGCCGGACCTCGAGCGCCGGGTGAGGGGTTGGGCGCGCGTTTCAATCATCCGCTCGCCATCGCATCGAGGGCGGCAGACCACCCCCTCACCCCAACCCTCTCCCCAAGGGGAGAGGGGACGCAATCAGCGGCACAGGCGCAAGTCCCTCACCTGTCACTTCGCGACACCCTCTCCCGGTCCCGGGAAAGGAAAAGAGTAGCTCTGTAGGGTCGCAAAGCACGCTACAGCCGGTTGATCACTTCCTTCTCCCGTCGGGAGAAGGTGCCCCGAAGGGGCGGATGAGGGGGCAAACGCAAACAGCGCGTGCGGGAGTCCCTCACCTGTCGCTTCGCGACATCCCTCTCCCGGAATCCGGGAGAGGAAAAGACTGGCCCTATAGGATCGCAAGCGCTCTAAGTTGCCGCGAGCCATGCAGCGCCGCGCACGCCGGACGCATCACCCCATTTGGGCGGACGAATATCGATCGCTGGCGCATCGGCGAAGATGTAAGGAAACATCAACGCCGGAAGCTCGGTATAAAGGTGCGCCAGTTTGGAAAGGCCTCCGCCCAGGACGATCACGTCGGGATCGAACACGTTGACGATGTGGGCAAGCCCACGCGCAAGCCGCGAGGCATGACGCTCGAGCGTGGTCTGCGCCTGTCGATCGCCCGCAGAGGCTGCAGCCACGATCTGCTCCGGCGTTGATGCGGCGCCGGTCAGGTGTGCAAAATCTGCCGCCAGTGCCGGACCGGCAACCCACGTCTCGATGCAGCCGCGCCGTCCGCACCAGCACTCGGGCCCTGGAAATTCGTCCGGCTCTGCCCATGGCAGGGGGTTGTGGCCCCATTCGCCGGCGATGCCGAGCGGTCCATCGATGAGCGCACCTTTGTGGATCAGCGCGCCACCGCAGCCGGTGCCGAGAATGACACCGAAGACGCTTTGGCGGCCTTGGCCCGCGCCATCGGTCGCTTCTGAGAGTGCAAAGCAATTGGCGTCGTTGGCGATAGCGACGTTGCGGTTCAAGCGCTGGGACAGATCGCGATCGAGCGGGCGTCCGTTGAGCCAGGTGGAGTTGGCGTTATGGACAAGGCCGGTGCGCCGCGAAAGTGAGCCTGGGATCGCGAGCCCGAGAGGCGTCGATGTGCATTGCCCGGCCTGTTCGAGTGACCCGAGCAGCCGAGCGATGGTCTCGATGGTCTCCCCATAGCTGCCGTGCGGGGCGGCGATACGTTGGCGGGCGCGCTCGCGGCCATCCGGACCGAGCAAGACGCCCTCGATCTTCGTGCCGCCCAGGTCAATGCCGGCACGCGCGCCGCTCGCGCGGGTCGTATCCGGGTCCGTCATACGCTGTGCCAGTCCCGGCCGTGCCCGCCGCTCAGGAGCGCATGTGCGGGCGCAACTGTTTCAGGCGGAATGCCCTGTTGGGCTGTGAAGACCAACAGCAGGCTTTCGTCAGCCAGCAGATGCTCCAGCACCGCAACGGCAAGCGCGGGGTCTTGTCCCCATTGCTTGAGATCCTGCGGGGTAAGGCCGGTCAAGGAGAGGAACCGCACCAGCCTCTGCGGGTCGGCCGCGATGAAGGCAAGCCCCTGCAACGCAAGCGTGTCCGCGTCCTCCCTACTGGCAGGTGCACCTTTGCGAGGTTTCATGAGCCTGCGTCCTCCAACACGTGCCCAAAGGGCAACTGCTTTAACCGTTGGTTACGGCTTCTTATGCAAACTGCAAGGATCATAAGGCGAGAATCGGTGCACATAGTGCCCGCCGGGGTAAATTGGTCTGAGCGCATGACCTATCAGGAAACGAGGAACACCGTTGAGCGCCGGGGGGCTGACCCCCGGACGGCACAGCGTTCGGTTCTTATCGTGGAAGACAACGAGCTCAACATGAAGCTCTTCCACGATCTTCTTGCTGCCCATGGCTACCGCACGATCCAGACCCGCAATGGCCTGGAGGCACTGGGGCTCGCCCGCACGCACCGTCCGGACCTGATCCTGATGGACATCCAGCTTCCCGAGGTCTCGGGGCTCGAGGTGACCAAGTGGATCAAGGAGGACGACGATTTGCGCGACATCCCAGTCGTTGCCGTCACCGCGTTCGCCATGAAAGGCGACGAAGAGCGGATCCGCTCGGGCGGCTGCGAAGCCTACATCTCCAAGCCGATCTCGGTGATGGCGTTTCTCGAAACCGTGAAGCGCTTCACCGGACAAGGCAAGTCGTAATCAATCGTCCGGTAATAGACAGTAAGTAACAGTAGAAGATGACCGCGCGCGTTCTCGTCGTCGATGACATCCTGGCCAACGTGAAGCTGCTCGAAGCGCGGCTCGCGGCCGAGTATTTCGAGGTGCTCTCGGCCTTCAGCGGCCGCGAGGCGCTCGACATCCTGTCGCGCGAGCGCGTGGACGTCGTTCTGCTCGACGTGATGATGCCCGGCATGGATGGCTTTGAGGTCTGCCGCCGCATCAAGACCAACGCCAAGACCCATCATATCCCCGTCGTCATGGTGACCGCACTCGATCAGCCCGCCGACAAGGTGCAGGGGCTGGAGAGCGGTGCCGACGATTTTCTGACCAAGCCGGTTGACGATATCGCGCTTGTGACCCGCGTGAAGAACCTTGCGCGCCTCAAGATGCTCAACGACGAAATGATCATGCGTGCCTCCACCGGGCAGCAGATGGGCATTCCCGACGATGGTGCGCTGGCGAAGGCTCTTTCAGGACGGTCAGGCCGCGTTCTGGTCGTCGATGATCATCCCCGCTCGGCCGCGCGCCTGCTGGAAGTGCTGTCGAAGACAAACGACGCTTTCGCCGAGCGCGATCCCCAGAGCGCGCTCGTCAAGCTCACCGAGCACAACTTCGATCTGCTCGTCGTCAGCCTGTCGCTTCAGAACGCCGACGGCCTGAGGCTTTGTTCGCAGGTGCGCTCGCTCGACCGGACACGCCATTTGCCCATCATCATCCTGGTTGAGCCGGGCGACGAGGCGCGTCTGCTTCGCGGTCTCGATATGGGCGTCAACGATTACCTCATGCGTCCGATCGACCGGCACGAACTGCTGGCCCGCGTCAAGACGCAGATCAAGCGCAAGCGCCATTCGGACTTCCTGCGCCATCGTCTGGAGGAAACCGTCGAGCAGTCGATCACCGATGCTCTGACGGGGCTGCATAATCGACGCTACATGGAGAGCCATCTCAAGACGCTGGTGACCGACTCTCTGCGGACCGGACGCGCGCTCTCCATGCTGATTGCCGACATAGATCACTTCAAGCAGGTCAACGACACGTACGGCCATGACGCCGGTGACGTCGTGCTGCGCGAGTTCGCCGTAAGGCTGAAGCGCAACACGCGCGGCATGGACCTCGCCTGTCGCCTGGGCGGCGAGGAATTCGTGATCATTATGCCGGATACGGATATTGCGCGCGCATATCAGGTCGGCGAGCGCCTGCGGGCGTACGTCGCCGCGGAGAATTTCACCATCGCGCCCGGCCGGACGATCCGCGTGACGGCGAGCGTCGGCATCGCAACCCTTGAAAGGGGTGACGACACGCCCGAGACGATCTACAAGCGGGCCGATAACGCGCTCTATGCCGCCAAGCGGCGGGGCCGTAATCGCGTCGCGGCCGATGCCGCCTAGAGACGCGCAGGCGGCGGCTCATGCCTTTGCTGCGTGCAAAAAGGAAGTACGCCGCCTAACCGCTTCATTGCGAGCGCTTTAAGGCGCACGAATAATTATTAGTCATATCAGCATGTTGAGATTTATTGCGATCCGGGCTTAAAAAAGCCGCACATCGCATTGATTTGTTGCGTAGTAACAACAGTCAACGCCGTTGTTGCAAAATAATATTTAGTCTGCCACGAATGCCACCAAGACACTAGGAACACTGTCTATCGAACTGGGAACGCTGCTGAATCGCAGTTCGATGAGATGAGGAAGGAGAGATCCCTCGCCTTTCGGGTCCGCCGCATAGCCTGATTGGATTTGAGGGTTGATCAGCCGCGGCGACCTGAAGAGTGGCCTCCTCGAAGGGTTGCAGTTGACTGATCGATTAGCCGGGTGAGGGACAACGCCCTCTTTGAAACTCGCTCGGTGAAGGACCAGGGTCGCGAGGCGAACTCGGAACGATTACCCCGCTGCCGAGACAGTTTCGGACCCTGGTCACATTCCGCAACCAGAGTCCCATCGAAATCAAATTACAGAACAGCTTGCCGCGAAGATCCTATTTGATCTTCGTTTCCTTGAACTCGACGTGCTTGCGGACGACGGGATCGTACTTCTTGAACACCAGCTTTTCAGTCGACGTGCGAGGGTTCTTCTTTGTCACGTAGAAGAAGCCCGTGCCGGCGGTCGACAGCAGCTTGATCTTTTGCACTACGGGCTTGGCCATGGCGATGAGCCTTTGAAAATCCAGAAGGATGAGGATGTTCGGAAGCTGCGCACCATAGCCATGGAATGGGCGCTGTCAAGCTTTAGCATGGCTCAGGGCCGCGGCGAATGAGATCCCGGCGGAAGCTCTGCCCCACCTGATAATAATATGGTACCGGCCCAAGACTTAGGGTGCCGGGCTGAGCAAGAACCGTCTCCAGGTCCGCCAACACGCGCCGCGTGATGTTCGGCAAATCGAGGCGGCGGGCATCCTCGAACGTGAACCAGCCCAGATCGGTAAATTCGCCGTCGCCGGCCGCTGCCCCCTCAATAACGCTCGTCCGCTCGGCAATGAAAAAGCGCGTGTCGTAGCGCCGGGAGCGTCCCGGCGGGGTAATGGCGCGGGCGATGAACCGCAAGGGCGCGAGAGCCGGGCGAAGGCCGAGTGTATGGAACGCGCGCCAGATCCTGTCGTTTGTCGCGGGCTGCGACGTTCCGCACGACGCATCGCGGACGCCCATGGCATGACCCGTTTCCTCAAACAGCTCGCGTACGGCAGCCAGCGCCAATGCGCCGGCGAACGCGGCGTCCGCAGGCGCGGCAAGGGCGGACAGCAGCGCAGCCTTGTCGGCCGGATGCAACGAGGAGGCGGTTGCGATGGTGCCATCCTCCGCCTCCAGGCGTCCTCCAGGGAAAACCCACTTGTTGGGAAGAAAGACATTGTCCGCGCGCCGTAACCCCATCAACAGCAGGGGAGAGGGCGTGCTGCGATCCACCAAGAGGATCGAAGCGGCGTCGCGAATGGGCAGATCGGCCGGAGCTGGCGCGCTGGCGTTCTCGCGTTCGCTCGTCATGACATTGGCCAGCCGCGTATCAAGCCGAGCCGGTGGGGCGAGGCTCGGCAGGCGGAATGTCTGCGCCTTCGACCTCCAACGCGCCGAAACCGTGCATCCGGTTGGCCCATTGATAACCGATGAGCGCACCCTTCACGCGCGGCAGCAGCCACAGGCTCATGACCACCAGGATCGGAAGCCATATGGCCAAATGCACCCAGGTCGGCGGCGCAAAGGATTGCTCCATCGCAAGAATTCCGCCGATGACGACGTGCCCGGTGATGAACATGGTGAAGTAGGGGGGCGCATCATCGGCGCGCTGGTGATGCAACTCCTCTCCGCACACCGGGCAGGCGTCGTTCACCTTCAGATAGCGCCTGTACATAGCGCCCTTGGCGCAAGCCGGGCACTTCTGCTGCCAGCCACGCTTCAACGCCGTCCAGGCATCACGCTCCGGAAGTTCGCTGTCTTTGCCGCCGATGTGCTTGGTCGCTGTCATGGGTCAGAAATTTGGACCGCCAGCGCTTGCTTTGCAAGCAGCCGGGAAGCCGCAGCCTCAGAGCCGTTCACCGCCCCCGCCGGCGAAAGCCGCCACCCTTGGGTCTGCCCCCGTGAGGCGCGCGTGGAAGCTTGCCGCCGCCGGATTTGAAGCTGGTGAAGTGCCCGCGCTGGCCCGGCGTGAGCATCTCAAAGCGCATGGCGCCCGCCGAGGCAATAACCTCCAGCAGGCGCACCTCGACCTCGTCGCCGAGCCGGTAACCCTCTCCCGAGCGCGCGCCGATCAGCGCGTGCGCCGCCTCGACATGGTGATAGTAGTCGTTGCCCAGCGACGAGATCGGGATGTAGCCGTCCGCGCCGGTGTCCTTCAGTTTCACGAACAGTCCGGAGCGCGTTACGCCCGCAATACGCGCGGCGAACGTCGCGCCGACGCGATCTGCAAGATGCGCCGCAATGAGGCGGTCTGCGGTCTCGCGCTCGGCCGCCATGGCGCGGCGCTCGGTGTCGGAAATCTGCTTGGCGATCGCGGTCAGGCGCGGGACCTCCTCGTCCGTCAGGCCGCCTTCGCCAAGCTTCAAGGCGCGTACCAGCGCGCGATGCACGAGCAGGTCGGCATACCGGCGGATGGGCGAGGTGAAGTGCGCATAGCGCGCCAGGTTCAATCCGAAATGGCCGATGTTCCTGGGCGCATACTCTGCCTGCGATTGCGAGCGCAGGATTACCTCGTTGATGAGGTCGGGCACCGGCAGATCCTTGGCCTGCGCAAGAACCTTGTTGAAGGCATCGGGCTTCAAGGCGCCCGCGTGCGGAATCTTCATGTCGAGCGTTTCGAGGAAGTCGCGCAAGCCCTTGAGCTTCTCCTGGCTCGGCGCGTCGTGCACGCGGTAGACGAGCGGCGACTTCTTTTCTTCCAGCGTCTCGGCGGCGGCGACGTTGGCCTGGATCATCATTTCTTCAATGAGCCGGTGCGCATCGAGCCGCTCGGGCGTAATGACCTGCTCAACGCGCCCTTGCGCGTCGAGCTTGATCTTGCGCTCGGGCAGATCGAGATCGAGCGGACCTCGCTTGTCGCGCGCCTTGGCCAACGCTCCATAGGCTTCCCACAAGGGCTTCAAGGCCCGTTCCATCAAAGGCGCGCACTTCTCCGACACGTTCCCGTCGATCGCGGCCTGCGCCTCCTGATAGGAGAGCTTGGCAGCCGACTTCATCATGGCGCGCAGGAGCGTGTGGCTTTTCTTCTCGCCCCATTTGTCGAACACCATGCGGGCGGCAAGGCAGGGCCGCTCCTCGCCTTCACGCAGCGAGCACAGATCGTTCGAAATTTTCTCCGGCAGCATCGGCACGACCCGGTCGGGAAAGTAGACGGAGTTGCCGCGCAGTTGCGCCTCCTGGTCGAGCCTGGTGTGCGGCCGGATGTAGTGGGCGACATCGGCAATGGCCACGATGACGATCCACCCGCCTTCGTTCCTTGGATCGGAATCGGGCTCTGCATAGACGGCATCATCGTGATCGCGCGCGTCCACCGGGTCGATGGTGAGAAGCGCCACGTTCCGCAAATCCGTACGGCCTTCCATGGTGGGCGGATCGAGATGCTCGGCTTGCGTGATGACGCTTTCGGGGAAGTCCTCCGGGATGCCGTGGGCGTGGATTGCAATGAGCGAGATCTGGCGTTGGTCGGAGGGGTTGCCGACGCTCTCCAGGACGTGCGCGCGGGGCGTTGCAAAGCGCCCCTTGCGCACCAGATCGAAGCGCACCAGATCGCCATCTTCCGCGTCGCCCTCATCCCCCGGTGCGATTGTCCAGCTCTTCAGCTCCTTGCGGTCGATGGGCTCGATGGTGCCGCCGCCGCGTTTGGCCTCGCGATAGATGCCGAGCAGACGGCGCTTCTCGCGCGGCAGCTTCTTGATGGGCGTCGCCTCGTAGTCGGCATCGCCGCCGCGTGGCAGCCTGGCGAGCCGGGCCAGAACCCGATCCCCCGCGCCGATCTCGGTATCGCCGTCGCGCGTACCGATGAGAAGACGCACCACGGGGCGCGGGCCTTCCTCCTCCCAGAGCACGGGCTTGCCGATCAGGTCGCCATCGCGGTCGCGCCCGGTGATTTCGATTTGCGTCACGGGGGGCAATCGGCCGGTTTCGCGCAGGTCTTTCTTGTCGCCGGAGAGGAGTCCTTCTTCCGCCATCTCGGTTAGCACGCGCTTGAGCGCAATGCGCGCACCGCCCTTGACGTTGAAGGCGCGCGCAATCTCGCGCTTGCCCGCCTTGCCCTGCGCGGAGTTCAGAAACTCCAGGATCTGCTCCCTGCTTGGCAGGCCACCATCGGCAGGGGCGCGCGGGTCTTTGGGTTTGCGGGCCACCGCGTCTCCTTGGGAGTCTCGAGCCTCAGGCCTTGGCCGATTTCTTGGGAGCAACCTTCTTCACCGCCGCAGGCTGCGCGCTGGGTCTGGCGGGCGCCTTCTTGGCTGGGCTCTTGGCAGGCGCCGCCGCGACCTTCTTGGTAGGCTTGTTCTCGCCGCCGGCGGCTTTGGCAGGTGCCTTCTTGGCAGCAGCCTTTGCCTTCTTCGCCGGTTTTTTGCCGCCGCCCTTGGCGATGCGCTCGTTGATGAGGTCGATGGCCTCCTGCTGCGTCAGATCCTCTGGCGTCTTGGATTTGGGAACCGTGGCGTTGACTTTGTTATGGGTCACATAAGGCCCGTAGCGGCCCGAGAGCACCTGGATCTTGCCGCCCTCGACAGGATGCTCACCCAAGTCCTTGAGGACCGTCGGCGCGGCGCGCTGGAAGCGGCTCTTGCCGCCGCCCGCGCGCTTTTCGGCAAGCAGGGTGACGGCGCGGTTGAGGCCGATGGTGAACACGTCTTCCATGGTCTCCAGATTGGCATACGTGCCGTCGTGGAGAATAAAGGGCCCGTAGCGGCCGAGCCCCGCCGTGATCGGCGTTCCGGTTTCGGGATGAATGCCGACCTCGCGCGGCAGCGACAGGAATTGCATGGCGCGCTCGAAGTCGAGCGTCGCTGCGTCCACGCCCTTGGGCAGGCTCGCGCGCTTTGGCTTCTCCTCGCCTTCCGCCTCGCCCAGTTGCACGTAGGGACCAAAGCGCCCGTTGCGCAGCGTAACGGCGACCCCGTCGTCGTCATAGCCCAGTACCTTGCCGTCCAGCGCGGCCTCCGCGCCGTCCGTCTGCGTGAGCTGGCGCGTGTAATTGCAGTCGGGATAGTTGCCGCATCCGATGAACGGTCCAAAGCGCGACGGCTTCAGGCTCAACCGGCCGCTGCCGCACTTGGGGCAGGTGCGCGGATCCGAGCCATCCTCCTTTGGCGGAAAGATGTGCGGGGCAAGCATCTCGTTCAACGCTTCCATCACGTCGCCGACGCGCAGATCCTTGATGTCCTCGATGGCCGCCGTAAAGTCCTTCCAGAAGTCGCGCAACACGGCCTTCCAATCGAGATCGCCGTTGGAGATGAGGTCGAGCTTGTCTTCCAGGCTGGCTGTGAAGTCGTATTCGACGTAGCGCATGAAGAAGTTTTCCAGGAAGCCGACGACGAGACGGCCCTTGTCTTCCGGGATCAGGCGCTTCTTCTCGATCTTGACGTAGCCGCGGTCGACGAGGGTCGCCATGATGGAGGTGTAGGTGGACGGGCGCCCGATGCCGAGCTCTTCCATGCGCTTGGTGAGGGAGGCTTCGGTGAAGCGCGGCGGCGGCTGGGTGAAGTGCTGATCGGCGTCGATTTGCTTATCCTTGACCTGTTCGCCCGCTGACAGCGGCGGCAGGCGGCGATTGTCATCGTCCTCGCCCTCGGCGGGATCGTCCTTGCCCTTTTGCACGTAGCGGAATTTGTCGTCGCGGCCTTCCTCGTACACCCTCAGG
Source organism: uncultured Hyphomicrobium sp. (assembly GCA_964587445.1). GTDB lineage: Bacteria > Pseudomonadota > Alphaproteobacteria > Rhizobiales > Hyphomicrobiaceae > Hyphomicrobium_B. The sequence continues at coordinate 617,436 of CAZPLQ010000001.1, forward strand.
AAGCCATCGAACATAAGGACAGAGCCGTTCGCGCGAAGGCCGTAGTCCTTGCCGTCACGGCCCTTGACCGCGATCTCCGCCGTGGTCTGCTCCAGATCGGCGGATGCCATCTGCGAGGCAATCGCACGCTTCCAGACGAGGTCGTAAAGCGCGAACTGATCCTTATCGAGGTAGCGGCGGATTTGCTCGGGCTTGCGGCGCGGATCGGTGGGCCGGATTGCCTCGTGAGCCTCTTGCGCGTTCTTGGCCTTGGTTTTGTACTCGCGCGCAAAGGGCGTGTAGGCCTTGCCGTACTCGGCTGCGATCACGTCGCGGATCTGCGAGACGGCTTCGGGAACGATCTGCACACCATCGGTTCGCATGTAGGTGATGAGGCCGACAGTTTCGCCGCCCAGGTCGATGCCTTCGTAAAGCTTCTGGGCGACCTGCATGGTCTGCTTGGCGGAAAAATTGAGCTTGCGCGAGGCATCCATCTGAAGCGTGGAGGTGGTGAAGGGCGGATAAGGATTGCGCTTGGCGGCCTTCTTCTCCACGCTGGTGACGCGGAACACCTGGTTCTCGATGGCGGCCTTGATGGCGGAGGCGCTGGCCTCATCCTTGATGTCGAGCTTCTTGAGCGCGGTGCCGGCGATGGTGGTCAGGCGGGCGCGGAAGTCCTCGTTCTTGGCCGTCGAAAGCAGCGCCTCGATGGTCCAGTATTCTTCGGTGTTGAACCTCTCGATCTCGCCTTCACGGTCGCAGACCAGCCGCAGCGCAACCGACTGCACGCGGCCTGCCGAGCGCGAACCTGGCAGTTTGCGCCACAGCACGGGCGAGAGGGTAAATCCGACCAGATAATCGAGCGCCCGGCGTGCGAGGTAGGCATCCACCAGCGGCGCATCGATCTTGCGCGGCTCTTTCAGCGCGGCCAGGATCGACTGCTTGGTGATGGCGTTGAACGCCACGCGCTCGATGTCGAGGCCCTTTTTCAGGGCCTTCTTATGAGAAAGAATTTCCAGGATGTGCCAGGAGATCGCTTCGCCCTCGCGGTCAGGGTCGGTGGCGAGGATCAGCTTGTCGGCATTTTTGACTGCTTCGGCGATCTCGCGCACGATCTTCTGGGATTTGCCGTCGACGTCCCAGTGCATTGCAAAATCGTTGTCGGGCTCGACCGAGCCATCTTTCGCGGGCAGGTCGCGGACGTGTCCGTAGGATGCGAGAACCTTGTAGCTCGGGCCAAGATACTTGTTGATTGTCTTGGCCTTGGCAGGGGATTCAACAATGAGGACGTTCATCTGTCGCTTTCTGGGGAGGCGAGCTACCCGGGACTTGGGCATCTTATAGTTAAGGCTGCGAGGCCCTCTCGCATACATGGCGCGGGAAGATGGGTGATCCCCGCTGGACTGTCAAACGGCCCCACGTCGCGCTAGTGGTCGCGCCTGTGGGTTGCGACAGAAATATAATTGCAACCTCTAATAGAATGAATTAAGGTTTACACACCGAGCGATCTGTTCGGGTGGGACAACCTTAGAATGCCAATATCCTCTGATGTGCCTGAATCAAAACCCACAATGTTCAACCTGTCGCAACCCGAACGTGTGCGGGCGGCGGAGCGGTTGGAATATGTGGCCGACCTCCTGCTGGAGCTTCAAGCCATCGCGGTCACCTGCCGATGCGACACGCTGGCAGGCCTGCTTGCCCTGTCCCATGCGGAAGCCCTGCGCCAGGCCCGGCAATTATAGACCGCCGTGCCGCAGGCGGGAATTTCCCGAAGACGGCAGGGCCAAGGTCAGTCCGGCAGCGCGGCCACCAGTCCCGGGCCCGGGCGCGTGAGGCGGCCGGCAAGCTCCAGTTCCATCAGCGCGATCTGGACCACGCGAACGGGCAGGCCCGTCGCCTCGATGATAGCCCCGACGTCGACGGGGGCAGGCCCGAGCGCTTGCCACACGCGGTCGCGATCTCCATCGCCGAACTCCGGCGGCGGCATCGGAAGTGGCGAGACGGGCTGCGGGAACGGGTTCGCGACAGGCGGAGCTTCTCTCAGACCCGTCAGCGGCGCCAGGATCGACAGGACGTCCCCCACCTCCGTGACCAGTGTCGCGCCGTTCTTGATCAGCCGGTTGGTGCCCTCCGCGCGCGGGTCGAGGGGATGGCCCGGCACTGCGAACACCTCGCGGCCCTGCTCGGCCGCATAACGCGCGGTGACGAGCGTGCCCGAGCGCGCCGCCGCCTCGATGATGATGACGCCGCTGGCGATACCGGAGATGATGCGGTTGCGTTTGGGGAAGTCCTGGCCGCGCGGCGTGAAGCCGGGCCGCTGCTCGCTGACCAGACAGCCCTCGACGCCGATGCGGTCCTGAAGGGTGCGATGCTCGGGCGGATAGACAATGTCGAGACCGCCAGCCAGGACTGCAACCGTGCCGCCGGCCAGAGCCGTCTCATGCGCCGCTCCGTCAATCCCGCGCGCCAGTCCGGATACGACCACATAGCCGGCGTCTCCCAGGCCTTTCGCGAAATGGCGTGCTAGCTTGACGCCCGCCGCGGAACTTTCGCGCGAGCCGACGATGGCGACGCTGGGCGCATTGAGAAGGCAGGCCCGTCCCTTCACGTAGAGGAGGGGCGGGGGCGCATCGAGCATGGCGAGACGCGCTGGATAATTGGGCTCGATGGTGAAGATGGGCTGCGCCCCGCACGCCTGTGCCGCTTCCAGCTCCGCCTTGGCCTGATGTGCGGGACAGATGCGGATCGGCTTGCCGCGGCCCGCGCGCCGCGCGATGTCGGGCAAGGCTTCCAGCGCCTTGGCCGCGCCGCCGTAGGTGTTGATCAACTCGCGGAAGGTGACGGGCCCCACATTGTCGGAGCGGATCAGCCGCAGACACGCAAGCTGCTCGTCCGGCCCCAAGGTGGCCACCGGGAGCGGTGCGGGCCGGAACAGGCTCGGCGTCTCACGTCTTGGCGCCAATTTTCGGCTCCGTGCCGGCCATCAGCCGGGCAATATTGGCGCGGTGCTTCCACAGCAGCAGCGCCGTCATGAGGCTGGCAACGATCGCGAGCGTCGTCTCGCCCGCCCACCACAGAACAAGCGGTGCAGCCAGGCTTGCCACAAGCGCGGACAGCGAGGAGTACTTGAGCGTAAGAGCGACCGCGAGCCAGATCGCGCAGAAGGTGAGCGCGGCGGGCCAGTGGAGCCCGGCCAGCACACCGATATAAGTCGCGACGCCCTTGCCGCCCTTGAACCTCAGCCACACCGGATAGATGTGGCCGAGGAATGCGAAAAGGCCAGCCAGCACGGCAGGCGCCTCTCCCCAGACGTAACGCGCCAGAAGGACGGCAGCGGTCCCCTTCAGGCCATCGAGCAGGAGCGTCGCGGCGGCGAGCTTCTTGGAGCCGGTGCGCAGCACGTTGGTCGCGCCGATGTTGCCCGAGCCGATGGCGCGCACATCGCCAAGTCCGGCTGCCCGCGTCAGCAGCAACCCGAACGGAATGGATCCCAGCAGGTAGCCGAGCACCCCCGCCTCGATGAGCCACGGCCAAAGTCCGCCGATCATGAGAGTCGTAAGTGAGTCTTGCGGGCTCATGCGATGCTGGTGCTTCCCGGTGGATAGGCAAACGGCGACAGGGTTCAAAAAGCTCTAGGCAGCCACGTGCAGCGGGTCAATGCCTTGCGTGCAAAGGGGGGGGGGGCGTGCAAAGGGGGCGTGCCAAGACAAGGGTAGGCTGGCGTGCGCGGGGCGCAGCTTGGCATCGATGCGGGCTGTCTTCCTTCTCCCCGTTAAGGACGGAGAGAGGGAAAGCGTTCGGCGAAACTGAACGCCTGCTACGCGGCAAGCGTGAATATCCGGCCGCCGATTATCCGTATCGCGGCTGCGAAATCCGCAGTCTCAGCGCACCTGCCAGTATCTCCCGGGCGGATTTGCAAGGGTTGCCATTGATTAAGCTTGGAGAGAAGGCGTCCGTTGCGGGGCCGCCGAAGAACGGCGGGACGACCGTTGCGCGCAAGGGTCGCCATCGTCATGACGATAGAACAACCGTTATAAGGGAGAAGACGCTATGACCAAAAAATGGGTCGCTTTCGTTACGGTGTTACTGCTTTCGGGAACGGCCGCCGTCGCCGGCGGCTGGGCTGACCATTTCAAAGCCCTCGACACCGATGGCAATGGCCGGATCAGCCGCACGGAGTGGGAGGCGAACGTGTCGAAACTCAATCTCGATCCGGCGCCGACCTTTACGGCGATGGACTCGGACGTGAACAACGGCGTCGATGAGGACGAATGGGCTGCGGCGGAAAAAATGGCGAAGGCCTTCCCCGTGTCATGCAAGTCGGCCACGTCTTCCTGGTGTGAAAAGCAGTACTGACGAGCGGACACTATGATCCAGCTCGAAACCCGGCGGGAAATCTCCGGGTTTCGAGCCCTCGCTGCGCCTGACTTCGCTCGATCGGCGACTGGAGCGCGACGGTCCACCCGATTAAGACGGTAATGATATTGCCCACTGCCGCGAGGACGGCAGCATCGCCTCTTAACGTTGCTCCGGCCTTCAGTCGCGCGAATTTTAGTTGGCGAGGCATCGCCTGACGTATCGAGCCGGACTCCCTGGTAAGCTGCGCACCGCAGAATCTTATCCCCGCCCGTGCAATCGCTCGCATACTTGGTCCACCTCGCCTCGAAGAACGGCGGACAGTCTCGAGACCGTTGCGGGATTGGGGGTGGGGGCACAGAGGCTCGCTTGCGCACAAGGGGTAAACGGCCCGAGGCGCTCGCGTGGAATCGTCTGCGGTGCTCGGAGTATGCAGCCCACCTGCTGGCGGAGTAATGAACCGCCCATGCCGCGGCGAATTTAGGATTTGCTTGTCTGTGGCGGAGCGCGGGAACGCGCACAGCTTCTAGCTAGACTGAAAAAGGCGCGATCCTGCGCTCCGTGTCCGTTCTGATTGCGTACGGGCGGCTTCCATCGCGGGAAGCCGGCCGCCGCGGCGCTTGCCTCCCCGCGCGGTACGGAAGAGAGTGCGATCCTTATCGTCCGTACTCGAACACCGTCTCGCCTGCCACGACGGTACGCAGGACGCGGCCTTGCATCTTGGCTTCGTCGAAGGGTGAGTTCTTCGAGCGTGAGCGCAGCAGGTCCTTGTTGACGACCCAGGGCTCGCCCATGTCGAACAGCACCAGATCGGCGATCGCACCCTTCACGATGCGGCCCGAGTGGAGCCCCAACAGCCGGGCGGGATTGATCGTCATGGCGCGCAGCATGACGCTCAACGGCACATCGCCCGAATGCACCAGACGCAGCGCGGCGACGAGCAACGTCTCCAGCCCTACCGCACCGTCGGCGGCTTCCGAGAAGGGGCGGCGCTTGGTATCGGCGTCCTGGGGATCGTGGCTCGAGACGACGACGTCGATGTCGCCGGAGGCCACGGCGCGCACCATGGCGACGCGATCCTCCTCGCGGCGCAGCGGCGGGCGCACCTTCAGGAACGTGCGGTAGGAGCCGATGTCGTTCTCGTTCAACGTGAGGTGATTGATCGACACGCCGCAGGTGACGGGCAGCTTGCGCGCCTTTGCGCCGCGTACGACCTCGAGGCTCTCCTCGCAACTGATGGTCGCCGCGTGGTAGCGCCCGCCCGTCAGTGCGACGAGGCGCACGTCGCGTTCCAGAACAATGGTCTCGGCAAGTTTGGAAGCCCCCGACAAGCCCAGCCGCGAGGCGACCTCGCCGGAGTTCATGGTGGCTGAGCCGGTCAGATACGGGTCTTCGGTGTGATGCACGACGAGTGCGCCGAAGTCCTTGGCGTAGTTCAGAACGTTGCGCATGACGCGCGTGTTGGCGATGGAGGACTTGCCGTTGGAGAAGGCAATGGCACCGGCGCGTTTGAGCAGGCCGATCTCGGTCATTTCCTCGCCTGCCAGGCCCTTCGTCATCGCAGCCATGGTGTGAACGTGGACCAGCGCGTTGTCGCGCGCGCGGCGCTGGATGAAATCGACGAGCGCCACCTGGTCGATGACGGGGTTGGTCTCCGGCATCACGACCATGGTGGTGACGCCACCGGCGGCGGCGGCGTGGCTCGCCGTCTTCAGGGTCTCGCGATGCTCGAAGCCCGGCTCGCCCGTGAACACCTGCATGTCGATGAGACCGGGCGCGAGCACGTGTCCCTTGCAATCCACCACCTCGACGCCGGCGGGCGCGTTGCGGCGCAGGTGGGGACCAAGGTCGGCGATAAGCCCGTCCTTGACCAGGACGCCGCCGGGTTCATCGCGATTGGACGAAGGATCGACGACGCGCGCATTGATGAACACCACCGACTTGCCGGCCGGAAGGCTCTTTTCAGGCGCCTTGGAGGCGGATTTGGATTGCTGGCTCATGGCGTCTCGCCCTCCTGCGCGGGAAGGTGGGCGGAAAGAGCTTCGAGCACCGCCATGCGCACCGCGACGCCCATTTCGACCTGCTCGCGGATGACGCTGCGGCTATCGTCGGCCACGGTCGATGCGATCTCGACGCCGCGGTTCATGGGACCGGGATGCATGATCAGCGCGTCGGGCTTGGCGTGCGACAGCTTCTCGTGGTCGAGGCCGAAGAAGTGGAAGAACTCGCGGCTGGAGGGCACGTAGGAGCCTTCCATGCGCTCGCGCTGGAGACGCAGCATCATGACGACGTCGGCGCCCTCGAGGCCTTTCCACATATCGGTGTAGACCTCGGTGCCGAGCCGCTCAGGCGAGGAGGGCAGCAGCGTGGAGGGGGCGATGATGCGGACGTTCGCGCCCAGCGTGTTCAGCACGTTGATATTGGAGCGTGCGACGCGCGAATGCAGGATGTCGCCGCAGATGGCCACCGTAAGACCTGCGATGCGGCCCTTGGCGCGGCGGATTGTGAGCGCGTCGAGCAGCGCTTGTGTCGGGTGCTGGTGGGCGCCGTCGCCAGCGTTGATGACCGAGCAGTCCACCTTCTGCGACAGAAGCTCGACGGCACCCGCCGCATGATGGCGCACGACGATGAGATCCGGACGCATGGCGTTGAGCGTTGCCGCCGTGTCGATGAGCGTCTCGCCTTTGGTGACCGATGAGGTTGCGACGTTCATGTTCATCACGTCGGCGCCCAGCCGACGGCCCGCCATCTCGAAGGAGGCCTGGGTACGCGTCGATGATTCAAAGAAGAGATTGATGAGCGTGCGATCCGAAAGCACCGTGCGCTTGCGCGCGCCGCGCTGGATGGCGTCGGCGTTGGCGTCAGCGAGTTTTAATAGGAACTCGATCTCCGCCGCGCTGAGCCCTTCGCATGTGAGAAGGTGGCGGCGCGGAAAACGCGTCAGTTCGGAACCGGTCGAAGACTTTGCCATTAAAGCGGTCTCTATACGGGGAGTCTGGATGGCCCGCAAGCAGACAGCGCGTCGCGCGCCAAGGCGGTATACATTGTTGGAGTTGTGCGGTTCCCGGCGGTCCGCGCGGGCCATGAACGAAAGCAGCACGGGGCGGCTCTTCGGCCGCCGGGAGGCGAGTGATGAGTGAACCGTTTGCAACACACGACGTGTTCAACCAGACGCCCCCGTTCGAGGACGTAAACCTTTTTGCCATCGACACTGCCCTGCGGGCTGGCGTGGCACGCGAAGCCGCCGAAACAACCCAGGACGCCGTCGCGGTCCTTGCCAGCCTTGGACAGGTGGCGGGCAGCGCGCAGGCCGCGGAGTGGGCGCGGCAGGCCAATGCCCTGACCCCGGTGCTCGAAACCCACGATGCGCGCGGGTTCCGGTGCGATCAGGTGACATTCCACCCCGCCTATCATGAGTTGATGCGTGCCAGCTTCGCGCACGGTGTTCATCGGTTGGAGGAAGACACCGGCACGCCGCATGTGATGCGTGCCGCCAAGCTCTACCTCGCCGCGCAGATGGAGGCAGGGCACTGCTGTCCGCTGACCATGACGAATGCCGCCATTCCGGTGCTGGCGCGTGCGCCGGAGCTTGCCGCGCTGTGGGGCATCAAGGCGGCGGCGACGGTCTACGATCCCTCGTTCCGGCCGGTGCAAGACAAAGACTCCGTCACGTTCGGAATGGGCATGACGGAAAAGCAGGGCGGCAGCGACGTGCGCGCGAACACGACGCGCGCCGAGCCTGAGGGCGCGCGCGGTGTGGGCCAGCCCTATCGCATAACCGGGCACAAATGGTTCATGTCGGCACCGATGTCGGATGCCTTCCTGGTGCTGGCGCAGGCCAAGGGTGGCTTGACGTGCTTCCTGATGCCGCGCTTCACGCCCGCCGGCGCGATCAACGCAATCCGCTTCCAGCGGCTCAAGTCCAAGCTCGGCAACCGCTCGAACGCCTCCAGCGAGGTCGAGTTTCACGGCGCGTATGCGGTTGCGCTGGGAGAGGAAGGCGAGGGAACGCGGGTCATCATCGATATGGTGACGCTGACGCGACTCGATTGCGCGGTCTCCTCCGCTGCGCTCATGCGCCAAGCGCTTGCTCACGCGGTCCATCATGCGATGCACCGCACCGTGTTCCAGAAGAAGCTCGCCGACCAGCCGCTGATGGCGCAGGTTCTGGCGGCTCTGGCGATCGACGTCGAGGCGGCGGTGGCGCTCGTCTTCCGGCTGGCGCGTGCGTTCGATACGCCAGGCGATCTGCTTTCCCATGCGTGGCGGCGGTTGATGACGCCGGTCGTCAAATACTGGGTGTGCAAGGCCGCGCCGCCGTTCGTGGCGGAAGCGATGGAGTGCCTGGGCGGCAATGGCTACGTGGAGGCGGGACCGCTGGCGCGCATCTATCGGGAGGCGCCCGTCAACTCGATCTGGGAAGGCTCGGGCAATATCATGGCGCTCGATGTGGTGCGCGTGTTGCGCCGCGAGCCGGAGCTGGCCCGCAGCCTGCTCGACGATCAAAGCGCGGCAATCGAAAGCTCCGCACTCAAGGCGCAGCGGGACCGGGTTGACGCGTTGCTGCGCGATGACACTCATATCGAGGGCAACGCGCGGGCCATCTGCGAGGGGCTGGCAGTGTTTGCGGCGGGCGCGCTGCTGGAGCGCGCTGCGCCGCCGGAGATCGCGCAGGGCTTCATCGCGACGCGCCTTTCGGGTCATCCGCCCGGCACCTACGGCGCAACGCGCACTTCCGGCGTGCGCGCCATCATCGGCCGCGCCCTGCCTGTGGCGTGAACGCGCGGGGCGGCGTGAGCTGCGGGGCGACGGCACCTTACCCGCGCGGCATCTGCTACAAGGCAGCAACGTGAATTGCCAAGTCAGCAGTCCGGCGGCGCAGGAAGGCACATGCAGGCGTATTGGACGCATAGCCCGAAAGAGCTCTTCGCATTGCTCGCGACGACGCAAGGCGGGCTGACGCAGTCCGAGGCGGAGCGCAGGCTCGCCGTTACAGGCGCCAACTCCCTCGCCAAAGCCCAGGGGGCCGGCGTGCTGCGCCTGCTGGCCCGGCAATATGAAAGTCCGCTGGTCCTCATCCTGATCTTCGCGGCGATCGTGTCGATCATCGTCCGGGAGTGGACCGATGCAATCATCATCCTGCTCATCGTGATCGGCAGCACGGTCCTGGGGTTCACGCAGGAATATCGCGCCTCCGAAGCGGTACGAAAGCTGCGCGAGCGGCTGTCCCTGCAAGCCCTGGTGACGCGCGATGGGGCAATGCGGCCGGTGGACGCCAGTCTTCTGGTGCCGGGCGACATCGTTTCGCTCTCGGCAGGCAATCTCGTTCCCGCCGACGGCGTCGTGATCGAGGCCCGCGACTTTCTGGTGTCGCAGGCGGCGCTGACAGGGGAGTCGTTCCCAGCCGAGAAATCAATTGAGCCGGTGCCCGAGGGTGCCGCCCTGCCGCAACGCCGCAATGTCGTCTATCTCGGCACCTCGGTCCGCAGCGGCACCGCCAAGGTGCTCGTGGTCAAGACCGGAGCCGAAACGGAGATCGCGGGGCTCGCCTTGCACATCTCGCAGGCGAGCCCCGAAACGGACTTCGAGCGCGGCATCCGCAGGTTCGGCTACCTGCTGACGCGCATCATGATCGTGATCGTGCTTGGTGTGCTGACGGTCAACCTGATGCTTCACCGTCCTCCGATCGACTCGCTGCTGTTTGCGGTCGCGCTTGCCGTCGGTCTGTCGCCCGAGCTGCTGCCAGCGATCATGAGTGTCACATTGTCGGCAGGTGCGCGCCGCATGGCAGAGCGGGGCGTCATCGTGCGCAGGCTCGACGCCATCGAGAACCTGGGCAGCGCCAATGTGCTTTGCACGGACAAGACGGGCACCCTGACGAAAGGCGTGGTGGAACTGAGCGGCGCCTTGGACCCCGCCGGAGAGGAGTCCAAGGATGTCTTCCGCCTGGCCTTCATCAACGCGACGCTCGAGACCGGCATCGAGAATCCGCTCGATGCCGCCATCATCGCGCACGCCGAAAAGCAGCGCCTTGCCGTGTCCCTTCCGGCAAAAACCGACGAGATCCCCTATGACTTCCTGCGCAAGCGCCTGACCATCGTCGTTGAGAGCGCGGACGGCCCCGCCCGCCATACGATTCTGACGAAGGGGGCCTTCGACAACGTCATCGCCTGCTGCACGCAGATCGCCACCAAAGATGGCAACCGCCCTCTTGATGACGAGATCCTTCAGAGGGTCCGCACATTCTACCAGCAACGCGGAGAGGCCGGCTTCCGGGTGCTGGGCCTTGCAAGCCGCACCGTGCCGGCCAAGGACCACTACGACAAGGCCGACGAGGCGGAGATGGTCTTTGAGGGGTTCCTGCTGTTCTTCGACCCCGTGAAGGACGACATCGAGGCGACGGTGCAGTCGTTGTCGGCGCTGGGTATCGCAACGAAAATCATCACCGGCGACAATCGCCACGTCGCAGCGCACGTCGGGGAGGCCATCGGGCTCGATCCCGCCCGCGTGCTCACGGGCGATCAGCTCAATGAAATGCGCGATGACGCGCTCTGGCACCTGGCTGCGAATACGCATCTGTTCGCCGAAGTCGATCCTCAGCAGAAAGAGCGGATCGTGCGCGCCCTTCAGCGCAGCGGGCATGTCGTCGCCTACATGGGTGACGGCATCAACGACGGCCCAGCCTTGAATATTGCCGACGTCGGCATCTCGGTCGATCAGGCCGTCGATGTGGCGCGCGAGACGGCCGATATCGTTCTGCTCCAGCGCGATCTGGATGTTCTGCGGCAGGGCGTCATCGATGGCCGCCACACCTTCGCGAATACGATCAAGTATATCGAGATCACCACGAGCGCCAATTTCGGCAACATGATCAGCATGGCGCTGGCGACGGTGTTCGTTCCATTTCTGCCGTTGCTCGCCAAGCAGATCCTGCTCAACAATTTCCTGTCGGATCTGCCCTCCATCGCCATCTCGACGGATAACGTGGATCATGAGGCTACAGCGCTGCCGCAGCGCTGGGATATCGGCCATATCCAGTCGTTCATGCTGGTGTTCGGGCTCATCAGCACGGTATTCGATCTGGTGACCTTCGCCGTGCTGCTGGGCGTATTCCACGCGCACGAAGCGTTGTTTCAGAGCACCTGGTTCGTCGTGTCGGTGATGACGGAACTCGTCGTCGTTCTCGTTCTAAGAACGCATCGGCCGGCCTGGAAGAGCGCGCCGAGCCGGACACTTTTGTATGCGACCGCCGCCGTCTTCGTCATGGCGCTTTATCTGACATATAATAGTTTCATTGCTTCGATGTTCGGGTTCGTGCCGATCCCATGGCACCTCATGGCGATAGGGCTGTTCATCGTGGCCGCGTATGTCGTCGCGACGGAAGCTGCGAAGATGATGTACTTCGCCCGGCGCGCCGAGAATGCGACGGGCGCCGTCAGGTGAACAGCCAGCTTGACACGCCGCCCCGGCGGGCAAGGTCGGTCAGATCCGCATCGAGGCCCGCAAACACCAGATGAGATGCGGTCGGGTCAAACCAGGGTGCACCCGCGTGCGCGTTGCGATAGGGCGCAAGCAGCGACCACCAGGCAAGCTGATCCCAGGTGCTTTCGGGCATGGTGAGCGGCGGCAAGCGGCGTAGCGCCGGCTGCGTCGCCATCCAGGCATGAGCCGCCTGCCAGACCTCGCTCGATACGGCCATGTTGTGGCGCGCCTTGAGCTGGTTGATGGCCAGCACACCGCCTTCGCGCGCGTGCTGGCCGATTTCCAGCGTTGCCACGCGCAAGCCGTTGCGCCGCACGGAGAACAGCCGGCAGCGGTCGCGCACGAGACGCTCGGCATATTGGTCGGCGCAATTGTGCATGGCCGCGGCTTCCTTGAGCAGGCTGGCGGCATCGAGCAGCGGTTCGAAGCTGAAGCCGAGCGCCGTGCCGGGCTTGAGCCAGCTATCCTTCAAGGCGCCTTCGGGCAGTTGCAGCACGAGGCGCATGCGGTTGAACCAGCTCTTGGCGGCGCAAAGCGCGGTATCGAGCGCAATCTCGCTGCGCCAGGGCACGACGATCAGCTTGAAGGCCTCCGTGTCAGGGCGGCCGGAGTGCCAAGCGTAAGCCGCCAGAACTGCCAACGCCCGGCGCGGTTCGAGATCGTCGGAGAAGAGTGGCTGCCCGGCGAGCCAGATGGCGAAGTCCTCGCCACAGGATTCGTAAGCAAAAAGCACCGCCTGGAGCCAGGAGCGGCTTTCGCGCGCGGACCGGGGCAGGCGGTTTACGATCTGGCGCGTGAACGCCGGGCTTTGCGGCAAGGGACCGGAGATGTCGCCGAAGGCCTCCGGTGGCAGCCGGCGCAGCCACATGGGCAGTCCCAAAGTCCGCGCGACAACCTTCAACGGTGCACCAGCCTCGATTGCTGAAAGCGCACCGATGCGGGCTTGCGCGGGGCCGGAGCGGGCCGCCAGCGCGTAAAGCAGGCCAGGAAAAGTGTCGCACAGGTCGCCCGCACGCGGGCAGATGCGGATCAGTCTGCGGATCTCGCGGCGAACCGTCGGTGCGAAGCGGATAATCTTGCGTTCACTCAGCGCGCCGTCCAGGGAAGCGAGAGAACCCGGCGTGGGCGGCGGTTGCAGGGGCGATAGATAAAGTTCTTCGGTCATTCCCGGAAATTCCTGGCAAATGATCTACGCACGCGCCCCGTAACCCAGACTCTTCGATTAATGCGGCAGTCCTGCGACGCACGCACGCGAGCACTGCGTGGAGCGCGATGTGCCCACACCTGAAACAAACCTGTGTCGGAAAAAGTTCAGACGGTGCAGCCGGAAAAGCCGTGCCCTTGGGCATCCATGGCCTACGGCATCCATAGGTGGCGGTCGTTCTTGCTACCTAATGTGCATGCGGTCGAGCGCGCTTTGCAGGATGAGGGTTGCGGCGAGCTTGTCGATCACCTCGGCGCGGCGCTTACGGCTCTGATCGGCCTCAATCAACATGCGCTCGGCGAGTTGCGTGGTCAGACGCTCGTCCCACAACAGGATCGGGGTTAGCGTCAACTTGTTGAGGTTGCGGGCGAACGCGCGTGTTCCTTGCGCGCGGGGACCCTCCGTGCCGTCGAGATTTGCCGGCAGGCCTACGACATAGCCGCCGACGTGATGTTCCTGTGTCAATGCCAGGAGGCGTGCGGCGTCGAGGGCGAACTTCTTGCGCTGGATGGTTTCCAGCGGCGAGGCGATCATGCGCGTGATATCGCTCAGGGCCAGCCCCAAGGTCTTGGTGCCCGCATCGATGCCGATAAGGCGCCCTTGTGGGGGCAGCAAGGCGAGAAAGGCCGCCACGTCCTGCGTGGTGGTGCCGGTGGCGGGCGCGGCGCTCTCGGTCATGATTCTCCATCCGGCCGCAGCGGGCGTTGCGTTTATCACCCCAACCGGCGCATCGGGCTGACACATTGGGCTGGCTGCATGATTTCTTCGCCTGCAGCCCCTAGGGGTGCCGTTCTACCCCGGCCGGCGGGCGAAGTCCTGCGGCAAACCGGGAAAGGCAGGCTGTCGGGTTGCGCACAGGCGCGAACTCCCGGTATGAGAGCACCAGCCACGCGGATTTTTCCCGCTTATTCCCGTAAGGACTGAGATCATGCAGGTCGATGAAAAGACCGTCCGGCGCATCGCGCGTCTCGCCCGCATCAAGATCACCGATGCGGAGGCCAAAGGCCTCGAAAAGGAGCTGACGCAGATTCTGGAGTGGGTTGAGCAACTCGATGAGGTGGACACCGCCAACGTCGAGCCCATGACGCGCGTGGTGGCCCAGCAGCTCAAGACACGCGAAGACAAGGTCACGGACGGCGAGATGGCCGATGCGGTGACGGCCAACGCACCGATGACCGAAGATCATTTCTACGTCGTGCCCAAGGTCGTGGAGTGATCCCATGCGCCCGATGCTGATCGCAGGCCTGGTTGCGGCAAGTTGCGCCCTCGCGTGGGCGGCGATCGCGCAGATGAAGGGCAACTTCATCGGCCCGGGCACCTATGCGACCGTGGAGGGCTGCAAGAAGGTTGCCGCGCTCGCCGCCGGCGCGGCGCGCAACATCGAGACGGTGCCCGAGACGTTGACGCAAGATGGCTTCGAAGGCTGGGAGGGCTCGTGTACCTTCCGCTCGATCACGGAAGTCGAGCAGGGCAAGAAATGGAAGGCCGCCATGGATTGCCAGGAAGGCGCCGAGGAGGGACCCGAAAGCGATCTGTTCGAGCGGCTCCCCGACGGCTCGTTGAAGGTGACGGTGATGGGGAACGACACGATTTTCGTGCGCTGCGATGCTGAGAAGGGGAACTGAAGGCCGTGACTGATCTGACCAAGTTGACGTTGGCGCAGGCGCGCGATGGCCTTGCCAAGAAGGAATTCACTTCGCTCGAACTCACGGACGCGCACTTGAGCGCGATCGAGGCGGCCAACGGGGCGCTCAATGCCTATGTGCTTGTGACACCCGAACATGCGCGCGCGCAGGCGAAAGAGAGCGACAAGCGTCTGGCTGCCGGCAAGGGTGGGGTGCTCGAAGGCTTGCCGCTCGGCAACAAGGACTTGTTCTGCACGAAAGGCATCCGGACGACCGCGTGCTCGAAGATCCTCGACGATTTCAAGCCGCCTTATGAGTCGACCGTCGGTCAGAACCTGTGGGATGCGGGCGCGGTGATGCTCGGCAAGCTCAACAACGACGAGTTCGCCATGGGGTCTTCCAACGAGACGAGCGCATTCGGCAATGTCGTCTCGCCCTGGCGGCGCAAAGGCAAAGACGGCAAGCTCTCGCCCGACAAGCTCGTTCCGGGCGGTTCGTCAGGCGGTTCATCCGCCGCCGTCGCGGCCGATCTGTGTCTTGCCGCTACCGCCACCGATACGGGCGGCTCCATCCGCCAGCCCGCGGCGCTGACGGGCACGGTCGGCATCAAGCCGACCTATGGGCGCTGCTCGCGCTGGGGCATCGTGGCCTTTGCCTCCTCGCTCGATCAGGCGGGTCCCCTCGCCAAGACCGTGCGCGATGCCGCCATGATGCTGAAAGTCATGGCGAGCCACGATCCCAAGGATACGACCAGCGTCGATGCGCCCGTGCCAGACTACGAGGCGGCGCTGACCAAAGGCCTCAAGGGCCTGAAGGTCGGCGTGCCGAAAGAGTACCGCGTCGAGGGCATGTCGAAGGAGATCGAGAAGCTCTGGGACGACGGCATCGCATGGCTGAAGGCCGCAGGCGCCACGATCCAAGACATCTCACTGCCGCATACCAAATACGCGCTGCCGGCCTATTACATCGTCGCGCCGGCGGAGGCGTCCTCCAATCTCGCGCGCTATGACGGCATGCGTTACGGCTTGCGCGTTCCGGGCAAGGACCTGATCGACACCTACGAGAACACGCGCGCGGCAGGGTTCGGCAAGGAAGTGCGCCGCCGCATTCTGATCGGCACCTACGTGCTCTCGGCGGGCTATTACGATGCCTATTATCTCAAGGCGCAGAAGGTGCGTACGTTGATCAAGCGCGACTTCGAGGAGGCCTTCAAGACGGTGGACGTCGTCTTCACGCCGACGACGCCCTCGCCCGCGTTCGCGCTCGGCGAGAAGACGGGTGATCCGCTGGCGATGTATCTTGAAGACATCTTCACGGTCACGGTTAACATGGCCGGCCTTCCGGGCATGTCGGTGCCCGCGGGATTGTCCTCGCAGGGCACGCCGCTGGGTCTTCAGCTCATCGGCAAACCGTTCGACGAGGAAACGCTGTTTCGCACCGCGCAGGCGATCGAAGATGCGGCCGGACGCTTCACCGTGCCCGAGAAGTGGTGGACGAAGGGGTAAAGCGAGATGGATCCGAAACGGCCCTGGGAATGCGCGGACATGGCCCAAGTCCGCAGCGAGATCGACCGGATCGACGAAGCGCTCGTCGATCTCATCGCCGAGCGCTTCGGCTACGTCGACCGTGCCTGGCAGCTCAAGATGAACACGCCGGAAGGCGCCGTCGTGCCCTGGCGCATCCAGCAGGTCATCGACAAAGTCCGCGTGCAAGCCAAGGACAAGGGCGTTTCGCCCGATCTGTGCGAAGCCTTGTGGCGGCAGATGATCGGCTGGTTCATCCAGTACGAGGAAGAACACCTGCGCCAATCCCAGGCCGCCAAGCTGGACGCCGACACCAGCGCCGACAACGATGGCGGCTGAGCGATGACGCCGGATCCTGAAACCATCGTGCCGCTCTTCGAGGTGGTGCTCTATGCTCTGCTCAATCCTGCCTTGATCGGCGTGGCCTTTGCCATGGGCCGCAAGGCGGATCAGCCTGCCAAGCTGATAATTGCCGCGTTTGCAGGCGCCATCGCAGGGTTCGTCCTCCTCTACATCGCCGCGTGGATCGGCGTTCTGGACGCCCCGCGTGTAGCGCGCGCAGCCGCAGGCGTGTTTGTCCTGTCGCTCTTGACGGGTCTCGTCTACGCCTGGATCGGGTTTCGCACGCGAAGAGGAAGAGAGTGATCCCAGCGGGGAAAAGTGAGCGCCAGACAGAATGCGAGCTGCTTTATTGAGACGTGCTGCGAAATTCAGCTTCCCCCAGGCTGTCGGCCAAACCATAAAGCGTTGAATGCAGACGTTGCATTTTCCCTCCGAAGCGCACGGCGACCAGCCGATGCTGCGGCAGCAGGTACGTCACTTGTCCGCGGCTGCCGAGGAAGTACGTGAAGGGGCCAGCGATCCGGGCGCCCGCGCGGTCGAGGATGTCATGGTAGGCTTGCAAGTGATAGTAGCCATGCCCCAACGTTTCGGGCGCAACGTTCAAGGCAACGAACTCGCGCCATAGCGCATCCGGCAGGAAACGCTGCTCTGCGGTTCCATTGTCCAGCAGGAACTGGCCCACGCGCAGCCAATCGAGTGGCCGCGCGTAAAGGCAGCAATATGGCGTCACGGGCAACGCCTCGTCAAAACGCCTCCATAGAGCATCCTGTGCGCCGGCCGGTTGCCAGATTTTCTCCGATAATAGGTCCTGTAGCGGCCGCCGGTAAACCTCTTCGAGAACCGCGCCAAGCAGCGCCGTATTTACATTCTGATAGCTGAAGGACCCGCCGTCACACGTCGCCGCATCTCCAGCTTCATCGCTCAGAAGGCGCGGCTCCACGGCGGCAAGTCCGCCGGTGTGCAAGCGTGCCATGGGTCCGAAGACATTGACCTTCGTCGTTTCGAAATCCTTCAGCCCAAAGCCCGTTGCCTCTTTGGCGGCATCCGGCTGAAAGCGAATGCCAGAACGCATGTCGAGGAAGCGGCACAGCGGCATATCGGCGATGGAGCGTCTTGGCGCCGCATTGGCGGATACCTGCGGAAGACCTTTAAGGAAATGACCTATGGGTGTCTGAAGCGAAGGTATGCGCCGTTCGGCCAAGGCTTTCAGCACAAGCGTTCCGACAAGGCTTTTGACCATCGAGTAGGAATTGAGCCGGACCTCGCGCGACATTCCTGGTGCGTAGTGCTCGAACACCAGCTTTCGGTCTCTTGCAACAAGGAGGGCGCGACCCTCTCTTTCTGAGAAGGCCGCGGCAAGCTCGGTGGTTAAGGTGGCGGGCGCTGGGCGTTCGTCGAACAGCCTCGATGCCGCATCACCCTTCACGGTCACGAAATACCCAGGCGCGGGCCATATGGGCTCGGGATAGCCCTCGCGCAGCAAACGAGGCAGATAAGGCGCGTAAATAAGGCTGGCCGCGATGGCTCCGGCCAAGGCAATTGCCAACCCGGCAACCAATTTCCTGCGCATTGTCGTGGAATGTCCATTGCTGTTGCGGCGCACGGGCAATTTGGGATAACCAGGGCGCATCTGCGAGGATAAAGCAACATGCAAGACAAGACCAAGGCAAGCAAGGCGAGCAATCTCATCCCTGGCGCGACGGGCGACTGGGAAGTCGTCATCGGCATGGAAGTGCATGCCCAGGTCGCCTCGCAATCGAAGCTCTTTTCAGGCTCGTCGACGGCCTTCGGCGCGGAACCCAACAGCCATGTGTCGCTGGTGGACGCGGCCATGCCCGGCATGCTGCCCGTCATCAATAAGGAATGCGTGGCGCAGGCCGTTCGCACCGGGCTTGGGCTCAAGGCGCAGATCAATTTGAAAAGCGTTTTTGACCGCAAGAATTACTTTTATCCCGATCTGCCGCAGGGCTATCAGATCTCGCAATACAAGCAGCCCGTCGTGGGTGAGGGTGAGGTCGAGATCGATGTCGACGGAGAGCCGATGAAGGTCGGCATCGAGCGGCTGCATCTGGAACAGGACGCGGGCAAATCGCTGCACGACCAGCACCCCGAGTATTCCTATGTCGATCTCAACCGCTCGGGCGTGGCGCTGATGGAGATCGTGTCCAAGCCCGACATGCGCTCCTCCAGGCAGGCGCAGACCTATGTCTCCAAGCTCCGCACTATTCTGCGCTATCTGGGAACCTGCGACGGCGACATGGAAAAGGGAAACCTTCGTGCGGACGTGAACGTCTCGGTGCGCAAGCCCGGCGGCCAGCTCGGCACGCGCTGCGAGATCAAGAACGTCAACTCGATCCGCTTCATCGGTCAGGCCATCGAGGCGGAGGCGCGCCGTCAGATCGACATCATCGAGGACGGTGGCACGATCGATCAGGAAACGCGCCTGTTCGATGCCGCCAAGGGCGAGACGCGCTCCATGCGCTCCAAGGAAGAGGCGCACGACTACCGCTATTTCCCCGATCCCGATCTTCTGCCGCTGGAGCTGGAGCAGGGTTGGGTCGATGACCTCAAGCAGCATCTACCCGAACTGCCCGACGAGAAGCACGCGCGCTTCGTGAAGGATTTTGGACTGTCGGCCTACGACGCCAACGTGCTCGCCGCCGAGCGCGAGCGCGCGGATTATTTCGAGAAGGTTCTGGGACTGGTCAAGGACGCCAAGCGCGACGGCAAGCTCGCGGCCAACTGGGTCATCAACGAGCTTTTAGGCCGGCTCAACAAGGAAGGCCACGACATCGCCGACAGCAAGGTGACGCCCGAGCAGATCGCAGGCATCGTCAACCTCATCGCGTCGAACGCCATCTCCGGCAAGATCGCCAAGGATCTGTTCGAGATCGTGTGGAGCGAGGGCGGAGACCCGGCCCAGATCGTCGAAACGCGCGGCATGCGTCAGGTCACCGACACGGGCGCCATCGAAAAGGCCGTGGACGAGATCATCGCCGCCAACCCCGACAAGGCGGAGCAGGCCAAGGCCAAGCCAAACCTGCTCGGCTGGTTCGTCGGCCAGGTGATGAAGTCCACCGGCGGCAAGGCCAATCCGGCTGCGGTCAACGAGATCTTGAAAGCGAAACTCGGGATTTGAGTTGGAAAAGTGCGCGGTCGCCGGAAGGGCCGCGCTTGGCTTTAGCGCGCTTTGCGGAAAAGTGGGAACCGGTTTTCCGATAAGAAGCACGATAAAATTAAAGCCTAAAGCCGTTTCCGCGTTTCCATCAAAAACGGAACAGCGTTATAGCCGATTGTCATGGACTCACGTCCTTCTCCCGCGGGGAGAAGGTGCCCCGAAGAGAGCACGAGAAACGCCTCTCCCCTTGGGGAGAGGCCGGCGCTCCGGCGCGTCAGCGCCGGACCTCGAGCGCCGGGTGAGGGGATGGGCTCGCGATTCAATCTTCGATACGCCGTCACGATTGGGTTGGGGCGGCAGATCACCCCCTCACCCCAACCCTCTCCCCAGGGGGAGAGGGGGCTGGCGCAATCAGCGGCGCAGACGCAAGTCCCTCACCTGTCGCTTCGCGACTCCTCTCCGGGAGAGGAAAAGAGCGGCTCTGCATAATCGCAAAATGCGTTAGCGCGCCGCCAATCCGGTGTGGCGCTCTCTGATCCAGATCGCGCGCGCAAGCACCAGCGCCGCCAGAATGAAAAACCCGCCCGGCACGATGGCCGCCGTCATGTACATCAGCTTTGTCGTTGTCATGGCTCCCCTCCTAACAAGGTCTGCCTCCCATGCGACAAACTGTACCA
Source organism: uncultured Hyphomicrobium sp. (assembly GCA_964587445.1). Lineage (GTDB taxonomy): Bacteria > Pseudomonadota > Alphaproteobacteria > Rhizobiales > Hyphomicrobiaceae > Hyphomicrobium_B. The sequence continues at coordinate 637,742 of CAZPLQ010000001.1, forward strand.
GGGCGTGTTTGCAATGAGCTTCAAATCCCGGCGAATGGTGGAGCGTTCAATTTAACGCCTCCTTCACCATGCCTGGATGTGCCCCTTGAAGCATCTCGACTTTTAGCGGCATGCCGCCCTTGGGATGCAGCGTCACGCGGCTGATTGGTTCGGGCTTGTGGGTGCCGTCCCAGGAAAATCGCACCGACTGCAGCAAGGTGGCGAGAATGACGGTGGCCTCCGTCATCGCGAAGGCTGCGCCGATGCACACGCGCGGGCCCGCGCCAAATGGCATGAACTGCGTGCGTTTGAGATTGGCCTCGCGTTCGGGCAGGAAGCGGTCGGGATCAAAACGTTCGGGGTCGTCCCAAGTCGCCTTGTGGCGATGGACCGCAAACACGGGGATCACGATCAGTGCCGGCTCGGGCAGGGCGATGCCGCCGAGGTCGGCTGCCTCGAGGTTCACGCGCGTCATGGCGGGCACCGGCGGATAAAGCCGCATGCTCTCCTTCAACACGCGCTGCGTGACAGTGAGGTGTGCGATATGCCCGGCCGTGACGGTGCGCCCACCCGTGACGCTCTGAACCTCCGCGCGCACCCGCTCTTGCCACTGCGGTGACCGGGCCAGAAGGTAGAGCGTCCACGTCAGCGCCTTGGCGGTCGTTTCGTGGCCGGCCAGCAGGAACGTTGAGAGATTGTCTATCAACTCCTCATCGCTCATCGGCGCGCCCGTGTCGGGGTGGCGTGCCTGCAACATGCGCGCAACGAGATCGTCGCCCTCGATACCGGCGGCGCGCCGCTTGTCGAGCAGGCGCTGCACGACGGCGCGATTCTCCACGGCTGCGCGCATCATCTGGGCCTTGCCCGGATACCACCAGTGTTCCGGCGTCAGCATCAAGGCGGCGGCGACCGACCACATGATGGGCCGGATGAACCGGTATCCGGTGCGCTGGATCTCGCCTGCCTCGCTCTCGTCGATGCCTGCTAGGATCGTGCGCGCGATGACGGCGAACGTGGTCTCCGTTATGTCGATCTCGATGGGTGCGACGTGCGCCGCGCCCTTGGCCCGCCATCTGGCGATCTGCTCGTGGCCGGCCTGCGCCATCACCGGAACATAGGCGAGGGCATCGTTGGGGCGAAACAGGGGGCTCGCGATGCGGCGCTGCCAGCGCCAGTGATCGCCTTGCGCCGTCAGCAGGCCGGTGCCGATGAGGGGTTTCAAGACGCGCCTGTCGAGCCGCGTCTTGGCAAAGATGTCGGTGCGCTTGACCAGGACCTGTTCAATGAGGTCGCTTCCCGTGACCCAGGCAACCAGCGGACGCTTGCGTCCGTAGGCGACGATGTCCGTCTCATAGACCGCGCGCGGGAGCGAGCGCAGCGGATTGCGCGTGAAGCGCAGCAGCGTCAGCCAAAGCGGCAACGCGCGCGCCGATGGCGGGACCGTCGGCGGATACAAGGCGGCGGAGGATACAGGTTCGCTCAGCACCTCCCCAATCTAGTGACGCAATCGGGCAGGACCAAGTAGGGCGTGGGGGGGCCGCTCAGGCTTTCGCGGTGGCGCGGGCCTTGCCGGCTTCTTTCTTGAGGCGCTTGCGCACGGCGGACGTGCTGCCCTGGATGCGCGACACGGTTGGCCGGGAAATCGTGCGCTTGGCCTTCTTCTTCTGCTTCTGGATGTTCTTGACGGACGTCTTCGACATGGTGACCCCGATTGTTCTCGCGAGAAACTGCATGCGCGGCGTCCCGGCTCCGTTCCGGGACGCGGCGCAAAGCGATGAAGTTGGCCCCTCCTAGGCGATCTTGCCGGGGAAGGCAAGACGAGGTGCTTGTCAGAAGCCCAAAAGCCCCAGCAGCAGCCGCGGCGCGATGCACACCGCCGCGATCAGGACCGCAGAAACCAGACTTGCCAGAATGAAGGTTACGACCGGCATGCCGTTCGCGCCGGCGACGACCGGTACATAGGCGCGGCCAGGCCCTAGGAACTTGCTCGAGATGATGCCGGGCGCGCCCCATCGCGCGAGATAGGCGCGTGCCGCAGGAATACCATCCGGATACCAGGAGAAGGGCCAGACTGCGTGCGCGTCCTCTTTGCGTTTGCGGCCCAGAAGGTAGCCGGCAAGGTCGCCTGCAAAGACGCCGGCGGTGCCCGCCGCCAGGAGCAGCAGTGCATTGCCGCCCGCCGAGAGGTAGAGAAAGCTGCCCGCCAGAAGCAGCAGCACCGTGGGCCAGAACAGGATCGGGATCGGCACCGCGTGCAGGGCGGCCAGCGCGAACATACCGAGCGCCGCAATGTGTTCATGCCCAAGGATTACCGAGAAAATGGTATCCTTGTAATAGATGCCCCAGAACGGCGCGAGCACCGCCCAGGCCGCCCAGATGAATGCGCTGATCGTATTGGCGATCTGGAAGGGCACCTGCGGCATGCGGAACATGCCGGCGATGACCGGAATGACGGCGCGGACGGGGCCGACGAAATGCCCCAGAAACACGCTCCAGGCGCCGTATTTGGAAAAAAACTGCTCGCCGCGCGGAATGAGAGTCGGGTCGTTCTTGAAGGGCCAGACAGAGGGGATGGAATCTTTGAAGTACAAGCCGATCCAATAGGAGACGGCATAGCCGACAGCACCTCCCAGGCCCGCCGCGATCACCATCGGCGTCAAGACGCTGGGCGACACGCCGGAGGCGGCGAGCGCACCGGAAAAGCCAACGAGGATCGCCCAGCCCGGCCACACGATGGAGGCGAAACACAAGGATTCGCCGAAGGCCACCAGAAAGGCGATGGGAACCGCCCAGCTCTGATGCTCGCGCATCATGGCCGTGATGCTTTCCACGAACTGTTGGAGCATAAACTCAGTTCCCTCTTCTCAGCGCCCCCTTGTGGCAGGCACAACACACAATAAGGGTGCGCGCGGTGCACGCACGCGGCAAACAGGTGTGCGATCAGCCAGCCGGAGGCTTCCAGGCTGGTTCGAAGTCCTCCATGGTCTTTGCCCGTGTTCTTCCAGGGTCCTGCCGTGTAACGCCCCCGACAGGCAGATAGGTATCAGTTGATCGCCATCAAGTCTTTCGGCAGCGCCGGTCGTGCTCGCGGCGCAGGTCGCGCTCGACTTCGCCCGCCAGCATGACCCCGCGCGAGACCTGCGCGGGCGTGAGGCCGTTGGCGTTGGCGCGCAGAATGGCGGGGCCAGCTTCCGCTTCACGCCGGGCATGGGCGAGTTCGTCGCAGCTCAACTCCCGGCGGCGCTTGGAGAGCGCGAACAACCGCACGCCTGATGCGTAAGCCTCTGGCGTGGCGGGCTCTTTCACCCAGCTGCGGGACTTGTCGGCCATGTATTGATCGAACACCTTTCCGCGCTGGCCGATGCAATGGCTGGAATCGTCCACGCACGACAGCCCGATGCGGGGGGGGGATGGCCCATTGTCGGAGTTCGAACAGCCCGCCACAGCCGCGCACACGGCCACCACCAGCTGGAAGGAGGACGGTTGCGTAAAAACAGTCGGTCGAGGGCGGCAAAAGGCCATTCGTTCACCTTGAGAGATATGTTGCGTGCCCCTAGAAGGCGAGCATGGCAGGCTCAAGGCAACGGCCGATGAGCCGTGTGGACGGACTTTCCGGACCTAGCTGGATTCGCTCTCAAGCGGAATGTTCGCACCAGGATCGACTCCAAGGCCGATCACAGTGCGCTCAGGATCGCTCTTGTCGTATCCGCGCCGGAAATCGCTCTTTAGAGTTGGAGCCACGGCATTGGGCTGACGCGCGAGACGCACTTGCGCAAGATAAGGAGTGAGGCGATGGCCAAGGCGGTACGCATCCACGAGCATGGCGGCATCGACAAACTGCGTTTCGAGGATGTCGAGGTGGGCCAGCCCGGCCCAGGCCAGGTGCGGTTGCGCCAGACCGCAATCGGCATCAACTTCATCGACACCTATCATCGCACTGGCCTCTACAAGCTGCCCGTGTTGCCGGCCGTCATCGGCGTCGAGGGCGCAGGTGTCATCACTCAGGTGGGCGAGGGTGTCAGCGATCTCAAGGAAGGCGACCGCGTCGCCTACGCGGGCCCGATGGGGAGCTACGCCGCCGAGCGTCTGGCGCCTGCCGATCGCATGGTGAAATTGCCCGCCACGATCAGCGACGAGACAGCCGCGGCCATGATGCTCCAGGGCATGACGGTGCGCTATCTGCTGCGCGAGACCTTCTGCGTCGGCCCTGAGACGACGATGCTGTTTCATGCCGCTGCCGGCGGTGTTGGGCTGATTGCCTGCCAGTGGGCCAAGGCGTTGGGCGCCACCATCATCGGCACCGCGGGTTCGCCCGAGAAGATCGAGCTTGCCAAGGCCCACGGGTGCACGCACGTCATCAACTACCGGACCGAGAATTTCGTGGAGCGCGTGAAAGAGATCACGGACGGCAAGCTTTGCGACGTCGCTTATGACTCCATCGGCAAGGACACCTTCCCGGCCTCGCTCGATTGCCTCAAGCCGCGCGGAATGTGGGTGTCGTTCGGCAACGCCTCGGGCCCGGTTCCGCCCTTCGAGCTGACGGCACTAAAGGGTTCTCTTTTTGCCACACGGCCGTCGCTGTTTGCCTATACCGCAACCCGGAAGGAGTTGCTCGATAACGCGGCTGAACTGTTCGACATGGTTGGCAGCGGCAAGATCAAAATCGAAGTCAGCCATCGATATCCTCTTGCGGCCGCCGCAAATGCGCACCGCGATCTGGAGGGCCGCAAGACAACGGGTTCGATTGTTCTCGTTCCATAAGAGAAGGATGCGGAATGGCGCCCGACGACATCACGCTGTATTTCTGGCCGACGCCTAATGGGCAAAAGATCGTTATCATGCTCGAAGAGTTGGGCGAACCGTATCTGGTGCACTACATCGATATCAACTCAGGCGCGCAGCACGATCCCGCCTACCTTGCAATCTCGCCGAACAATCGCATTCCCGCGATCGTCGATCCGGATGGTCCGGACGGCAATGCGTTATCGCTGTTTGAATCGGGCGCCATCCTCCAGTACCTCGGCCGCAAATACGAGCAGTTCTATCCGACCGGGGAACGACGCAAGGCGGAGATCGACCAGTGGCTGTTCTGGCAGGTCGGTGGATTGGGGCCGATGGCGGGGCAGGCGCTGCATTTTCGCATCTACGCCAATGAAAGGGTTCCTTACGGTGTGGAGCGCTACACCAGGGAAGTTACGCGGCTGTTTTCCGTCATGGAGCGCCGCCTGCAGGATCGCGACTATCTGGCGGCCGAATACTCGATCGCGGACATCGCGTGCTTTCCCTGGGTGCGGCGTTGGCCCGATCTCGGCCAGGACATGACGCAATTTCCGCGACTGAAGAGCTGGTTCGACAGAATCGCGGCACGGCCTGCCGTCGTTCGCGCACTGCAGGTGGGCGCCGACCCCGCCGTGCGCGTCAACGCCTAAGACAATGCCTGATCAAGGCGTGCGGTGCCCGACGAGCGTCGTCGGGTCGATCTTCGCGCCAGTGATTTTCTGGAACGCCAGGGCGCCGAGCACCTTGTTGGACGTTACGTGGCGGACGGCTTCCGGTGTTTGCGCGTCTTCGGCGCTGCCGGTCGCATCGCCTTGCGACGCGATGCTGGACGTCGCCATGCCGAGATAAGACGGTGAGCTTTCGACGTTGGCGCAGGCCGTGAGCAAGAGCGCCGCCGCGGTTGCTGCCAATACCCGTTTCATCGTGCAGTCCCCTTTGCCTGACCGGGTTGCCGCCCAGCAGAGCCTTCCGGCTTTCGTGGAGTCGCGCAACGGCTCTAGGCCTTCTCGTGTCGTGCTTCTTATCGGAAAACCGGTTCCCACTTTTCCGCGAAGCCCTCAGCGCGTGCCGCGTTCAGTTTTGCAATTGTGCCGTGAGAATGATTCTCTCTCGGTCCAATCGCGACCCTGTGCAGGCATGATGACGGCTTCTCACTGAACCTCACCTGAATGAACGTTGCCACGTTTCGTTTTTTGCAGCCCCCAACCACCATTTCGTTTCATGGTTAGAGAACCGTTAGCCGAACTCCTAATTATTGGTTTCCACCGGTTCAGTAACAAAAAAAACGTCCCCAAAGAAAACATGCCGCATCTCTCCGATCATGAGTGTTGATGAGAGGTTGCACACAAGAAGCCTCGATATTTACGAGTTTTTCTCCGTGTGGAGACATCGTTGAGGAGCGCGCACGACAACGGTTCTGTGCGCGTGATGCGCAAGGCAAGTTTTCCACAGGGAAAGCCCTGGCGCGGTCTGATGCACGTCGTGAGTAAGTAGCGGGGAATGTGAGCAATGGCTCGTATGGATTTCAGTTCGCGTGACATGATCGAGTACGCGGCGCAGGGTGGGCAGCCCGATGCGCTGCTCGAACTTGGTCTCATCTACAGCACCGGCCGCGATGTCGCGGTTGATCTGATCGAAGCGCACAAGTGGTTCAATCTTGCTGCGATGCGCGGCAATGAGGCCGCCAAGCAGTATCGCCTGGATCTCGCGCGCGAGTTGACCAAGGCGGACGTTGCGCAGGCGCAAAAGCGCGCGCGCGAGTGGCTCAAGAAAGTTCACTGATCAATCGGCTTCGCGCACACGGGTCTTGGCCGTGTGCGCCGGACGCGCCCGGTACGGATCACGCTGCCTGCAGGCGTGACACGTAGAGTTCAGCAATCGCCAAACAGCGTCGACAGACACTTCCATGTCTTCTTCGCCGCCTGGCCTACAGCCGATCCGGCCTTCTCGAGGGCTTTTCCGGTCGACTCTGCAGCCTCGGTGACGGCCTTGCCGGCCTCTTCAACGGGCTCGGCGTTCGTCGCAGGGGCGCTTTGAGACTTTTCATCAGGTTCCGGCTTGGCCGTACCAGCGGGAGTTCCCGCTGGCTTTTGCGGCGCGCCCGATTGATCGGACCACTTTTTGCTGCTGGCAGGGACTTCAGTTTTCGTTTCCACAGAGGGACCGGCCTGCGGGGGCTGAGGTGCGGCGGCGGCCGGAGCAGGCGAGCCCGATGGCGGGGCAGGTGGTGTGATAGGGTCGGCTGCGGGCGCGGGCTGCGCCGGGGGTGGGCTCTCTTCGGCAACGCCGCCGGGCTCGGCGCCTGCGGGTAACGCAAGCACCTTGGGCGCGCCGGCGCATGGACCTGCGGTCTGGCGGTCCACCGCGCAGCTTTCGTGGCCGCCTTCACGCGCCAGAGTGGCTATACAATATAGCTGTAGACCACCCTTGGGCGTGATGCTCGCGTCACCGGAAAATGTGCAGCGATACTGCGCGGGAGGCCCTGCGCACGAGACGCAGAATTCTGGCTCCGCAGCGCGGCTGTGCGTTCCAAGACCGCTCGCCGCCAGGATTGCGCCAAAGAAAAAGAATATGCCGCGTGTCTGGGACATTTCGTTCTCGACCTCATGAGATCCGCCGCGGCCCGTCGCGCCCGAGGCGCTCATCCATGCAGCGCCGGCACACGGCGCCGGTTTAGCGGAATTACCCCTCAAGGTCGACTCCGACCTGGCTGACTTGGGCGCGGCGTCCGCCTCCGCGTCAAAAGCGGGCCGTCCGCTCCTGTGCAATCTCGCGCGCCCCGCGATCTTGCAATGCGCCCAGGCCACATCTATACGGTGTGCTTCGCCGGATTGGAGATGTGGCCGAGTGGCTGAAGGCGGCGCTTTGCTAAAGCGTTATACCTTGAAAAGGGTATCGAGGGTTCGAATCCCTCCGTCTCCGCCACCAAGTCTTTGATTTTCAATGTTTTTTGTCACTTTGAGGCTGGATTCGAACTTCGTCCCTAGTTCCCGCGGGTTATGCCGGCCCCGACTGTGCGACCCGACTCAGAGACCACTTCGGTGCTGGTTTGGCGGCGCTGCACCAGCCAAAGTCTCCTATCAAGTTTCGCGTGGTACCGTTGTCGGCGGGGCCGGTGGTGAGGAATTGGCATGGCTGATGTGGCTGGACACAGCGACCTGCCGTTGCGGTTCGACGGCCGGTGACAGCAATTCGATGCGCCGAAGCGGTCAGTCAAAATCGAGTTGACGGCGCTGGTCTGACCAGTCGCATGCGAACCGGCCAGCGGCTATAAGCTTGATCGCGCTGAATTCGGCGGGCTGGCGACCTTGGACGATGGCCTTGGTGATCTCCGGCGCCAGGAAGCTCAGCCTGAGGATGCGCGAGAAGTAGGAACGGCTGACCCCAGCCTGGGTTGCCAGCTCGGTGACCGTTAGGCCAGCGCCCGTCGTGACCAATGCGTTGAAGCGGTGCGCCATCGCGATGAGCCGCAGGAGACTGCGATCAGACCGTCGAGGTGCCTCATCTCCGAGTGCGCCCTGGATCAGCAGCTTCGTCTCCAGTCCGGTTCGACGCAGCCGGGCTGGCACTGACAGGATTTGAGCGGGTCCATCGGGCTTTCCCGGGAGTCGCCTGATGTCGAGATTGGGTTTCACGATGTCAGGTAGTACTGCCGGGTGGACCGTAACGTCGACCGACTTCGGTCTGATGTCCACTCTCTCGACAACGGCCTGCAAGATGGCACGCTTCTCGGACGCCCGTAGGGCTGGCCAGCGTCGTGCGAGGTCGGTGGCATGCTCGATCAGCGACTTGCGGATCGAGATGCTCACGGCTCCTGCCATTTCGAACATCGCGGGTGCGTTTCGCAGCAGCGCGCAGAGCCGATCTTCCACCAGCCGTTCAAGTTCGGCCGATGGGACTCGGCACGCCGCTTCCGACGCTTTGATGCGACCTCGCTTGATCAGCGATTGACTGACGTAATAGCGGTAGCGTGTGCCCTTCTTATTGGCGTGCGTCGGTGACATGCGCTCGCCGCTGTCATCGTAGACGAGACCGGCCAGGAGGCTCGGTGCCGCGGCCGTCGACCGGGTCACGCGCTCGACGCGGTTATCATTGAGGGCGGTCTGCACTGCATTCCACAACTCCTCGTCGATGATGGCATCATGCAAGCCGGGGTACGAGCACTCCTTGTGCACGATCTCGCCGCGATAGATGCGGTTCTGCAGCATCAGGTAGAGCGCGCCGCGGGCGATCGGGACGCCACCCTTTGCATGGCCGAAGCGGTCGAGCCGAGCTTTGCTGACGATACCGGCGGCATCGAGTTCCTCTTTGAGTGTCTGCACCGATTTAAGATCGGCGTAGCGGCGGAAGATATGCCGAACGCGCTCCGCCTCCAACTCGTTCACGACCAGCTTGCGATCCTGGACCTCATAGCCGAGCGGCGGCAGGCCGCCCATCCACATGCCCTTCTGCTTCGAAGCCGCGATCTTGTCGCGGATACGCTCCCCCGTCACTTCGCGCTCGAATTGGGCGAATGACAGCAGCATATTGAGCGTTAATCGGCCCATCGAGGTGGTCGTATTGAACTGCTGTGTCACCGAGACGAATGACACACCCTTGGCATCGAAGGCATCGACGATCTTGGCGAAATCGGCGAGCGAGCGTGTCAGGCGATCAACCTTGTAGACGACCACCGTGTCGACACGGCCGGCCCCGATGTCGGCCAACAAGCGCTGCAACGCGGGGCGATCCATTGTTCCGCCCGAGATGCCGCCATCATCGTACATCTCGGGCAGAGCGATCCAACCCGCGCTCTTCTGGCTGCGGATGTAGGCCTCACACGCCTCGCGCTGGGCATCCAGCGAGTTGAACTCTTGGCTGAGACCCTCCTCGGAGGACTTGCGCGTGTAGATGGCGCAGCGGATATGTGTCATCCAAGCCGCCTCCGCAGACGATGAAGACGCGTGAGGGATGCCTCCAACACCTCAATCAGTTGGTCACACGACTGGCGCGCTACAGTGAGATCGAGGGCGGTCTGTCCCTCGGCTGCGATCAGCGTTGCATCCTCCAGCGCGCCTGTGAGATCGGCCAGAGCCTTTCGCGCAGTCTCGACACGCAGCGCCCTAGCCATCGATCCGTCCCGCCTTGAGGCCGAAAAACCGCGGCCCTGACCAGTGCGTTCCGGTCATCTCGCGCGCGATCATCGACAACGAGCGCCACGTCTTTCCCCGCCACAGGAAACCGTCCTCGACAACCAGGATCTCGTGCGTCTCGCCGTTCCAGTCGCGCACGAGGCGTGCGCCAGGCTTCAAAGTAATGGTGCGTATCTTGGCGAGATCGGATTTTTCCGACATCGTCCTTGCCAATTCGGCGAGCTGGCGCTTGGTCGCGGCACTGAGTCCGCCCAGTACGCGCTCCTGCAGCTTCCACGCGACGCCCAACTCGAGCAGATCTCGGCGCAGCAACTTGGGAGGGTGGGAACGATACAGCCTGCGCCATTCCGCCCGCAGTTCGGGCGCGTCCATCCCGGACAGGGCAGCCAGCTGGACATTCAGCGCGTCGAGGTCGGCGCGCTTGCGCGCGCCGACGACCGAGGACGGGATTTCTGCGAGATCCGGATCTGACATGGCTCAGCCCCTCGCTCGCGATTGCGTTGCCGGCTTGGCCGTGTTGTCGAGCCGGTAGGCCTTCCGGTTGGCGTGGACGTCGAGCTGCATGGCAAAGCCACGTGACCTCAATCGGCTCAAGGCGCCGAGCACCGAGTGCCGCTGCCAGCCGGTAGCCGCGACGAGCTCGTCGGCCGTCGCGCCGCTCTTGGCGGTTAGGTGGTCGATGATGATACCCAACTTGCCGTCGGGCCGCGGGGCGGGCGGAGCTTGCGCCGGGCCGGGCACCAACGGGGTTGCGGGCTTCCGTGCTGTATTCGAACCTGCTTTAGCAATTTTAGCCATCGGGTGATCCTCGTGTGCTGGCCACGCCCCATGCGTGGCCTGGCACCACCCGAAGCCCCGGGATTGATTGTCCGAGGCGGAACCCGCGGTCCGTGGCTGCCGCGCTTGTCGACACTACCGCTCGAATGGGCGGCGAAGTCCAGTCCGAAGATCCGAAAAGTTGGCGATGGCGGGACCGGTTCGGCGCACTCGCCTCAACCTCTCATCCGGGCGACGATCTCAGCCGGCAGGCGTGAGGATATCAGCCCGAGCACCCGAGGTTATTGAGGCGTGCCGAGATGCTCAGAAATTGGCGCAGGCGGTGCTAGTCGAGGTTCTGTGCTACTGCGACCACCGTGCGCTTCGCGATATGAATGTGATCCTGGAAATGATGCAGCTTTCGCTTATCAACTACGCCAAGGCGTCGGTCGAGCGTCGCAAGCCGAACTGCAAACCTACCGCCTAGAGCAAAGCAACTGCGGGAAGAGGTCAAGTTTGGCCGGGCTCAATCAAGTAAGAATGGCATCTATGAGCGGGTGTCCCGTGAACGTCTTCGTCGGGTGGGACGTCAGCGCGACATAAATGCTCGGGATCTCGGTAAGGGTGGAGGCCAGCGTTCTGCTGATCATCAGTCCGCGTCTGTCGGCCTCCGCACTAGCTCTAGAAGCCGCCTGAACTCCTCATCGGGCGTCGCGCCCTTCCATCCGTTCACGAAGGCGCACACGACCTGAAGGTTGTGGGCGTTATAGTGGCCATTGCTATCGATGCGATCCGGAGAGGGCCATAGCTTCCGGTCGACCCCTTCTTTGCGGAGATCAAGCTTGATCCCAGTCAAGGCGCACCGGCCCTTTTGCTTCTCCATAAGTTTACGCAAGTGCGCGTCCAGCGCTTCGTAAGTGAGGCCCAGTTCCTTCAGTTTTCTTGTGACCTCGACCTTCTGGCCGGTTGCGTGTTTTACCGTATTCGCAACCGAGTCGATCATCCTGCGGATGGCAATGTCCTCGCCGCCGTAGATCTTCGCGTTGGAAGCTTTCCCCTTTGCGCTGTTTACGAGCAGGATGTCCGGGCGTTCCATTTCCGGCCGCACGAGCAGCCAGCAAAACGAGTGCGCGTCGACCAGACGGACTTCAGATAGCCCCACGAAGTCGGTCAGTGCCGCGCGGATGTCCTGCAAAGCGGCAATGTACTCCTGATAGTTCTCCCAAGAGCACCGCCACGCTGTCCGCACGCCGATTCCGAGGGCCTCAAAAGCGCGATCAAATGTCTGCGATCCGATCGGCATAAACCGGTCCGGATTGCGGAGGAAGAAAAGATAGGCGAGCAGATCGTACCGTGAGCCCGCAAAAGCGCGAAGTTCCTCGAACGCCAAGCCGAAGTCAGGCTCGCCGCGATAGAACTCGAAGGCCCACTGCTCTATCCGCCGCCTTTCTGTCGGATCGTCCAAAGCATCCAGCAACGCGAAATGCGATCGATTACGGTGCCCATATTCATTCGGCCACCGAACCAAGTTATTCGGAGGAGCGCCTCCTTCCTTCGGTATCTCGATGGCCGAGATGAGTGATTTGAGAATCTGTCCACTTCCCACGGAAGTCCGCGGCCAGTTTGAAGGCCGAAGCCGGCTCAGCGCCTCCTCCCGCAGAGAGAGCTTGTAGCCCTCCCACTCATCCGCCAGCCCCTCTCGAAAAGAGGTGAAGGGCTGCTTGCTTTTACGGAGTATCCGCTCCTTAAAGACGGCGAACTGGTCCTGGAAGGTCTTTGCGTCGATCGTCATCCCGTTCCCCACTTCTACCCCTACTGCGGCTTACGCCCGATAAGGATGTACTCGTTCCTTGGTACGAGCAGCCGAAAGTGACATTGCTGAGCGAATTCGGCAACGTGCACAAAAACTGCCATCATCTTCAACAAAGGGCTATTCCGGCGCTCGTCGGCGGCAAAGCCCCAACGCGTTGTTCAGAGCCGCCCTGTTCAAAACCGCTGGCCGGTAAGCGTCCAGTTCGGACACGTGAGAGGTCAGGCCGAGGTTGCCGACGCCTTCCAGTTCCAGGGGAGGAGGTCGTCGAGGCGTGCCATGGGGTGGCCGCCCGCCATGCGCTCGAGAACGTCTTTCAGGTAGGCATAGGGCTCGACGTCGTTGAGCTTCGCGGTCGTGATGAGCGTGGCGACGACCGCCCAACGATCGGCGCCGCCGTCCGATCCGGCGAACAGGTGGTTCTTGCGCCCGAGCGTGATCGGGCGGATCGCTCGCTCGACCGTATTGGTGTCGAGTTCGATGCGGCCGTCATCGAGGAAGCGGCAGAGGGCCTCTCATCGGGCGAGCGCGTATCGGGTCCCTTCGGCCAGCCCGCTGCGCACCGGCACGCGGCGCGACTGGCGCTCGAGCCACGGCCGCATGGCATCGATAACCCACAAGTTAGCAATCCGATTTCGCCAATGAGCGGCGAAAAATACGAGGCAGCGAGGCTCTGCATGTTCATCCAGTTTCAATCCACGCCCGCGTGTGAGCGGACGAGGAGCACCGGGCTGTTCCTTACTGCAGCAGCCGTGTTTCAATCCACGCCCGCGTGTGAGCGGGCGACGCTTAGCCGAAACAACCTTAGTGTGAGGACAAAATGTTTCAATCCACGCCCGCGTGTGAGCGGGCGACGCCATTCGCGTGACTGACGACACGGGCGCAACGCTGTTTCAATCCACGCCCGCGTGTGAGCGGGCGACAGGTCATGGCGCGTGATCACTTTTCGCGCGCTGAAGTTTCAATCCACGCCCGCGTGTGAGCGGGCGACCGTCATCGCGGCGGCGGTCACGGCGGGAGCTGCAGTTTCAATCCACGCCCGCGTGTGAGCGGGCGACGTCTTTGGAGGGGGCGGGCGCATGCATTGCTAGTGGTTTCAATCCACGCCCGCGTGTGAGCGGGCGACTACACGCCAGAAGGATGGCGGCGCGTTGCTGACTGTTTCAATCCACGCCCGCGTGTGAGCGGGCGACACGCCGCCGGTTCCAGACGCATTTCCTAGACGGTTGTTTCAATCCACGCCCGCGTGTGAGCGGGCGACACGGTGACAACCTACACCTACGGCACGGACGGTGTTTCAATCCACGCCCGCGTGTGAGCGGGCGACGCTTCCCGATGGGCCGGATCAGAAGAGGGAGAGTGTTTCAATCCACGCCCGCGTGTGAGCGGGCGACATGGGGTCTTCGAGAATCGCTCCGGCTGGGAGCGGTTTCAATCCACGCCCGCGTGTGAGCGGGCGACCGTGGATAGTGCCGTCTGTGCCGACGGCGGCATAGTTTCAATCCACGCCCGCGTGTGAGCGGGCGACGTTGGAGATCGCGCGGGAGCTGCGCAACCTTTATGTTTCAATCCACGCCCGCGTGTGAGCGGGCGACTTCTAGACGTAGGCGGCTTCCAAGGCGGCTACGATGTTTCAATCCACGCCCGCGTGTGAGCGGGCGACAGCAGAGAGCGCGGAAGCTGAGCGATACTCCGCTGTTTCAATCCACGCCCGCGTGTGAGCGGGCGACCGTTGTCCCAGTGACCTTGCCGATGGTGGAAGAGCGTTTCAATCCACGCCCGCGTGTGAGCGGGCGACGGTCGGCATCCGGCGGTTTGCCGTTGGTGCGGAAGTTTCAATCCACGCCCGCGTGTGAGCGGGCGACCCGACGCCGCAGTTAGCTTCTCAGCAGGGACGAAGTTTCAATCCACGCCCGCGTGTGAGCGGGCGACGCACGGCGTGCACGTGGCCGTAGGGCGTCCAATCGTTTCAATCCACGCCCGCGTGTGAGCGGGCGACATGGTTTCCCCGTCCGGCGGCGTCGGTGTCAGAAGGTTTCAATCCACGCCCGCGTGTGAGCGGGCGACGGTCCTGCATCTGACCCGGCAACGAGGTCATCAGAGTTTCAATCCACGCCCGCGTGTGAGCGGGCGACGCCCTGGCCATCATCGCGGCGCTGGTCTCAGGCGTTTCAATCCACGCCCGCGTGTGAGCGGGCGACATGCGATAGGACCGCGTGTCCGTCTTGAGCAATTGTTTCAATCCACGCCCGCGTGTGAGCGGGCGACAAGATCGACACGCAGATGATGGCGAACAGACCGTTGTTTCAATCCACGCCCGCGTGTGAGCGGGCGACCGGGCCGCGCTGGACCACGCCATTTCCTCAGGTGGTTTCAATCCACGCCCGCGTGTGAGCGGGCGACGGTGGACCCAATCACGCGGTGACTCTCCCACAGCGTTTCAATCCACGCCCGCGTGTGAGCGGGCGACCGAATTTCCCACCCAGGATGACGGGTCCGCCAAGTTTCAATCCACGCCCGCGTGTGAGCGGGCGACGGCTCAGGAAGTCGTCTGCGAGCCTGTTGGCTGGTTTCAATCCACGCCCGCGTGTGAGCGGGCGACGGGACCTATCAGCGTTACTCGGGTTACGACACGCTGTTTCAATCCACGCCCGCGTGTGAGCGGGCGACCGGCTGGTCTGCCTCGCGCCGTCTTGGGTCTTGCGGTTTCAATCCACGCCCGCGTGTGAGCGGGCGACGACCTGTTCGCCATGCTGGAGGCCGGTGCCCATGCCTGTTTCAATCCACGCCCGCGTGTGAGCGGGCGACCACAAGTCGTTGCGCCCCTCGTCGTCGGCGGATTGTTTCAATCCACGCCCGCGTGTGAGCGGGCGACAGCCGAACAATGCCCCGATTTCCAATCAGGGCATGTTTCAATCCACGCCCGCGTGTGAGCGGGCGACCCCAATAGCACAGCGGATCTGACCCATCGGGCGAGTTTCAATCCACGCCCGCGTGTGAGCGGGCGACAGTCGCTGCAGAAGCGGGCGCGCGCGCTCGAAATGTTTCAATCCACGCCCGCGTGTGAGCGGGCGACGATGCTGCGCAAGTCGTCGTCGCAGCTGCTGGAGGTTTCAATCCACGCCCGCGTGTGAGCGGGCGACGTTGAAGCGGTCGATGCCGAGCCCCTGCACACTGTTTCAATCCACGCCCGCGTGTGAGCGGGCGACCATTTGTCATGCCCGCCAAATACGAGACTAAGCACGGTTTCAATCCACGCCCGCGTGTGAGCGGGCGACACCAGCAACGACAACTCGGCGCAGATCCGCGAGGTTTCAATCCACGCCCGCGTGTGAGCGGGCGACGCTGGAGAAACCACGACCTGTTCGCCGGGCACCAGTTTCAATCCACGCCCGCGTGTGAGCGGGCGACTGCATCGAGCGCAGCTGCGAGCGGCGGCAGCACGGGTTTCAATCCACGCCCGCGTGTGAGCGGGCGACGAGGACGCCGGACGGCCTAAGGTCGTTGGCGTGGTTTCAATCCACGCCCGCGTGTGAGCGGGCGACGGAAGAACTCGTCGACCGCCTTGACGCGGGCGTTGTTTCAATCCACGCCCGCGTGTGAGCGGGCGACTTCTGCAGCGACTGGATCTCGCGCTCGCCGCCGGTGTTTCAATCCACGCCCGCGTGTGAGCGGGCGACCATCGCTCTGTCAGCCAATACGCTGACAGAGTTCGTTTCAATCCACGCCCGCGTGTGAGCGGGCGACGGCCCTCGCCGGCTTCACGTTCGCCGACGATGTTGTTTCAATCCACGCCCGCGTGTGAGCGGGCGACGGCCGCGCTGGATCGCGAGCACGCTGCCCAATCGTTTCAATCCACGCCCGCGTGTGAGCGGGCGACCCGTGGATAATGCCGTCTGCGTCGACGGCGGCATAGTTTCAATCCACGCCCGCGTGTGAGCGGGCGACATGGCCTATGTCGTGCACTTCAATGACATCGCCAAGTTTCAATCCACGCCCGCGTGTGAGCGGGCGACCGCGGTGACCACGAACCCATTATTGCTCTCCGTGTTTCAATCCACGCCCGCGTGTGAGCGGGCGACGGCATCACCGGCCGCGCGCTCATCGTGCGCACGCTGTTTCAATCCACGCCCGCGTGTGAGCGGGCGACGCACATTCAATTCGCCAATTCGGGGCTTTCAGGTGTTTCAATCCACGCCCGCGTGTGAGCGGGCGACACGACCGCAGGCGACATGATCTTCGTTACGGACGTTTCAATCCACGCCCGCGTGTGAGCGGGCGACTGAATAATAAAATATAGTCGGCTTCTGCCCGAGCGTTTCAATCCACGCCCGCGTGTGAGCGGGCGACAGCCCGTCATTCTGGCCATCTTTGAGATGGCCAAGTTTCAATCCACGCCCGCGTGTGAGCGGGCGACCAGATCGCCTCAAGGGTATGTCGGCATTCTACGAGTTTCAATCCACGCCCGCGTGTGAGCGGGCGACCGAGAGCACCGTGCTCAGCCGGGCCGTGATAGGGTTTCAATCCACGCCCGCGTGTGAGCGGGCGACCACCCTCGCCCCCTACATCCGCAAGCTGATGGAGTTTCAATCCACGCCCGCGTGTGAGCGGGCGACTCGAGCTTCTGCGAGAGGAGCGCCAGCTTGAGTTGTTTCAATCCACGCCCGCGTGTGAGCGGGCGACTCAGCATCGCCGCTGACGCGTTCCAATGTAAAGTGGTTTCAATCCACGCCCGCGTGTGAGCGGGCGACTCGCCCCCATGGGGAAGCTGACCATATCCCCGGCCGTTTCAATCCACGCCCGCGTGTGAGCGGGCGACCAAATCGCCGCCAGCACCGTGGCGAAAAATTGCGGGTTTCAATCCACGCCCGCGTGTGAGCGGGCGACCGCGCTTGTCTAACACGATGTCAAAGAACAGGAAATCCGCTCCGTTGTGCGAACTTCACCGCGAAGACCGCTCAGGTTACGCAAAGAGCCCAAGGCCCTTTCCCATCGTCCTGTTTTTCCAAGGTTTCCGCAAGGCGCGAACCTGCCGGGATTGATGCGGACGCTTCCGGTTCGCACGAGTGTTCAGAATACGAGCGGGCCGTCGAGGTCGAGGGCAGGCTTGGCCCCGACGTGCTCGATCTTTCCCTGCCACTTGGCGCCCAAGTGATAGAAGCGCAGGCTGTCGTGCTCGGACGCGATCTCCTTCATCAGCCGATTGCGCAGCTTGACCCATTGGGCCGGGTCGACTTCGCACTCGAAAACGGAGTACTGGACGCGCTGCCCGTAGTCCCGGCAGGCGCGCGCAACGCGCCTCAGCCGGCGCTTACCGCCCTCGGTTTCGGTCGAGACATCATAGGTGATGAGAACCATCATTCGCCGGACTCACTTCCACAAGAAAGGCGGATACGCGTCGAGGTCGCCGCGGATGTGACGCGCCAAGAGCTGCGCCTGAACGAACCATAGGAGGCCGACGGTGAGCTTCTCGTCAAGGAAGGGATGCTGGATTTCGTCGCGCTTCCTCTCCTGGTAGGCGACGAGCACAGTTTTTCGGCCTTCATCGGTGAGCAGCGTCGCCCCGTTGTCGAGGGTGCGAAAGTCCTTGGCCGACAACTGGCGACGGTTGACGAGCGAGAGAGCGAGGCGATCAGCAAAGAAGGGCCGGAACTCCTCCATGAGATCGAGCGCAAGGCTTGGCCGTCCGGGCCGATCGGCGTGAAGATAGCCGACGGCCGGGTCGAGCCCCACGGCTTCGAGTGCCGCGCGGCAATCGGAGGTGAGGAGGGCGTAGAGGAACGACAGGACGGCGTTGATGGCGTCGAGCGGCGGCCGGCGGTTGCGTCCGTTGAAAGAAAATAGAGGCTTTTCGCCACGGACCAGATGATCGAACACGGCGAAGTAGGTTTGCCCGGCTTCGCCCTCCGCACCACGCAGCGCGTCGGTGTCCAAGGGCCTTTCGAGCCGGCGCACGATCTGGCCGAGGCGCTCGTTAGCGGACGACAGAGCGGCGCGCACGTCTTCTCCCGTGGACGCTCCGTGATCGCGCAGGGCCCGCGCGATCACGGAGCGCTGGTTGAGGACCTTGCCAGCCACAATGGACCTGACGACGCCGTCACGGCGCGCTGCATCGTCGGCCCAGCGATATTGGGCGCGGCGCAGGAGCACGTTACCCGAGACGGGCCCCTCCACGCGCGCGAGGAAGCGACCCTCCTCGGTGAGGTAACTGACCGAAATACCAGCCTCGGCGCAGGCTCCGAGCAGTGGCGGGCTCATCAAGACCCGGCCGAAGCCCGTCACCGCACCCAAGGTGTGGAGCGGGACGCGCCCGCGCTCCTCGCCTTCGACGCTGACGACGATGTTCGCGCCATCCTTGTTGAGCCAGGCACCCTGGGTGGTGACGTAGAGGGTGTTGAGATGGCGCCGCACGCTTCAGCTCTCCGCGATCTGACGCGCCAGCCATTGTGACGCGGCTTGCCCGCGCGACAGCCGGCGCGGCTGGCAGATTTCGATGAGCGAACAGGCGTTGCACTTGCGTGGCTGGAAATCGGGCGGCGGTGTCACGCCATCGTTCAATAAAGCACGCGCGTCGGCTGACGTCTCGATAGTCAGCTGCCGAAGGCCGGCATCAAAAGGGACGCCAACCCTTCGCCGGGTCTCGCCGTAGAACAGAGCACCTTCCGGGATATCGACCGTGAACATCTCCTCGAGCGCCATGCCTTGAGCGCAAAGCTGCATCTCGTCGGCGCGGTGTGCCTTCGGCTTGCCGCGCTTGTATTCGACGGGGAACGGACGCCAGCGTCCATCTTCGGCCCTGTGCATTTCGACCAGATCGGCGATGCCGGAGACGCCGAGCCGGTGCGAGGCGAGCGGCATGGAGGTCACGACACGGACGCCGCGCCGGATCTCGCGCCCTTCCTCCGACGTCGCCTCATGCAGTACACGACCCTCCGCCGTGAAGCGGTTCTCCGCCCAAGCCCGCTCGACGTGGATGAGCGCGCACTGCCGTGGGCAATAGAGGACGTGCTGCAGCGCAGAGAGTGGGATAAGGTCGGTCTCAGGCTCCACCGCGACTGGCTCCTAGATCCAGTTCTCGACCGTCACGCCGGATGGCATATTGCCCTCATCGAGCCTGACCTCGTAGTCGGAATAGGCGCGCGCCGGGGCCCAGTTGTCCGAGCGCTTATCTCCGACGGGCACGCTGGAACCGTCATTTCGGCGATGGACGGTCACCCGCTCGAACAGCTTGTGGGCCGCTTCGTTGCCAAGATCGCTTTCGTGGCGGAAGGCGATGAGCCGGCGAGCGGCCATCTCGCCGCGGGCAGCAGAGCGGTCGAGATCGTACATGCGCGCCATCGCTTCCTTCAGAAGCTCGAGGTCCTGCGTTCCAAAGCCCGTCTTCTGTGCGAGCTTGGCGTTGACGAAACCATGCACACGATAGAGGCCATAGGGCACGATGTGTTTGCGGCCCATGGTGCGGTTGTCGCTGCGAGCGTCGTCATCGCCCTCGCCACGCTTCTTCTTCTCTGCTTCGTTGGTCGCGGCCATGCGTGTGATGGAGATCTCGATCGGCATAATGGGCTCGACTGACCGGCCGAACGTGAACTGCAAGGGACCGCGGACCTGGCCACAGTTGATGCCAGTACTCATGACGGCACCGAAGGTTCGGATGTCGAAGAAATTGCTACACATCCATGCTCTCAGCTGGGCCGCTTCGGCATCGCTCTGCGGAGACAGAGCTTTGGCGCTTGAGACTTTCTTGTCGTCCTTGCGGATTACCTCATAGGCCTTGCGGTGTTGATCATTGAGAATAGCGTTTTCAGTGACATAGATCGCGTGCCCGGACTGACCCTCGCGCGCATCAGCAATATAGTTGCGGATCTTGCGCTTGATGGAGACGTCGGACACCAGTCCCTGGCTGGTTTCTGGGTCCATGCGCGGCAGGTTGCCGGCATCTGGGTCTCCGTTGGGATTGCCGTTGGCAACATCGAAGAAGAACACAAAATCGTAGCGGTTGCTCAAAGCGGTCATGTCATGCGTCTCCTTCGGTGTCGTCGCGATCGGTGGGCGTTTTGCTATAGAGGGCGGCCATCTGGTGGTAATAGCCGACGAAGAATCTGCTCTGATCCTCAAGCCTTAAAGCGGTCGGATAGGCGACGTCGCCAACAAAGCGACCTATAATTTGGGACACGGCTTTCGCCGCCTTGACGCCAGCGCCGCGCTGGTTTCCTTCGCCTTTGGCAAGCGCCGAAGCATTGTGCTCGTAGCCCCGCATGAGGATTGGAAAGACCCGCCGCGGGGTCGCAGACGCGGCTCCGATATATTTGCTTTTGATAGTCGCGTTCCGGTCGGCCACGCTGCGTTCGGCATATTCATACACAGCAAACAACCGGCCAAGATTATAGGAATGGTCGTCGCTTTCGGTATTGAGCGCCACGGGAATGACCTCCTGATCATATAAGCGATTGAGAATGGCTTTGCAGAGCGCCGCCCGGTTCGCATTGACGTCCTTGTCGGCACGGATGCGTCCGACGACGGCGGACAGAAACGTACTGGGGTAGCGGCCTCCGGAGAGGATGGCGCGCGCCAGTTCCCCGCCGAGACGGGGCGGAATGTTTTCGGCCTTGCGCTGGACCGCGACCTCGAACAGCAGCGCGTTGGCCTTCTGGCCAGGGTTGCGAGGCGGCGGCCTGATCTCCATGTCGCGCTTGTGCCGGTCGAGATTCGCTTTGAGGTGTCCGAAGGTATCGACGAGCCAGAACCGAACTGCGATACGGCCGGAGTTGGGCGAGAGGCCAAGGATGTGGACGCGCGTTTCACGTTGCAGTTTGGGATCCGGCGGGCGGCGCAGCTCCTTCACGTCCTGGAGTGCGGTGCCGATCTTCCCCGAATCGTCGGCGTCGACATCCTTCTCGGTCTCACTGCCGAGTTCGGCCCAGAGGTCCTCTTCGGCCGCCACGGCGGCGTCCTCACCGCCCGCATCCGGCCGCTCGTCGGCCCAGAAGACGACGGTCGTCTCGCCAAGGCGGAAAGCGCGGGAGTGCGACCGGTCGAGCAGCCAGTTGAGCGCCGCGCCGTACTTGAAGGCTGCTTCTTCGCAAACTGGTGCATTGGCTCCGCCTTCGAAGCCATAGCTCTCGAAGGCGTCAGCATTGAAAGAGACAAGCGATGCGCCTGAACTCTGAGCTCCAGCGACGCCCTTAAACTGTGGCTGCAACGATGCAAACGGGCCGACCTCACCCGTGATCAGGCACGTCGCTTCACCAGATCCTGGTGATACGCGCGCGGCGATCAGGCGCTTCGCTGCGTCACGCTCGTCGATACGGCTCCGGTCGCCCTTGAGGCGAAAGGCAATATTTTGATCCAGCGCGTCGTTCGTGAAACCCGCGGCGGACCAATGGTCAGGAGTCCAGTACGTCAAGAAACGGCAAAGTGCTCGCAGCCCCTCGTCATCCGCATCTCTGAGTGCCTCGCAATGGTCCGTCCGAAAAGCATCATGCTCTTCCAAGGTGCGCCTGCCCTGGCCCGGGAGGAGCGACTTTCCATCCCCGCCTTCCAGCCCCGTTACGCCAAAGACGTAGGATGTCTTGTCCCATAAGAAGGCCGGGCGAATGCCTGAGGTTCGCGATACGGCCGACATCAGGAGATTTGGTGCGACGGGCTTGCGCTGAGAGTGGTCACGAATGTCGATAAGGCTCAAAGGCTGGCCATCAGGCTCGAGTTCCAGAACGAATCCGATGCGGACCGGTGCATACCCTTGCTTGGGAATCGTTTCGCCCCGCCTTTCCAGTCGGTCATAGAGCCCAACGAGAGACTGCAGGATGGTCATCGCACGAGCCCCTCCGCGCGTGCCTTCGCTACGTCGAGCACGCCGTCTTCCAACCGGGCACGGAAGAACATCGGCGGCTTTCCATCTTTCGCGAAGTCGATGTCGTAATGCATCCAGCCGAGATCTCGCGAGCGCTCACTGTCGAGAAGTTCTGATCGCGGCATATCTTCCTCAACGAGTACGAAGTCTGCGGCGAATTCGCGACATCCGAGGCACGGGCGGTGGAAGCATTGGCCCTTCGCCCCCCGCCGCTTGAACATTTCGAGATGCTTGGCTGCCGTGTCAGCTTCGTCGGCCTTCGCGGTCAGGTCGAAATGTGCCTCAATCACGTAGGCGACATTCGTGAGGGCGATGGTCGCCCGTTGCTGGCGGTTCTCGTCCACGGCCAAGCCGAGTCCTTCAAGCGTGCCACGGTTCATGGCCGTGCGTGCGCCTCCTGCCGGAATCTTCGAGCCGACCTCGTTGCGGCGGAAGGTCTGGAACCGGATAGGCTTCAGGACGTGGATGCGATCGACGATCCAGACGATGGCGGGCTTCCAGTGGATTGCTTCGAGAATTCCCCGCGCCGCCGACGGCGTCATCACGTCATAGGAGACCCGTTCGACCTTCATCTCGGGACGGGTAAAACAGGCAAACTCGCCCCAGACGTGCAACTTCACACCAAGCATTGGCATTTTCGCCTTCGATGTTCGATCGACGGTTCAATCAGCAGACTATAATATATAACTTTACTCCACATTCATGGTATGGAACTGGCACATGATTGACCCTTTTCTCATTCTGCGCTACGCATGAGAGTCGCAATTCGAAACTGCGGCGCCGATATTCGGCATTTTTGCGGACTCCAAAACCGCTTAATGTGTTGCCGAGCTCGGCCTTCAGCCATGAGCTGCGGATCGAAATATGGTCTGGAACTGGCATTTCCTCCTATGTTTCAGCTGGGCCCCTGTCGGGCCCAGCTGAGCTTCTTTTGGCGAGTTGATTGTTCTCTTTGTGATCTACTTTTACACTGTATATGTTCCGAAGCTCCCATATCGGAATATTGCCGTCAATAGGACTTCACATCATCAGCGCCTCGATCCTGTGGAAACTCGGATCGTCCCACCGCAGACCTCTGTCGGCGTCGTAGAGATCGCAGTTGGTAAGAACCACGAACTGGTCCCCAAATTTCTTCTCGCCAGCTATGTGCGCGGCGGCGGTCGCAAGAAGGTTGGCGCGTGCTCGGCGGGGTATCTGGACGACAAAACGCTGAAGCTCGCGCGCGACTCCGCCCGGGGAGGGAACGAAGTCGAGTTTTCTCAAAAGCTGCTTGGGTGCTCCTACGGCCGGATGCGCCGTCGCGGGAATGATAAGCGGCACCATCGTCTCCTCGATCAGGCGAAACGCCTCGGCGATGTCCGCGAACGGAAAGTCGAGTCCAGGTCCCGCATCGTCAATAGACTTTATAATGCCACGAACCTCGCGCGCCCCGACTTTGACGTCGTCCAAGCGTGCCCACGCGTTGCCGTCGTTTCTGATCCAAAGAAGTTCGCCGAAATAGGCTTTGACGGCCTCCTCCGACAGGGGGTCGATGCCGTCGCGAAGCACGCGCTTTGCCGCCCCGGCGTTCTGGTCAAGCTCTCGAGGTGGTGCCCTGCCTTCGATCGGCTCCGGCTCGAAGATCGTCAGGAGACCACCTTCGGGCCCGAGTTCGCCATTCCGATTGCAACGCCCTGCGGCCTGCACGATCTGGTCGAGGCCGGCCCACGCGCGCCAGACCGCCTTGAAGGAAATGTCGACGCCGGCCTCGATCAGAGAGGTGGCGACGAGACGAACGTGTCGCTTTAACGATAGATCTGCGCGGATCCTCTCCAGCACGTCTTGGCGATGTGCAGCGGTCATGGCGGTCGTCAGATGGCGCGCCCCGTCGAGGCCGGCTTTTCGCATGGCTTCGAACAGCTCGCGGGCATGGCGGCGACTATTGACGATAACGAGACCCTGATCAATGGCTGCCAACGCCGCGATCAAGTCGCCGTCCGTCATCGTGGACTTTATCTCGGCGCGCACGCGCTTCAGCCGAGCCGGTGGGTTGCGGTCCGCGTCGACAATTTCGCGCACGTTTTTCAACGTCCACGGCGCGTCAACATCGATGTCCCGCACGGCGGGTTGCGTTGCCGTGCACAGCATCACGGATGTTCGATAGCCGCGCGCCAATTCGTTGATGGCCGAGAGACAGGGGCGCAGAAGCTTCAAGGGGAGCGTCTGCGCTTCGTCGAGGATGATGACGCTTCTTGCAATATTGTGCAGCTTGCGGCACTTCCCGGTTCTCGCCGCGAACAGGCTTTCGAAGAACTGCACGGCCGTGGTGACGACGATCGGGCGATCCCAGTTCTGGGCGGCGAGCCGCAATCTCTCAGAGCCGAAATTACCATCCCGCGTCGACAGGCGCTCCAGCTTTTCCGAATCGAAGGCACTGTGATGCTCCAGGATCGCGTCGCCATCCTGTAGCGCCTCACGAAAGACCTGCGCTGTCTGCTCGACGATCGACGTGAACGGGATGACGTAGATGACGCGATCGAGGCCGTGCTGCAGCGCGTGATCAAGGGCGAAGGCCAGCGACGAGAGCGTCTTGCCGCCGCCCGTCGGGACCGTAAGAGAGAAGAGCCCGGGCTGCAACGTTGCTGCAGCGCGGCAGTCTGCGAGAACCTCGGCACGCAGACGCAAAAGATCAAAGTCCGCTGCGGAACTTCCGAAACGCGACGACAAGTGCTGATCGAGGCGAGTTTTCAGTTCCTCAAGACGGCCTTGCCATCCCCGCTCGATCGGGCGCCCTTCGGCCTCGGCGATCCAGCGCTCCGTTTCCAGGAAATCCGCGTCGACGAGCGCGGAAAAGAGCATGCGCGTGAAGAATGCCCAACCGAACGGGTCCGACTTGGCGGCCGTCAACGGGCCGGGCGGTTTCGCAAGCGTTGGCAGCTCGCCGACAGGAAACCAAGGTTGGAGGCTCTCGGCTTCCGAGAGCCGGCTATCAAGTGGCAGCGTACCGCCGCCATGGGCAGCGCCGTTGGCCAGGCCCGCATGATGTCCTGCGATGACATAGGCCAGTATTCGCCCTAACGGCGCTTCGAATGGCCGCGGTAGCGAGCGGGAGTAGTGCCCAACGGCAAAGCGTGCACCTTCGCCCGAATGCGAGACGGAATTTGTCTCCCCTCTTAGCTTGGCCTGAAAGCCGGGTTTCATCTTTCCCAGATCGTGCAGCAGTCCGGCCGCGAGGCCAAAATCTCCGGCATCGAACTTGGTGGCAAATCTCCTGGCCCTATCGGCGGCCGCCCGCGAATGCTCGTCGAGGGTCTCGACCTTGCCGCCATCCGAAGTGTGTGCCCAGATCTTCTCGTCCACCCGCTCCACCCTCGTTTCACTCGCTCTGAGATCACAGCATACGCACCTTCGCTCGTAAACTCGACCTCCCATAACCGCGTCGAGCCCCGGAGTCCCGCCGCCGATGTCTGCCTCCTCGGCAACTCGGAGCACGAATGCATGATCTATTTCCGGTAAGGTTAGATTTGGGCGGCTTACAAGTGTCACACGCTGAATGCGAACGGGAGCGCAGGCATTGCCAGCAGCCGCCTTCTCAGCGCGCCCCGATCATTCCTATCGGTGTCCGCTCTTCATTCGTGACGAGCCATCTTGGGCTGGCGAACGAACTGCCGGCCTCTCTGAGGAGCAACTAGACAACGAATCAGTGGAGAGATCGGCGCCCATCGCGCCTACAAGTGCGTGCTGCTGCGGTCGTCATGATGAAAAACGGGCGCTCGTGCGTGACGGAAGCAATGCTTCTACCTCCAAGCCAACCTAAGCAGTTGAAACATCTAGGACGCGCCGCCTAACGCGAGGCAGAGATATGTATGGACCGGCCCGCGTCGCTCGAAGCGAACGAACGTGGTGTGCTGCATCAATGTATCAGGCCACGTCAGTGGAGCGATTGAGCTCCGGGCCATAATGGAAATCCGCGCGCATTCAGGTGGAAGGCAAGGCCACTGACGTGCCTAGTCTGGAAGACTACGCAGCTGGATCTTTCAAGCTAAAGGGTAATCCAAACGACAATACCAGCTGCATGGTCAATACGGGCGACCGTACGGTTCGGAAATTGACTACGGGATTTGGAAGCCTGCCAACCGGTCAACCGCGCAAACACTCCGAGTCTCCGAATTGGCGCTCACCTGCGCGTTCAAAGCCACGGCCGGCTCTCACGCATTTTACGCGATTGGTTGCATCGGCATCGACCACCAGAAGCCACTTCAGGTAATGGTCTGCACGCTTCGATATTTTCCAAGACACTCCGCACGTTTTGAAGAAATCTGGCAGATCTACACGCTGCAGCTTTATCGCAACGTGTAGGTCTCGCATGCCGCGCTCGAAGATGCAGAGGATTGCGTAGCGTTGGTCAAATCACGGCGAAGTCGGCGTTTGTTATTGCCAATCCAGTCGACAGAACCGCAAATTTAACTGCAGCCGTCGCGCCCGTGCCATCGGCATCGTACCAGACGTCGCCCGTTGCCGAGTCATAGATGATCCTATCATCCGCATCGTGTGCAGCTGATCCGGTCCAGTATGCAGCGGTTGCTAACGTCCCCGTCATGGTCAGCGCATTGAACAAACCTGTCCCCGTGTTCTCCAGGCGCATGGTATCATCCGCAACAGAGAAGTCCGCGATGCTATCGACGTTTGAAGAGCCCAGCGTCGTGTTGAATACAAAGTAGTCATTGCCGGCCCCGCCCGTGAGCGTATCGTTGCCCAGCATGCCATTCAGTACGTTCGATCCGGTATTACCGGTGATCACGTTTGCGCCGGAGTGACCCGTTGCGTTCAATCCCGCCGTTCCGCTCAGTGTCAGGTTCTCGACGTTTATTTGTGTTGCTTCGTTGAGTGTGTAGGTTAGGGAGCTGACGATCGTGTCTGTGCCTGCACCCGCGGCCTCGGTCACAACGTCGGTCGTCACATTGACGATATAGGTGTCATTGCCGAGACCACCGGCAAGTGTATCGCTGCCATTGCCGCCGTCGAGCACGTTATCTCCGTTGCTGCCGGTCAAGGAGTCGTTCGCAGACCCGCCCTTGATATTTTCGAAGTTCAAGATCGTGTCGGTACCACCCCCGCCCGTCGCCTGAGCCGTTGTAACCGCCAATGAGACCGTAACCGCCGTGCTGTACGATGCAAAGCTGAGCGTATCGGTACCGGCTCCGCCATCCAAAACGTTGTTTCCGGTTGAGCCGGTAATGACGTCGTCAAAGTTGCTCCCTGTGAGGTTCTCGAAGTTGAGAATGGTATCGGTTCCTGCTCCGCCCGTATTTTGAGCCAACGTCGATGCCAGGGAAATCGTAATGCCCGCCTCAGCCGCAGCATAGGTCAGCGTGTCCGTCCCTGCGCCACCGTCAAGCGTGTTGTCTCCCGAGTTTCCGGCAAGTGTATCGTCGAAACCACTGCCTATCAGCTTCTCGAAGTTCAAAATCGTGTCGGTGCCTGCGCCGCCGGTCGCCTGGGCCGTTATCACAGCGAGGGAAACCGTCACCCCCGCAGCAGCGGCCGCATAGGTTAGGGTATCTATTCCGGCGCCTCCGTCCAAAACGTTGTCGTCCGCATTCCCTGCCAAAGTGTCGTTGCTGTTGCCTCCCGTCAAGTTTTCGAAATTCAGCAGAGTATCGTTTTGTAAGGTCGAGACAGTCTGTGCAGAAGTGATCGCCAAGGAGACGTTAACAGGGCCGTTTGAATACGCATAACTGACGGTATCAACACCCGAGCCACCATCGAGAACGTTGTTGCCCGTTGTGCCCATAATGACATTGTCCAGCGCATTGCCGGTGCCGTTGATATGATTCAGCGTACCCGTCAATATGAGGTTCTCGACATTGTCACCAAGCGTATAAGTAATCTTCGTCGAGACGGTGTCTATTCCTGCGTTTGCGTCTTCGATAACGACATCGCCGACTGTATCGACGACGTAAGTATCGTTACCAACACCGCCTTCCATCGTGTCCGTTCCGGTTGCACCATCGAGCATGTCGTCGCCAGCAAGGCCAATGAGCCGATCATTACTGTCAAAACCGATAATGGTATCATTGCCCGTCGTTGCGGCCTGGCTGAGCGTTAGGACGTCGATTTGATCAGCAGTCTGGCTGGAGCCATCGGCGAAAACGAAGTTCTCGATCCGGTCGTAGTTGTTGGTGGATCGTTTTGTAGTCTCAAATTGGTTCACGATGCGGAGCTGATCCGTCGTGCCCTGGATCTGTATGACCAGGTCGTTACCCGAGCGCTCGAAACGCAAATCACCCAAAGCAATCCCTGTCTTGAAGGAAACCGTATCAGACCAAGCGGAGGACACTTCGTAGGCGTCGCTATCGTCAATGGTATCCGAACCGTCGCCACGCCCGAAATAGTAGATGTCCTTGCCATAGCCGCCTTTAAGCAGGTCGTTGCCGGTTCCTCCATCGAGCTCATCGCCGGAATCGTAACCGAGGATTGTATCGTTACCTGCCGTGCTCGATTGCAGGATAAGCTGCTTATCGATGTCCGCCGCAGACCAAGCGGTACCATCCGTAAAGGTGAAGTACTCGATGCGATCAAGGTTATTCGTTGATTTCTTCGTTGTCTGGAACTGGTTCACGATCCGCAACTGATCGGTCGTCCCCGAGATGGTCAGGATCAGGTCGTTGCCGGAGCGCGACAAGAGAATGTCGCTCGCCACGACATCGTTACCAAACGCAACCCTGTCTGACCATGAGGTTTGGTAAGCGTAGAAATCGTTATCGTCGATAGTGTCTTGCCCGGCCCCGCGTCCGAAGGCGTACGTATCGTTGCCGTATCCACCTTTCAGAGTGTCGTTGCCAGCGCTTATGAAGAAGCTATCGTCACTATCGTAGCCTAGCGTCGTGTCGTTTCCAGCGGTAGTGTACTGTTTGATCAGCGCCAGTTCGATGTCGCTGTAGGTCCAGGTCGAACCGTCGTCGAAGGAGAATGATTCAATACGATGATAGTAGGGTGATCCTTGAACGTTCACCGTGAGCTGCCCGGTTACCGTTAACTGGTCGGTTGTCCCGGAGATGCCAATAACGAGATCGCTACCCGTCCGCGTCAGCACCAAGTCGGCCGCCGTGACGTTGGCGCCGAAAATGACCTTGTCGGCTATGGAGTCGGTCGACAACGTTGGCGTAGGATTATCGTCGATGACATCAACGCCCGATCCGCGTCCGAAATAGAAGGTATCGTTGCCCAGCAAGCCGCGCATCATGTCGTTGCCGGAGCTGGCCTGGAACATGTCATCGGAATCGAAGCCGATGATGGTGTCGGCCCCCGCTGTCGTGGTCTGGGCGATGATGGCTTTATCAATATCTCCAGCAGCCCAAATCGTACCATCCCCAAACGCGAACGTCTCGATGCGATCGTGATTGTCGACCGATTGGCGCGTCGTCGTGAACTGCCCGATGATCGTAACTTGGTCGGTTGTCCCAGCGATGGCCAGGATGAGGTCATTACCCGAACGCGTCAAAACGAGATCCGACGGGCGCACGTCTGCAGTGAACGCCATCTTGTCGGCAAACGAGTTCGCTCCTGGATAGGAGTTATTGTCGTTGATCGTGTCTTGACCGGAACCGCGTCCGAACACGAAGGTGTCATTGCCTTGTCCGCCCGCAATCGTGTCGTTTCCGGCCCCTCCGTCGATGATGTCATCGCCGTTCGTGCCTGTGATGGTATCTGCCCCGGACGTCGCTTGAGCGGTTGTGGCAAACAGCTCGGCCTGCGCCGCGGCAACGATCGAGCCATCGGCAAACTTGAAGAACTCAACTTTCGAGTTCGAATTCAAGAACTGGTTCTTGATCGTAATGCTGTCGGTGCCGACCGTTGCGACCAGGTCGTTCGTACCCGTTGGCCGGCTGAAGACAACGGAGGTGCGGGCAATCCCCGCCGCGAACTCGACTGTATCGGGCTGGTTCAAATAGACGTCAGGCACCGACTCGTTGATCGTGTCTTGCCCCATGCCCGTCTTGAAAACGTAGGTGTCGCCACCACCGCCACCATTGAGCGTGTCGTTACCCGCATCCCCGTCAAATCGTTCTGCGTAGAACGAGCCGTTGATCGTATCGGCGGCGGATGTGCTGAGAGCAGCAATGACGCGATTTGCTGCATCAACGGCGCTCAGTGTCGTGCCATCGGCAAACTTGATCTGCTCGATGTCCGTCCAGCTTGAACCCCAAGTTCCATTCGCCACGAACTGATTTGTGACCGTGACTTGATCCGCACCAGAGTTCCAGCTCAAGACAAGATCATCCCCCGACCTCGTGAATGTGACTTGGGCAACCGTGATGCCCGCTCCGAACTGGAGCGTGTCGACCTCCTTCGTTTCGGGACGCACTACGATGGCTTCAGTAATGGTGTCCTGGCCCGTACCTATTCCGACAAGATAGGTGTCGGAGCCATTGCCACCGTTGAGCGTGTCGTTGCCCTCACCGCCGTCCATCGTGTCGTCGGTGAAGAATCCCTCGATGTTGTCGGCTCCCGTGGTCTTGGCTCTGGCCAGGTATTGAAGACGGATGTCATTATCGGTCCAGACCGTTCCATCCACGAACTCGAAACGCTCAATGGCCGATTTGTTTGTGCCGATGATATCGAACTTGAACTGGTCATCGATCGAGATGCTGCCACCCGACGCATTGATCGTGAGCGTCAGACCCCAGTTGTTCGTGCCGTACCGCGAGAACGAGATATCGGTCGTGGCGATTCCCGTACCGAAGCGCACGATATCCTGGTCGGTCGTGAAAAAGGCATTGTTAGTCTCGTGGATCGTATCGTTACCTTCGTTCCGGTTCTTGATGTAGATGTCAGAGCCGGCCTGTCCATCCAGGTAGTCATTACCCGCGCCGCCGTCGAGCGTCTCGGAACCGTAAGTCCCATAGATGCTATCGTCCCCCGTGGTCTTGCTCGCAGTGATGAGATCCTGCACGATCGTATCGATGTTCTTTACCGTCCCATCGGCCCATTCGAAGCGCTCCACGCGGTCGAAGAAGTGCGTGCCGAACACGCCAGTTTCCAGAAAATCGAACGCATTCTTGAGCAGCACGGAATCCGTGCCGCCGCTGATGGTCACCAGCAAATCCATGCCATTGGCGCCCGTCCGCGTGAACGAGACATCGCCGACCGCGATCCCGCTCAGGAACTTGAGTGTGTCCGGTGTCGTGGTCAGCACATCTGTTTGATTGTCTTCTATGATGTCCTGACCGTAGCCGCGCCCGAACAGGTAGGTATCTCCGTCGTCTCCGCCCGATAGGTAATCGTTGCCGCCTTTGCCGTCGATGGTATCGGCATAATATGCGCCATAAAGCGACTCTGCTGCGGCTGTGCCGGTCGTGATTTTCTGCAGGACCTGTTCCCAAGTCAGGAACGAGCCGTCGGCAAACTCGAACTTTTCGACGCGGGAGAACCAGGTGATCGGGAAGAAGCCGAACAGATCGAGCTTCTCGCCCTTGAACTGATCCTTCACCGTCAAAGTATCTGTAGACCCGGCGATGGTGATCGTCAGGTCTGGCGCAGCCCCCAGGCGCGTGAATGATACATCGGCTTGCGTAATGCCGGAGGCGAAGACGACCTTGTCATCCTTCGCCCAACCATAGCCGAGGAGCGTCCCGATGAAGCTGTCAGGGTATCGCGACTGATCCCAGATCGTATCATTGCCCGTTCCGCGATTGGCGTAGTAGGTGTCGCCGCCATCGAAGCCAACGAGCGTGTCGTTTCCTGCGCTCGCATAGAACTTGTCGGATGTGCCAAAGCCGTAGGTGATGTCGTTGCCGGATGTCGTGTAAGTTTCGATCGTAGCCGCCTGAAGATCGGTCCAGCTCCAGGATGCGCCCATTGTGAAAAAGATCGCTTCGATGCGGTTATCGATGGCGTAGGCCGTCTGATAGCCGAGCGGCGTATACATGAACTGATCTTTGATCGTGACGCTGTCGCCCGGCGATCCAATAATCGACAAAGTAACGTCGTCGCTCGCTCCCGCACGTGTGATCTGGATGTCCTTCGCCGACAAACCATTGAGCATGACGAGCGCATCGCCGGCGTTGAGCAGCGGGTTCGCCATGATGTCTTGGATCGTGTCGGCTCCGTAGCCGCGTCCATAATAGTAGGTGTCGCCGTTGTCTCCACCCTGGAGGAGATCGTTGCCCTGGAGGCCCTCCAGTTCGTCGGCCGTGCCCGTACCCACCAGCGTATCGTTGCCGGCCGTTCCAAGCCCCGTCGCCGCCGCGACCTCGCCCATGTCATAGATCGTGCCGTCGGCGAACTGGATCTCTTCGATGCCTTTGTCGGCGGAGACCTGGATGCCGCCAAGGCTCACTTCGGGCGTCTCGAACTGATTCTTGACCGTAATCTTGTCAGTCGAGTTCTTCACCTCAATGACAAGATCGAGGCCGACACGCTTGAAGTTCAGGTCTTCCGCATTGAGCACGGCGAAGCGGACGCGATCGCCCATGTCGCCGCTATCCACATCGTTGATAACGTCCTGACCGAAGTTGCGTCCATAAACATAGACATCCTGGCCATAGCCGCCATTGATCGTATCGTTGCCGCCATCTCCAACATAAACTTGCAGACCGTCAGCGTCGCCGCGTGTCAGCGTATTGGCGGCGGACGTGCCGATTTGTACGCCGCTCAACCCAAGCCCCGTCACGAACTGCGACAGCGTAAGGGCCGTCGTCGTGCCGTCGAGCGCCTTGACCAGGCTCTGCACCGCGTAGTCCGTGCGGACGCTGTTCGTATCGAGACGGTCTGTGCTGTCGAAAAGCTCGTTGAACAGAGGACTCCAGTTGGAATTCCACTCTGTCTGCGCGGTCTCGGTCGTCGGCGACAACGTGAGAATTGCGGCTTTCAGCGCATCAGCGACACCCGTCGCGGTTGTCGCAACGATACGATCCTTGGTAACGTTGTACGAAAGCCCGGAGAACATTGTCTTGAGCGGTCCTTGCACGGCGAGCCGCAAGGCTTCCTTCTCAACGATATCGTTCCATGAGGTGATCAGCGTCGAAAGGTTGCTCTCGCTGGGTACCCCGCTGCCATCGCGCGGCGTCAACTGATAACCCTCGAATGTTTCGAGGAACGCCAGCTTCTGGCGGTCGAACGTGCCGCCGCCCATGGAGACGGCGGAGATACTCTCGACATCCGCCCACTTGAATAGGATGGCCTGTGCAGCCGATTTGAGCGTCGCCCAGTCGGTGGTCGCGGCCAGATTCTTGAAGTTGGTGACGTCGGTCAGCAACGCGGCCTTGTTGGTCATGGCGATGCGCAGCGACGTGACGTTGCCATAGCCTTTCAACTCTGGCAGCGCCAGCGCGGGCGCGGAGACGGTGGCGTTCCCGAGGTATTTGGTGTCGCTGTCATTCACCTCCAGGCCGACGTCAGCGATCTTAGACGTCGTGTCGTCCGTACGTGTGAACGTAGCTTCTGCGCGGATGGAATTGCCATTGATGAACTGGTTGGTGAGTGTCGTCGAGGCGACCGAAATCTCCTTGATGCCGGCTTGCGTAAGCGTCTGCAACTCGCCCGCATCCGTCACGCCGTCCCCATCCAGGTCGCGCCATACCTTAAGTTGGTCCCAGTTGGTATCGAGCGAATTGATCTTGTTATCGTCGTTGCTGTCTGCGTAGGTCTTGAGCGCGGCAAAGCCTGAGGTCGTGGCGTTGCCGAACATCTCGCCGATGTCGTCGATCGTGCCATTGCCGTTGAGATCGCGCACGAGGAAGCCGTCGTCGGACTTCACCCAAGCTGTCTTCTCGGCGAAGCCGTCGCTATCCATCTCGAAGTAGATGCCGTTCGTCTGGCGCGTCAGCTCCAGCCCGTCACCGTCGAGATCGAGAACGAGGGGGTCGCTGTTGAAGGCGACGTTCATGCCACCGGCGGCGAGAGCGGACTTAATGTACAGTTTCAGATCGTCGATCGTGGCCTTGCCGAGGAGCTGTTTGAACACGGTGATGTTTGCGTCACCGAAACCGCTGTCGGGATCGATGTTATAGTCCGTAATCACCGCCTGCCCGCCGCGCCCGCGGCCGAACTGAATGACGAGTTGGCCGGTTTCGGACATGGCATATCGGAATGTGGTCATGGTCACGGTGTCGAACAGCGTTGCCGCCGCGGCAAACACGCCGCCGAACGCGCCGAGCGCGCCCGTCACCAGGGACGTCGCCGGCGTCCAGTATGCGAAGCCGTTTTCCATCCACCATTGCTGAACGCCGCCGGAAAGACGGAATCCGGCCCACATTGCCACGTCGTCCTTATCTGCATCCATCGCAAATGTGTTATTGGCCATGTGGAATAGATCGGAATCTGCACCACCATAAAGATGACTTTCAATCCCGCCACCTGCGAGATAGTCGATGCCGGCATCCCCATAAAGATCTGAGCCATAATTACCAGCGAATAGGAAATCTGTTCCGTCACCACCGTGCATAATGGTGGTGCCTGTGTCAGAGCCGACAATCTTGTCTACGCCTCCGCCGCCATCGACCTGAAGCTTTTCCTGATAGGGTCGTGTGGCATTTAGGGATTGGATTAGCTGCGATCGCGCCTGGGCGTAAGCGCTCAATGACACTGTCCCCCCCGTTGCCGATCTAAATGTTGCCCAAGCTGCATCAATCTGAGCTTGTTCCGCAGCCGTCGACGCACCGCCCGGTCCGATCTTGCTGAGGTTCATTGTATCGTCGAAAGCGCTACCCTTGACGTACTCAAAATTGGTGAAACGCAAATTCGTCCCGGAGTCCCATAGGTAGCCGCTGTCAATAAGCTCGCTGGCTTGAGAGCTGTCGAGAGCATTTTTGACGACGACGCGTCCTGTCGCGCTCGAGAAGTCCAACAAGTCCCCTTGTGTCGGATCAGTTCGAGCGGTCCCCGGCTGTGAACCGCCATCCACAAGCAGCTTGTTCTGGAATGCCATTTTGGGGTCATCAACCACTACGCGGTCGCCGCGGGTTGTCAGCAGGACTTTTTCTATCCCGAATAGCAGGTCGGGATTGGAAAGGGCCGAATCGTTTACACCATAGACCCCAACGGGTTCAGTAAAGCCAGGCAGACTTGAGAGGTCTTCCTGTTTAAATTTTACGTCTAATAGGCCTGTAGAAAGACCGAGATCAATTACCACTCGTTCAAAACTGACGGTATCGGTTGTTGCTGAATAACTTGCCTCCTGCTCCCCAAAATATCGATCTACATGCTTCGTGCCGATCAAGATGTCATTGACCGTGTCACGACCCAAAATCCGTAGTCCCGACTGCTGATTTGCCGACGCCTCAATTGTTTGAATAGTACCCTGTCCCAGCAGCGTTGGTTCGTAGGCCTCAGAAGCTCCCGGAAATTGATATGAATAAAACGAGGTGAGATACAAATCTGCACCGTTTGGGGCCTGCAGCGTTCGAATATCTAAGTTTATTGAGTTTAGGACAGAGAGTATGGTTGCTCCGGAATTCGCCAGATGATTGTCAAATCCATCAGGTGTTTCATAGTCGTAACCAACGGCATCAATTCCGGTAGCGTAGGAGCCCATCGCTGACCATGCGGCAGCAACGGTTGCGAACCCACCGCTCGCCAAAACTTGCTGCGTTATGTCGACACTATTTCTATCCGATGGGACTGTCCCAGCGTCATAGGCGTCAGTCGTTGTAGAAAGCACAACGACATTTACGTCGAGTGGTACCCCAACGATGATCGGTGCGACTGTTCCTTGGATCACTTGATCTGCCGGTGCTACGCCGTCTGCCGGTCGGTACGCGTTCGTGTAACTGCCATCTGGCTGCACGTCCACATAGCGCATGACAAGATAAAGGTGACCCGCTCCCGTAATGGAATGCACGGCCGGGCGTGACTCGAGAAAGATGCGGGCTTGCCACGTCATTTTGTGTTCCTAATGTTGTGAACGACCTTCCATTGCTCATAAACACTCACCCAGTCGGGGGGCGGCATAGATGGACACGGCGGACCGTGAGCTTCGGCGTCATATCCAACCCATCCTTTGCCTAACCTCAAAAGTCTGCCTGCTGAATTTGGGAAACTTACAGTCGCGTAGAATTCATCAAACTCGATCGGCCTCTTCACGCTGGTTAAGTTCCTATCGTACGAGCGAATAACGAGTGGCAACGTGATTGTTATCCGCGCATATCGATCAAGCAGGTCAAAGTGACCAACGTTGAGCGAGTCGACGAAGTAAGGAAAGACGAGTCCCGACACTCCCTCTAGGGGATTTTCCGGATTGTCGGTTATTCGCAATGAAATATTCGAATAATCAGTCATCCCATGAAGAAAAGCGCCCGAACTGCGCATTACTGCATGTACGCCCGCAATTCTTGCTGAAAGGGAATCTCGGCCCGTGTTCAGATCCCTTATTCTAAGACGGAGGTTCTCGGCAACATCAAGTTCCGTGCCGGCAAGCCGTGGCCAGACCGATATAGAGCGCCTTCTTGCTTCTGCAAGAAGCGCGCTGAAATTCTGAATTGAAACCTCACCAACGGCACATTTGTCTTGTTCAGGCCGGACATCAAAATACAGAACACCAAAACGCCAACCAGAGTAAACCGTTAGAAACAGAGCAACAACGATGGCTAGTCTTTTCATGGCTCGGCTCCGATAGCGGCAGCGGCAGACGCCAGGTCGTCCGCATTACGCGGTTCTCCCGTTTCTGGCTTTATCACCCGCCACAACCAGGGCTTCAACAGTACGTCAAACAAGTAAGACGATAGACTTCCACCACCCTCAGTCATCCCACCCACGACGTTTCCTTTGCAGCAATCTTGCTTCTCATCATCGCCGCTGTACGGCTCGCATGCAGGGGCACGCTAAAGGTCCGCAAGCGGTTGTCAACGCGGTGCATGAAATTATCGCGAGCGATGATTAATGCGACAACGGAATATAATCTACAACCGCGCTTTCGCTCACGATGAGGGAAATGATCTCGTCTCACGGACGCGCGAGCACGCCCTTCTTATAGCCGCCATCTTTCGTGCGTGCGCGCAGACGAACCTCTTGCCCTTTCCACTCCGTCGCGATCAAGCGCGTCAGCATTTCTTCAATGACGGTGTGCTCGCCGACGGCGTCAACGAGCCACAATATCGGCCCGCTGCGCCACTCTTCAAAGCTGAGCTTCAAAGGCTGTGCGATGTCTTCGACCAGTCGCTGATCCACCTCGGACGACACACGCGCCCAGAACACGACGCCGATTGGCGCGACCATGCCATTCCTCGAAGATTGCGCCTGCGCCAAAGAATACTGACCGGTCAACGCGGCTGGCACGGCGATCTCCTCCAGCGCCGAAATCGGCTTATTGCGGTAATCCTGCGCGCGCAGCAACACGCTCACGATTTCGCCGAAACCTGCCATCAGCAGCTTCGACGCCATGGCGGCGTCCTTCATTTGATCTTGGGTAAGTGGCTGACCTTGCGGGCTCGGCATGTCCTGAGCGGTGGGCACCGCGTGCTGCGTCGTACCATCAGCATCATGAGCGGGAGCAGTATCACTCTCAGCTTCGTTGTTCGACCGCATTGCCACAGAGTTTCTCCCGCAAGTTTGAAAGTCATCCGTAGTCGAACCTAGGTGTTTGGGTCGTAACGTCAAGTCGCAGCGCCAGGTTTGGCTTTGCAAGCTGGCATCGCGCACGTTGGATGTGCCGCCTCTTGAAACCAACACGGTTCCGCCATTCTTGCTATCAGTGTCTGCGTAGCCGAATGCACGCTTGAGACTTGGTCAATCTCCATGAATCTTGAGGAACGAAAAATCCAGCAGAGTCCGGTACGAGAGACCGGCGCGCGCCATAGAACGCATATTGAGGCCGCTGTTGACGGCGCAGAAGTCCTCGCTAACACACCTCACACGCAGAGCAGGGCGAAAGATCCGGACTCTCTGCGCGGCAAACTTTCAAGCCGGTCGCTGGTTGCCTCGTCTACCATCGAGGATGAGATCAAGAGTCGAAGTTAATCGCAACCGAGATTGCGCGATGACTCGACATGCGAGCGTACGTCCATCGGCGATACGGTAACGCCAGCTAATAGCCAGTCCTTAGGCTACTCGGCCGCCAACCGGCTGAACAGTGCCAGCGGGGTCTATGACAGTATGGCGCAGGCCCGGACCATCGACGCCATCCACGATCGCATGGCTCAACTGGTCGCTGGGATCTTCCAGATGGAATGCGAAAGCGGACCTCAGTTGAGTCGCGGCGACGGTTGAAGGCGTCAGATTTCGTCGGCGCCTCTGCTTCGTTCGAGACTAAATGCGTACGATGAGTGCTTTCCCATTCAATGGAGGGGCACATTTGTGAGTTGACAGCAAAAAGTTTGTGACGCGATAGCCGACGGGGACGGCAGGTAGCACTGCCCTTTTTGGCACAAGTCAAGAGGGTCGGCACGTATTAGTTGGTAGCAGAACGGACTTGGCACTATCCCTCGTTGACCGTGATGGGCGCAGTGTCGGCTTCGGCTTTCTCGGCCTTTTTAAATTTACGACGCTCGCGCACCTCGACACTCTTCTTTTTCAACATCTCCACGGTCCAGGCGACCTGATCCTTAAAGTCACCAGAGCGTTTCCAGCTAAGATGACCAACCCTGTTTGCAGAATCGAAGATGCCAAGGGGTGCAGTATCCAGCACGATAGGCACCACCTCGCCTTGGTTGAAGCGCTGTTTGAATTGTTCGGACTCGAACTTAGTCCAGATACGCTTTGGGTAGTCGGGACCGAGAATACAGACGACGAGCTGCGCGTCCGATGAGTAGATTGGCGCTAGGTACTCCTCAAGGTCTTCGGCGAGGATGCGGTGCTGTTCGTTGCGGTCATAAAAGACTTCCATCTCATCTTGCTGTAGCGCTTCAAAAAGCGCCTCTGCGATGTCTCTATCAGTTCCGGAAAAGGAAAGAGCGAAGTCGTACCGCGAGGGAAACTCCAATGAGAGGAAGCCGACTTCCTCCGAAAACTGCGGCCACGACAGGTTCCTGATATAGAAGACAAACTGGGGGTCCTGCACTACGAGCATTGCGCCGTCGTAGTGAAGAACTGATTGTATGTTTTGATTGCCGTTGATGAGATCTTTCAGATACCCCTTCGCCGCAACCTGAGTGACGCTGCCTCGCTGCTCGGGATGCAGATCTGCTTCGCGTTCCACGTTGATCGACCAGCTGTTGCTCTGACTGAGCCAATTAAGCAAGTGCAGATACGGAGCTCGCCCCTCTCGCCGCAGCTTCGTGCCGCGCGCAAATGCGATTGCGGAGCTATGGAACGATCGCTTAAGAGTATTCATCACTTGCGCCCGTACACCCTCATAACTCTCTGACGTCCTGCTGTGGGTCAGCTCAGTCTTAAGCACCTTGCTCCGTAAACACGTCTCGTAAGCAAGCATCTGAGCGAGGTAGAAGCTTCCCTGGGCAGCATCAACGATCTCCTTCCTGATATTGAGGGAAATATTGAGTACCTCCTCACCCTTCGCGATGAGCTCGTCCACCTTGTATTCGGGGTTCGCCTCGAAACGCATGACCTCAATGCGGTTGGCGAGATCCTTGCCGAACTCCAAGAGTGTTTGGCCAGCGTTTGTGATTCCAAGCACCACGAGCTTGCTATGTGCCGCCCCCTCGTCGGCTAGCGTTTTCATAAGATCCGCAATCTGTCCCTTGATGTCGCGGTGCAGTCGATGGAAGTCGTCAATCAGCACCGTGCCAATCGGCAGTGAGCTCGGGAGCGTCTCGATCAGCGCCACGTCGTCCGGCTTACGGGCCGAAAGCGTGATGATGTTTTCGGCAAGGCCGGCCTCCGCGATGGCGTTCAATGCAGCTGTCGTTTTCCCAATGCCAGATGGGCCTTCGATGACAATGCTTCGGCCGTGCGTCTTGAGCGCGACGAGAAGGCCGGTGTACTCCACCGGCTGGACGAACGTGTGTGTTGGTACGCCCGAACGGACGAAAACCTCTTGAAGCTCATACAATGGCCTAGTCATGGAGCGCTCCCGTTGGGCCCATAGGAAATGCCAATGCGCGAAGGCCGGTGCACCAGCTACTTGAATGCGCGGCACGGCAACTTTGGCGCAGGGACTAAAATGGAACCAGTTATCAGCGCCACATGGCTCGACGAGCATAGCGCTGAGAATGTGGATAGGCCATTCATAAATCGCATGACGCAGCAAAGCACCGCATTCGTGACGTAGTCGCCGGCACTACCGGTGTGGCCCCTTGCCTAAAAGGCTACTTCCGCAAATGGGAACGAACGCTGGTCGCTCGACTTGGTGTCGGACGGTTCACGGACGGGCGGTTTCGCATTCTGGCCGTCGTCGATTACTGCGAGAGAGTGCCTTGCGCTCGTTTCGGACGCTTCGCTCTCAGGCAGATGATACTCTGACGGAAGCGGAGCGCACCATCACGGTAGTCTCCACAGGCGTGCAAGGCAAATTGACCGATAGAAAGTGGAAGGACGACGTTCTGGGCGACGGCGGCTTCTATGTCGAGCCGGCCGGAGCCGATGCCTTGCTAGCCACTGCTACGATCGATAACCTCAGCACGGCCTGGGATCCAAGTCCTGTTCCAGACCTTCCTCGCTCGACTTGCGGGTGTAGATGGCGCAACGAAGGCGGCGCTTGGGTCTCCTATCAGTCACGATGGTATCTGCCGGCTTGCCGACCTCAATCCAAAGAACATGAGGCCGTTCCATTTGGTGCCGGTGATCGCCCGCGCGACGGCCGATAGCGAGCGATACCGCGTGCCGTTCCAGACGTAGCCGTCGTCCACCACATCGACATCATGCACGCGGCCGTGATACTCGCGAACGAGCTTAGTGCCAGGCTTCACGAGGACACTTCGAGACCGTGCGCGCGTAGCCTCGCCGAACTCCTGGGCAGCGACCGCATCCAAGGTCCGAGCCGCGGGCTGTGTAAGGCCGCCGAGTGTCACCGACTGAATGCGATAGCCGAACACCAGGGCCAGCATGGCCTTTCGCATCCGCGCCGGGACCGGGGTCTCGAACCATGTCGACCAAAGCGTGCGCAACGCGACCGCATCGAGATCGCCGATGCGGGCGATCTCGGCTGCGACATCGGCTAGGAAGCGCGGGGCGGGTCTAATATCACGCTTCGTCATCGGTCCGAGGTCTCCGGGACGCGGTAGTGGCGGACACCCTCAGGGCAGCTGCACATCGCAATACTAAGCTGCGAAAGCAATTACGGCACGGCTCCTGGCCTAATACGTCGCGAGTTCCCGATTTTCGAACGGCCGACGGGCCTTGTCACGAATTTCAACCTTTCGCTCGATGGAATCTATAATGGCATCGGCAAAGGACGTGCCTTGCGTCTCGCTAGCGCTGATGAGGGCGCCGGGACTAAAGACATTGATCTCCAGTATTTTGTCACCGACGATGTCCAGACCGACGAGGAACATGCCGTCGCGGATGAGTTTTGGGCGGACGAGCTCTGCCACGCGCAAGTGCTCGTCGATAACTTGAACCTTTTCGGCCCCGCCTTTGGCATGCATGTTGGACCTTATGTCGTCGCCGGCGGGCACGCGGCGAACGGCTGCATACTTGCCGTCACGCTGCAGCGGTTCGCCATTCATCAGGAATAGACGAATATCTCCTTGCTTGGCTTCCGTAAGATATGTTTGCGCGATAATGTAACCCTCTTTGTCGAGAGCTTCGATGATTTGATTGAGGTTCTCATCCTTGGTCGACTTCAGCATGAACACATTCTTGCCCCCTGATCCCTGCAGGGGCTTCACGATAACCTTGCCCTTCTGTTTGGTGATAAAATCTTTGATCTCCGAAGCGTGCTTGGAAATCAAAGTGGCGGTGCGCACGTCGCTGGGAAAACCCTGAAAATAGAGCTTGTTTTGCGCGCGCGACAGGCCATCGGGGTCATTCAGTACGATGACGCCCTGTTCCACGGCGAATTGGCCGAAAACGATGCCGGCCTGGGCCGCCCACGGCCGGTCCACGGCATCGAGCGAAGGATCGTTGCGTAACATCAGCACGTCGACATCGGTTATATCGATGGTCTTGACAGGTACATCCTCGCTTTGGATGGCCTCGATCTACTCAACACCGTCCTTGTACTTCTTCTTTTTGGGCACGACGGCGCGGATCAACATGCCGTCGTCGGGTCGCATAATGAAATCGTCCGGCGTGACATAGCATACGTCGTGGCCCCGATCCCACGCGGTCATTGCCAACAAGGTCGTGGTGTAGCGCGGATACCCGCGGACGGTCCTGATCGCGACCGGCGGGCAAGTGCTCCTGCTGCCGATCATGGCGGCTGGTCTCGTGTACGCCGTCTCAGCAAGTGAAACGGCATCGGCCGGCATGATCTTCCTGTCCATGAGCCCAGGCGGCGCGATCTCCAACTACTATACCCACTTGGC
The DNA here is from genome assembly GCA_964587445.1 of uncultured Hyphomicrobium sp. Classification (GTDB taxonomy): domain Bacteria; phylum Pseudomonadota; class Alphaproteobacteria; order Rhizobiales; family Hyphomicrobiaceae; genus Hyphomicrobium_B. The sequence continues at coordinate 680,390 of CAZPLQ010000001.1, forward strand.
ACGCCGTGACGTCGCGTTGTCCATCACGCTGACCGCCGTCAATACGCTCGTCTCGCTCATCAGCATCCCGCTCTGGGTGGCCGTTTTTTACACTTGGCTGGGATTGTCCGGGGGCACGTCGACGGCCCCGGTTGCAACCGTCCTCATTCAACTTGGTTTGTTCGTACTGACGCCCATTTCTGCCGGCATGTGGCTAGGTCAAAAATTCCGTGCCGAACTTGAGAGATGGAAGCCGCATCTGGTGATCGGCTCGCTCGTTTTGGTTGCTCTCCTCCTGGGCACGGTGATTTGGACAGTCCGCGAAGCTTTTATCGCAACCTTTGCGGAAACAGCCCGCTTGGCTCTTTTCTTCACGCTTGGGGCGATGCTCGTGGGCGCCTTGCTCGCGCGAGCCGTCTCTGCCACAAAGCGCCCAGTCGTCGTCATCGAAAGCACCGTGCGCAATATTCCAATTGCGCTCATCATCGGGGGAGGTTTGGCGGTCGAGCCCATGTATGCCGGCTTTGTCGCTGCTTATTTTCTGGTCGAGGTGCTGATCGTGATACCGTATGCGTTGATCGTGCGTTCCATGACAAGCTCTGCGTAACGCTGAACGCCGATAGGTTTGCCACGGGGCTCGCGATTTCGATCTCCGGTCACCAAGTATTGAGTCGCCAGGCATCAAGCCGAAAGGCATCACGCGGCGTCCTCGCCATGGTCGCGGGCACAACAAGGCAAGCACCGAGCCGGCCGAACCGTGCAGTGAACTTGAAAGTGACCCTCGTTCCGGGAGCAGCCTGTGGAACTAGAGACCCTGGATATCGTGCTGAGGCTTGCAGCTGCCGCCGGAGTTGGTGCGGTGGTGGGGATTGATCGCAACGTGGAGGGCAAGCCGATCGGCGCGCGAACCTTGGCGCTGGTGTCGCTGGCCGCAGCGGCGTTGACGGTGAGCACGATCCAGGTTCCGGGTCTTTACGAGAACAAGGATGCTTTGAGCCGGGTCGTGCAAGGACTGATCCAAGGTCTGATGGCCGGCATCGGATTCGTGGGCGCCGGTGTTATCATTCGCAAACCGGATGAAAATCTGGTGAAGGGATTGACCACGGCAGCCACGGTATGGCTCGCGGCCTCGCTCGGGATATGTTGCGGGCTCGCGCAATGGACAGTCGTGCTCGTGACCACAGTGTTGGGCATCCTGATATTGGCAGCGGCGAAGAAAATCCTGGATTAGCACCGTTTCCGCCTTTTCGTGGATGACGTACGATGAGGCGCAGTAGTCCAACTCGGGCTTACGGCCTGGATGGTTAGGACTCAGGCAACCTTGACCGGGATCTGCTACCCGCACGGCGGGCGCTGAGTTCGCGCTCGACATGGGCAAGATCGTCATCCACGAGCGGCGCGTACTTGTCGCGCATCTGCATGAACTCCTTCTGGACTGTCTCCAGTTCCTCGTCGGTCATGTGATCGAGATCGATGAAGCCGGTGCGGGCTCCTTTCACGCCCCGCAAGAGCTCATCGAGCTTGAGCGAGACGATGCGTGCATCTCTGTTCTGGGTGTTCTGAATTAGAAAGACCATGAGAAACGTGGCGATCGTCGTGCCGGTATTGATCACCAGTTGCCAAGTGTCGGAGAAGTTACAGAAAGGTCCGCTCACGGCCCAGATGACGACCACGGACAAGGCGATCAGGAACGCCCAGTATGCCCCTACGGCACGGGCGGTCTTTTCCGCCATGTCCTGAAATGTGTTTCTTGGCTCGGTTCGATTGTTCACGCGGGTATCTCCTTTTGTGATGAGCCGAATGGCGGCTAACGCTCACAGGCCAGCGCAGCGCTCCGATGAGCCGGGGAACTCCGATCTGGTCATTGGCGTTCCTGGAATTGTTGCTTGCTGAAGACGGCGCGCGTCCGGCAGCAACGTCTTGCCGATCTAACGGTCGGTCTCATAGCGCGATGTGAAGGAGGCTCTTGGTTTCTTTGCCTCTGGAACCGGCCACGTCCAGACGCCACACTCCGCTCATTCTTTGGGGCTGCGCGCAAGCACGGCGATGATCAAAGCCGAGAGCGCAAGCATCTGAAAGAGCGCTCCCGCCAGATGCGAGTACTCCCACTGGTCCCGCAGCTGTTCCCAATTGCCGGGCTGCATAGTCCAATTCTGTGTCGCTTGATTGGCCGGAAACGTGAACCACCAGAAGATGGCTTGAGCCATGATAAGACCGGCGAGTGCCGCCAAAGATGCTCCGAGCACCCGCCGTTCTTGCCTGTGGACGATGATCACCGCGCATATGGCGATCAGCTGGACAACGAGCAGGAAACCAAGCTTGTCCCAGCCCGAATAGATCTTCTGCACGGTGAAATAGTCGTTCTGCGAGAGCGCCATCTTATTCGGAAGCTCGAGGGCATGGGCAAGGGCTGCTCCCAGGGCCAGCGCCGACGCCAGCAAAGCGATGAAAAAAACTGCGGCGCTGGCTCGTCGCATCGCTCGACCCTCCCTTTCTTCCGCAAACTCACCAGACGAGGTGATATCGGACCTGGCCTTGCGCGCTTTCGGCATTGGGCTCGCGCACCGGGGCCAAGCGCTTCACAGGTCTAATGCCGGAACGCGATGCGCGGTTGCGGGCCGACCCGCGCGGCCATGCTTCGTTTCATCCTGAAAAGCGCAAAAATTCCCCGTTTTCCAGGTTTAGAGCTTACTGGGGGCAAAGGCGGCCTCGCTGGCGGTGTCCAGAAGCGAAACCATGCCAGGACGTCCTGCCCTGCGCGCTTTGACGCGCAAGTAAATCGCCATTGCACCGCGAGACGGACGACGTATCTTTGTTTCTAGAGTAATTCTAGAGTGCCTTCGCATGACAGACGAGCAGATCGAACCGCCATCCCCTTTGCGTGCGCCCCGGCCAACACGGGCAAAGCGCATGGAAGCGCTCGCCGTGCTTCCGGTGTTCTATAAGATTGCCGGCAGGCGCGCTGTGCTCGCAGGCGGCGGCGAGGCGGCTGCGTGGAAGGCCGAGTTGCTATCGGCGGCCGGTGCTGACGTCGATGTCTACGCGGCTGAGATCTCCACACAGATGCGCGAGGTGACCGAGGCGCCACCCGCAGGAGTTATCCGCCTTATCGAACGCGATTGGCAGAGCGATGATCTTGCAGGGGCCGCAATCGCCATCGGTGCTATTGCGAACGCGCAAGAAGGGCTCGCCTTTGCCGATGCCGCGCGCGCGCATGGCGTGCCGGTCAACGTCATCGATCGTCCGGAGCTTTGTCAGTTCCAGTTCGGCTCCATCGTCAATCGCTCGCCTTTGGTCGTTGCGATCTCCACCGATGGTGGCGCACCTGTTTTTGGCCAGGCGATCCGTTCGCGCCTCGAGACGTGGCTGCCTGAAGGCTTCAAGCTGTGGGCACAAGCTGCCAAAACGTGGCGGCGCCAGACCGAACGGCTGGGCGCGACGGTTGCCGAGCGCCGGCGCTTCTGGGAATTGTTTACGCAAGCGGCCCTGGCTCGGGCGGAGACGCCACCCAGTGCGCAGGACCTCGAGGATCTGGTTGCGCAGGCTGCACGCGAGCGCGAAGGCAATCCCGGCGGCGGCTTTGTGTCTCTGGTCGGCGCGGGACCAGGAGATCCCGAGCTTCTGACATTGCGCGCGGTCCGTGCGCTGCGCAGCGCCGATGTCATTCTCTACGACGATCTCGTCAGCGATGCCGTGATGGAATTTGCCCGGCGCGAGGCGCGCCGCATCCTTGTGGGCAAGACAGGTTATGGCCCATCCTGCACGCAGACGCAGATCAACGCGCTGATGGTGGAGCTTGCCGGGCAGGGCAACCGCGTCGTGCGTTTGAAGTCGGGAGATCCGATGATCTTCGGTCGAGGCGGAGAGGAACTCGACGTTCTGCGCAGCGCCGGTGTTGCCTTCGAGGTCATCCCGGGAATTTCCGCCGTCCAAGCGGCCGCCGCGAGCCTGAACGTATCGCTCACCCATCGCGACCACGCCAAACGCCTGCAACTCGTCACCGGTCATTCGCGCGAGGGCAGATTGCCCGACACGCTCGACTGGCGCGCTCTGTCCGATCAGCACGCGACCACCGCCGTCTACATGGCGCAGCGGACGCTGGCGGAGTTGTCGCAGAAGCTGATTGCCAGCGGCATGCCGCCCGCAACGCCGGCGGTGGCAGCCTTCAACCTGACCCGCGCGGACGCGCGCACCATCGCCGGCACGATCGCCACGTTGCCGGCTCTGTTGCAGGACGACGGGATCAAGGGGCCTTGTCTCGTTCTCATCGGAGAGGTGTTTCGCGCCACCACTGCTGCCCAGGCGCACGCCACGGATCTCTTGGTTAATCCGGGCGGACCGGGCGGATGAGCGCCAGCAGACCATTTTCGCCTGTGAGGAAAGGCATTTAAAGCGGCGCTTTCGGGCAACACTTGCCATTAAAAATTCGCATCGCTCGCGCTTATGGACGGACCAATCGCAAACCCGGCGCCGCTTGGGTTGCCATCGGGGTTTGGCTATAGTTGTCTGCGGTCGGGTATGGGGGCTATGAGCGGCAGGTAGGAGCAGGCTGGCGGGGTGCGGAGCACACCGACGAGCGGGTGAACGTCCGCCGAGGGGAGCGCGTTCGGGCTTGCGGAGCCTGGACCTGCGAAGGGCGCGTTGGGAGTGACAGTTCGCATGCGGTGCAATCCGTCCTACTGGCTGCTGGGATTGATCCCCATTGCGTTGCTGAGCTGGCTCGCCGTCCAGTTCGAGCATGAAGGCATCGAGGCCGACCTGGGACGGCGCGCGCAGGAGTCGCTTGCCCGCAAGGGCATGAGCTGGGCGGTTCCGATCTTTGCCGGACGCGATGGCGCCTTGACGGGCCGCGCCAACGACGACAGCGAACCCGGGCGCGCCATTGCCGCCATGCGTGACACCTGGGGCGTGCGCACGGTCATCAATCGCTCCGCGCTGCTTGAGCAGATTGACCACTATCTGTGGTCGGCATCCTGGCGCGATGGCAAGGTCGTGCTGTCAGGCTATGCGCCCAACGAGGAAGCGCGCGGCGAGGTTCTAGCCATGGCCCGCGCCCGCTTTCCAAAGGCGCAGGTCATCGACGAAATGAAGATGGCGCGCGGCGCGCCCGACAAGGCTCCCTGGATGAGCGGCATCTCGTTCGGCCTCCAGCAGCTTGCGCAATTGAAGCGCGGCACGCTCGACATGGAACTGCTCGATATGTCGATTGCGGGCGAGGCGCCCACGCCAGCAATCTATAAAAGTATACGTGGCGCGTTGCTGAAGATGCCGAACGGCGTCAAGCTTGCATCCGAAAAGATCACGCCTCCCATCGCCAATCCGTTCGTGTGGAGCGCGCAGAACACAAACGCGCGGCTTATCATGGGCGGATATGTTCCCAACGAGCGGCTGCGCGAGCAGCTTTTCGCGCAAGCCAAGGCCTTGTTCCCCCGTTCCGCGCTCGTCGATCGCACGGAGATCGCCGATGGCGCCCCCGACGGCTGGGCGCGTGCGGCAGAAACCGCGCTGGCGCAACTTGCAAATCTCAAGTCGGGCACCGCCGACATCAAAATGCGCGACATGAACTTCCAGGGCGAGGCCGCGGATGCGGCAACGGCCAGCAACGTGCGCAAGGCGCTGCGCCTGGACGTGCCGCGCAGCTTCAAGCTCACCGAGCAGATCCGCTATCCCGAACGGCAGGCGCCGGCTGGGCCCGGAAACTACCTGATGGCGATCGCGGCAGACGGTACGGCCGTGGAGGTGAGCGGCTACATTCCCAACGAGCAGGCCCGCGCGGCGCTGATCGAACTCGTCAAGGCGCGTTATCCGGGCCGTCCCGTCACCGACAAGCTGCAGATCATGCAGGGCGCGCCCGAAGGCTGGCAGGAGTGCATCGTCGCGGGGCTCAACGCGCTGCCACGCCTCAAGGCCGGCCGCGCACTGCTCAACGATCGAAAGCTGCTGGTGTCCGGCACCACCGACGACTTCGCGGTGGCTCAAGGCGTACCCGCCGATGTGAAGGCCGGCGCCGGGCAATCGTGCCAGACGAGCACCGACATCAAGTTCACCGGGCAGATCAACACGGATCTGTCCTGGCATGCCGAGCATGGCCGTGATGGTTCGCTGGTGCTGGCGGGGGACATCCCGGACGAGGCCAGCCGCTCCATCCTCATGAATGCGGCGCAGAAGCTGTTCCCGAGCGCAAAGATTATGGACCAGATGCGCGTGGTCGCGTCTCCGATGGAGCCGTGGAACAAGGTTGCGGTACGCGGCCTTGAGCAATTGGCCCGCCTGATGCGAGGCAGCGTCTCGCTGGTCAAGAAGCAGCTATCGCTGGTCGGCGCCACCGATAGCCGCGATCTCGCCCAAGACGTACACGTCGCCCTGCAACACGATCTGCCGGCAGGCTTCACGACTGCCGACAGGATCGACGTGGTGCGCAAAATCGAGATCATCGCGGAGGCCGACCGATGCCAGGATCTGATGCGGGAGACGGCGGCGGGCGGCGTCATCAACTTCGATCGCGCCAAGGCCGATCTCACGGCAGACAGCTCCGATACGCTCAGTGCATTGGCCGAAGTGGCCAACGCTTGTCCCAAGTTCCGCATCGAGATCGAAGGCCACACGGATTCGGAAGGCACCGACGAGCGCAACCAGCGGCTCTCGAACCGGCGCGCGCAGGCTGTCGTCGACTTCCTGGTGCGAGCCGGGGTCGATCGCAACCGCCTCAAGGCGGTCGGCTACGGCGCGAGCCAACCGGTCGCCGACAACGACACCGCCGAAGGCCGCGCCCGTAACCGGCGCATCGAATTCACCGTCAGGAGTAACTAGGCGACATGGATTATCTGTTCTTACGGCTCATCTGGTGGATCCTGCTGGCATTCGCACTGGGCCTTGCGGCAGGCTGGATCTCGTGCGGACGCGAGGAAGAGCACTGATGCGTTGCGCGAATGCGAATATTGCGTGTGGCGACGGGCAGTGGAGTTGACCGCTCATGACCTATTTGCTGCTCCAGACCTTTTTGCTTCTGCTGGCGAGCTATTTCACCGGTGCATTCGTGGCGTGCCTGATCAAGCGCACGTTGAACGCGCCGCGCGCCGCCTATGCCGCGCCTGAGCCGGTTCAAGTGCCGGTTCAAGTTCAGCCGCTGCCCGCGCCCATCCCTGCGCGTACCCCCGCGCCGCCGCCGACGTTCAAGTCGCGCAACTACGAACTCGTGCAGCCGAAGATCGACATTCTTCCGCGCCCCGAGCCGCGCCCGGCTCCCACGATGCTGGATTCCGCGCGCTTCGAACGCACACTTGAAAACGCTGTTCTTCCTGACACGACGCCACGCAAGATGATCGTGGAAATACGCCCGCAAGTGTTGAAGCCGGTGACCGCGCGGGGTCCGGGCGCGGACAAGGCGCCGCCCAAGCCCGTGCCAACTCCCGCACCCTCGGCATCCAAGCCTGCGCCAACCCCCGCGCCGTCAGTGTCGAAGCCCGTACCGGCTCCCCCACCGTCCGCAGCGCCGGCACCAACTCCGGCACCAGCGCCTGTTCGCGCTCCAACGCCTGTTGCTGCGCCAGCGCCCGTGCCCGTGCAAACGTCCACACCGGTCGTGGCCAAGAGTCAGCCCGCGCCGCCTCCTGCTCCGGCCGCGACGATTATCGGCGCAGCCGCATCGGCAACTGCCTCGGCGGCGGCTGCGGCCGTCGCGGCGGCGAAAGCTGCGGTCGATGCCTTGAAGCCGGCCCCGGCGCCCGCAGGCCCGCCCGCGGATACCCCCAAGCCTGCCGAGCGGGCGCAAGCCGCACCTGCTGTGCCGCCATCAAGCACGCCCCAGTCCAGCACGCCCCAGTCCAGCACGCCACAGCCAAGCGCGCCTCAGTCCAGCGTGCCAGCTGTGGGACCCGCAAAGACGCCGCCCCCTGCCGCCACACCGGCGTCTGCACCCGTCGCACCGCCGCCGGCAAATCCTCCCGCACCCGCGCCAGCTTCCACGCCTGCGGTCACGGGTGGAGACGATTTCCTGCGCATTCGCGCGATCGACGAAGCATTGACCCAGCGTCTGCATGGGCTCGGCATCAAGACGTTCGAGGACATGGCGTGCTGGACACCGGCCGATGCCGAACGCGTCGGCAAGGACTTGGGAATTGGCGGACGTGTCGAACGTGAGCAGTGGATCGAGCAGGCGCAGATTCTCGCCAAGGGCGGAGAGACGTACTACTCGCGCAACCGCGCCGCGCTTCTGCAGCAGGAGGCCCGTAATAAATCATCATCACCTGCCGCACCCGCATCGGCCCAGCATGCTGCGTCCACGCCGCCCGCACCCGCACAAAAGCCGGGCGCGACCGCAGCGGTTCAATCGCCTGCATCCTCATCTGAATCCTCATCGCTTCCCCCGGCGGGAGGGCTGAGTGCTGCGGCTGCTGCCGCCGCAGCAGCAGCCGCGACTTTGACGAACAAGCCCGATCCAATCCAAGCCGGGAATGTCGCCTCCTCAAAAACACCGGATGCACCGCCGGTGGCACAAAAGCCTGCCGAGCCGCCAAGGCCGGCGGAGCCGCCGCGCGCGCCATCGCCCGCACCGGCGAGCGCATCGGCACCGCCTTCCGCGCCCCCACCTTCACAACCGGCTTCACCCTCACAACCGGCCTCGCAGACTGCAAGCGGAGCGCCAGCGGCAGGCGCGCCTCCTGCGCAGCGTTCTGTTGCCGAAATGGCGGCGGCGGCCGCCGCTGCCATGGCGGCGGCATCTGCCAGTGTCACGCGCGGCATGCGGCCGATCGAGCCGATCTCACCGCTGTCCAAGGTAGATCCCAACATCCTGCGTCCTGCGCGCCTCGCCGATGCCCTCAAGGAAAAAGAGGCCAAGGACCTGGAAGGCAAGGAGCACGATGAGAAGGGTGCCTACGACGGCCTGCGCTCGGTGCGCTCGGGCGCGCTGTTGAGCGATCGCGCGCCGGAAGAGTTCGATGACCTGAAACGCATTCGCGGCATCGGCGTGTTGATTGAGAAACGTCTCAACGCGCTGGGCGTCGCCTCCTACGAGCAGATCGCAAATTGGACCGCAGCCGACATCGAGCGCATCAGCGAGCAACTCGACTTCAAAGGCCGCATCGAGCGGGAGAACTGGGTCGAGCAGGCGCGCATTCTGGCAAGCGGCGGGCACACGGAGTTCTCGCGCCGCGTCGACAAGGGCGATGTCGACAAGGGCGATGTGGAGACAAGCAAGAGCTGAGCGTGCCTCCGGCCAGCCGTCCGCAATACTGTCAGGCCGCGGCTGGTGTATCGGCGTGGCGTGCAGCGTCCGTCCTGGCGAAAAAGGCGGCGATCGCGGCAATGGTGGGCGCATCCCACAGCAGGGGTGCATGACCCTCGTTGGGCACCGTGTGCGATGTGCAGTCGGGGAGACGCCGGGTCATTTCATCGACAGTGGCCTGTGACAGCAGATCGGAGTTTGAGCCGCGCACGACGAGAACGGGTGCGTTCTTGAGCGCGTTAAACTGCGGCCACAGTTGCGGCATCGGCCCATCCAGCATGGAAAAACCCTTGGCGATCTTGGCGTCGTAGCCGGCCACGGGCCGCCCGTTCTTCTCGTTGAAGAGTTGGCGGGCGAAGGCTTCTGCGTCGGCTTGCGTCAAGTTCGGAAAATCGCGCGTGACGACATCGCGCACGATACGCGCCGCATCGCTCCATGATTTCGGGAGCGGCGTGCGTCCCACATAGCCTGCGATGCGCATCAGGCCTTGCGTTTCGATCACGGGACCGATGTCGTTCAAGACCGCCGCGCCGATGCGTGTGGGCTGGACCGCCGCCATGACCATGGTGATCAGGCCGCCACGCGACGTCCCGATGATGCCGCAGTCGGTCAGCTCCATCATCATCATGAAGTCGAGCACGTCCTGCATTTCGTTGGGAACGGTGTAGTTCTTCCAGTCGCGGTCGTGCTCAGAAAGACCGCGCCCGCGCGTGTCGAGCGTGTAGACGTTGCGCGGGGCGGCTGCATCGGACGCGAGCGCGGTGGCAATGCGGTGAAAGTCGCGGCTGTTGCGCGTCAGCCCTGCAAGGCACAAGACGGGGCGCGTCTTGCTGGCGCGCGCCGCGGGATAGTGGCGCGCATAAAGCCGCAAGCCGTCGCGTACGGTAAAGTAGATGTCCTTGAAGGCGACTTCGCTCATCGTCCGGCGGATCCTTCGCGTTGCGATTCGTCTGTTTTCACAAGTATAGCGCGCCGGGACGAAGATGCCCGGCAAGCGTTGCGGAAAAATCGCGTGTGCGAGGGCGGAGGCTTTCAGCCCTCTGGACCCTGCGGGCCGCCGTCCTCATCACGGTTTTCCCGGTCATCGGTTGTCGTGGGTATCTTGGCGGAGCCCTGCGCGCGCCTGAGGTCCTTGTCGATCCGCAGCGCGCCGGCGTTCTCCCCGATGCGCGCACGGTAGATCTGGATATTGGACAGAACCTTGGTGACGTACTCGCGCGTCTCGGTGATGGGGATGCGTTCGATCCAGTCGATGGGATCGACGCCCGCACTGCGCGGATCGCCGAACTCGCGCACCCACTCGCGCGCGCGGCCGGGCCCTGCATTGTAGCCTGCAAGCCCCAACACGTAGGAGCCATCGAATTCGTCCATGCGGTCTCCGATATAGGCGGATGCGATCATGGCGTTATAGGAGGGGTCTTTCAGGAGACGGGGAATGTCGCACTTGATCTTGTAATCGCGGCAGACGTGTTTGGCGGTGACGGTCATGACCTGCAACAGGCCCTTGGCGCCCGCGCCTGAGACGGTCGTCGTGTCGAATTCGGTTTCCTGGCGCGCGATGCCGAGCAGGAACGGCAATTCGGGCGGCGTGCGCAGCGGCGCGTAGGCCGGGAAGGTGTGGACCGGATACCCGTAGGTGATGAGGTTCTGCCCCCGCGCGATGGCTGACTTGGCGATGCGCAGGGACATCTGTGTATCCCCGATCGCCTCCGCCAGATGGGCGATCATGCCGGCTTCCTCTTCCGTGGGCAGGCCGATCCGCAGTGAGGTGAGAAAACCGCGCGTGTAGTTGCGCGACAGGCCGGCCTTGCGCGCAAGAACGACGGCCTTGACCGCATCGAGATTGTTGAAGCGCGCGATTTGCTCGTTGGTCGGCTGTTTGGGGGGCGTGATGTCGATGCGCGTGCGGCCGGGATCGAGCTTCTTCATGGCCAGCAGACCATGGAAGGTATCGATTTCCTTGGCGGCGGCCTGGTAATAGGTGCGCGCGCCTGCGGTATCCTTTCGGTCCTCCGCAACGCGGCCAAGCCAATACGCGGCCTTGGCACGGCTCAGTGGGCCGTCGGCAGCCTTGGCCATGGCTTCAAAGTGCCCGACGGCCAGCTCTGGCTTGTTCAGATAACGAAATGCGATCCAGCCGGCCATGAAGGTCTGCTCTTTGAGCGGGTTGACGCTCAAGGGGCCGGCATCCTTCGTGAGCTGATAGGCAAGTGGATACTTGTTGTTCTTGAGCGCGCTGTAGGCGAGCTGGCGACGTTCGGCCCACCATTCGTCGATCTGCGGAATCTTCTCCGGGTCTGGCTTGAACGCCATGATGATTTTAGCGGCTTCCTCGGTATTTCCCGCTTTGCGCAAGAGCTGCGCGCGATGGTAGGCAAGCCCCGTGTCACCCGGGTCAGCCGGCAGCGCGGCCATGAGGGCCTTGGCGTTGGCTGCTTTGTTGAACACCGCAAGCCGCGCGATCGCCTTTGCACGTTCAGGCTCGCTCAACAAAGGAATGACCCGCTTTGCGAACGCGGCGCGGTCTTTGCGGTTATCCGCCCAACGGACATCGTCGGTCGTCAGCCAGTCGAAGCGCCACTTGTGATCTTTCTGTGTCAGCAGGTCTGAAAACCGCTGCAGGAAACCTGTCTCCAGCGTCGAAGGTATCGAATACGCGCGCCACGCCTTTGCGGCGAGCTTGCGCGCCTCATCCTTGTTGCCTTCCGCAAGGTACGCCGACGCGAGCGCGGCAAGCCCAAGTCCGGTGCCGGGTTCTGCATCCTTGAAAAACTGCTTGATGGAGGCAGCGCTGCCGCCTTGCGTGAAGAGCTGCTCCTCCATGCGCTGCGTCAAGAGGGTGCGGTCGGGCCACAGCGGATTGGCTTTGAGGAATGCGCGGTATTCGGCGGGCTCGCCGTAGCCGTAGCGCAGGCGGACCCAGTCGAGCAGCTTCAGGGCGACCGGATCGGTGATCTCTGCCTTGAGCTCGATGAAACGGACCATGTTGCCTTTGGCAACGGCGGACACGGCCTCCTTGATCCGGGTGGCGTCTTCGACCGAGGGCGTGGAGGCGCGCACAGGGGCCAGGGCAGCATCGAGTGCGGCAATGTGTGCAGCTTCCTCTTTGAGCCGCACGGGGGCCGGGATCTCCTTGGCAGCCGGTGTAACCGCGGCCACCGCTTGCCCGGCGCGTGCGTCAAAGCCCGGGTGTGCCGCCAGGGCGGCCATGAGGAGAAGACCTCCGGCAAAACTCCAGGCTACCCTGTGCACAACATTTTTTTGGGGTCGAAAGGGCCACGCAGCGCCCTGCACGGGTGCGTTGGGCCTGCGGCATGGGCCAGCTTGCGGCGCGCAAGCGTAGCGCCTAATGTCGCGTCGAATTCTCCGGTCCATCCTGCACCTCTTAAGCATCATTAAGCGGCGTGCAGCGGGCTGGCGCAAGCGCTTTGGACGATTTGGTTACAAGCCCCCTGCGGCAAGACCATGGCCCGCAGGCCGAGCTTCACCTGGGCCGTCCGATACGCAACCCAGGAAGACTGACACACCGCCGGCATCCCCGTGCGAAACACGCAAGGTTCGACCATGTTTCAAGGATCCCTCACGGCCCTCATCACGCCTTTCAGAAACGGCGCACTCGATGAAGCCGCATTTGCCCGGATTGTCGACTGGCAAATTGCGGAGGGTATCCATGGACTGGTCCCCGTCGGCACGACAGGCGAGAGCCCGACGCTCGATTACGACGAGCACAAGCGGGTCATCGAGATCTGCGTCGAGACGGCCCGGAAGCGGGTGCCCGTCATGGCGGGGACCGGATCGAACTCGACGGACGAGGCCATCGAGCTGTCGCAATATGCCGAAAAGATCGGTGCCGACGCCGTGCTCATCGTCACGCCGTATTACAACAAGCCGAGCCAGGAAGGGCTGTTTCAGCACTTCAAGGCCATCAACGATGCGATCAACATCCCAATCTACATCTACAACATTCCGGGCCGGTCCGTGGTCGATATGTCGGTCGACACCATGGCGCGTTGCGCGAAAGAGTTGAAGAACGTGGCAGGCGTGAAGGACGCAACCGCCAATCTCGCGCGGCCCTCCCAGCAACGTGTGGCGTGCGGGGAGAAGTTCTGCCAGCTCTCGGGCGAGGATGGAACCGCGCTCGGCTTCATGGCGCACGGTGGCCGCGGCGTCATCTCGGTTGCCTCCAACGTCGCCCCGCGGCTTGTCTCGCAAATGCAGAGCGCGCTGCTCAAGGGCGATTTCAAGACAGGTCTTGCGATGCAGGACCGGCTGATGCCCTTGTTCGAGATCATGTTCTGTGAAACCAACCCGGCGCCAGCAAAGTATGCCGTTTCCAGGCTCGGCCTGTGCACGGCGGAGATGCGGCTTCCCATGGTGCCGCTGTCGGAGCAGAGCAAGAAGGCGATCGCCGCGGTCTTGAAGGATCTCGGTCTTGTCGAGGCAAAGGCGGCTGAATGACCGCCAGTCTGTCCGTGGCGGGAGCACGACGGCCGGAGTTCTGGAGCAACAATAACTAAATGGCCTCCAAAAGAGACGACGGATCGACGCTCGTCGCCGAAAACCGCAAGGCACGCCACGAATACTTTATCACCGATAGCTGGGAGGCGGGCGTCGCGCTGCTGGGCTCGGAGGTGAAGTCGCTGCGCGTGGGGCAGTCGAACATCACCGAAAGCTACGCCTCCTTCGAGGATGGCGGGCTATGGCTCATCAACGCGTACATCGCCGAATACAAGGGCGCTGCACTGTTCCAGCATGAGCCCCGGCGCAAACGCAAACTCCTGCTGCATGCAGGCGAACTCAAAAAGATGAAGCTCGCCATCGAGCGCAAGGGCATGACGCTGGTGCCGCTGGAGCTGTATTTCAACGCCAAGGGCATCGCCAAGCTCAAGATCGGATTGGCGGAAGGCAAGAAGCTGCACGACAAGCGCGAGGATGCCGCCAAGCGCGACTGGGATCGCCAGAAGGCGCGGCTGATGCGGGAGAAGGGCTGATGACGGGATCTGCAAACCTGCATGCTGAACGGCTGGTTATGATCGCTGATAACGGCACGATTGCACACGTCTTCTATCCCGTGTTCTTCCCGGCCAGAATGTCATCGAGGTTCTCGCGTGGCTAAGACAGACTCCAAAATGACCAAGTGGCCGTGGCCTGTATCTGAAGCCGATGGCGCGGCAAGGCATATCATTCCAGGTACGCGGCTCCCTGATGTGGCGCTTGTTGCGACGCGCGGCGCGCCTGTCAACCTCGCGCGCTATCAGGAACGCGCGATCATCTTCGTTTATCCCTTCACTGGGACACCGGGCGAACCCGATCCGCCGTCCTGGGACGAAATCCCCGGCGCACACGGTTCGACGCCGGAAGCGGAAGGTTTTCGTGATTGCTACGCGGCCTTCCAGGTGCGCGGTTACGAGATCTTCGGGGTGAGTGCGCAGACGAGCGCGGTGCAGCGCGCCTTCGCGATGCGTACTGGGCTGCCTTATCTCTTGCTGAGCGACGAGCACCTGGCGTTCGCCGATGCGCTCGAATTGCCGCGTTTCGAAACCGGCGGCGCGACGTATCTGAAGCGCCTAACGCTGGTGGTGCGCGATGGCGTGATCTACCGCTGCATCTATCCGGTTCATCCACCCGACACGCACGCGGCGGCGTTGCTGGCGGAGTTGTCGGGCTGAGGAGGCGTGTGGCTGCAAGCGCTCTCTGCACGCTCCGCCATCCGGGCGCGGTCGCTGCCTTGCAGGGGTCCGCAGCATGATATTGGGTAAGCACGCCTTCTTGCCATCCCGGGCAGAGCGCCGGCCCGGGACCGAGCGCATCTGTGCGAAGCGCAAACATCTCATCTCAACATCACGTCAGGCCGCCTGGGTCCCGGCACTCGCTACGCTCGGCCGGGATGACAATATCAACTGATTTGATGTTGAGAACGCTCAGCCGGAATCGCAAGTGAGGAATGATCGGCGTGAATGACAAACGTGAAGGCTGCCCGGCTGAGAGGACCGATAAGCAAGCTCATGGGTTGGCGCTTTCCGCAAAGCCCATCTAGCTCTTGCCAGCGTCGATCTCACGCCGGATCGCGGCAAAAACCGACCGGAACATATCGGGCGTAAGGCGCCCGGTGTTGGTGTTGTAACGCGAGCAATGGAAGCTGTCGTAGAGTGCGCGCCCTCCTTCAAGGTGGTGACGCGCGCCGTGGGCGAAGGGGTAGTGCGCCTTTTTCAAACCCAAGGCAGCAAGCGTCTGATCGTGGGCGATGCGCCCCAAAGCCAGCAGCACGGTGAGGCGCGGCAGAGCGGAGAGCCGTGCGGCGAAGTACATACGGCACGTTGCAATCTCGGCTGGCGTCGGCTTGTTCTCCGGCGGTGCGCAGCGCACCGCGTTGGTGATCATGGCGTCGCGCAGTTCCAGGCCGTCGTGAGGGTCCGCCTTATAGGTGCCTTGCGCAAAGCCAAACTCCAGCAGCGTCTGATAGAGCAACTCGCCTGCGTAGTCGCCGGTGAAGGGGCGTCCCGTGCGGTTCGCGCCCGATCGTCCCGGTGCGAGCCCGATGACGAGGAGGCGCGCATTCTGGTCGCCAAAGGACGGCACCGCGCCATTGAACCATGATGGCTCTGCTTTGGCGTTTGCCGCTCGATAGGCAACCAGGCGCGGGCACAACGGACATTCGGCGGGCGCCTCCGCGGGTGCGCCCGCTCCTGAGAAGCCGGCGGGGTTAGCGGCTGGGCGGCGTGCGGGCGTGCATTTCATCGTCGAGACAGATGTCGATACAGGGTTGCGAAGGATGCGGCACGGCCCCGTGTCTACCTCACGGGACGCTCTCGCACAAAGGCGATGTGACAGGTGCGAACAGGCAAGCCTGTTCTCAATAAAAACAACGCCGCGATCCTTTCGGATCGCGACGCCGGTCCCACGGGGGAAGTGGGCAGTGAAGTCAGACCTCTTCGGAGAGGTCGTCATCGTGGAAACTCTCCCGCATTCCATGGTTGCCCCGCGGCGGAGGGCTGCGCATGTCACGCTGGGGGCGGCCGGACGGATCCCGGCAGATCTGCGTTTCGAGATCCGCAAGATCGATGAACTGGTCGGCCTGGCGGCGTAATTCGTCGGCGACCATGGGAGGTTGTGTTTGCAGCGTGGAAACGATGGAAACACGCTTGCCCTTCTGCTGGAGCGCGCTGACGAGCGAACGAAAATCGCCGTCTCCGGAGAACAGCACGATGTGATCGAGCGCATCGGACAAGCGCATGGCATCCACCGCCAGTTCGATGTCCATGTTGCCCTTGATTTTACGGCGGCCGGTGCTGTCGGTGAATTCCTTGGTCGGCTTGGTGACCATGGTGAAACCATTATAGTCGAGCCAGTCGATCAAAGGACGGATCGATGAATACTCCTGCTCCTCGGCAAGCGCTGTGTAGTAAAGCGCGCGCACGAGTTGGCCTTTGCTGCGAAAGAAGGTGAGAAGGCGCTTGTAGTCGATGTCGAAACCGAGGGATTTCGCCGTCGCGTAAAGGTTGGCGCCGTCAATGAAGAGCGCGATGCGCTCTGAGCTGTAAAAGTGCATGAACCATACCTATGGTCAGGTGGCGCGTTTGAAAAGGATCAGTCCGATCCTGACTTAGACATGCTCTCCCACCCGCCCGGCGGCACGAGAGTCAAATCCGTCAGAACTATTTATGCGTCCCAGGATACACCGAGGAAACCCCTTCCGCGACATAACAGAATTGTGTCAAGCGGCATAAATTTCTGATAAATCTCGCAAATTGTCACCAGTTCAAGGACTTAGTCAGCATAACCCGCATTTTCCAGCATTGCGCCGGTCCTTGCCAAAGCACAGCGCGCGTGCGATAAGATTCGTCTGACAAGATCTGGAGTTTGACGCCGCGCGGTCGAAAGGTCGCATGTCGGCGCTTTTTTGCGTCAGGAAGCCGGGTGGATAGGGGCCGGCTTCCGGCGCCCATCACCCTCAACGGCAAGACCCCTTCAACAGCAAGGATGACACGCCATGGCACGCGTCACCGTCGAAGATTGCGTCGACAAGATTCCCAACCGTTTCGAACTCGTTCTCCTGGCCGCCCATCGCGCCCGATCCATTGCCAACGGCAGTTCCATCACCATCCAGCCGGACGATGACAAGAACCCGGTCATCGCGCTCCGCGAGATCGCCGAGCGCACCATTTCGCCCGACGACATGAAGGAAGGCCTCATCAACTCGATCCAGAAGAACACCGAGGTCGATGAACCCGAAGCGGTGGCCGCACCCTTGCTGCCTGCCGAGAGGCGCGGGCCGATGCTGGGCCGCGACGACACGTCGAGCGATACCCAGGTCGACGTGATGACCGAAGAGCAGCTTCTGCGCGGCCTGGAAAGCATGACCCCATTGGAGCCTTCGGCCAACATCGGCTCGGGCAGCGGCCCGCGCGAACGTGACCGCGATCCGCGCGATCGCGGCCGCTAAAACGGACGCACGCGGTTCGCAAAAATTATCGAAAGGGCGCGACTTCCGCGCCCTTTCGTTTATGCGGGGCAATCGGTTAGGCTCTAGGTCCGCTTCCAAGGAGAGCGGCCGGCAATGATGCGGCAATACGAACTCGTCGAGCGAGTTCTCAAATATGATCCCAAGGCGGATGAGGCATTGCTCAACCGCGCCTATGTGTATGCCATGAAGGCCCACGGCAATCAGAAGCGGGCTTCCGGCGCTCCGTATTTCTCCCACCCTCTCGAAGTCGCCGCTATCCTGACCGAGTTGAAGCTCGACGACGCAACCGTCGCGACGGCGCTGCTGCATGATGTGATCGAGGATACGGACGCAACGCGCGCCGAAATCGACCAGATGTTCGGGCCCGAGATCGGCGGGCTGGTCGACGGCCTCACCAAGATCAAGCGGCTCGATCTCGTCTCGAAGAAAGCCGAGCAGGCGGAGAACTTCCGCAAACTCCTGATTGCCATTTCGAGCGACATCCGCGTGCTACTGGTCAAGCTTGCGGACCGGCTTCACAACATGCGCACGCTCGAGCACATGAAGCCCGAAAGCCGGCAGCGCAATTCCGAGGAGACACTCGACATCTATGCGCCGCTCGCCGGCCTCATGGGGATGCAGACGCTGCGCGAGGAACTGGAGGATCACGCTTTCCGTTGGCTGCATCCGGACGCCTATGAGGCGGTGAGGGAGAAGCTCGACGACTTGCGCGCGCGCAACAAGGGTTTGGTGGAGGAGATTCGCCAAGCCCTCGCCCGCAAGTTCGCGGACGCGGGGATCAAGGCCGAAACAGCGGGCCGGGAGAAGAAACCCTACTCCATCTGGAGCAAGATGGAGCACAAGCAGATCAGCCTGGAGCAGTTGTCCGACATTTTCGCGTTTCGCGTGATCGTCGAATCGATCGACGACTGCTACCGGGCGCTTGGCATCGTGCATACGACCTGGAGCACCGTGCCGGGGCGCTTCAAGGATTACATTTCCGCGCCCAAGCGCAACAACTACCAGTCGATCCACACCACGGTTTACGGTCCCAGCCATCAGCGCGTCGAGCTGCAGATTCGCACCCGTGAGATGCACCGCGTGGCTGAACTCGGCATTGCCGCGCACGCTCTCTACAAGGAAGCCGTGCGGACGGCTACGGGCAGCAAGCGTTTAAATGGCCAGGGCGGACCCGCGCCCGCTGACGACTACGGGCCATATGGCCATCTGCGCGCCATGATCAAAACGGTGCTTCAGGCGGACAACCCGGAAGAGTTTCTGGAACACACGAAGCTCGAATTGTTCCACGACCAGGTGTTCTGCTTTACGCCCAAGGGTCGCCTCATCGCATTACCGCGGGGGGCGACGCCGCTCGACTTCGCCTATGCCGTGCATACCGATATCGGCAACGAGGCGGTGGCTGCGTTCATCAACGGCCGCCATGTGCCGATCGACACGCGCCTGCGCAACGGCGACGAGGTCGTGATCGAAACGTCCAAGACCCATGTGCGCCCTGCCCAATGGGAGGCGTTCGCCGTGACCGGGCGTGCCCGCGCCGCTATACGGCGCGCCGCGCGCGAGGCGCAGCGCAAGCGCTATGTCGCGCTCGGGCGCCAACTGCTGGTCGCCGCGATGGCAAACGCCAAGCTGACCTACTCGGACGACAAGCTGAAAGCGATCCTGCCCAAGCTCAACGTCAAGACGCTCGATGATGCCCTGGCCGCGGCAGGACGCAACGAGGGTGCGCTGGAGGAGGCGCTGAAGCATCTCGTTCCGGCCCTTGGAAATGGCGAGGAGAGCTACAAGCCGACGCGCAAGTTCGGCCGCGCCAAGGGGGAGGACGGCTGGTTCAACATCGACAAGGTCATGAGCCTCAAGTTCCGCGCGGGAGAACACGACGCCATGAGAGTGCTCTCGGCTGGCGGCAGCGAGAATGTCCCTGTGCAGTTCGAGCCAGGCGGAGCTATTCCTGGCGACCGTATCGTAGGTGTGCTGAGCCCGGGCGTGGGCATCCAGATCTTCCAGATCCATTCCCCGCGCCTTAAGGAGTTCGAGCACGAGGGCTGGATCGACGTGACGTGGGATGTGGACCCCGCACGGCCGGAGCGCTTTCCAGCCCATCTGTCGGTGACGGCCGTTAACGCTCCTGGGTCGCTGGCGGAAATTGCCGCAGTGATCGGCACCACGGGAGGTAATATTGAGAACCTCAAGATGGTTCGAAAGGCGGCGGATTTCACTGAATTGAGTATTGTGATCGAGGTTTTCGACCTTGTTCACCTCAATAGAATCATTGCCGGATTGCGCTCCAAACCGATCGTTTCCAAGGTGGAACGGCTGTTTGAATAAGCTATAGTACAAATGGGGGAAGGGTGCGCGTGGCGGCCGCGGCTGGCTGCGTGTGCCGCAAGGAACTTACTCACGTGCACGACGACAGACCAGATATGGCCAAACACGCCTTGCCGCTAGCTGTGCCGGTAACTAGACCGCGCGTTGCGCTCTTGCGGCGGCGGCTCGCCTATACGTGGCGGCGCCTGATGCGGCTGCATGCGACGCCGCACGAGATTGCGCTGGGCTGCGCGGCCGGTGTTTTTGCTGCCTTCACACCGTTTCTGGGGTTGCAGATTCTGCTCGCGGCCGCGATTGCTTTTGTCCTGCGCGTCAACATTCCGGCTGCCGTGCTCGGCACGTTCGCCGGAAATCCATTGAGCTGGCCCGCCATCTGGGCAGCTTCATATCTGACGGGCGCGTGGATCCTGGGCCTTGACCCGGCAGTCTCGGCCGAGCACGTGAGCCACAGCGCCGCTGTCCTTGCAGCCGCGGCCGCCGATCCAAATCCGGTTGCGCTTGACGCTGCTGCAACGACGCTTCGGCCGCATGTCCTGCCCATGGTGATGGGGAGCCTGCTCGTCGGCTTGCTTGCCGCCGCGCTCAGCTACTATCCTACCCGCAGGGCAGTAAGACGATTTCAGAACCGCCGGCAGTTCGTGCTCGGTGTGTAAATGCCTGCTTGCTCTTTCGCCAGACGTCACCTGTCCACCATGCGTCCAGATGGTAGCCGCCGGACCAGGATCGCAGACATAGTCGTGGGTGAGCGAGTGGTGGGTGAAGGAACGTGATCGTTTTCGGTTTGGCATCGCCACGGGAATGTTAGAGTCTGAGAGCCTGAAAGCATGCGTTCGCGCCCTGTAATTTCCCCCCTGCGCCTCGGCGTGAACATTGACCATGTCGCCACCTTGCGAAACGCGCGTGGCGGCCGTCATCCCGACCCGCTGCGCGCGGCTCACCTCGCCATCGACGGCGGCGCCGATGGCATTACGGCTCATCTGCGTGAAGACCGCCGCCATATCTCGGACGAAGATATTACACGGCTCAAGAACGAGCTGACGCGTCCGCTGAACCTGGAAATGGCGGCAACGCCCGAGATGCTCGCCATCGCCTTGCGGCATGTGCCCAACGCATGCTGTCTGGTGCCCGAGCGGCGCGAAGAGCGCACGACGGAAGGCGGGCTCGATGTCGTGGGCCAGCGGGCGATGCTGAAGCCGTTCGTCGCAAAGCTCAAAGGTGCGGGCATCCGCGTGTCGTTGTTCATAGAGCCGGATCTCCACGCCATCCAAGCGAGCGCGGAGGTTGGCGCCGACATCGTGGAACTGCATACCGGGCGCTACTGCCACATGGCGCTCGACAACGATGCGGCAGGGCTTGCCGGCGAGCTTGCCCGCCATGCTGCGGGGGCACGAGCTGCCCACGCGGCCGGCCTGGAAGTTCATGCCGGCCATGGCCTGACCTACAACGCTGTGCAGCCCATCGCCCGGCTTCCCGAGATCGTGGAACTCAACATCGGTCACTTCATCATTGGCGAAGCGATCTTCGGCGGCCTGCCTGCCGCCGTGCGCCGCATGCGCGCGCTGATGGACGAAGCGCGCCAGCATCCGGCAGTCGCTATGGCCAGCGCGGGCGGTGCACCATGATCATCGGCATCGGCAACGACGTATGCGATATCCGCCGCATCGAAAAGACGCTCGAACGGTTCGGCGAACGGTTCTTGGACAAGGTGTTTACCGACGAGGAGCGGCGCAAGGCGTATGGGCGGGCGCATCCTGCGCGCACGCTGGCCAAGCGGTTCGCCGCCAAGGAGGCACTGTCCAAGGCGTTGGGTACGGGGTTTCGCTCAGGCGTGCACATGAAGGATATCGGCATTGTGAATTCGCCGTCGGGCCGGCCGACCCTCGCGCTTGCCAATGGTGCAGCCCGGCGCCTCGAAAGTCTCATTCCGCCGGGCTACAGCGCGCGCATCGATGTGACGCTGACCGACGAATACCCTATTGCCGAAGCGGTCGTGATCGTGTCCGTCTTGCCTGACAAGGATCCCGCGTGGTGAGGCGGCCCAGCGGGCGGGACCAAACCTCTCAACCAGCAATACGAATGCACTGATTTTGCTAGACCATGCGTGAGAAAAGGTCGTTCAGATTGCACGGTTCGGTCAAACTCGCTATAGCGGGCGGGTCAAAACCACGCCCCGGCTCGCGCCGTTTCAGGCGTTCTTTGGGAGCATGGGATGAGCGTCGTGGCAAGATCTGAACGTTCAAGCTGGCTGGAGACCGCGATCATCATCGCGGAGGCGCTGGCGATTGCGATGTTCGTGCGGGTCTTCCTTTATCAGCCCTTCAATATTCCGTCCGGGTCGATGAAGAATACGCTGTTGATCGGCGACTATCTGTTCGTCTCGAAGCTCTCCTACGGTTATTCGAAATATTCTTTCCCGCGCACGGCGACGGTGTGCATTCCCTTCACAGGCGCGTGCTCGACGTTCCGCATTCTTCCCGATCTCATTCCCGAGGGGCGCATTTTCGCCGCCGAGCCCAAGCGCGGCGACGTGGCGGTGTTTCGCAAGCCTGCCGACAACGAGACCGACTACATCAAGCGCGTCATCGGCCTTCCGGGCGACAAGATCCAGATGAAGGACGGCGTGCTTTACATCAACGGCACGGCGGTGCCCAAGAAGAAAGTCGATACCGTGCGCAGCCGCGAAAGCTCGCGCTTCGCCATGGTCAGCGCCGACGTCTACGAGGAAACGCTGCCCAACGGCGTGACGTACCATGTTCTGGATTTCGAGCGCGACGGCGTCTTCGACAACACGAACGTCTATGAGGTTCCCGAAGGCCACTACTTCATGATGGGCGATAATCGCGACAATTCCTCCGATAGCCGCGACATGAGCCCAGGTGGCGTTGGCTATGTGCCGTTTGAGAATTTCATTGGCCGTGCGGAGATCATCTTCTTCTCCGCCAAGGTCGACGAGCCCGACGCTTTCCGGTGGTATACGCCGTGGCGGTGGCCGTTTGACATTCGCTGGGACCGGTTCTTCAAGCTCGTGCGCTAGAGGTGTCGATCCGCGCCATGCTGCGTCCGCGCAAGTTCAAGGATCTGGAAAAGAAGCTCGGGCACCGCTTCAAGGATAGCAGTCTCATCGAGCGGGCGCTCACGCATGCCAGCGTGCGGGGCGGCAAGGCGGACCGCGGCGATAACGAACGGCTCGAATTCATTGGGGACCGCGTGCTGGGCCTGGCGATCGCAGAGGTTTTGAGCGCGCAGCATCCGGATGCGACCGAGGGCGAGCTTGCCCGGCGCTACAATCGCTTGGTTCGCGGCGAGGCCTGCGCGCGCGTTGCCCGCAGCATCAATCTGGGACAGCATCTCATTTTGTCGGAAAGCGAGGCCGACAGCGGTGGCCGTGAAAAGGCAACCATTCTAGCGGATGCCGTCGAGGCGGTGCTCGGCGCGGTCTTTCTCGATGCAGGGTTCGACAAGGCGCGCACGGTGGTGCACAGGCTGTGGCAGGAGCAGTCCGACAACGTTCCTGAAGTGACCGTGGATGCCAAGTCCCAATTGCAGGAGTGGGCGCAAGGACAGGGGTTCGCATTGCCGAAATATACCGTGGTGGCCCGCCAGGGGCCCGATCATGCGCCCCATTTCACCGCCGAAGTCCTGATTGCGGGCAAGGCGCCAGCGCGCGGCGAAGGCGCCTCAAAGCGCATCGCCGAGCAGGCCGCAGCACGCGCGCTCCTCAAGCGCGAAGGCGTGCCGGGTAAGCACGCCGATGTCTGAACCCGCCAGCCAAACGCCGCGCTGCGGCTTCATCGCCATTCTGGGCAGTCCCAACGCCGGCAAGTCCACGCTCGTCAACGCGCTGGTCGGAACCAAGGTGTCGATCGTTTCGCACAAGGTGCAGACGACGCGCGTGCCGGTGCGCGGCATCGTCATGGAAGGAGCAAGCCAGCTCGTCTTGACGGATACGCCGGGTATCTTCCAGCCCAAGCGCACGCTCGATCGCGCCATGGTCGACGCCGCCTGGCAGCGGGCGGGCGACTCGGATGCGGTGTTGCTTGTCATCGATGCCGCCAAAGGGCTCGACGACGACACGCTCAATATTCTGTCGCGCATCAAGAACCAGCGCGTCTTGAAGATCGCCGCGCTGAACAAGGTGGACCGCGTCGAGGATAAAGCGCGCCTGCTGGCCTTGACGGCCGAACTCACCAAGCATGCCGACTTCGACAAGGTGTTCATGATTTCCGCGCTCGACGGTCGCGGTGTCGATGATCTGCGCCGTTATCTTGCGCGCATCGTGCCCGAGGGACCGTGGCATTATTCGGAAGACGATGTCACCGACCTGCCGCTGCGCATGCTCGCCGCCGAGATCACGCGCGAGCGCATCTACCATTGGCTCCACGACGAGCTGCCCTATGCCATCACGGTGGAGACCGACAGCTGGAAGCAGCTCAAGGACGGCGCTATCCGCATCGAGCAGACCATCTACGTCGAGCGCGAGAGCCAGCGCAGCATCGTGCTCGGCAAGGGCGGCGCGACGGTGAAAAAGATCTCCATGGAATCCCGCAAGGAGATGAGCGAGATCGTCGAGGCCCCCGTGCATCTGTTCCTTTTTGTGAAAGTGCGCGAAAATTGGGGCAGCGATCCCGAGCGCTATCGCGAGATGGGGCTTGATTTCCCCAAGAGCAAATAGCCGGTGGCTTCATGCGTGCGAAGCTGGCCATTTTCTGCTTTGGTATGCTGAGCCTCGCGCTGGCCGTGACTGGGTTGCCGGGGACGGCGCGCGCGGCGGTACGCCTGTGTTATGCGCCGGTCTCCAGCGAGATCGTTCGCGCGCCAAGCGAACGCGAGGCCAAGGCGGAGGCGCTCGCGCAGTGGCGCGCCAAGGCGGCCACGCTCGGCGACGGCTTCACCTCCTGGCGGTTGGCCGCGCAAAAGACCTTGAAATGCTTCAAGGAGCAGGGCCAGTTCTCTTGCGTCGCGTTCGGCCAGCCGTGCATCATCGAGCAGAACCCCAAGCGTCAGCCAGCGGGCAAGGATGGTAACGGGCAATCGCTCTAAGCTATAGGAGTCAAGCGGACGCGGCGGTATCGCCTCGGCCATCGAATCCAGTGTACATCGCTTCCTATGCAATGGACGGACGAAGCAATCGTACTTTCTGTACGCCCTCACGGCGAGACGGCGGCGGTGGCGGAGTTGTTCACGCGCCGGCACGGACGCCATCTCGGACTCGTGCATGGGGGACGATCGCGCAGACTGCGGCCCGTGCTGCAGACGGGTAATCAGGTTCATGCCACGTGGAAGGCGCGCCTTGCCGATCAGCTCGGCCACGTGTCCCTGGAGCTGTCACGCCCGTTCGCGGCCGATGCGATGGAGCACCCGCTGGCGCTTGCCGGCTTATCGAGCATGGCGTCGCTGACGCGCCTGCTTCCCGAGCGTGATCCCCATCCTTCACTTTACGAGGTGACGCTGTTCGTTCTGGGATTTCTCGACGACGCCACGGTGTGGCCGGCTCTCTATGTGCGCTGGGAGCTGGCGCTTCTGGACGAACTGGGTTTTGGCCTCGACCTGACCCAATGCGCCGCGACAGGCGGTAACGATCAGCTTACTTATGTTTCACCCAAATCCGGGCGCGCGGTGTCCGCCTCGGCAGGGGAGCCCTATAAGCACAAGCTGCTTGCGCTGCCGCAATTCCTGGCGCGCTCGAGCGGCGCGCATGCGCGCACGGATGACATCCGCGACGGGTTGGCGTTGACGGGCTACTTCCTCGACACGCGCGTGTTCTCGCAGCGCGGAGAAGCCATGCCCGAGGTTCGCCTGCGGCTGGCTGAACGGCTCGGCCGCAGGTAGCTCTTTATTTGCTTGTTTTGCCGTCTCGCGCGTGGCCGATGCGCCACGCGTGTCGCTGGAGCGCCGTCCCCGGAGGCCCGCAGCGCTCAAAGTTCGTGTGGGAGCGGCAAGGCGGAACTTGAGCGGGGCGCGCGCGCAAGGTAAACGCGCTTCCATGAGCGAAAAACCGATTCTGCCGGGCCCCGGCCCCATCGAAGGCATCGAGCTGAAGACCGCGCTTGAAGAGCGCTATCTGGCTTATGCCCTGTCCACCATCATGCACCGCGCGCTGCCTGATGTGCGCGACGGATTGAAACCCGTGCACCGGCGTATCCTCTACGCCATGCTGCAATTGCGGCTCAATCCCAACGGCGAGTACCGCAAGAGCGCGAAGATCGTCGGCGATACGATGGGTGACTATCACCCCCATGGCGACCAGGCGATCTACGATGCCATGGCGCGTCTCGCGCAGGACTTCGCCGTGCGTTATCCGCTCATCGACGGGCAAGGCAACTTCGGCAACATCGACGGCGATAACCCGGCCGCGCAACGCTACACCGAAGCGCGCCTGACCGACATTGCCGCCGACCTGCTCGAAGGCATCGACGAGGATACCGTCGATTTCATTCCCAACTACGACGGCACCAAGCAGCAGCCCGTTGTCCTGCCTGCGGCTTTCCCGAACCTGCTCGCCAACGGCTCGGCCGGGATCGCGGTCGGCATGGCCACCAACATTCCGCCGCATAACGTGGATGAGCTGTGTGCGGGCCTGCTGCATCTCATCAAGCACCCCAACGCCACGATCGAAAAGCTCGTCGAGCTGATCCCGGGCCCGGACTTTCCGACCGGCGGCGTGATCGTGGAGCCGCGCGAGGCCATTCTGGAGGCCTACAAGACAGGCCGCGGCGGGTTCCGCCTGCGCGCCAAGTGGTCGAAGGAGGACACCGGCCGCGGCGGCTACCAGATCGTCATCACCGAGATTCCCTATCAGGTTCAGAAGGCCAAGCTGATCGAGAAGATCGCCGAACTGATGACCGAAAAGAAGCTGCCGCTTCTTGGCGACGTGCGCGATGAAAGCGCCGAGGAGGTCCGCCTCATCCTGGAGCCCAAGAGCCGCACGGTCGATCCCGTGCTGCTGATGGAGAGCATGTTCCGCTCGACCGAGCTGGAAGTCCGCTTCGGCCTCAACATGAACGTGCTGTCGGGCGGACAGATCCCGAACGTGCTGTCGCTGCGCGAGGTGCTCTCGCAATGGCTGGAGCATCGCATCGAGGTTCTGGTGCGCCGCTCCCAGCACCGCTTGAAGAAGATCGAGCATCGCCTGGAAGTGCTCGACGGCTACCTGATCGCCTACCTCAACCTCGACGAGGTCATCCGGATTGTCCGCCACGAGGACGATCCGAAGGCCAGGTTGATGGCGAAATTCAAGCTCTCGGACGTTCAGGCTGATGCGATCCTGAACCTGCGTTTGCGGTCGTTGTCGAAGCTCGAAGAGATCGAGATCAAGGCCGAGCACGACAAGCTTTCCAAGGAGCGGCGCGAGATCAAGCAACTGCTGAAGTCGGACGAGCTGCAATGGGAGCGCGTCTCGGATGAAATCAAGCAGACGCGCGAGCGCTATTCCAAGAAGACCGCGCTGGGGCGGCGGCGCACCACGTTCGCCGATGCGCCCGACGTCGAGGTCGATCTCGATGCCGCGCTGGCCGAAAAGGAGCCGATCACGGTTCTCCTGTCGGAGAAGGGTTGGATCCGCGCGCTGAAGGGTCATCAGGACGATCTGGCCAAGATCGATTTCAAGCAGGGCGACGCGTTGAAAACCGCGCTGCAGGCCTACACCACGGACAAGCTCATTCTGTTTGCAACCAACGGCCGCTTCTTCACGCTCGAGGCGAGCCAGCTTCCGGGCGGGCGCGGACACGGCGAGCCGGTGCGGTTGATGGTCGATATGGAGGAGAACCACGACTTCGTGGAGATCTTCGCGCATGATCCTTCGCGCAAGCTGCTGGTCGCCTCCTCGGGGGGCTATGGCTTCATCGTGCCGGAAGAGGAGGTCGTCGCGTCCACGCGCAAGGGCAAGCAAATCCTCAACGTGTCCGAGCCCGAGGAGGCGGCGGTCTGCGTGCCGGTCGAGGGCGATCACGTCGCGACCATCGGCGAGAACCGCAAGATGCTCGTCTTCAAACTCGACGAGGTGAACGAGATGTCGCGCGGC
Organism: uncultured Hyphomicrobium sp.; assembly: GCA_964587445.1. Taxonomy (GTDB): domain Bacteria; phylum Pseudomonadota; class Alphaproteobacteria; order Rhizobiales; family Hyphomicrobiaceae; genus Hyphomicrobium_B. The sequence continues at coordinate 708,404 of CAZPLQ010000001.1, forward strand.
AAGGGCGTGATCCTGCAGCGGTTCAAGGACGGCGCCTTGTCTGACGTGCGCTGCTTCAAGAAATCCGACGGCCTGACATGGCTCGACAGCGCGGGGCGGGAGTACTCCTTGTCGTGGAGCGAGCTGAAGGAGTGGGTCGGTGAGCGTGCGCAGGCCGGCCGCATGGCGCCCAAAGGGTTCCCGCGCTCCAACAAGTTCGGCTCGGCGTTTTAGGCCAAAGTGGCCTGTGCCGGAGGATTGCCCGCGTGGCGCACGTGTTACGGCGGCACATGCGAACGCGCGCGAGCGGACTTTAGACGGGGGTAGCGCTTTCAGGGCGCTTGCCGGTGACAGCACCGCCCGGTACGACTTGGCCCCATGGGGAAAGAGGACCACAGGCGGGGATGGCAGAGGCGAGGGGGCGGGTGCATGGCGTTATACGCCGCCGCGCTTTTGGCGCTTGCGTGGCCTCAAGACGCATGGCCGCAACAAGAAGCCCAAGGCAAGACGGAGGAGGTGCGGCCCCCCGGCGAGCAGGAAAAGCCGTGCGGCAAGGCTGATTTCGAAGCCGTCGTCGAGGAAGCGGCCAGCACGCTGCGTGATCTCAACGCCAAGAACAGGCCTGCGTTCCAGGAGAAGCTGCGCCTGCTGAAAAACAAGCGCGGCTGGACGCACGATCAGTTCATGCGCGAGGCCGCGCCCTTCGTGCGCGATGAGAAGATCGCCGTGTTCGAGCAGCACACGGAAGAACTGCTGGATGCGATTGCAAGCTTGGGCCAGGAGGGCGCGAGCGCCAAGAAGCCCGATTGCGCGCTGATGTTGGAGTTGCGCGCGCGCATGACGGCTCTGGTTACCACCCAGACCGCCAAGTGGGGCTACATGTTCAACAAGATCGAAACAGAGCTGGCGAAGTAGAGATGCTCTGCCGCAGGCAAATGGTTGGGAAACGAGATGCCGAATGTTCCCAATAGTTGCAAAGCTGTCACATATCCAATCCGCAATACTCTTTTCTTCCTCTGACCTTTTGCAAATGCAGTGAAAGGTACGTTATCCGTTGTCGCATTAACGCTGGAGCGTGGCAGACAATGAGCCTCCTCAGGGGCGGCATCAAAGACAAGTGGGGTGGGGAGTGGGTGATACGCCTGCTTCTGCTTTCATTTGCTCTTCGTGCACTCGTACCCTTGGGCTATATGCCGGATTTCCACGCGCTGTCGCAAGGCGCGTTCAAGGTCGTCATTTGTACGGCTCACGGCAGCAAGACGCTCGAAGTCGACTCGCAAGGCAAGACCCACCCGGCGACGCCCGGCACGACTCATAACGATCAGCCCTGCGCGTTCACCGGTCTTGCGGCGCTGAACCTGCCGCAACTCGATATCGTGGCGTTCGAGCCGGTCCTTGCGGCTGACGCACCACTCATGGCGCCTCTGGCCGTCACGTTGCCTCCCGTGCGTGCAGGGCCGATCCTGGGTTCCCGCGGCCCACCTTCCAACTCCTGAATAGTCTTCCATTCGCGCGGGGCGTTGCCAATCAGTCTCCGCAATCCTGGCTATTTTGGAGTTTGCCCGACATGTCCAACGCAATACGGCGCTGTGCGGCGCTGGCCGCGCTTGCGGTGAGCGCGCTACCCGCAGCCATCATCACGCAATTTTCACCTGCGTCGGCACAAGAAGCCGCCGCTGAAACCGAACTGCCCGATGTCACCGTCATTCAGGAAGAGAAACAGCAGACGCAACCTGCACCGCAAGTGAAAGCCAGGAAAGAGTCGGCCCGCGCGCCGGAAGCGCCCCGGCCTGCAAAGCGGAACAAGAAGACGGCTTCGGCCAAACCCACAACCGCCACGCCCCAAGACGCGAGTACGGCCGGGGATCCAGGCAATCCAGCTACGCCGGTTGCGGCAACGGCACCGGCGGCCGTCTCGGGCACACCTGCGCTACGCGCAGGCAGCCTCACCGTCCCGACGGCCGCCGAGGCGCGAGCGGAAATCGCGCGCACGCCTGGAGCCGTCGATATCGTTTCGGATGATCAATTCAGCCGCTCGACGCCCGCCCGCACGATCAAGGATGTCCTCGATTTCGTTCCCGGTGTCATTGTGCAACCCAAATGGGGTGAAGACTCGCGCCTTTCCATCCGCGGATCAGGGCTGTCACGCAACTTCCACTTGCGCGGTATCCAGCTCTATATGGACGGCATCCCGATCAACACCGCCGATGGCTTCGGCGACTTCCAGGAGATCGATCCGAGCGCCTATCGCTACGTGGAAGTCTTCAAGGGTGCCAACGCGCTTCGGTTCGGCGCAAATTCGTTGGGGGGCGCGATCAACTTCGTCATGCCGACGGGATATGACGCCGACAAATTCAGCGCGCGCGTGGACATCGGCAGCTTCGGGTTTCACAAGCTCTCGGCAAGTTCCGGCGGCGTCTATGGCGCGGCCGACTATTTCATTGCGGGCACCTGGCTGGAGCAGGACGGGTTTCGCGAGCACAGCGATGGCGAAAGCGTCCGCGGCTCGGCCAACCTCGGCTATCGCCTGAGCGAGAACGTGGAGACGCGTTTCTACCTCAATGCCAACTCGGTCGATCAACGCATTCCTGGGTCCGTGACCAGGGAGTCCGCCTTGACTTCGCCGAGGACGGCGGCGGCCATCAACGTCGTCAATGACTGGCAGCGCAACATCGATACCCTGCGTCTTGCGAACAAGACGACGGTTCGCGTCGGCCCGGGCACCACGATAGAACTGGGAGCATTTTATGTTGATCGCCACTTGATGCATCCTATCTTCCTGTGGCTTGACTATGAGTACGACGACTATGGCGGCTTTGCCCGCCTTTACGATGAAAGCAGTATCGCCGGCCATAAGAACAGGCTTATCGCCGGTGTGAACCTGCACAACGGCGAAGTCGACACCAGGCAATACGGCATTGGTCCAGGCGCGGCCAAGGGACCGCTATTCGTGCATTCGCTGGATGAGTCGAAAAACCTCTCCCTCTATGCGGAAAACTCGTTCTACCTGACATCGCAGCTCGCCGTCGTGGCCGGCACGCAGTTTCTTCACGCCGAGCGTGAAAGCACCGCCTATCTGGGTACCACGAGCGGGTCCAACAGCTTCGATCTGTGGAACCCGAAAATCGGCCTGCTTTATGAGGTGACGACGAGCGCGCAACTGTTCGCCAATATTTCGCGCAGCGCAGAGATACCGTCCTTCGGCGAGAACAGGCAAATCGGCAGCAATGCGTTCGACGCCAAGGCGCAGCGCGCCACGACGTACGAGATCGGCGCGCGCGGGCGAAGCGCGGATTATACCTGGGAACTCGCGTTCTACCGGGCAAACATCGACGACGAACTCATGTGCGTGGCGCCCTTTCCGGTTGCCGATTACTGCGTCGTGGCCAATGCCGACAAGACGGTGCACCAGGGCATAGAAGCGGGTATCGGCGCGGCGCTGATCAAGGGGATCGTGGAGAAAACAGGAAGCCCTGACGAGATCTGGCTCAATGCCGCCTACACCTACAACGACTTTCACTTCGACAACGATCCGCTCTACGCCAACAACGATATTCCCGGCGCACCGCGCCACTTCCTGAGGGCCGAGTTGCTCTATAAGCATCCAAGCGGCGTCTACTTCGGACCGAACGTGGAATGGGTGCCTGAGGCCTACTTCGTCGATAGCGCCAACACGCTTGCTACGCAGGCTTATGCGATCTGGAGTTTGAAGCTCGGATACGACGACGGCCAGACGTGGTCGACCTATATCGAAGGCCGCAACCTCGCCGACGAGCACTACATCGCCTCGACAGGCATCACGAACGTCGCAGACCCGGACAGGACGACCCTGTTCGAGCCGGGTACGGGCCGCGCGGTGTACGCTGGCGTACAGATGAGGTGGTGACATGAACGATCGCGGCTGCAGACGATCGCCATTCCTTCTGTCCGGATTTGCGGTTCTCGTTTGGATGGCGCTTTGCGGCGCCCTCCATTGCGCGCCCGCCTGGGCTAGCGACGACGAGGAAGCTCATGCCATCGCCCATGTGATCAAGGCGACGTGGGAGCGCCCTGACAATCCTGTCGATGTGCGCCCGGTCGCCATATCGGGCGGCTTTGCCGTTGCAGGATGGATTGCGGGCGAACGTGGAGGCCGGGCGCTGCTCAGGAAACGAGGTGATGTCTGGCACGTTGTGTTGTGCAGCGGCGACGGCATCCGAACGGCATGGGGGCTTGCCGCGGCGGGCGTACCCGAAGAGACCGCAGCGGTACTCGAGATCACGCTTGCGGGCATGGAGGCGGGATTGCCGGCAGACGTAACAGAGAAATTCTCGCTGTTCGAGGGATCGGTTCGTGTCGAAAGCGGCGCACATCCCGCACACGATCACCACGATCAACATTGAGGTTTTAGAACATGAACCCGATACCGCACACTGCCGCCTTCTTGATGCTCGCTCTCTTGGCTGGAGGCGCCGACGCCCACGTCGTTCTGGAACAGCGCCAGACGGCGGTCGGACAGCCTTACAAGGCTGTCTTCAAGGTTACGCACGGCTGCGAAGGATCGCCGACCGTGAAAGTCCGCATCGATTTTCCCGAAGGTATCATCGCGGTGAAGCCGATGCCAAAGCCGGGCTGGCAAATTACCACGGCCAAAGGCGGCTACGCGCAGGGCTACAAATTCTATCACGGCGCAATCCTGGCCGAGGGTGTCAAGTCAGTGATCTGGACGGGCGGCTCTCTGCCCGATGATTTCTACGACGAGTTCGTCGTCAATGCCTTCATTGCTGAAGAGCTAAAGCCAAATCAAACCCTCGCCTTCACCGTTACGCAGGACTGTGAGAAGGGCCAGATGACGTGGAGCGAAACCGGCCCGCCCGAGCACCAGCACCACCTCAAATGGCCTGCTCCGCTCCTGAAGATTCTTCCCAAGGCAAGCGAGCACGATCATTGAGGCTCAAGGGCGGGTGAAGCCGAGCGCTGCGAGAAGGCTCGCAGCCTTCACTCCGCTTCGTCGACGCGCTCCCATTGCTCGGGGCCGAGGCGTTCCTGGGGCACGAAGCGTGATTTGTAGCCCATCTTGTCGGAGCCTTCGATCCAGTAGCCCAGATAGAGATAGGGCAACCCTAGCCGGCGCGTGAACGCGGCGTGCTCGAGGATCATGTAGGTACCAAGACTGAGGGAAGGGTCGGTGGGATCGTAATAGCTGTAGACCATCGAGATGCCGTCGGAGAGCCGGTCGCACAACGCAGCCGCCTTGAGGGGCCACTTCTCGATGTCGAGGTCGTCCGCGCCGTCGGGCTTCTCGCGGTATTCGGTGAGAAAGGTATTGATGACGCTGTCTTCCACCATCATCCGGTAGTCGAGCACGCTCATGTCCGCCATGCCGCCGTCGTTGTGGCGGGCATCGATATAGGAGCGGAACAGCCGGTACTGCTCGGAGGTGGGTTGCGGCGCGATGCGGCGCGCCATCAGCCGGCGATTTTTAAAGCTGATGCGCCGCATGGTCCGGTTGGGCTCGAACTCGTCAACCAGAACGCGCACCGAGACGCACGCCTGACAACCCTCGCAGTAGGGCACATAGGCGATGTTCTGGCTGCGGCGGAAGCCGGTGGTGAGAAGCCGGTCGATCAACTCAGGCGGCTTGTCGTGCGTCAGATGGGTGAAGAGCTTTCGCTCCAGCCTTCCTGGAAGGTAGGGGCAGGGCTGCGGGGCGGTGACGTAGAATTCAGGAAACTTTTTCTGTTGTTCCGTCATCCGCTATCTGTCCCGTGCCGGCTGCTCGGCCGGCCGCCCTTTCGGACGGCACGCGCCTGGGTACGCCCTGGTAAGTCCAAGAGCCGCCCTCGTGCATGATAAGGGGAGCGCCGAGCGGTAATCAAGATGGTCCCCCGTGCTCCTCTGCCGGTCTGGCAGTCCAGCCTTTCGAACGTTAGAGCTAACTGGTGAATGAATTTCACTATGCCGGCGCGCTAAGGCATAGGAAAAGCCTGAAATCCTTGCGCCACGGTTTTGCAGGCAACCTGTGCGCCTGCCGAGGCAGCGCCTTTCGGGACGGGTTGAAAGATCTGTGAGCAATGCGAAAAACATCCGGGCGAGCCTAACGGGGTTGCTCGTGTTGGGGCTGGCGGCTTTCGCCTGGGCGCCGTGCGCATGCGCCGTCGATGTGGAGTTCAAGAGCCGGGCGGTTCGCCGCGACGTGCTGGCGCTCTACGACAGCCGGTTCGAACAGACCCCGACCGTGTCGCGGCTTCATCGCATGGCGGAGATGCCGCTCAATTGGCTGGGCTACAAGCTCACCTACCAGGACGTCAATAAACCGCTTCCGCCGCCGTCGTCGTTGGAAGGTTACCGGGGCATTGTCTCCTGGCTGGTGGAGCCTTTGGCCGACAGTACGGGCTATCTCAAATGGCTGGATGAGGCCACGTCGCAGGGGCTGCGGCTGGTGGTGTTCGGCGATGCCGCTCCGGCCGGGCGTTCCACGCTCAACCCGGTTGCGCAACACATTTACCAACGCATCGGGGTCAACATGACGGACCAGTTCGTGGCTGTCACGCGTGGTCGCGAACCGGTTGTCGTGGATCCTGACATGATCGGGTTCGAGCGTCCGCTCGACAAGGCTCTGCCGCCCTATCCCGTTGCCACGCCGGCGTCGCTCGCAACCAACGTTCATCTGTCCTTGAGTCTGCCTGCCGGCGCCGGAGGCGGCGCGTCCGCGGTCGTGACAACAAGTTCGGGAGGCGGCTACGTCGCGGACGGCTACGCCATCTTTTTCGACGATGCAGCCGACCGTGCGCGCTGGATCCTCAATCCGTTCGCTTTCTTGAAACAGGCGATGGGGGATGAACGCTTTCCTATTCCCGATGTGACCACGCTCGACGGGCGGCGCATGTATTTCAGCCATATCGACGGCGATGGCTGGAACAACATTTCCGAGATCGAAGGCTACCGCGAAACGCAGACAACCGTGGCCGACGTCATCCGGCAGGAGATCATCGAACCTTATCCCGATCTCCCGGTGTCGGCCGGATTGATCGCGGGCGACTCGATCCCCGAGTTGGGCGGAACGCTTCAGGCGGGCGAGAGCGCTGCGCAGCTTTACGCGCTCCCTCACGTGGAGGTGGCAACCCACACCTACACGCACCCATTTGTCTGGGGGTTCTATGAGCACTACGACCGCGCCAAGGAGCTGGAGCTGGTCGACACTGCCGCCCGTCCTTCGCCCACCGTCATGGACCGGGTGCGCGGCTTTCTCTATCGCATTGCGGGAAAGTCGCAGAGCGTGGACACACGCGCGCGCTACATTGCGGGCTCGGCTGATTTGCCGCGCGAGTATCTGAAGGAGCCCTTCGACGTCAACCTTGAGACCAAAGGTGCGCTCAAGGTGTCAGAAAGCTTCGCGCCCAAGGGTAAGAAGGCGGCGATCGTGTTGTGGAGCGGCGATACCGAGCCGTTCGAAGCGGCCGTTCGCGCAACGCGCGAAGCGGGCGTGCGCAACATGAACGGCGGGGATACGCGGCTCGATGCCGAATACCCGTCCGTGTTCTACGTGCCGCCCATTGCCCGGCCCGCAAACTCGGAGCGTCAGATCTATGCCGGCAACAGCAATGAGAACACCTACACGAACAACTGGCACGGGCCTTATTTCGGGCAGCTTTTATTGGAGCAAACGCTCGCCAATACCGATGCGCCCCGCCGCCTGAAGCCCTTCAATCTCTACTATCACATGTACTCGGGCGAGAAGGCCGCCTCGCTCAACGCCCTCAAGCATATCCTCGATCTGGCGCGCGCGTCTGCTGTCATACCGGTCAAGGCGTCCGAATACGCCGCCATTGCGGACGATTTCTTTGCCGTGAAGATCGCGCAGGTGGACGCCACCACCTGGGCCATCACCGAACGCGGAGCCATGCAGACCTTTCGCTTCGATGATGCGCCTGGCGTCGATGTGGATTGGCAGCGCAGCCGGGGTGTCCTGGGCGCGAACCGCCACAACGGGGCGCTCTACGTCGCGCTCGATCCCGCGGAAGAGACGGCGACGATCGTCTTGCGGCCGGTAGCGCCGCAACCCGTCGAGGAAGCGCAAACGCGGACCCAGGAGAACGTGGCGGATGCGCCGCCGCCCTATCTGGTCGAGAGCCGTTGGCAGGTGCAGGGCGTGGCGCGCCAATCGGCGTGCGCCTTTGATGCGCGCGCGCAGGGCTACGGGCCCGGCGATATGGTCTGGCAGGTGACGCCATCGCGGACCTACGACATCGAGGTGAAAGGACCCGGCGGCGTGATCGAGCGTCAGAGCGCGGCCGCTGATGCCAACGGACGGCTGGCGTTCGCGCTCAAATCCGGCGCCATTGATCCGCTCGCCATCAGGGTGACGTGCCATGATCCCTAGCGCGGAGCCTTCGCCACTGATCAGGTCTTATCACGTCCTGATGGCCATGGTGTTCGCCGTGGCGCTGGGCGCGGGCTGGATGATGCTGCCGGGCGACAACGAGTTGATCGCCATGCTGGAGCGCGACGGCCACGCGCGCGCGGCCCTGGGCATTCTCGAGCAAGGCTACGCCAACGGCGACCGGCGCTATCGCACGCTGCACCAGATGCTGGCTCTCTATGAGGAGCAGGGTGATACGCGCAAGGCACGCACCATCCTGGAGGAGATGGTCGATGAGCGGCCTTACGATCCCGCGTTGCGCGAGCGTCTCGTCAACTTCTATCAGGCTGTTGGCGATCAGCAGGCACGCGTGGTTGCCCTCAAGGCGCAGATCGAAACGCGCTACAAGGAGGCAGCCTGCCGCCAGTACGTCGCCTTGCTGCGATTGCAGGGAAACGGCGATGACGAGATCGCAGGCCTGCAGTTCTGCCGCCAGCGCGGCTACCGCCGGCCAGACGACCTGGCGCGGCTGGCGGAACTGCTGGCGGCCTCGGGCGACAGTTCTCAGGCCAGCGCCATTCTGCGCGCCATCGACGATGTGAAGCGTTTGACGTCGAGCGACGACCGCTTCCTCTTCATAGATTTGCTGCTTCAGCAGGGTCAGCCGAACGAGGCCGTGCGCCGGGCCGTGCGCTGGATCAAGGCGAGCAAGGATCAGGGTCTTGCGGTCGCGGTCGTCGACATTCTGGCGCGCTCGAACTATCCCGACAGCGCGTTGGACGTGGCCAAGGGCGCCGGAGAGGCCGGCGATAGCCTGTCGCTCACCGTGGCCGAGCGGTTGCTCGAAAAGTCACAACCCCGGCCGGCCGCCCTCTATCTGCGCGGTTGGCTCGACAGTGCCACGCTCGATGACGCAGACAAGGCAAGCCGTTTCGTGGCGGCCGCTCTCGAGGCGGGCGATCCGGGTACGGCGTTGCTTGGCGCGCGCAAGTTCGGAGTGGCCAAACTTGATGCGCAAGTGGCGGCGGCACTCGTGCGCGGGCTCGATAAAACGGCCATGACAGCGGAGGCCGATGAAGTGCGCGCAGCCGCGAATATGCCATCGGCGTCAGTCCCTGATCTTGCCGCTCCCGCCAACCCTGCCGGTCCCGCCGTGCCGGCCGCTTCAGCCGAGGCTCATGCTTTGCGCGACCGGGGAAATCCCGATGCTCCAAGGCGCGTAGCGGTGCTCGGTCCGGACATGCTCACCCCATGGCGCCGCGCCTTGTCGTCGCGTATGACGGAGGAAGCGCAAAAACTGGCCGCACAGCTCGGCCATCCCATGCCGCGCGTCAGCAATATCAGCGCAGGGCGGGTCCATGCCACGCCGCGCGGCCAGTCTCAGAGCACGACCAAGGTCCTGAAAAAAACCGACCGGGTATTGCAGCAGACCAAGCATCTCAAGGCGCTCAAGATCAAACAAAAGCTCGTTCGCGAGCGTGCGCAGAACGCAGGCCGCAAGAAACAGGGTCTGCCGGCGGCAAGCCCGGCCCGGGACACCACGAAGCGGTAAAACAGATCGAAATGGCAAAGCGACCTCGAATGATCTGTGGCCTGCATTCACCACGCGACGAATTGAACGGGTGTGCAGCGTTGCCGGTAAGGAAGCGAAGCGGTATTTTCCACGATTGCGGACGGCGCCATCTGGTAGGCTGATGCGTGAGGTCCCTGCCCTTGCGCGCAATATAAAAACGGGAAAGCGTATCTTGAGTCCTTTACGGCAGATGCTGCGCGATTGGCGCACGCCGCATGGTGCTGTCTGGCTGCCGGTCCTGCCGCCCGCAGGTGCGTTCGCCGAGTTGGCTGTTCTCATTGCTGCGATCCAATTCGCCGACCAGATCGTTCCGGGACTCGATGTGCTGAGCCTGGAGCCCTCGCCCTATTGGCTGCCTGTTCTGCTTCTATCGCTGCAATATGGCACCGTGGCCGGGCTCCTCGCGGCGGGTGCGGCGACGTTTGCCTACGTCATGCACGGCCTGCCCGAACAGCTCATCGATGAAAATCACTTTGCATACCTGCTGCGCGTATGGGCACTGCCGATCTTATGGATTGCTGTCGCGCTGATCCTGGGGCAGTTCCGGCTTCGCCAGATCGAACGCAAGGAAGATCTTACCTCGAAATTGGGACAGCGCACGCGTGAAGCGGAGGCGCTGGCCGTCTATGCGCGCGATCTGGAGCGGCGCTGCCGCCAGCTGGAACGGCAGGTGACGTCGCGTCCGGCGACGCATGGTGGCGCGGTGCTCGATGCCATCGCGCTGATGTCGGCGCCGAATGCGGATTTTGCACGGGCGTTCGAGGGCTTGTGCGAGGCTGCATTTCCGGGTGCTCGCTTGAGCGTTTATGGTCTCAAGGCCGGAGGGCTTGAACCCATATGCGCCGTGGGAGAGGCCAAGCCCTCTCGGATTGCCGCGAGCCACGCCATTTACAAGGCTGCGATCGGTGAGCGCCGGGCGTTGAGCGTGCTTGATGCGGACGCAGAGATCGTGCTTGGCGGAGACGGTCTCGCCGTCGTGCCGATCGTGCTGCCGCCGGCGGTCGCTCATGCGCCCGCTGCGATCGCGGAAAGCGGCCGCGTGCTCGGTGTTCTCAAGCTGGATGATGCGGACGGTGCGGTGCTGAGCGACGGTATCACCGACAGGCTCGCGGTTGTGGCCCGTCTGCTGGCGCCGATGTTGGCGGAGCCGCGCATCATCGTCGACAATACTGGTCCTGCCGTCGGGTCCGCACGCCTCACGCGAGACTGGCGGCACGTTTCATGGCAGGACAAGCCGCAGGATAACGGCTGTGGCACGCCGCGTCCGCGCGTCAACAAGTGAGCCGATTGTCCTATGGATCACTCTGGTGCGCCGATGGGTGAATTTCAGCGTCCACGAGCGCCCGGCGCGCGTGAGGTGTTGGGCGCGGTGCTGGCATTGGCTGGTCAAGGCATCGTGGTCCTTCTCGCATTTTCCGCAGATGTTCCCCTCAGTGTCGTGATTCTAGTCCACGCCGGGGTGGTGGCCCTGATGAGCTACATCCTGCTTTCGGGACGCAGGAGCGAAGAAGACCGCGCGCTCGCCATTACGATTTTGCTTCTCAACGCGATCGGTGGCCCGGCGGGCGCACTGGCTACGCTTGCGGCGTTGCCGTTTGCGGGCAACGTCGCCAGCACACGGGACGTGCGCCGGGACTGGTACGAGCGGCTTGCGCGCGCAGGACGGCCTTCGCATGTGACGCAACTCTACGAGCGCATCATTTCCGGTCGCACGCAGCGCCTCGATATGCAGCCGCCACGCGACTTTCTCAAGGTCATTGCACACGGCACGCTGGATGAGCGGCAGCGTGCGCTCGGCCTTGTCGCCCGTCACTTCCATCCCGACTATACGGCTGTTCTCGATGCCGCCTTGCGCAGCAGCGAGCCCGTGGTGCGTGTTCAGGCGGCGGCCGTTGTCGCGCGCGTTCGTGAGGATCTCAAGGTGAAGATCGAGCAATCGCGTCTGGCTTCTCCGCGCACACTGCGCCAGACACTGCATGATGCGGGTGAACTGCATGCATTGAGTCCGTGCTCGCTGCTGTCGCCCCAATTGCGGGCGCGCTGCGCGGAGAACTTGCGGACGCTTCTCGATAATGTGCTGGCGCGCGGCCGCGATGTGACGCGTTCCGCGCGCGACGTGGACAAGGATGCCCTCGACGCGATGGAGACGTATCTGATCGGCGAGGGACGTTTCAAGGAGCTGCGGGTTCTTCGCCGTGTGACGCGCGCGCTGTCAGGCGGTGGGCGCCGCGTGCGCCGCCGTCCGTGCCGGGAGTACGCCTGATATGACCAGTCCGGCGATGGCAGTCGATCAGATCGGGAAGCGCGCGGACGGCGCCGACGTCTGCCTCATTGTCGAGGGGTGCTATCCGTACGTGCCGGGAGGCGTCTCGTCGTGGATCGACTGGCTGATGCGCTCGCAGCCGGAGACAACCTTCTGCGTTGTTTCGCTATGGCCCAAGCCGATGGGTCTGAAATCGCGCTACGAGGCGCCGCCCAACCTGGTGAGCTTCGAGCCTCTCTATCTTCAGCAATTCGGAAGCCCGCCGCGCCAGCGCACTATTTCGCCCGTTGCGGTTGCGGCCTTGGGTGAAGCACTAACCCTCCTGATGACGCAAGGCGGGCGCGCGCCGCTCGCTGGCGCGATGCGCGAGCTTTCCGCCATCAGCGGGCACATGCGCATCGAGGACCTGTTCAACGCGCCCGCGGCCTGGTCCATCGTGCAGGATATGTACCGGCGTGAAATGCCCAACGGCTCGTTCCTTGATTATTTTTGGGCGTGGCGCGCGCTGCTGAGCGGCCTGTTTTCGGTGCTCGAAGCGCCCTTGCCAAAAGCCAAGGTCTATCACACCATTTCGACGGGCTATGCAGGCCTGCTGGCGGCCCGCGCCGGCCTGGAGACGGGCCGCCCCTGCGTGCTGACAGAGCATGGCATCTATACCAATGAACGGCGCATCGAGCTGCTGATGGCCGATTGGGTCGCCGACACGATCGACAAGGGGCATGCGCTCGATGATCCGCGTTTCGATTTGCGCGACATGTGGGTGCGCGCATTCGAAGCCTACGCGCGCACCTGCTATGAGATGGCGAGCGACGTCGTTACGCTCTATCGCGACAACCAGGGACCGCAACGCATCCTGGGCGCGCGCGAAGACCAGCTTTCGATCATCGCCAACGGCATAGACGTAAAGCGCTTTGCCTCTCTCGCAACCGCAGATCCGGCAGCGCGGCCCACCATGGCCTTGATCGGGCGCGTCGTACCCATCAAGGACGTCAAGACCTTCATCGAAGCGGCCCGGCATCTTGTCGCTCGTGTGCCTGAGTTGCGCGCCTGGGTCATCGGACCCACGGAAGAGGATCCTGGCTACCATGCGGAGTGCAAGGCGCTGGTTGAAGCATATGGCCTGACTAAAACCGTGCTATTCACCGGCCCTGTCGACATCATCGACTATCTCGGCAAGATCCACGTCGCAGTGTTGACGAGCTTGAGCGAGAGTCAACCCCTCGTCGTTCTTGAGGCGGGCGCAGGGGGCATTCCGTTTGTCGCGACGGACGTTGGATCGTGCCGTGAGATCATTGAAGGCCGCTTGGAGGAAACGCCGGATCTGGGTGCGGGCGGTGTGGTCACGCATCTGGCCGCTGCCGATGAAATTGCGGACGCTGTGTTCACATTGCTGACCGACCACGAACTGCGCCGGCGATACGGAGATGCGCTCAAGGCGCGCGTTTCGACCTACTACACCTCCGAGCGCGCGGCGGCTGCTTATGCCGGACTTTATGCCCGGCTTATAGCCATGCCGCGCGCGCCGGGCGCAGATCAAGGCCTGAAGCAGGGAGCGGCCTGATGGCGGGCATTGGCTTTGCGCTGCGCGCGCTGAGAAATCAGGAATCCCTTTCCGCGGTCGTGAAGGCATCGGGGCATGCCGCCGTGATCGCAGCCGGTCCCTGGCTGTTCACGATCATAAGCCTTGCCACCATCACCGCCTTCGCCGAGACGATTGCGGGCCATGGGACGCTGGCGACTTTTCGCGCCGTTGTGATCTACGCGTTCGCCACCTCGCTGGTGCTGACGGCGCCCATCACGATCGTGGCGACGCGGCTTCTCGCCGACCGGCTGTGGCGGCGTGATACCGGCGGCGTGCCGGCTCTGATGCTGGCGAGTTTCATCGCCGCTCTCGCCGTCGTCGCGCCGGGCATTGCGGGCCTGACGTTCTATTTCGGCGTGCCTGCACGGCTGGCGGTCGCGTTGTACGCCGCCTCCTCCATCGTCGCGCTGATCTGGGTCGCGCTGGCATTTTGCGGGGCGGTGCGCGACTATCGCGCGATCACCTATTCGTTCCTGGCCGGGTTGTTCGTATCCGTGGCCTGCGCCACTGCCACCGCGCTCATGGGGCTTGGCGCGGAGGGCATGACGTGGGGTTTCGCGACCGGGCTCGCGCTCACGTTCCTGGGACTCGCCATGCGCGTGCTCTCGATGTTTCCCGGTCCCGCATCCACCTTGCGGCCCGCGTTGATGGAATTGCGGCAGGGTCATGTGACCTATGTCTTTCTGGCGCTGGGTGCGTTGCTCGGAACCGCCGCGATCTGGATCGACAAATGGGTGTTCTGGTTCTCGATCGAGGGGCAAAGCGTCGAGGGCGGCCTGATCCATGCGCCGCTCTATGACAGCGCGATGTTCATCGCGTCGCTGGTCATCATTCCGGCGCTGGCGCAATTCGTGATGAAGCTCGAGACAGAGTTCTTCGAGCGCTATCACGCCTATTTCGGGGCGGTACAGGATCACGGCACCATCGAGCAGATCGAAGCACAGCGCCGGAAGCTGGAGGGCTTCGCGTTCGAGAGCTTGTCCTTGATCGCCGTCTCGCAGTTGGCGCTGGGCGCCGTGCTTGCGCTCTCCGCGCCCGCGATCGTCGAGGTGCTCAATCTTCAATACCGCCAGATTGCCATTCTGCGGTTTGGTGCCTTGGGTTCGGTCTTTCTGTTCATCTTCATCGCGGCCACCTCCATCGTCGTGTTCTTCGACCGGCGGCGGATTTATTGCGCGTTGCAGGGATTGTTCCTCGCGCTCAACGGCGGTCTTGCGGTGCTGACGGCCTCGTGGGGAGAGGAATACTACGGCGCGGGGTACTTCCTGGCCGCCTTCATCGCTGCTGCGGTCGCGCTGATCGTGGCAGACCGGACGCTGGCGCGTCTCAACTATCTCACCTTCATCGGGAACAACCCGTCGATCCGCGCGGCAGCGCGGCGCGCCTGACCGTCGAGCTAGGTAGCGCATTTTCCGATCATACAGAGCCACTCTTTTCCTCTCCCGGAACGGGAGAGGACGTCGCGAAGCGACAGGTGAGGGACTTGCGCCTGTGCCGCTGATTGCGTCCCCTCTCCCCTTGGGGAGAGGGTTGGGGTGAGGGGGTGGTCTACCGCTCTCTGCACGATGGCGAGCGGATGATTGAAACGCGCGCCCAACCCCTCACCCGGCGCTCGAGGTCCGGCGCTGACGCGCCGGAGCGCCGGCCTCTCCCCAAGGGGAGAGGCGTTTCTCGTGCTCTCTTCGGGGCACCTTCTCCCCGCGGGAGAAGGAAGTGAGTCCGTGAGATCGCAATCGGCTATAGAGCCGTTCCTTTTTGATGGAATCGCGCAAACGGCTCCAGGCTTTTGTTGTCGTGCTTCTTGTCGGAAAACCGGTTCCCACTTTTCCGCAAAGCACTCTAGGACCCTTTCTTGTCCGAGCCGGACTTTGGTGTCGACCACGCGGCGGCGGCTGGAGGGGGTGCTGCGGTCCGGCGCGGTGTGGATGCCGATGGGCCTGCGCTGGAGGAAGACCCAGCGGCAGCGGCCGGAGGTGGGGACGCGCTGCGGCGCGTTGTTGGCGCTGCCGAGGGTCCCTCATCGCCGACGAGCACAGGGGGTGCGGCGGCCGTGCGCGGCAGGTTGACTCGGGGCGAAGGAACGGGCGCCTGCTCGGGGGCGTGCGTAACGTCGCTGCCGGACATGCCTTGATCCATGCCGACGCGGCGCATTTCGGCGAATGCAGAGGCGCGGCCAAGCGCATACGCGCCGTACACCAGCGCACCAACAAGCACGAGCAAGACCAGAGCCCAGACCATGTCCATGACGGTTCTCCATGCAGCGCCACCGGAAACGCAGCGGCGAGCAAGTCTAAAGCGGTTCGCGGGAACTTAAAACCAATCCCGCCACAAAAGGGCGCGCGAGTTTCCCCAGCATGTCGTTCAGTTGTCCGGGGACACCGTCTCGGGAGGCGTGACAGCATTGGGGGCGGCTTGCGGACCCCGATCTTGAGGCTGTCCGCCGGCTGGCGGCGTCGTCGCGCCGCCGGGGTTCAGCCGGTCAAGCATCCGCTCGGCAAAATAGAGGCGAAAGCCCTCGCGTCTGGCAAGCTCTTTGATCCGCTCCACCTTGGCTGGCTCGTTGACATACGAAATCAGGAATACGCTCATGCCGGCTTTGCGAGCCATGCGCAGATTGCTCAGGCTATCGCGCACCATGGCAGGCGGGTTGGGTTGCGCGGAATTGTCGGTGCCGCCGTACAGCAGATCCTCTTTCGCAAGGCCATCGAGGCGGGCGCGCAAGGCCTCGAAGCGGATCAACTCTTCAGCGTTTTGCATAATGATGAGAAAGCCTGGATCCTTGCGATGCGCATGATCGGCAAGGCGCACCAGATAGCTGACCATGGCATCCTGCGACTCTGGGCTGTCGCGGCCCTCGTCCTGGAAGGCATCAGCTCGATCCAGAAACACGCCGTCGAATCCTGCCGCCATGATCCGGTCGAAGTAGCTGCCGGGCGTGCCGAAAATGATCGATTGCCACTGCGGATCGGCATAGGTGACGAGGTAATTGCCCGGCCAGTGCGGGTTCTCCGAGCCAAGCCATGAAGGCCGCGAGCCCGGCATCTCCCACTCCGGCCTCCAGTAGTAGCGGTAGCGCTCCGCTTCGCCGATCGACAGGTACGCAATGACAAGCCTGCGCTGACCCCCGTCCTTGTGCTTGAGCGCTTCGATCTGCTGGCGGGTGAACGGCGTCTCATCTCTTTGTTGGGGATGGGGCGCGTGGTCGATGACAACCATGTCGAACGGCGAGGCTCGAAGCTGGGCGATGTCGATATGGCGGAACTGCACTGCCCAGGTCTCTACCTTGGCGAGAGCGGCGCGCCGGGCTGCGAGGGCGTCACGGGCGTTGGGTGCTGGCGGGAATTCGGCTGTCTGCGCGCCGACGGGCGAACCGGCGCACATCACCGTTCCCAGCAGGATCAGGCCTGCCAGGGCGCGAAGAACGCGCAGGGGCGAAGTTGCTATCGTCAACGGCGCTACTTTTAAAAGAATTTGCGGCGAGGTCCCGCCTCAATGGCCCGCATGCGCGATCCAAAGATCATCGAGGGGCCTGGGTCCGAAATAAGCGATAAACCCTTGCGCTTCAATCTTGGCCTTGTCGGCCGCCCGCTTGGCCGGGTCCTTGAGGTAGTCGAGGACGAACACAGGCAGGCCCCCATCGCGAGCCAGTTTGAGGTTCTTCAATGTATCGCGCACCATGGCAGGCGGGTTGGCGTGCTCGCTGTGATCGGCGCCGTAAAACAGGTCTTCCTTGGCGACGCCGTCGATGGCTTTCACCATGTCTTTGTAAGCCAGCAATTCTTCCGCGTTTTGCAGCATGACGATGAAGTTCGGGTTCTTCTTGCGGGCATGAGCGGCGAGACGGACTACGAATGCCACCATCTGGCGCGCGGCATCCGGGCACTGCTTCTCCACTTCCGAGTAGACGTCGGCGCGGTCGAGGTAGACGCCATCGACCCCGGCCTCGATCAACCGGTAGAGCGGGGATGGCTCGATGCTGTTGTAAACGTTGCGGCCGTCGTCGTCGCCCAGGATCGTGCGCTGCCAGCCTTCCTCGCAAAACCGGATACGGCGATTGCCCTTCCAGCGCTCGTTCTCGGACAAGAGCCAGTCGGGAGCATCCTCGGTCATGTACTCGGGCGTGAAGTAGTCGGGGCGATAGTCCTCGGCCTCTCCGATCGACAGATAGGAGAGGAGCAGGCGCGGCCTGCCGTCGGGCTTCGATTTCAGTTGCGAGATTTCGGGCCGCGTCAATGCCCGGCCGCCTTTTGCGCCGGCCGTGGCATCGATCACCAGCATGTCGAAGGGGGCATTATGCGCCTTTGCCGGATCGAGTTCCTGAAGCTGGATACCCCACGACGTAATGGTCGCCATGCGCGCGCCGCGCGCTTCGCTGGCGCCAGCCGGAGCCGCCTCGGCCGCGACCGCGCGCGTGTCCGTGAGCGCGCCGTCAGGTTCACGCCCCTGAGCCCTGGCGAGAGACAAGGTTCCTGCCAGGACGGCTGTGGCGATCAGGACAGACGGGCGTGCGCGCATCGGATTGTTTGAGCCAAGCCTTTGGCTAAAAGGGGTGCCGCCGTGCACTCCATTTTGAGCAATGCAAGGCGCCACCCACGGTTTATCCGAGGATTTGCCTGACTTGCGCAGCAAAACTATGGCTCACGATATGAGCCAAGCATAAATCCAGCGGCATGTACCGTCGATTTTCGAAGTAAGACGAGACGCTGTGCGCGGTCAGTTTTTCGAAGTCGTGATGTGGGTTTCAGGTCCACGACTGGTCTCGTCCGCGTAGGCATAAAGGCAACAGGCTGCGCCGATGCCAACGGCCATTATGAACAACCAAAGCGCGGAACGCTTTGCAAGCCAGCCAATCGTCAGATGTGGAGTCGAATGGTGTGTATCGGTCGCCGAACTCGGAGACGAAGCCATGTGCCCTCTATTCCCGTGAAGCTGCAATTGCCGCTGACAGCCCGGAGACGGATTGCACCCGAAATTGTGGTCCTTACAAGAAGGATCTCCGTCAAAAGCGCGAATTGGGAGCAGGGTGTGTCGTGACCGCCGCGCTGTTGGTCATCCCGGGTTGTTGTCTACAAGCAGATGCAACTTCATGGCAGCTTCTTGCTCGCTTCGTTGCGCTGAAGGGCTCCGGAGACGCCACTAATAAGCAACACATGCTGTGACAAATGCGCCTGAATGATAAGTGGGCAGTGACTGTGGCCGCTAAGTTATTGTGCAGTTGATTTGATATTCGTAAGTTGTGAGCAATAGTAGGCCGTCAAAACAAGCAGGCCGGGGACACGCTCAGGGAAAGTTGGGCCGCTCAAGGCGAGTGGCTCGCCTCTCAACACCTGGGGGTGTCCTATGATTGAACTTGTGGTCGCGGTTTGCCTGATCGATCAGCCGTCCCAGTGCAAGGACGTTTACCTGAACTTCGAAGGCCCCGGTATTTCCGAAGGCGCCAATATTTCCCCAGGCGCCAATCCTGCCGAACAGGCCAGCGTCACGCCGCAGCAGTGCATGATGAATGGCCAGATGGAAATGGCCAAGTGGATCGGCGAGCATCCCAATTGGCAGATCAAGAAATGGCGCTGCGGCATTGCTGGCCAAATGGCCAAGATCTGATTTGCGCAAAATTGTCTGGCCCCGGTTGACAGTACGGGGCTTCGTGCCCTCCTTGGCGGTCTGATCCGCCAAGTGAAGGGGACGATGCAATGTCCGAGACGTCAGACTTCAAATTCGCGACACTCGCCATCCACGCAGGCGCAGCGCCCGACCCGGTCACCGGCGCGCGGGCGACACCAATCTATCAGACGACGTCGTTCGTGTTTCAGGATACCGACCACGCCGCCCAGCTTTTTGGGCTGCAGGCGTTCGGCAACATCTACACACGCATCACCAATCCGACACAGGCGGTGCTCGAGGGCCGCATCGCGGCGCTCGAAGGCGGCACCGCGGCGTTGGCCGTTGCCTCGGGCCACTCCGCTCAATTCCTGACCTTCCACACGCTTCTGGAACCTGGGGACGAGTTCATTGCGGGAAGCCAGCTCTACGGCGGCTCGATCAATCAGTTCAATCATTCCTTCAAGAAGTTCGACTGGCGCGTCGTGTGGGCGAACTCGCTCGATCCTTCGTCTTTCGAGCGTGCCGTCACGCCCAAGACAAAGGCAATCTTCGTCGAAAGCATTGCCAACCCGGGCGGCGTGGTGGTCGACATCGAAGCCATTTCAGCCGTGGCGAAAAAGGCGGGCGTGCCGCTTATCGTCGACAACACCTTGGCCTCGCCCTACCTGTGCCGTCCGAAGGACTTCGGCGCGGATATCGTCGTGCATAGCCTCACCAAGTTCATCGGCGGGCATGGCAATTCCATGGGCGGCGCGCTGGTGGATTGCGGAACCTTCGATTGGATGAAGAGCAAGCATCGCTACAGGACGCTCGTGGAGCCCAACGCTTCCTATAACGGCATGGTGCTTGGCGAGGTCTTCGGCAATATGGCCTTCGCGATCGCTGCGCGCGTCATGGGACTGCGCGATATCGGCCCTGCGATCTCGCCTATCAACGCGTTCCTGTTGCTGATTGGTGCCGAAACGCTCCCCTTGCGCATGCAGCGGCACTCCGACAATGCGCTTGCGGTTGCGCGCTACCTCCAAGATCATCCCAAGATCGACTGGGTGAACTACGCCGGTCTGCCCGGCGATGCCAGCTACGAGCGGCACAAGAAGATCTGTCCCAAGGGCGCGGGCGGCGTTTTCACGTTTGGCGTGAAGGGTGGCTACGAGGCCGGCGTGAAGCTCGCCTCCTCGCTCAAACTGTTCTCGCTGCTTGCCAACATCGGTGACACGCGCAGTCTCGTCATCCATCCCGCCTCCACGACCCACCGTCAGTTGACCGATGAGCAGCGCATAGCCGCCGGTGCGGGCCCCGATGTGGTGCGCCTGTCGGTCGGCCTTGAGGATGTGGCAGACATCATCGCGGATCTGGCCCAGGCGCTGGATGCGCTCTGAACGAAACGGCAAAGAGGAACGTCACGGCAATGAAGTATCAGCTCGTTCTCCAATTTCAGGGTGATGACGAGGAGACGCTCGAAAAGGTCGTCGCCCTGGAGGATCAGCTCATCGAGACCCTGGGAGCCTCCACGCTTGCGGAGGTCGACGGCCATGAAGAGGGAGACGGCTCGATCTACGTGATGATCGAGACCAAGAACCCGGGCAAGGTATGGGAGCGCATCGAGCCGCTTGTGGAAGCCGCCGCATCGGAAGATCTGGAGGCGATGGCGGTCGCCTACAGGGAACGTGACAGTGAGGATTACACGGTCTTGTGGCCGGCAGATTACGAGGGCGAGTTCGCGGTGGTCTAGCGTGCTTCCGGAAAAGTGGGAACCGGTTTTCCGACAAGAAGCACGGTAAAACAAAAGCCTGGAGCTGTTCCGCAATCCATCAAAAAACGGAACGTCTCTAGTCGAAGCCGTCGTCGCAATCGTTCCAGGATCACGAAGTATCTGACGGGACTCAGGTGTTGTTTGCCCTTTTTGCAGGTATGTCAGCACGCGCGCACGAAAAGACGTATGAGCAACAAAACGACGATCCCCAGGGAGGTTCAAGACATGCGCGATATTCTTCTCGCGGCTTTGCTCGGTATGGCTGCCGCAAGCGGCGCCAGCGCCGCCGATAGCAGGACGTTCTGCCCCGAGGGGCCGGTAACGCTCACAGGCACCATCGGATTGAACCGCCTGTTCGAAGCCCCCGACTATTGGGTGGCCAAGTCGGATCCCTGCAGAATCCATCTCATCGAGCTCGATGCGCCCGACGCGACGTGTGTCGAGGGTGCAACATTTTCCGTTACGGGGAAGGTGGAGTACGTCAAGGAGGACGGCGAGATCAGCCTCGTTCAGATCGTCAAGCCTGACAAGCTGACCTGCGAGAAGAAGTGAGCGAGCGGCCGCTGCCTACCGCCCCTTTACGTAAGATCCGGGAGCGTCCTCGATGACGCCCAAGGTGGCGCCGGGCTCGCGCGCCGGGATTTTACCGCCCGATCGCGTGTTGAGCCACTTGATCCAATACGGCCACCACGAGCCCGGATGCTCTTTGGCGCTTTTGATCCAGTTGCCCAGTTCCGCCGCATCTTCTTCCCCGTCGGTCCAGTACTGATACTTGACCTTATCGGGTGGATTGACGACACCGGCAATGTGACCTGAGCCGGCCAGAACGAACTCGACCGGGCCGCCGAACATCTTGGAGCCGCGATAGACCGAGGCCGCCGGCGCGATGTGGTCTTCGCGCGTTGCGACCTCCAGGATCGGAAGCTTGACGTCCGCCAGATCGAGCTTCGTACCCGCGATCGTCATGTCGCCGCGCGCCAGCCGGTTCTCGTTATAGAACTCGCGCAGATAGAATTTATGATTGGCCGCAGCCATCCGCGTGGAATCCTGGTTCCAGTAGAGCAGGTCGAACGGGAAGGGCTTCTTGCCCAGCATGTAGTTGTTGACGATGTAGGGCCAGATCAGATCGCGCGGACGCATCATGTTGAAGACGTTCGCCATGCGTGAGCCGTCCAGGAAGCCGCGCTGGGTCATCAGTTCGTCAAGGGAGGCGAGCTGATTGTCATCGGTGAACAGAAGCAAATCGCCGGCCAGCGAGAAGTCCACCTGTGTGGTAAGGAGCGTGGCGCTTTCGAAGGGCTCTTCGCCGCGCTTGGCGAGATAGGCGAGCGTCGTGGAAAGCGCCGTGCCGCCCACGCAGTAGCCCAAGACGTTGATCTTCTCCTGCTTGGTTTCCTGGCTGGCCGCCAGCGCCGCCGACAGGATGCCTTCGAGCATGTAATCTTCGAACGTCGCGTCGGCGAGGTCCTCGCCTGGATTGATCCAGGAGATGACGAACACGGTGAAGCCCTGGTCAACGACGTATTTGATGAAGCTCTTTTGTGCCGTGAGATCGAGAATATAGAACTTGTTGATCCAGGGCGGGACCATGAGCAAGGGACGTTCGCGCACTTGCTTGGTGGTGGGCGTATACTGGATGAGCTGCAACAGCCGGTTCTGGAAGACGATCTTGCCGGGGGTCGTCGCCAGGTTCTTGCCAAGTTCGAAAGCCGATGTGTCGGTCTGGCTGATGCGCATAAGGTCGGTTGAGCGATCCATGTCGCGCGCAAGCAGCTTGGCGCCTTCCACGAGATTGGCCGCATTGGACCGGAACGTCTCGCGCAGCACCTCCGGATTGGTGGCAAGGAAGTTGGAGGGTGCGTAGGCGCTCGTGAGCTGGCGCAGGTAGAACTCGGCGCGATGGCGGTCACGCGCGCTCAATCCTTGAGTCTGGGCCAAGCGATCTTCGGCCCATTTGCATGCAAGCAGATAGGCCTGTTTGCAGAAATCGAAAAACGGGTTTGTCGTCCACTCGGGATCCTTGAAGCGATTGTCGCCCGGTGCGGGCTCGATCAAAGGCGGGACGCTGAAGCCGAACATGCGCTGGACGACGTTGTTCCACAATTCCCCGAACAACCGGAAAAACTCCCCTTGCGCTTCCGCAAGACGTGCCGGTTCGGATAGCCACACGCGCACCAGTTCGCTGATCGTCTGCGTCGCGGCCGACAGTTCGCTGGCGGGCGAGTACGGACCGCTCGTGGCGTCTGGCCGCTCAGTCAGACGCATCATCGCCTTGCTGCCGACCTCATAGGCCTTGAGCAGATTGGTGGCGAACTCCTCAGGGTTGGGAATGAGGTAGTTGGAGAAGCCTTTCAGGGCGTCGGGGTTTTCCTGCTGCATCGGCGGGCGCGGTCCTCGAAGGTGTTTTTTGTCTTTGGCCGCACTGGTGCAACCGGCGGCGGCTGGAACATAGACTGGATCTGTAACAGTGCCGTTGTGCCGCAAGGCAATCAAGTTCAAACCGAAGTACTTACGGCTAAAGATAATGGCGCGGTTTCGTTTTGAGCAGGTCTGTGCATCTGCCCCATATTCAGCCGTGCCACTCCGGCTCACGATGACGCAGTGCACAAAGTCACACGGGCACGCGATTGACGCTGGAAACGCAGGGCCTGCCCCTGGACGCGACAGCCAGTGCGGGCGTAAAGAACTGACCCACAGGACACGGGCGCGCCGGTTCGCAAACCGAAGGCGGGTCCGTTTGCGAGGTGCTTTTAAAGGCGCGCCGTTTGCGGTGCGAGAGAACCGGGCTTTGAGCGAAGAATTCCATCGGATCAAAAGGCTGCCGCCTTATGTGTTTGCCGAGGTCAACCGGCTGAAGGCGGATGCCCGCGCGCGCGGCGCCGATATCATAGATCTTGGCATGGGCAACCCGGACATGCCCACGCCGCAGCACATCGTCGACAAGCTGATCGAAACGGTTAACAAGCCGCGGACGCATCGTTACTCCGCCTCGAAAGGCATCCCCGGCCTGCGCCGGGCGCAGGCTGCCTATTATGGCCGCCGCTTTGGCGTGAAGCTCGATCCCGACACCGAGGTCGTGGCGACCATGGGATCCAAGGAAGGCTTCGCCAACATGGCGCAGGCGATCACCGCGCCCGGTGACGTCGTGCTGGTACCCAACCCGACGTATCCGATCCACACGTTTGGCTTCATCATCGCAGGCGCTTCGATCCGGCATCTGCCGGCGAGCAACGGGCCGGATTTCCTGCGCGCCATTGAACATGCCGTGCAGCACTCGATTCCCAAACCGCTCGCCGCGGTCGTGTCGTTCCCCTCCAACCCCACCGCGATGGTGGCGGATCTCGATTTCTACAAGGACGTCGTTGCGCTGGCCAAGAAGCTCGGCATCTTCGTGCTGTCGGATGTCGCGTACGCGGAGCTTTACTACGATGGTAACCCGCCGCCCTCGATCCTGCAGGTGCCCGGCGCCAAGGACATCGCGGTCGAGTTCACGTCCCTGTCGAAGACCTACAACATGCCCGGCTGGCGCATGGGCTTTGCCGTCGGCAACGAACGGCTGATCGCCGCGCTCGGCCGGGTGAAGTCGTATCTCGACTATGGCGCCTTCACGCCCGTGCAGGTCGCCGCTGCCGCCGCGCTCAACGGCCCGCAGGACTGCGTGGAGGAGATCCGCGCCATGTATCATCACCGCCGCGACGTGCTGGTGGAGAGCTTCGGCCGTGCGGGTCTTCCTATTCCGCCGCCCCCCGCGACCATGTTCGCCTGGGCGCCGGTGCCTGAAGCTTTCCGGCATCTGGGCTCGGTCGGGTTCGCCAAGCTGCTGATCGAGAGAGCCGATGTCGCTGTTTCGCCCGGTGTGGGCTTTGGCGAATACGGGGAAGGCTTCATTCGCGTGGCGCTGGTGGAGAACGAGCACCGCATCCGGCAGGCCGCGCGCTCCATCAAGAAATTCCTCACAGAGTACGCGGACGGAAAGGACAACGTCGTTTCCCTCCCTGAAAGGGCCAGCCGGTAGTCGCAATTCCATGAAAGAACCTCTTAAAATCGGCATCGCCGGCCTGGGAACCGTCGGCGGTGGGCTCCTCGAATTGCTCGCTACGCATGGCGGTTGGCTCGGCGATATCGCGGGGCGGCCCATCGAGGTGACCGGCGTTGCCGCCAAATCGCAGGCCGAGCAGAAAGGGCCCGTTGCCGAGAAGGCGAAGTGGTTCTCCGACGCGATTGCTCTGGCGAAAGATCCCTCCAATTCCGTGTTCGTCGAATTGATCGGCGGAGATGGCGGCATCGCGAAGGCCTGTGTCGAGGCGGCGCTGGATGCGGGCAAGCACGTCGTTACCGCCAACAAGGCGCTGCTGGCCAAGCACGGAGTCGATCTGGCGCGGCGCGCGGAAAAGGCCGGCGTCTCGCTCAATTTCGAGGCCGCCGTGGCCGGCGGCATTCCCATCATCAAGACGTTGCGCGAGGCGCTGGGCGCCAACGAGGTGACTCGCGTCTATGGAATCCTCAACGGCACCTGCAACTACATCCTGACCAAGATGCAGTCGGAGAAACTTCAGTTCGCAGACGTGCTGAAGGAAGCGCAGGCCAAGGGTTACGCGGAGGCCGATCCGACCTTCGACATCGGCGGCTTCGATACGGCCCACAAGCTCGCGTTGCTGACGAGCCTTGCTTTCTCGACCCGCGTCGCGCTCGATGAGATTCACGTCGAAGGCATCGAGACCATCACGGCGGAAGACATCGAGGCCGCCGACAGTTTGGGCTATCGCATCAAGCTGCTGGGCGTTGCCGTACAGACCGAAAAGGGCATCCTGGCGCGCGTATCGCCGTGCCTCGTCTACAAGGACTCCGCCATCGCGGAAGTCTCCGGCGTCACCAACGCGGTGGCGATCGATGCCGATTTTTCCGGCACCATTCTGCTGGTGGGGGCGGGCGCTGGCGGTCGGGCGACGGCCTCTGCGGTTGCAAGCGACATCCTCGATATCGCGCGCGGCACGACCCTGCCGCCCTTCGTCCTGCCGACGAGCGAACTGCGCACGCACGACGCCGCGCCTCTCGACGCGCACTACGGCTCCTATTACGTGCGCCTGTCGCTCGAGGATAAGCCCGGGATGATGGCGGCGATCGCGACCCGCATGGGTGACCGCGGCATTTCGCTGGAGAGCATCGTTCAGCATCGCCCGGTGGCCCCGCATGTTCCGGGCGCCACCCCCGCGCCTGCCTCCAAGGCTCCCGTCTCGGTCATTATCATCACCCATGAGACGACCGAGGAGGCGATGCGCAAGGCTTTGGAAACCATCGTTGCTGACGGCAAGGTTACGCAGCGGCCGCAGTTGATACGGATCGAGGAGCTTTAAGCTTTCCGCCGGAATGCTCGGGTCGGATTGATCCGTGGTACTTGTCCTTACCGGCCTGGCTGAGTTAAGCCCCCTTTCGGCAGGTTTTGGAATCAATCGGGTACGGACGGGCGCGCGTGGACGCCCGGCTTTTGCCGCAGCACAAGATGCGAGGGATTGAGAGAGATGTGCAAGGAACAGGTGGGCAACGGTGCCGGGCTCGAGCGCGTTCTGGTGCTCGAGGTCGCGCGCGTGACGGAAGCGGCTGCCATCGCGGCGGCGCGCCTGCGGGGGCGGGGCAACGAGAAGGCGGCCGACAAGGCGGCCGTCGACGCCATGCGCCGGGAACTGGGTCGCGTTTCCATCAATGGCACGGTTGTCATCGGGGAAGGCGAGATGGACGAAGCGCCGATGCTTTACATCGGTGAGAAGGTCGGCACGGGCGACGGTCCCGACGTCGATATCGCCGTCGATCCGCTCGAAGGTACGACGATCTGCGCCAAAGCCATGCCCAATGCGCTTGCCGTGCTCGCCATCTCCGAGCGGGGAGGTTTGCTGCATGCGCCGGACATGTACATGAACAAGATTGCCGTCGGTCCAGGGTATCCCGATTCGATCGTCGATCTCGACGCGACGCCCGCCGACAATCTCAATGCGCTCGCCAAGGCCAAGGGCGTGCCGATCCACGAGATCACCGCGTGCATTCTCGACCGTCCCCGTCACGCCGAGCTCATCAAGGCCGTCCGCGAAACGGGTGCCGCGGTGCAGCTCATCCCGGATGGCGACATCGCCGGCGTGATCTGGACGACCGATCCGGCCGAGACCGGCATCGACATCTACATGGGTTCGGGCGGCGCGCCAGAAGGCGTGCTTGCGGCTGCCGCCCTGCGCTGCATCGGTGGCCAGATCCAGGGGCGCCTGATGCCGCTCAAGGATGAGGAGCGCGTGCGCGCGGCCAAGATGGGCATCACGGATATCAACCGCAAGTTCAAGCTGGAGGACATGGCGTCCGCCGACGTGGTCTTCTCCGCGACGGGCGTCACGGATGGCTCGCTGCTCGACGGCGTGCGCTTTCGTGGCGATTTCGCCGAGACCGAGACGGTCGTGATGCGCTCCAAGACCGGCACGGTCCGCCGCATCAAGACCAACTTCCGCAACATCGGCTCGCGTTTCATCGGTTAAGGCGCGCTCGGCCGCTCTTTCGTTCCCTCATTTCGTCAGCAGGCGCAGCCCGGCCGCAGTCCAGGCTGTGCCGAGCGCGACCGCGGCGAGCACGTCCGTGGGCCAATGCACACCCAGATACACGCGGCTCAAGCCGACGGCGATCGCCAAGATCAGCGCGCAGTTGAAGGCAAAGCGGCGCAGGCGGACACTGTCCGTGCGCATGGCGATGAGGCCGGCAAGCGTGAAATACAAGACCGTGGCCATCATCGTGTGGCCGGACGGCATGCTCGCATCCGAGACGGTATCGAGCATCGGGACGACGCCGGGCCGGGGGCGTGCGACGGCAACCTTGATTGCGTTGCCGAGCAGCCATCCGCCAACAGGGATCGCCAGGAGCGCGCGAGCGCAGATCCAGCGTCCCGACATGGTCAGATATCCACCCACCGCGCCGACAAGCATGGCCGCCACGCCGAAACTGCCCAACGCTGTCACGTCCCGCACGAAGCGTTCAATGCGCGGCCCGCCGATAGCCATCAAATCGTTTGGAGTGCGCAACGTGCGCATCAGCGCGGCATCGAAGGCGCTTGCATCGCCCTTGAAGACGATCCCGCCCAGGTAGATGGCCCCGGCCGCAAGCGCTGCTGCCGCTGAAAGCCTCAGCAGGTTCCTGGTATAGCAGTGCAACTCTGCTTCGAAGCTGTCCTTCACGCCGGCACCGGATCTTTCAAGGCCCGCCTTCTCTTTCGCGCTGCATCCATCCAAGGGGCCGCGCCCACGCCCGCCCACACCAGGCTACGACGGCAGGGATCTCCGCGCTTCTGACGTGAAACCTGCTGCAAGACGAGCGCTGAGTGGGCGATCCTCATGGGAAGCCATGTATCCTGCCTCAGCTGACCGCTTCGATGAGCGCGGTGCGCTGCTTTTCAGTGAGCGGTGCGCCCGAACCCGCGCGCAGGTTGTCGCTCTGCCGGTCGGGCTTGCCGGTGGCCGGTATGACCGCAGTGACGGCCGGATGGGAGAGCGCAAAGCGCAGGAACGCCTGCGCCCAGGACGTGATGCCAGCCTCACCGGCCCACGAGGGCAGCGGCTTGTCTTTCACGCGCGCGAAGAGCTTGCCATCTTCAAAGGCGCGATTGATCAGCACGGCGATGCCGAGATCCTTGGCGAGCGGCAGCAGCCGGCTTTCGGCCCCGCGTGAGACGACCGAATAGTTGATTTGCAGGAAGTCGGGCTTCTCCTTCGCGATGACGCTGGCGAGCGTATCGTGCGAAGATTCCAGATAGTGCGTTACGCCCGTATAGCGCGTCTTGCCTTGCGCTTTCAGGTCACGGATCAGAGCAAGTTGCGTGTCGAGGTCGCCGAGATTGTGAACCTGCAACAACTCCACGCGATCCGTCTTGAGGCGGGCGAGCGAGGCGTTGAATTGCGCCAGGCCGGCCTCGCGGCCGCGCACGCCCGACAGCTTGGTGGCGAGCCATGCCTTGGGCCGCAAGTTCAGTTCAGAAAGGAGGGCGCCCAGCCGATCCTCCGCCACGCCGTACGTGGGAGCGGTGTCGATCACGCTCCCGCCGCCGGCGAAGAAGCGGCGCAGGACTTCGCGCAAGGCATCGTATTCGGGCGAACCGTCCGCCACCTCGAAGCTGCCGGAGGTGCCCATGCCGATGACGGGGATCTTCTCTCCCGTCGAGGGAATGGCCCGCAAAGTCATGCCGGTTGCGGCGGGTGCGGTCATGTCATCCGCGGCGCTGGCCGCGATCGGATGTGAGCACACAGCTGCAACGAGCGCGGCTCCAGCAGATTGCTGAATGAAATCCCGGCGGGTTGGCACGCGTTCCTCCCGAGTATGGATTTTTCCCTTGGTCCGCGCTGCGCGCAGC
Organism: uncultured Hyphomicrobium sp.; assembly: GCA_964587445.1. GTDB lineage: Bacteria > Pseudomonadota > Alphaproteobacteria > Rhizobiales > Hyphomicrobiaceae > Hyphomicrobium_B. The sequence goes on from CAZPLQ010000001.1 coordinate 737,870, forward strand.
CTTGGGTTTGTATATAGGGCAGCGTAGGGCGGGCGCCAGGGTGGCGAGCCCAGCATTACGCAATCTCGCGTCGGTCACTTCCTATTGCGTGCGCAACGAGAGGCATGAACGTGTGACGTCGAAGTTTTCAATCAGTTTTAGAGTCGCTGGCGTGTGCCGTCATGATCGTCGAATGCGAGCTCTGCCGGTGTGAAGACGAAGAACGTCAAAAAGCAAATGGCGGTGGCCAAGCAAGCACTCGCCGTCTGCAATCAAAATGCGCAGGCCTCAAATCAAGGATGTTGAAAAGTCGTTCTAAAAACAAGCGCCGGGGGCATATCACGAAACCTGGCTGTGGGCAGGAGGGGAGGTGGCGGGCAGGGCTGTCGCGAATCGGCCTAGGTGTTTGGGGGGAGGACTGCCATGACAGCGCTTCGAAAGCCTTTGCAGACGTTTGCGCCACCCGAGCGGGCGCCGTTTCTCGGGGTCGCGAAATCCGCCAAGGGGCTGGTTTGGCGTGAGCGGCTCAGCGACGACGCGCGCCCGGCTGCAGTTGCGATTTCTCAGCGCCATGGCCTGCCGGAACTGATGGGCCGGGTTCTTGCTGCGCGCGGATCTTCGCTGGAAGATGCGGAATTGTTCCTGGATCCAACCATCAAGGCTCTGATGCCGGATCCAAGCGCATTGCGCGATATGGACAAAGCCGCCGCGCGCCTTGCGGACGCCATCCAGGCGGGCACACCCATTGCCATCTTCGGCGATTACGATGTTGACGGCGCGTGCTCCAGCGCGCTGCTTGCCCGATTTCTTGCCTCCCACGGCACGAAGTCGCGCATCTATATTCCCGACCGCATCTTCGAGGGCTATGGCCCGAACGCAGCCGCCATCGCGCAGCTCGTCAAGGAAGGCGCTGGCCTGATCGTCACCGTCGACTGCGGCACGACAAGCTTCGCACCCCTTGCGGTTGCCAAGGACCTGCACACGGATGTTCTCGTCATCGATCATCACCAAGCCGATGAGCGGCTTCCGGACGTTTATGCGCTCGTCAATCCAAACCGTCAGGACGATGTGTCGGGCCAGGGGCACTTGTGCGCAGCCGGCGTCGTGTTCCTGGTGCTCGTTGCAGTCACGCGGACGTTGCGTGCGCGCAATTTCTACGACGGCAAGACGGTGCCCGATCTGCTCGGACTGCTCGATCTCGTTGCCCTGGCGACCGTCGCCGACGTCGTGCCGCTTACGGGCCTCAACCGCGCCTATGTGAAAAAGGGGCTTGCGGTGATGCATCAGCGAGAGAACGCCGGCTTGCGCGCGCTTGCGGATGCCGCCGCGTTGACGCAGGCGCCGACGCCTTATCATCTGGGTTTCATCCTCGGGCCGCGCATCAACGCGGGCGGGCGCATAGGCGATGCAGGACTTGGGGCGAAACTTCTCACAACGTCCGACGAGATCGAGGCGCAGCGCATCGCGCAATTGCTCGACCGGCTCAACAAGGAGCGCAAGGACATCGAGACCGCCATGCTCGAAGAAGCGATCGGTCTGGGCGAAGCCCAGGTGATGGCTGACGCGCAACGTCCCATCGTGATCGTGGGCTCGGATGTGTTCCACAAGGGCATCGTCGGGCTCGTTGCGAGCCGGTTGACGGAACGGTTTCGCCGTCCGTCCTGCGTGATTGCGTGGGAGAAGGCAGCCGATGGCGCTGAGGGCGAAGGAACCGGATCGCTACGCTCCGTTCCGGGCGTCGATCTTGGCGCCGCCGTTCGCGCCGCGGTGGCCGAAGGGCTGTTGGTCAAGGGCGGTGGCCATGCCATGGCAGCGGGCCTCACGGTGACGCGCTCCAAATTTGCAGCGCTGGAAAACTATCTTGCCGAGGCCCTCGCCCAGGCAACCAGTCAAGCGCGCCTGTCGGCATCGCTCGAGGTCGATGCGGCGCTTCTGGCGTCCGGTGCAACCGATGATCTGCTGACGCTTGTCGAACGCGCAGGTCCCTTCGGCCAGGGAAATCCCCAGCCGCGCTTTGCATTTCCGGCCCATCGCGTGAAGTTCGCCAAGATCGTCGGGGATGCGCATGTCCGGCTGATGCTGGAAGCCCAGGACGGCGCGCGGCTCGAGGCGATCGCGTTCCGCGCGGCGGGCCAGCCGCTGGGAGATCTGCTCATGGATGCGGGCGGATTCCCACTGCATGTCGCGGGTCACTTGCGGCGCGACACATGGGGAGGACGCTCGCGGATTGAACTCGCCATCGACGATGCCGCCGATCCGCGTGCTTGCATCTAACGCGATGAATTTGTGGACGGTTCACCCTGTCGCAGGGCGCTGAAAAAGCCCCCGCTTGCCAGCCTGCCCAAAGCTGCCTATAGGGAACGCTCCCCGCGCATGCCTGCGGGCGGTGCGCTCCCTTCGTCTATCGGTTAGGACGTCAGATTTTCAATCTGAAAAGACGGGTTCGACTCCCGTAGGGAGCGCCATATCTTTATTTTTCATTTGAAATTACGCGTCTTTTTTGAGGCGTTGCAAGCAGGTGCATGCTTGCGCCGCTTCCTAACGTCACCCACCCACGCTGCGCCAGGATTGCCATGCCTCCCGTCTTAGAGATCAAGTCCATCGCCCAGCTCCCCAAGACATATGCCGTCTGGTTTCTCGACATATGGGGCGTCTTGCATAATGGCGTGCGCCCGTACACTGGGGCGGTTGACGCCTGCCAGATGTTTCGCGCGCAAGGCGGTCGCGTCGTCCTCGTCTCGAATTCACCGCGCCCGCGCGAAGGCGTGGCTCTTCAACTTGACGCAGTCGGTGTGCCGCGCGACGCCTACGACGCCATTCTGACGTCGGGGGACGTTTCGCGCGCGCTCATTGCCGCCCACGACGGTAAAATCGTTTTTCATCTGGGACCTGAGAGAGATCTGCCGGTTTATCGCGGGCTCAACGTGACGCTGGGCGATCCCGGCGAAGCGCGTGCCGTTGTGTGCACGGGCTTGTTCGACGACGAGGTTGAAACGCCGGACGACTATCGCGACTGTCTTGCGGCGTGCCATGCGCGCGGACTGGAGATGATTTGTGTCAATCCCGATCTCAAAGTGGAGCGCGGCGGGCGCATCATCTATTGCGCGGGTGCTCTTGCGCAGGCTTATCAGGCGATCGGCGGTAAGGTTCTCTATGCCGGCAAGCCGCACAAGCCCATCTACGATGCCGCCATGCGCATCGCGGGTGAAGTATGTGGCGGCACGATCGAAGCGGCAAAGGTGCTGGCCATAGGCGATGGCGCCAAGACCGACATCGCCGGTGCGATCGCTGCCGGCATTGATGCGGTGTATGTGGCGAGCAAGGTGAACATGGAGCACGACGAGACGCTCGCCCACGCGGCAGAGCGGTTGTTTGCCGACTCCCACAAACGTCCCATCGCCGTCATGCGCGCGCTCGTCTGGTAGCGTCCGGGCCGAGCGCGCCTCTCCTTGTCATCCCGGTCGAGCGGGCCTCTCCTTGTCATCCCGGCCGAGCGCAGCGAGAGCCGGGACCGAGAGGACTTGGCGTGATGTTGCTGTGAGGTGCCTTGCGCTTCGCACATATGTGCTGGGTCCCGGGTCAGCGCTGCGCCGGCTTGCATCCGGCTTCACTTGCCCGGGATGACAAGGTGATGAAAAGTTGGAGCTGTCGTCCCGGCGCGCACTGATCTGATAGCACGCGACACAAGAGGGGCGCGCTTGAGCGTTCTTCAAGGAAAGGATCAAGCGACCGTCAGCACGATCTTTCCGATGTGGGCGCCTTCCTCCATGCGCGCGTGCGCCCGCGCGGCATCCGTTAGCGCGAACGTGCTGTCGATGGGGATCTTGATCTGTCCCGATACGACGAGCGGCAAGACCTTTTCCTCGATTTCACGGGCAATGGCTCCCTTCACCGCGGTGCTCCGGATGCGCAGCGTCGAGCCCGTGATCGTGAGGCGCTTCAACATCACGCGCATGAAGTCGATCGTGGCCGTCGAACCTTTCTGGTAGGCGATGTTGACGAGCCGCCCATCGTCGGCAAGCGAGCGAATGTTCTTCTCGATGTAGTCGCCCCCGACCATGTCGAGAATGACATCGACACCGCGGCCTTGCGTTTCGGCCTTGATGACCTGGGCAAAGTCCTGCGTCTTGTAGTCGATGGCGTGATCGGCGCCGAGCGCACGGGCCGCGGCGCACTTCTCTTCCGAGCCGGCCGTCGTATACACCTTCGCGCCGAAGGCTTTCGCGAGCTGGATAGCAGTGACACCGATGCCGCTCGTGCCGCCGTGCACGAGGAAGCTCTCGCCCGCTTTCAGGCCGCAGCGCTGGAAGACGTTGTGCCAGACCGTGAAGAAGGTTTCCGGCATGGCGGCAGCTTCGGTGAGAGGCATGCCGTCGGGAACGCGAATGCAGCAGGCTTCCTCGGCGATGGCGTATTGCGCATAACCGCCGCCGTTGAGCAGCGCCATGACCGTATCGCCGATTTTCAGCCCCACCGTGCCGGACCCAAGCGCAGCCACCGTTCCGGCCACCTCCAGGCCAGGCAGTTCGCTATGGCCTTTGGGTGCGGGATAGAGCCCCTTGCGTTGCAGGACATCGGGCCGGTTGACGCCGGCCGCAGCAACCTTGATCAAGACCTGTCCCTGACCAGGCCGCGGCCGCGGCAGGCTCACCGGCTTCAAGACATCCGGTCCTCCTTTGCCGTCGATGGCGATGGCCGTCATGGTGTCTGCAAGAGTCGTCATCGTTGCCTTTTTCCTCTAAAATCCAGCTCGACACATGCATCACAGGGCCGAAAGGTACAAGCATTGGTGTGAGGCCCGCGCATTTCTCGAAGCGCGAGGTCGCGCGCAGAGAGAGAAGGACGTCACAAGGATCATGCAACATGGATTGGGATGAAGCACGTCCGGCGCCGAAGGTTCACCTGGGCGAGCCGCTTGCCACACTGTCGGTTGCAGAACTTGAAGCCCGCATCGTTGCGCTTCACCAGGAGATCGAGCGCGTGTCGGCGGAATTGGCAAAGAAGAAGGCGCACGAAGCGGCAGCTTCGGCTCTATTCAAATCATGAGAGGTTGTGAACGGATCATCGCGCCCAAAGGATGAACGGCGCGTTGCTTTGTGAGTTCGCTCACACCGGTTGCGAACAAAGTTCGGGTGCGTGCTCGCGACATGTGGACGTGTTCTGTATTGCGACGCGCGCTTAACGGCCACTTAACCCTACTCAATCATTATCATGTGTATCCAGCCATCTGGATCGGCCTCGTGGCGCCCCCGCCGCAGGTCTGACGCCTCCCTGTCGACTTTCGAGCCGCCTTTCCAGGCGGCTCTTTTTTTGCAATCGGAAGACTTCGAGCGGCGCTGATTTTGCAAGCAAGAGCGCACGGACTGAAGTTGTCCACAGGGTCGCGACGAGTGCCCCGAAATGGACCATGTTGTTAACTATGGTGCATTAGTGTGAAATCGTATAGTTGGTTTGTAGTGGGTTAGCGTTTGTGTCGTACAGGGTCATGAACAACAGTTCTCGCGTCGATGGCGCCCTCTTGGGCAGCTCTACAACCGTGTCGTTCGGCGACAGGTTTCAGTCCTCCGGACAGTTCGATCATATTTTCAGGGAAGGCATGGCGCTCGTTGAGCGTACGGCCGCCTATCTCGATGGCCCCGGCCGTGCAGAGGCTAAACGCCTCGCGGGCGCGGTCAGCGTGCTTTATGCAACTGAGAGTATGCGTCTGACGACGCGTCTGCTCGATCTAGCCTCGTGGCTTTTGATCCGCCGCTCCCTGAAGGAAGGCGAAATCACCGAGGAAGAGGCTGCCAAGAAGCGCCGCCGCGTCAAACTGCAGGCCTTTGGCCGGCCCGCGCACGTCAAGGGTTTTGGCGATCTTCCCGAGGGCCTTCGCGGCCTGATCGAGGAAAGCTTCAGCTTGCACGACCGCATCGTGCAGCTCGATCGCGCCATGACCGCGCGTGATCCCGACGTTCTGGTGGAGCGTCCGGCAAATCCTGTCGCCGCGCAGATGAACCTTTTGGAACGCGCCTTTCAAGGCAAGTTGGGTTGAGCTCTGGCCACGTCACGCTCGCAAGTCTTCAGCAGGGCCCGTCGATAGCGCCGGGCCCTGATTTATTTTTGTCCGGGCCGGATCTACATCGACACAGCCGAAAAGAAAACGCCCGGTGCGTTGTCCGGGCGTCTCTTGAAAATCTCGGAGGTAAAAGTCCCGGAGGTTCAAAACCGCGTGAACTTTAGAAACCCATGCCTTCGAACTTCTTCTTGAAGCGCGACAGGCGGCCACCGCGATCCATGAGTTTCGTATCGCCGCCGGTCCAGGCCGGATGCGTCGTAGGATCGATGTCGAGGGTGAGCGTGTCGCCCTCCTTGCCATAGGTCGAGTAGGTCACGAACTCGGTGCCATTGGTCATGACGACCTTGATCTGATGGTAGTCGGGATGGAGATCTGCGTCTTTCTTCATGGCGCTCACTTAAGGGTTAGCCGAATAGAGCGCTTCTCCGCTGGGCTGCCCAATATGCGGCCCGGCTGGCGCGTCTCCACTTGTCGCGAATTTTTCTGGCGCTTCCATAGCTCCAAAGTGGCCCGGGTACAAGTGCGGCGTTGCGCGGTCCGCCAATACATTGATCACGCCCAGCGTCCCATTGTCCCTTGAGACAAGCCGCCCGGTCGGGCATGTTCGCATCATCGCCCGGCTGTGCTTTTGCCATAAAGGCGAGCCGCCCTCGCCAAAGGGGGATGCAAGGTATTGAAAAGGTTTTGATAAGCTATGTCCAGACGAAGCCGGCGCCGCGGCGCGGAAGACAACCCGCAAGCTGGAGGCACGCCTGCGTCCCGTCAATCCCTGCGGCCGCTGCTGCAACTCAAACCGATTTTGATGTCCCACAAAGGTATGCTGGCGGGCGCGATCATCGCGCTTGTCGTTTCGGCTGCCGCCATGCTCGCTGTACCCTTGGCGGTCCGCCGCGTCATCGACCACGGCTTTGGCGGGCATGACGGCGGGCTCATCAACAACTACTTTCTGACGCTCATTTGCATCGGCGCCGTGCTGGCGCTCGCATCGGCGTCGCGGTTTTACTGTGTGAACTGGCTCGGCGAGCGCGTCGTTGCCGACTTGCGCACCAAGACGTTTGCGCATCTGGCCACCCTTGGCCCTGCCTACTTCGACAAGAACCACTCCGGCGAGATGATGAGCCGGCTGACCGCCGATACCACACAGATGAAGGTCGCGGCTGGCACCGCGCTGTCGCAGTTCGCGCGCAACGCGATCATGCTGATCGGCGCTTTCATCATGATGCTGGTCACCAGTCCCAAACTCTCCGGAATGGTGTTGGTCGCCATCCCGTTGATCGTACTGCCCCTGGTCGGCTTTGGCCGTATGGTGCGCAACCTTTCCCGCCAAGCGCAGGACAGTCTTGCCAACGCATCAGCCTACGCGTCTGAAAACCTCGCCGCGCACCGGACCATGCAGTCTTTCTCCTACGAAGCGCAGGTGTCGGGACGTTACGCGCGCGCGGTGGAGCAATCCTTCAAGGATGCTGGCCAACGCCACGTCGCGCGCGCCCTATTGACGGCGATCGCCATTTTTCTCACGGTTGCGAGCGTTACCGGCGTGCTCTGGTACGGCGCATCCTCTGTTATCGCCGGCGACATGACGGCCGGCAGGCTTGGCCAGTTCGTGCTTTATGCGTTGTTTGCGGCTGGCGCACTGGCGGAGCTTTCCGAAGTCTGGGGCGAGATAAGCCAGGCTGCCGGCGCAGCGGACCGCATCGCAGAGATCTTGTCGGAAAAGCCCACCATTCATTCGCCTGAAAATCCGGTCGCTCTGCCTGAGCCTGCGTTGGGTACCGTGACCTTCGACAATGTGAGTTTCCACTATCCCGGCAGGCCAGGCGTGTCGGCCCTTCACGGCATCAGCCTGAAAGTAGCGCGCGGCGAGACCCTCGCGGTGGTCGGGCCTTCCGGCGCCGGCAAGACGACGCTCTTCAATTTGATCTTGCGCTTCTACGATCCGGTTTCGGGAAAGGTCCTGGTCGATGGCGTCGATGTCTTGAAGGCGGATCTGGTGAAGGTGCGCGCACGCATCGCCGTCGTGCCGCAGGATGTGGCTTTGTTCGCCGACACGGTGGCGGAGAACATCCGCTACGGCACGCCGTCTGCGACCTTGAGCGAGGTACGCCGCGCGGCCGAAGCGGCTCAGGCCGACGCCTTCATCCGTGCTTTGCCCGAGGGCTATGATACCCAGCTTGGCGAGCGCGGCATCACGCTGTCGGGCGGCCAACGCCAGCGCATCGCCATTGCGCGCGCCATCCTGCGCAACGCGCCGATCCTTCTGCTCGATGAGGCAACAAGCGCACTCGATGCCGAAAGCGAAGGTGCCGTGCAGCGTGCCCTGGAAGGCGTGATGAAGGATCGAACCACGCTCGTCATCGCCCACCGCCTCGCCACGGTACAGAAGGCGGACCGGATCATTGTGCTCGAAGGCGGCCGAATAGCCGAAACCGGCACGCATGCCGAGCTTTTGCGCAAGGGCGGCACCTATGCGCGCCTTGCCCAATTGCAGTTCGGCCGCGAGGCTGCCGAATAGGCTGGATATCGCAGATCCGCGATGCACATAGGCATTAACGCTGATTGGAGATTTCGAAAGGTTCCGCGTACGGAGAAATATATACCTGTACACGGACCAATTCAACCATGTCACGAGATCTTTGCCAGACCCTACGTGCATCGCACGGCATCTGATGCAATAGTGGGGCATCCAAGCAAGGGGCTCTCGTTTTCATGTATCGCGTTCTCTTCCGGGCCTTCGCTGGTCTCGCACTTCTCGTAATGTCGATGGCGCCTCTCCGCGCGGACGACGCCGGAAGCGAGGGCGACAGCGGGCAGGTGGCGCTGAAGGCCGAACCTGCGGATCTCGGCCCTGATTTCAGATCTCGTTTCGCGACTGCTCTGGATGCCCACATACAGCGGATAAAGGCGGGTGCGGATGAGCGGGAGGCTGTGTGGCTCGCACAGCTGCGCTCGTTCTACGGTTCGCGCGAGGGCGCGCCGGTATGGGTCACCGCGAAAGGCTGGAATGGGCGCGCAAAAGCGGCGATAGCCGAGATGGCCAATGCCGCCAATTGGGGCCTTGATCCTGCGGCCTTCGTAATTCCTCAGCTTAGCGCCAACGCGCCCGTCGAAGAATTGGCGGGCGCTGAACTGGGGCTTTCGCGCGCCACGGTGAAGTATGCCTTTCATGCGCGGGGCGGGCGTATCGATCCCTCGTCCTTGAGCTTGTGGTTGGATCGCACCGAGGATCCCGTCTACGCCACGGCCGTGATGATCGACGTTATTTCAAACTCCGACGGGGCCGCCGCCCTGCGCGCAATGCATCCGCCCTATCCGGAGTTTGAACTTCTGCGCGAAGCCTATGTCGCCATGCGCCGGGAGATCGAGCACCCCAAGCAACCCGATCCCGCCGATAGTCTGGCCATGGGGCCATCCATCAAGCTCGGCGCGTGGCACCCCGACGTGCTCGTCGTGCGCCGCAAGCTCCAGGTTCCGGCCGAGGACGGCTTTCAATCCAAGTTCGATGAGAAGCTCGCCAATGCTCTCCACGATTACCTGAGCGAACGCAAGGTGCGTGCGCGCTGGGGGCGTCTCGATGACAAGGCGCGCGGCGTTCTCAACCGTCCGCCCCCTCCACCCAAGAAGGAGGATCTCCAGCGTCTGCTCGCCAACATGGAGCGCTGGCGCTGGTTGCCCCGCACTCTGGGCGCCTTTCATATCTGGAACAACCTTCCCGAAATGGAGACCCGGATTGTCGAGAACGGGAAGGTCATCCACCAGGAGCGCATCATCATCGGCCAGCGTGACACGCAGACGCCGGTCTTTTCCGAGCTTATGAGCCAGATCGTTTTCCAGCCCGAATGGGGCGTGCCGCCGTCGATCAAGGTCAACGACCTTTTGCCCAAACTACAGGCCGGCGACTATGACGTGCTGAAGCGGCGCAACATGCGCATCCTGGGCCTTTCGGGTAAGGAGTTGCGCCCGACACGCTTCAAATGGAACAAGGTCGACATCCGCGATGTCGGCATCTATCAGCGCTCTGGCAGCGGCAATCCGCTCGGACGCGTGAAGTTCCTGTTCCCCAACAAGCACCACGTCTACATGCACGACACCAACAACCGCGCGCTGTTCAAGTCGTCCTGGCGGCTCTACAGCCACGGGTGCGTGCGCGTGCGGGATCCTGAGCGCCTGGCCGTCATGTTGCTGGCGCGCGACAAGGGCTGGGACAAGGAAACCGTCGAGAAGCTGCTCGCCAACGGCAAGACGCCGAACAACAAGATCGACCTCGATCGTCCTTTCCCTGTGCACACCGTCTACTTCACCATGGTGCCCGGCGAGGATCGTACGATCGTCAAGTATGACGACATGTACGGCCACGACCGCCGCGTGATCCAGGCGCTGTCGGGCGTGCCTGCCGTGAAGATCGCCGCCTCCGATCCCGCGCGCAGCCAGCTGCGCGAGATCGACGAGGCCGCACCCCCTGTCCGTCGCCGCGCTTCGCGCGATGACTGAGGCAGACGATCAAGGGCGGTCCTGTGCGCTGAAGTCAGCGGTTCGTGAGTTTCAACTCGATGCGGCGGTTGCGCTGCAAGGCCTCTTCGGAACTCCCCATTTCGATGGGCTGGAATTCGGCAAAGCCGGCGGCGACCAGCCGGTCGGGCGCTATGCCGCGCGAAATAAGATATTTCACAACCGATGCGGCACGCGCCGTCGACAACTCCCAGTTGGAGGGGAACTGCGCGCTTGCAATCGGGCGCGCATCGGTGTGCCCGTTGACCTGCAGTGTCCAGTCCAGCTCGCTGGGGATCTGCCTCTCCAGCTCCTTGATGGCGGCGGCAAGCTGGTCCATGGCGGTCAGCCCTTCCGGCGTCAGTGTGGCGGAGCCGGAGGGGAACAGAACCTCGCTTTCAAACACGAAGCGGTCGCCGACGACGCGGATGTCCTTGCGGTCCTTCAATAAATCGCGCAACCGGCCGAAGAAGTCCGAGCGATAGCGCTGCAGCTCTTGTACCTGGCGGGCGAGCGCCGCATTGAGGCGCTGACCCAGGTCCTTGATGGTCTTGTCGCTTTCCGCGCCCTTTTTTTCGGATGCCTCAAGTGCCTGGTTGAGAGCTGCAATCTGCTGGCGCAAGGCGAGCAGCTGCTGGTTGAGCAGATCGACTTTGGCCAGCGCCTCGTCCGAAACGTTCTTCTGCGCTTCCAGGTCCGCCGACAGCGAGGAGGCGCGCCCCTCGGCCTCCTTGGCACGCTCGTCGGCGCCAAGGCCGGTTCCGGCCAGCTTGGTGTTTTCCTCACGCAGTGCGGACAGGGTGGCTTGCAGGGACGCAAGCTCATCCTCCGAACTCTTCGATTTGCCTTTCTCGAGGTTGAGGAGGCTGGTGAGCTCCGTGATCTGGCGCGTGAGGCGCTTCAGCGCGGTGTCCTTGCCGATTGCTTCCTCGGCCGCGAAATACTGCGCGATCATGAACAGCGACATCAGCAGGGTGACGACGAGCAGCAGCGTCGACAGCACGTCGACGTAAGCCGGCCAGAACTCGGCATACTCGCCACCCCTGCGATTGCGCCCACGCGCCATCTCGCATCAGCCTCCGCGTTTCATGTTTTCAGCGAGGTTTTTGAGCATGGAAGCCACTTCGGTCTGTTGGGCCGCCTGCTCGTCCACCCATTCGCGGACAACCTTCTGCTCGGCGCGCATCTGGCTCACAAGCTGATTGACGCCGCGGGCGAGGTCGCGCACCTCGTCGGCCGGCGGGGTGGTGGAAGAGGTGAGCACGCTGGGGGGAGGGATCGGCTGCTCGGAAAGCCGTCCGGTGAATTCTTCCAACGCGCGCTGCATGTCGACAACGGCACTCAGGAGCTGGCGGTTGACGAACTCGGACGACGTGGAGCCGGAAACGCCTGCGGACGGATTGAGCTCGGTGATGCCCGAAAGCCATTCCTCGAGCTCGTTATAAAAGCGGTTATGCGCGTGGCTCGCCTGCAATTCCAGAAAGCCCAGGATCAGCGATCCCGACAGGCCCAGCAGCGAGGCGGAGAACGCCGTACCCATGCCTCGCAGCGGTGCGGCAAGCCCCGCTTTCAGATCACCGAACATCTGCACGTTGTCGGTGGCCTTGGTGTCGAGCGTGTCGATAGCGTGGCCGACCGATTGGATGGTGTCGAGCAAGCCCCAGAACGTGCCGAGCAGGCCGAGGAACACGAGCAGGCCGACGAGATAACGGCCGGTGTCGCGTGCTTCATCGAGGCGCGAACTAATGGAATCCATGAATGCGCGCATGGCGGCCGGCGATAAGGAGAGCGCGCCCGTGCGGTCGCGCAGCATCGTCGCCATGGGGGCCAGCAGCACCGGCTTGTGCGGGTTGAGCAGCCCCGGATCCGCAATGCGAAAGGCGTTGACCCAGCGAATTTCAGGATAAAGGCGGAAGACCTGACGGAAGGCGAACAGGATGCCGAAGGCGAGGACGCCGATGATGAGGCCGTTGAGGCCGGGATTCGTCATCCAGGACTTTTTCAGCTGCTCGAACAGGATAGCCGCGAGAAACCCGATGAGCGTGAGGAAGATCGTCATGCGCAACAGAAAAACGCCGGGCGGCGTCAACCGGCGGGATACGGGCGCAAGTGCTGCGTCCCCCTTGGCTTTTCTGGCCATATGCCTCGTCTCTCCCCGGTGTCGCTCCCTCGCCCCCGCGAGCCTCAAATTACCCGAACGCCACATTACCCGAACGCCATGCCAGCGAAAACGGGCAAGATCATGCCGAAGCAACACACAAAATGTGGCCCTCCTGTCACGTCCGGGGCCTGCCCGAGGACCGGCCGCGTACATACGAATTGACTTCCGGCTAAACCCGCGCCCGCGCCAATCCCGGCCTTGCGCTAACAGTGTGAAGCGGTTAGTCACCACGCCACTGTCCAGCATAGTCCCACCGGTCCCGGGTCCACCGTCGCCAGCTCACCTTACCGGTCGACCGTTGCGGGGTTCTGGCCCTTCCGGTCCCCCATGTTCTTTGGAAATCAGCAGAAAACCCATGGCCAACGTCTCGCCGCTTCTCAACGTCATGATTACGGCCGCGCGCAAGGCGGGCCGTAGCCTCGCCCGTGACTTCGGCGAGGTGGAGCAACTTCAAGTCTCCGTCAAAGGTCCGGCGAATTTCGTTTCCGCCGCCGACCACAAGGCCGAAGACATCATTTTCAAGGAGCTGTCGAAAGCGCGTCCCGGCTATGGCTTTCTGATGGAGGAACGCGGTCTCGTCGAAGGCGCGGACAGCACCCACCGTTGGCTGGTCGATCCCCTCGACGGCACGACGAACTTCCTGCACTCGCTGCCCCTGTTTGCCATCTCCATCGGCCTGGAGCGCGAAGGCCAGCTTGTGGCCGGCGTGATCTACAATCCTGCGAGCGACGAGCTTTACACCGCAGAGAAGGGCAAGGGCGCGTACCTGAACGACCGCCGCCTGCGGGTTGCCGCGCGTAAGACACTTGCCGACACGCTCGTCTCGACGGGTATTCCTCACCGCGGCCGTCCGGGGCATCCGAGGTTCCTGAAAGAGATGGACATCGTGATGAAGGAGGTTGCAGGGATACGCCGCACGGGCTCGGCCGCGCTCGACCTCGCCTTCACGGCAGCCGGGCGATTTGATGCCTATTGGGAGCGCAACCTCAAGCCATGGGACATGGCGGCCGGGATCGTCATCGTGCGGGAGGCCGGCGGCTTCGTCAGCGACCTCAGCGGCGCCGACAAGATGCTGGAGACGGGCGATATCATGGCCTCCAACAGCACGTTGATCAAACTGCTCCAGCCGCTGGTCAGCGGCTAAAGACGCGCGTCCGTTGACTTTTGCGGACGCGCTCACATCGCGCGGCGGTCGGAGCTATTCGATGGGCTGGACCTGGATGCGGTCGGACCACTCGGACGCAGCCTTCTGGGCTTTCGCCAGATCCGCCTTGGAGAGCTTTGTGATCTCTTCGTCGAGCCTGGCGTCCTCAAAGCCGTTGCGTTTCGCGATATAGCGCCACTTGGCGGCTTCGACCGGGTTCTTATCGGTAGCCACGCCTTCCAGAGTGACCCATGCAAGGCGGTTTTGCGCACCCGGCAGGCCTTTTTCGGCGGCGGCCTTGAGATAGCCGATGGCTTTGGGTTCGTCGCGCGTCAACCCGAAACCCTTGAGCAGCAGGATGGCATAATCGTACTGCGCCACGTCGAGGCCTTGAGCGGCCGCGCGCGACAGCCAGTTTGCCGCCTCGAGGGCGTTTGGCTGGGTGCCTTCGCCCTTCTGGTACATGGCGGACAGATCGTACTGCGCCTGCGCGACGCCTTTTTCAGCGGCGAAGCGGATGTGATCGAGCGCGCGGTAGGGGTTTTCGGGCTTGCCGTCGCCCTTCAAGAACAGCAAGCCTAGATTGTAATTGGCAAGCGCATGGCCGGTGAGCGCGGCTTTTTCGAACAGCTTGGCGGCGGCTTCGCGATTCTTTTCCACGCCTCTGCCTTGCGCGAGCAGCAAGGCGAGTTCGAAGGTCGCCGGGACGTCGCCCATCTCGGCGGCGCGGGCGTACCAGTTGGCGGCCGTTTTGGAGTTCTGCGGAACGCCGAGGCCTTCTTCGTAGATGCGGCCAATCAGCGTGTTGGCCGTGGCATCGCCACGGCTTGCCGCTTCCTGGGCAAGTTTCAGAGCCGTGAGATACTGGCCCTGATCGAAGGCGAGGTAGGCCGCATCTTCTCCGGTTGCTGGAACCGTGCTTGGCACGGTCTTGGACGGCGTGCCGCCCACAGGTTTTTTCGCGGAGCCGGCAGGCTTCTGCCCGGCCGGCGGCTTCTTGGAAGACGCCGGGGCCTTTTTGCCGGGAGCCACCTTGGGATCATCCGGCGTCTCTATCCTCTGCGACCACGAACTCGTTTCCGCGCGCGCCGCATGCAGGCTCAAGCAGCCGAAAACAGCGGCAAGAGCGCAGATCGAACGTATGGCGGCGCTAGGTCTCATGCCGGGATTTTAGCGTCTCCGATGGCGGCGGAGAAGCTTTTCACCAAGGCGGCCGCCTCGTCCGGCGTCGTGCCGGAGCCAAGCGTCACGGCGACGAAATCGGCATTGGCGTGCGCCAGAGCATGGGCGGCGTGCGTGTCGGGCACGTCGAGCGCGACACACGGCGGCTCGAAGATCTCCGCCCACCACCAGACGAGATCGCACTGGCGCGCAAACGCGGTGTCGCGATCTTCCACGTGGGGCGGGATGCCGAAGGCGATGTAGTCGGCACCCATCTCGCCCAATGTCATGGCGTCATCGCGCGAACGGCCGGCGTCGGCCCCCAACATGAAACGTCCTCCCAGGATGTCGCGCGCCGCGGCCATGCGGCCCGGCTGATCTTTGTTCCAGGAGAGGTGAAGTCCGTCGGCGCGCACGACGCGGGCCAGATCCGCGTCGTCAGACAACAGTCCGGCAATCCCCTTGGCTTGAACCGCTTCAACCAGGGGTTTCAAAATGCGCGCATCAAGGGTGTCGCCCGGCGCGGGCCGCAGGAGGACGCTGGCGATGGGGGCGGCGCCCATAGCCGCGCTGAGGCGTGCGGCATGGGCCTCAAGGTCCGAGCCCGAAATCTCAAGGATGAGGTAAAGCTCTGGCGCGGCCAAGATAATCTCCAGGTGAACATGGCTGCCGCCGCCTATTGCGGCTGAATGAGGCGGAAAAAAGAACCGGCAAGCTTTCCAGAGGCTTTCCCGGAGTATGGGGGCGATCCGTCGCTATTTGCAGGTGACTTAAGTAGATGTCCCGAGTCCTCTGCGCCACACCAAACTCAATTCAAGCTTATAACGCCTGCCTGCGGTTTACCCGGGCGGGCGATGCATCCATGTTGGTGGAATAATCGGGGAACGGGCTAGAATATGCCATCTTGCTGGGCCGCTATGGCCGGGAGGGGCAGAAGCGTTTTTCCAGCCCGCCAATTCAGCAGAGATTTTGGAGCGACCGGATATGGGTACGAGGGCGGTGAAACGCGCAACCTGGATGGCGGGCCTTTTGACCGCCGCCGCGCTAACGGGGACACCGGCGTTTGCCGATCCCGCACCATCCGAAGGACCGGCGAGCACGGCTCAAGGGACGACAGCGCAAACGACGCCTGGCGCCGCGTCGCCTTCAATGTCCGCGGCCGGGGAAAAATCCGCTGCCGAAGCCGCCGCGCCTGCGGTTAATGCTCCCGCCTCCAGTCCGTCGGCGGTCGCGCAACCGTTACCAGAGGCGAGGCCGTCAGAGGCTGCCGTTCAGACCGGCACGGGGCAGCCTGAGCCCGCAAAGCCTGAGAGCGCCGCCGCCACCCAGCCCGAAGAAGGAAAGCCCGAAGCGGCTAAACAGGATGCGGCGGCAGACGCTGCCAAGCCGGACACACCAATGCCGGACACCTCAAAGGAAGCCGCAACCGCACCTGCGAGCGCGCCGGCGAAGGATACCGCCGCCGCCGCGCAGCCTGCGAGCCCCGCGACGCCCGATGCTGCAAAGCCCGCCGCATCGGCGGAGACGCCAGCGGCGGGCACGCCTCCTGCCGCCGCCGCTGCCGTTCCAGCGGTCGATGCCGTTGTCGCGACAGCACTTGAAAAATTCGCCGACAAGACCTTCATCGCCGGCGCCAACAAGGATGATGTCGCGGCCCTTACCGCATTCTACACTGGCCGTCCCGCGCCCCTTTGGATCAAAGATGGCGTGTTCTCGCAGCAGGCGCGTGACCTCATCGCCGAAATCCGCAAGGCCGATGATTGGGGGCTTGATGCCAATGCCTTCGACCTGCCGGAATTGGCATCATCGGCGGCCAGCGCCGAGCAGGGCGCCGCTGAAGCCAAGCTGTCGCTTGCTGTGCTGAAATATGCCCGTCACGCGCGCGGCGGCCGCGTTAATCCCGCCGCTGTCAGCAGCATCTGGGATATGGCTCCGCCGGTGAAGGAGCCCGCCAGCGTGCTGGCCGAGATCTCTGCCAACGCCACGCCGGGCAGCTATCTTACGGGCCTCAACCCCCAGCATCCCCAGTTCGAGAAGTTGCGCCAAGCCATGCTCAAGGCGCGCGGACCTCAGGACGAAGAGCCTATCGATGAAGCGCTCAAGGTGGAACTGCCACGCAAGGGCACCGTCAAGCCGGGCGAGGAGCACGACGACATCGCGCTGCTGCGCAAGCGTCTGAAGGTGCCTGCTCAAAGTGAAGACGACGCAAGCCTCTATGACGCCGTAATGGTCGAGGCCGTGAAAGCCTTTCAGCAGGAGAAGGGCATCAAGGCCAACGGCTATCTTAATCCGGCCACGCGCGCCGCCTTGAACGCAGAAGGAAAACCCAAGGAACGCGACGGCAAGGCCGTGATCGATCGTATTCTCGCAAACATGGAGCGCTGGCGCTGGTTGCCTGAGAACCTCGGCGATATCTATGTCGTCAACAACATTCCCGAGTACGTGGGCCGCGTCTACAAGGGCGAGGAGAAGGTCTTCGAGGAACGCATCATCGTGGGTCAGACGACGTGGCCGACACCGATGCTGACCTCCTCAATGCTCTACGTGATATTCCGCCCCACATGGGGGGTGCCGGATGGCATCAAAATGAAGGAGCTTCTGCCGCGTCTGAAGAGAGCGTCGGGCGGCGGTGGTTTCTTTGACCAGTTGTTCGGCGGCGGTTCGAGCGGCGGCGCGCGGGTGCTGCAGGCCTACGGTTTGAAACCCTCGCTCAACGGACGGCCTGTGGATGCCAACAGCATCGACTGGAACAACGTCGATATCCGCCGCTTCTCCTTCACGCAGCCGGCCGGCGGGGAGAATCCGCTCGGCGATGTGAAGTTCCGCTTCCCCAACCGGCACGACGTTTACATGCACGATACGACGCAGAAGGGATTGTTCGCGCAATCCTTCCGCGCGCTGAGCCACGGCTGCATCCGCGTGCAGAACCCCGAGCGGCTAGCCGAGGTTCTGCTGGAAGCCGACCGGGGCTGGGATAAGGGCAAGGTTCGCGCCCTGTTCAACTCGGGCGGCGAGGTGACGCTTGAACGGCCAGTGCCGGTCTATATTACCTACTTTACCGCGCGGGTTGACGACCAGGGCAAGCTCAGGACGTACGCCGACGTTTACGGCAACGATGGCCGTCTCCTTTCCGCGTTGGCTGGCCGCTCGGTGCGCTATCGCGCCCCGGCCGCCAACGGCGCCGATACGGTAGCGGCTCTCGACGATGCTAGCGACGTCGCAACCGGCAGCACGGAGCCCTACAGGCCTGCATCCGCACCCACGTCAAAAAAGGCAGCCAAGAAGTCGAAGGAGAAGACGGCGCGGAGCACCAGGACGACCAACGACCTGATGATGAACGCGCTCTCAGGGTTGGTTTCGAACTGACGTTTGTTAGGCATCGTCCAGATGCGAGAAAGGCGGGCTTCGAGCCCGCCTTTCTTATAGTTCTTCCGGCGCCATTATAGTCCCTTTTACGCCGCCTTCTCCAGCTTGGCACTCCATTTGCCGAGCGCAGCCATTGAGTTCATCTTGGCGCGGTGCGTGAAGGCGCGTTGGCCGGCTGCCACGTTCTCGGGCTTGCCGCCCCAGGCTTGAAGCGCGGCGGCTTGCAGGGCGCGTCCATAGGAGAACGTCAGCGCCCAAGGCAGATTGCCCATCGCGTTCATCAGCGACAGGTGCTCGGTTGCCGCCTCGTCCGACTGGCCGCCTGAGAGGAATGCGATACCGGGAACGCTGGAAGGTACGGTTGCCTTGAGAACCTTGACGGTGCGTTCGGCGACGTCTTGGGCAGAGGCCTGCTTGGCACATTTCTGGCCGGCAATGACCATGTTCGGCTTCAGCACCATACCTTCGAGATTGACGCGGGCATCGTAGAGTTCGCGGAACACCGCGCGCAACGTCCACTCCGTCACGCGGGCACACTCGTCGATGTCATGTCGTGAATGCTCGCCGTCCATCAGGACTTCCGGCTCAACGATGGGGACGATGCCGGCCTCCTGGCACAGCGCCGCGTAGCGGGCAAGGGCGTGGGCATTCGCCTTCACGCAATTCCAGGTCGGGCATCCGTCTGCGATGGTGATGACCGCCCGCCACTTCGCAAAACGTGCGCCGAGCTTGTAATAGTCCGCAAGGCGTTCGCGCAGGCCGTCAAGGCCTTCCGTGACGGTCTCGATCTTGGCGGTGGGGCCTGCCAGCGGCTTTGCGCCGGTATCGACCTTGATGCCGGGGATCGAGCCAGCGGCTTTCATGATATCGACGAGCGGCGTGCCGTCCTTGGCTTTCTGGCGGATCGTCTCGTCGTACAGGATAACGCCGGAGACGTAATTCTTCATGGCGTCGGTCGAGCGAAAGAGCATCTCGCGGTAGTCACGGCGGGCATCTTCCGTCGACGTCAGGTTGATTTTGTCAAAGCGTTTCTTGATGGTGCCTGAGCTTTCGTCCGCGGCGAGAATCCCTTTGCCGGGCGCAACCATTGCGCGCGCGATATCTTCAAGGCGTTCAGACATGTCGGCTCCCTGATCCAGTTGGTTCTTTCATTCAGCCGCAACGCATTAGCGCGGATGCATTGGGCCTGCCAAGGCTGCAACGCGGCAGGCGCTGCCCCGGGACGGGATAGCCCTTGCGGCAAACGCGCGCGCCATACCGAGGTATCTGAAAAAGATACCGGTTTATCAAGGGCAAGTGTGTGTGTCCCGGCGGGCGTCGTGGAAAACGCGGATATTGAAAACCGCACAGGGCGCGCATGCCCCACGCGGTTCAATTTCAAGCGTCTGGCGGATTCAGACCGCGATGACCCAGGCTAAACGATCTGCGATCAGATCAGCTTCGCCATGGCAACGGCCGTATCGCCCATGCGGTTGGAGAAGCCCCATTCGTTATCGTACCATGACAGGATAGAGCAGAGCGTGCCGTCCATGACCTTGGTCTGGTCCATGTGGAAGATCGACGACAGCGGGTCGTGATTGAAGTCGATCGAAACGTTCTTGTCGTTCGTGTACCCCAGGATGCCTTTCAGCGGGCCTTCAGCGGCCGCCTTGATGGCTGCGTTGATCTCATCCTTGCTGGTCGCGCGCTTGGCAATGAATTTCAGATCCACCACCGAGACGTTCGGCGTGGGCACACGCATGGCGAAGCCATCGAGCTTGCCGTTGAGGTCCGGCAGCACGAGGCCAACGGCCTTGGCCGCGCCCGTGGACGTCGGGATCATGGAAAGGGCAGCCGCACGGCCGCGGTAGAGATCCTTGTGCATCGTGTCGAGCGTCGGCTGGTCGCCGGTGTAGGAGTGGATCGTCGTCATCATGCCCTTCTCGATGCCGACGGTGTCGTTGAGCACCTTGGCGACCGGGGCGAGGCAGTTCGTGGTGCACGAGGCATTCGAAACGATGATGTGGTCCTTCGTGAGCTTATCGTGGTTCACGCCGTAGACGATGGTGAGGTCGGCGCCATCGGCGGGTGCGGAGACAAGCACGCGCTTGGCGCCCGCGGCGAGATGCGCGGAAGCCTTCTCCTTGGACGTGAAGATACCCGTGCATTCCAGAGCGATATCCACGCCCAGATCCTTGTGGGGCAGATCAGCGGGGTTCTTGGCTGCTGTGACCTTGATGGGCCCTGTGCCGACGTCGATCGTGTCACCCGAAATCGTGACCTTGGCGGGGAAACGTCCGTGCACGCTATCGTAGCGCAACAGATGAGCGTTCGTCTCGACAGGCCCCAAGTCGTTGATGGCGACGACCTTGATATCCTTGCGGCCGCTTTCGACAATCGCGCGCAGCACGTTGCGGCCGATACGGCCAAACCCGTTGATCGCGACTTTCACCGCCATTTTCTTATCCTCCTGTGAGATTGAACGTCAGGCGCCGTGATCGCATGGCGCACAGAGCCGGCGCGTAGAGAGCCAGCGTTCAGAATGTGATGTGACTTATGCCAGCGCGCGCATTAACTGGTGCTCGCTGACGGCTGTCAATGCGTCAATCGCGGCATGCAGGCAACAAGGTCAAGGCCGCGAATAATTCCGTCGAAGTATTATGTTTTTGATTGGTTGACGGGCTTCTGCGATGCCACGTAACGTGCAGGTCCGTTGGGCGCGAATCGCGAGCCAGCCCGCGGCGCGCCGGGTTGGGGCAAACGAGCAATGGCCGAACGCAACACAGCAAAATCGAAGCGTGGCGAGGGAGCAAAGTCGGCTGCCAAAGCATCCGACACGCAGCTTGCTGCTGAGAATGCGCGCCTGCATTCGGAGCTTGCGGCAGCAAGATCACGCATCTTGGAGCTTGAGCAAAAGCACGCCGAAATCATCAATCGCATTGATTGGGCTATCGATTCGCTTCATAACCTGTGCGATTAGACGATGTCCGCCATCCTCGGGGAGCGGCCCGGTCGAAACGGGGCCGGAGAGCTTGTGGCCCAGGTTGCCATCTCGTTCAACAAACGCACCTACCGCTTCGAATGCGCCGAGTCAGATGCGGAACGCCTCGCCCAGATTGCGGGCTATCTCAAGGAAAAGCTCGACGTGCTGATCCGCGAGCACGGGCCGGTCGGTGATGAGCGCCTGGTGTTGATGGCCGCGCTCATGGTGACGGATGAGTTGTTTGAAGCCCGCGCCGACATCGACGAACTGCTCGAGGAGCAGACTGGCAAGCTCAAGTCGCTATCTCAGACGATCGAGGAGACGCGAACCGGCAGCGCGAGCGATTTGGGCCGCAAATCGGGCGGCTGACCGGCATCGATGGAAGTGCAACGGTGTTCATGCGCCGTCGCCTCTGCGTCTCTCCCGCTAGCTGCCAAGGTTGAGCGTTCATGATCGATAAGCTGCGCGCGTTTGCCAAATCGCTGAAATCGGAGATTGCGGTGCTGGCGTCCGCGCTCGCCGATCCGCGCACGCCGTTTGCCGCTCGCGCATTGGGTGTTGCGGTTGTTGCCTATGCCGTCAGTCCCATCGATCTGATCCCGGATTTTATTCCCATTCTTGGATTTCTTGATGAACTCATTCTGTTGCCCATTGCGTTGTGGGCGATCCGGCGCATGATCCCGCCCGACGTTCTGGCGGAGCATCGGGCCAAAATTCCCCCCGGCACGCGGCTGGCTCCTTCTCATGGGGCGGCTGTGGCTATTGTCCTCCTCTGGATCGCCGCCGTGGTGATCACGGGGCGCTGGGCTTGGCAGCGCTGGGGCTGAGGGACGCACGTTTTGTCGTGTGATACCGGGCGTGGATCGTTTACCGCCCCTGGATTTTCGGGGGATCTTGGCCTACATCGGGAAGGCTGCGGGGCTCGTCAGGGGCAAATGACCCGGGGGCCTATAAGATCCGCACGGGCGCTGTCCCTGGCTGGAGCCGTGGCTCCGGACATATGGTGCCCACCTACGCTCGTAGGGACCACGCGGGATCATGATCCCAACGGCCACCGCGGCACTTGATTTCGCGAGAAAGAACGGCATGCGCGATGAGAAGGCAGAGCTGCGCACCCGGGCGCTGACGGCGCGCAAGGCTGCTTTCGAGGCGCATGGGGCGGTGGCCGGCCGCAAGCTCGCCTCCCATGGGCTCGATTTTCTGGGTGTCCGCCCCGGTATCACGGTTTCCGGCTTCGCGGCCATCCGCGACGAGATCGATCCGTCCGCTCTTCTCGACTGGCTGCACCGGGAGGGCTTCAAGCTGGCGCTGCCCGTCATGGAGGGGCGTGGCAAGCCCCTTCGCATGCGGTCGTGGACGCCAGGCGATGAGATGGCGAGCGTACAGTGGGGCATCCGCGAGCCCTTGGCCGACAAAAAGGAACTGTTGCCGGATGTGCTGCTTGTGCCGCTTCTGGCATTCGACCGCAACGGCTGGCGGCTCGGCTACGGTGGCGGCTTTTACGACCGCACGCTCGCCGGACTCAAGGCGCGAAAGCCGGTCACCGCCGTCGGAATCGCCTATGACGAACTAGAGGTCGACGCGGTTCCCCATGAGAGTTATGACCAGCGCCTGGACTGGGTGCTCACGCCATCTGGCCCCATCTGCTGCAACAAGAACTGAAGCAAAAAATGAAACGAGCCCTTTCTCCAGCCAGACGCGGGGCACGCGGGATATGAATGCGACTGCTCTTTCTCGGTGACATCGTCGGCCGCACGGGCCGCAACGCAGTTTTGGAAGCTCTGCCTGGGATCAGGGAGCACTACAACCTCGACTTCGTCATCATCAACGGCGAGAACGCGGCCGGCGGCTTCGGCATCACCGAGTCCATCCTCAACGACTTGATCGACGCCGGGGCCGACTGTGTCACGCTGGGCAATCACGCGTTCGACCAGAAGGATACGCTCGTCTTCATCGAGCGCCACGACCGCCTCATCCGTCCGCTCAATTTCCCCAAAGGCACGCCGGGACGCGGCGCGGTGATGTTGAAGGCCAAGAACGGCTCGGACGTCCTAGTCATCAACGCGATGGGCCGCGTCTACATGACCGAACTCGATTGCCCTTTCCGCGCCGTCGATAACGAGATCACGGCCTGCAAGCTCAAGCAGGGAGCGGACGTCATCCTCGTCGATTTCCACGCCGAGGCGACGAGCGAGAAGCAATCGTTCGGCTACTTCGTGGATGGCCGCGTCACGGGCGTTATCGGCACTCACACCCACACGCCGACGTCGGATCATCGCATCCTGCCCAATGGCACCGCCTTCATGTCGGACGCTGGAATGTGTGGGGATTACAACTCGGTGCTGGGCATGGACGCGGAGGAACCCTTGAGCCGGTTCCTGACGAAAATTCCCCGCACGCGTTACGAACCCGCCATGGGCGAGGCCACACTATGCGGTCTTGCCATCGATATCGATGATGCCACGGGACTTGCGCGGCGTGTTGCTCCCTTCCGGCGCGGGCCTCATCTTGATCCCGTGGAACCCGACTTCTGGTAGGGCGCGCGTGTGATGCGAGCAGCTTGTGCAAGAGCGGTGATGTTTGCGGGCCTTGCGATGGGATCGCCGTCCCACACCTTTGCCGCGGACTGCCAGATGGCGGTCTTAGCGCAAGAGGCTTTGGTGTTTTCCCGGCCGGCGGCCGGAAGCGTCATCAAGGAGTTCGGCGATCAGTACGACGAGATCTCCAAGTTGAAAAAGTTCCATGGCGGCGTCGATCTCGATGGCCCCGAGGGCGAGCAGGTTTATGCGGCGCGCAGCGGCAAGGTGGTAGAGGCCGGCAACAAAGGCGATCTTGGCCTTTACGTCCGCATCGCCCATGGCGCGGGCGTCGAGACGGGATACGGGCATTTGAGCACGATCTCCGTCAGCGCGGGCGCGTGCATCATAGGCGGCCGCCAGATCGGCAAGATCGGGGCGACGGGCAAGACAGGAGGCCCCAACTTGCACTTTGAGGTGCTGCGCGACGGCAAGCCCGTCAATCCGCTCGACTTTCTGCAATAGGCGTGAGATCGCGCATTTCCGGCCAAGGGGCGCGTCAGTGCGGCCGATGGGCTTGACCAGCCCCCGGCGGTTGCGCCAAACACGGGGCCGATCATCATCACCACAGCAACGAACTTCAGGGCGCAGCCATGGCCGGGCATTCAGCATTCAAGAACATCATGCACAAGAAGGGACGCGCCGACGCCGCACGTTCCAAGATGTTCGCCAAGCTCTCCCGCGAAATAACCGTTTCCGCCAAGCTCGGCCTTCCCGACCCCACGATGAACCCGCGACTGCGCCTTGCCATTCAGGAAGCGCGCGCGGAGAACATGCCGAAAGACAACATCGAGCGCGCCATCAAGAAGGCGGCGGGGGGCGACACGGAGAACTTCGAGGAAGTGCGCTATGAGGGCTATGCGCCGGGCGGCGTCGCGGTGATGGTGGAAGCGCTGACCGACAACCGCAACCGTACCGGCGGAGCGGTCCGCGCGGTCTTCACCAAGCACGACGGCAATCTGGGTTCGACGGGTTCTGTCAGCCACATGTTCAATCATGTCGGCGAGATTTCCTACAAGCCGGACGCAGGTTCGCCCGATGCCATTCTGGAAGCCGCCATCGAGGCGGGCGCGGACGACGCCGTCTCCGATACCGGCGGCCACCTCGTGACCTGTTCGTTCGACAGCCTCGGCACGGTCGCGGCAGCCCTTGAAAAGGCGCTTGGAGAGGCGGCGAGCGTCAAGGCGGTTTGGAAGCCGAGCCTGACGACGCCGGTCGATGAGGACAACGCGCAGAAGATCCTCAAGATGATCGCGGCGCTCGAGGACGACGACGACGTGCAGAACGTCTTTGCCAACTTCGAGGTGTCCGAGGACGTGATGAAGAAGCTCACGGCCGCCTGAAGCGCTTTTCCAGCTTTCGTGAAAATCGCGGACAAACGGCCACGCGCGTTCGCACGCGCCGGGCGCATGCCGTTTTTGCCTTTAGCGCCCTATACCCTTGCCAGTGTCATCATCGTCGTTAGCGGATGTTAACGTGCGTGCACGAACTAATGGTGAATTTTTCTTTAAATCGCTAAAATTGAGCTACGTCCGTCAACGTCTTGGTGACAATTGGCGGTTAAATTCCATTCATAATTTATGTCGACTTCACCATTGCGGCGCCGTTGCGGGTGGCCCGCCCAACTTCTGAAGACGAGGAGCAAGGCATGGGCAGTCATGGGTCCCCGATGTTCGAGGCCTACACGCGAACGCTAAGGCGCATTTACTGGGCCGAGTTCGTAGATGGGCAGTTGAGCGCGGCGCGTCCGCAGAATTTCAAGGCCTCCATCGTGGAGGACCCCATGCCCGAGCCTGATCATTTGGCGAAGGCCTTCGAGTACCACCGCTATCGTACGACGCCGGCCACGTCTGACTAAGTCTGCCGTCCCGCAAGGCAGGCCCCGGATCGTTGCCCGCTGTTCGCGCTTCGGGTGGCGGTCCGGGTTCCTCTTTTTTGGGCCAGAGGTGAAGCAGGCCCACCCGCGCGGTTGAGCGCTGGCCGTGCTATCAAGGGGGCATGAAAACATCAGCGATTCGCATTCTGGGTCTTGATCCCGGGCTTCGCCGCACCGGCTGGGGCATTCTCGACAGTGACGGGGTGCGTCTGAGCTACGTGGCGTCCGGCGTGATCACGTCGCCATCGGACGATGATCTTGCCTACCGCCTGCGCGCGCTGTTTGAAGGGATCAATAGCATCATCGCGAGCTTCTCCCCGCGCGAGGCGGCGGTGGAGGAAACGTTCGTCAACGAGAATCCGCGCTCCACGCTGAAGCTCGGGCAGGCCCGCGGCGCCGCGTTGCTTGCGCCTGCCATGCGCGGTCTGCAGGTCGCCGAATATACTCCCAACCAGATCAAGAAGACGGTTGTCGGCGCCGGGCATGCGCAGAAGCAGCAGATCCAGGCCATGATCGGCTTCCTGCTGCCGAAAGCGAAGTTCGACAGCGCAGACGAGGCGGATGCGCTCGCGATCGCCATCTGTCATGCCAACCATCGCTTCACGCCGCAGGCCGCCGCCCTTCGTTTGATGAAGGAGGCGCGCGCATGATCGGCAAGCTGCGCGGCAAGGTGGACACCATAGGTGAAAGCTTTCTCATCATAGACGTGGGCGGTGTCGGCTATGAGGTCCAGGCGTCCGCGCGCGCCCTGCGCAATCTGAAGACGGGCGAGGAGGTTTCCCTCACTATCGATACGCACGTGCGCGAGGACGCCATCCGCCTCTTCGGGTTTCAGAGCGAGCTGGAGCGCAACTGGTTCCGCACGTTGCAGACCATTCAGGGTGTGGGCGCGAAAGTCGCGCTCAGTCTGCTCGGCATCATGAGCCCCCAGGATCTTGCCAACGCCATTGCGCTGGGCAACTGGGCCGCGGTCGAGGAGGCTCCGGGCGTCGGCAAGAAACTCGCCCAGAGGATTGTCGCGGAGTTGAAGGATAAGGCGCCCGCACTGTCGGTTGCCGGTCTCAATGTCCCCGCGGCCTCCGGCAGCGCTGTCCAGCCGCAGGCTGCGGTGCACGGCCACGCGGCCGAGGCGATGTCGGCCCTCACCAATCTTGGATACAACCCGCAGCAAGCCTCTGCCGCCGTCGCCACGGCCATGGGCGAACTGGGCGATACGGCCGACACGGCGGCGCTCATCAAGCGCGGCCTGAAGGCCTTGGCGCGCTAGGTGCCGGGTTCGCGGCGTCGTTTTTCGCGGCACATGCCTAAGGGCAAGCGGAGCGGCGCGCTTCGCGTCTTTTCTGGAGGAATGAAATGGCGGCATTCGTCGTCGCGCATGGCGCATGGTCGGCAGGCTTCGTGTGGAAGAGGATGCATCCGCTGATGCGCGCAGCCGGACATGATCTCTTCACGCCGACGCTCACGGGGCTCGGCGAGCGATGGCATCTGGCGCACGCACAGATCGATCTGGAACATCACATCGAAGACATCTGCGCCGTGCTCTTTCACGAGGATCTCCGCGACGTCATCCTTGTCGGTCACAGCTATGGCGGCTTCGTCGCCACGGGCGTTGCCGACCGCATGCCGGAACGTTTGTCTCACGTCGTCTATCTCGACGCCTTCGCGCCCAAGCCGGGCGATACGATGCTCGCTCTTGCGACACCGGAGTCGCGGGAGCGCTGGGTGGAGGGGGCGCGGACCCAGGGCGATGGTTGGCGTGTGCCTCCAAATCCCTTGCCGCCCGATACATCCCCGGCCGATCTGGAGTGGGTCACGCCCCGCCGGCATCCCCAGCCGCTCGAGACCATGACACAGCCGCTGGCGCTGACGCGCGCAGAGACGTCGTTCCCGCGTAGCTTCATCTACTGCACGCGCATCGGGCCTGGCGATATGTTCGGCCCCTTCGCGCGCGCGGCCAAAGCCGACTCCCGCTGGCGTTATTTCGAGATGGACGCAAGCCATAATCCCCACATCACCGCGCCGGATGCGCTGGCGGACATCTTGTGCGCAATCGCTGCGGGGCGTGCGTGAGCCAGGATCGCTCCATGACGCGCATTTTTGTCGATGCCGACGCGTGTCCGGTGAAAGAGGAGGCGGCCAGGGTCGCCATGCGTCACGGTCTGTCCGTGATCTATGTAGCGAATGCCTGGATGCGTCTGCCGGACGGCGAAAAGGTGGAACGCGTCATCGTGCCCGACGGTCCCGATGCGGCCGACGATTGGATCGCGCAACGCGCCGGGAAGGGCGATATCGTTATCACCCAGGACATCCCGCTTGCCTCCCGGGCGTTGAAGGCGGGGGCACGGGCCATCGGCAACACCGGCAAACCTTTCACCGAAGCCTCGATCGGCATGGCCCTCGCCATGCGCGAACTCTCGCAGCATCTGCGTGAAATCGGCGAAGGTGGAGCCTACAACGCGTCGTTCAGCAAGGCGAACCGGTCCGCATTTCTTCAAGCTCTCGAGCAGGCGGTCCAGGATATCGCGCGCGGGCGGTGAGCCGCGTTCATCATCGAGTAGGGATGATGAAACGATTTGATCGTATCATCTGTCCACGAATCGAACCGGGTACGAGAATCAGGGATGGGCGATCGCCGCGAGAAAAATGCGACCCAGGAGCAGCGTTTTGCGCCCCGCCGCGCGCGCCGTCTGCCGGCGCTGCTGGAGATCGAGGGCGCTGCCGGGCCGTTGTCTTGCTTCATTGTCGATATCTCGACGACGGGCGCCAAGGTCCAGTTGGCCCCGGGCTGGCAGAGTGCTGCCAGCTGCGTATGTGGGCCCAACACGCGGGCAAGCCTCTACGAGCGGGTAGAGAAAGTGCGCTACCATTGTGTGATCGTGCGCATGAGCGCAGGCCAGGTTGCGCTCAAATTCAGCGCGCCGCCCTTGCTTCCCGTCATCGCAGGTCCGCGCGCCGGCCAGCGGCAAAGCGCGTGACGCGACCTGCGCGTTAAGCCGCCATTAACCGCTTCGTGCGTTGATTCCTGGTTAGCTGTCGACACTCAGCGGGAATAAGAAGATGCGTTCGATCGACCGGATTTTAACAAAACGGAGCGCGGCTGCTTCCGACGCGCTCGAGAGCAAGGCGAGCGAGAAGCGCTTTGCGCCGCGCCGGTCCGGCATGACGCCTGCAATTGTCTATCTCGAGGATGGCCCGGGCTCCTTTCCCTGCCTCATTCGCGACATGTCGGCGACCGGTGCGCGGCTCGAACTGCGCGAGGGATGGGACAACCCGTTCTCCTCGGGCGTGAGCATGGACGACCGCATCAGCCTGGTCGTGCGGATGGACCGCGTCATGTACCAGTGCAAGATCGTCCGGCGCGGCGCCAAGGAGCTTGGCGTCAAGTTCACGGCCCCGCCCAAGCCGCTCGCGAAAGCCACGCGCGAGCCTGGGTCTCCCGCTGAAAAGACTGGTTCTCCCGTGCGGAAATAACCGGCCTCGTCATAACGAGCAGGGCGGCGGCAGGCGCATTTTGTGTGCCTGGATTGGGATTGTGCGCCGTGTCGGCTTGACGGCGGCGGCGAACACCGCCACGAACAAACCATGACCGACCGCCTCATCAGTTCGGCAAAGCGCGAAACGGACGCCTTCGAGGCGACGATCCGCCCTCAGTCGCTCGCGGAATTCATCGGGCAGGAGCAGGCGCGCGCCAACCTCAACGTCTTCATTCGGGCCGCGAAGGGCCGGGGTGACGCGCTCGACCATGTGCTGTTTGCCGGTCCTCCGGGCCTGGGCAAGACCACGCTCGCCCAGATCATGGCCAAGGAACTGGGCGTAGGGTTCCGCGCGACCTCCGGTCCGGTGATCTCGAAGGCGGGGGATCTTGCCGCGCTGTTGACCAACCTGGAGGAGCGCGATGTTCTCTTCATCGACGAGATCCATCGGCTCAATCCGGCCGTGGAGGAAATCCTCTATCCCGCCATGGAGGACTTCCAGCTCGATCTGATGATCGGCGAAGGACCGGCCGCGCGTTCGGTGCGCATCGACTTGCCGAAATTCACGCTTGTCGGTGCGACGACGCGTGCCGGATTGCTCACCAATCCTTTGCGCGATCGTTTCGGCATTCCAATTCGGCTCAACTTCTACACCATCGACGAACTAGAGCTTGTCGTGACGCGTGGCGCGCGCGTGCTGGGCGCTCCGATGGCATCGGATGGGGCGCGCGAAGTGGCCCGGCGCGCACGCGGCACGCCGCGCATCGCAGGCCGCCTGCTGCGGCGGGTTCGCGACTTTGCCGCCGTGGAAGGCGCGGTCGTCATCAACGCCGCCGTTGCCGACCGCGCCCTGCGCCTTCTCGAAGTCGATAACGAGGGCCTGGACTCGTTGGACCATCGCTACCTGGGCTGCATCGCGCGCAACTACGATGGCGGTCCGGTCGGCATCGAGACGCTGGCAGCCGCGTTGTCCGAGCCGCGCGATGCCCTGGAAGAAATCGTGGAGCCTTATCTCCTCCAGCAGGGGTTCATCGGCCGTACGCCGCGCGGGCGCGTCCTGACTTTGAAGGCGTACCGCCATTTGGGTCTTTCCGGCCCCGCGCGCGCCGCCTCGCCCCAATTGCCCATCTTCGATGAGGGCGATGAGGCGGAAGAAGGCGGAAAAAGGCGCTAGCGCGAGTCCCGCCGAAGACGCATCACCACCTGCATCGTGTCATGGACAGACGGGACTTCGGGAATGCTCACGCGCCGTCAAGCACTCAAAGCGCTCGCCACGCTCGGCTTTGCCAGCAGTGCGTTCGGCGGGTATGCGCTGGCGGAACCCTTTCGCACCAATGTAACCTCCTACGCGATCACACCGGAAAAATGGCCGGTGGATCTGAACCTGCGCATCGCGATCATTGCCGACATTCACGCCATAGATCCGTGGGTCAGCATCCGCCGCATCGAGCGGCTGGTAGCACAGACCAATGCGCTTCAAGCCGATGCCGTCCTGTTGCTGGGCGACTTCGTCGTGGGCCACCGGCTTGGAAAATTAGGCAAGCCCGTGCCTCACGAGAAATGGGCGCATGCGCTTGCAGGTCTTTCCGCGCCGCTCGGCGTGCATGCGGTTCTGGGAAATCACGATTGGTGGGAGGATCGTCAGACCCAGGTTCGCGAAAAGGGGCCGGTTCGGGCCGGGCTTGCGCTCCAAGAGGCGGGCATCCCGGTCTATGAGAACAAAGCGGTGCGGCTGGAGAAGGATGGCCGGCCGTTCTGGATCGCAGGGCTTGGCGATCAATGGGCCTTCTGGCCCAAGCCCGAGCGCTATGCCGACTTTGTTCGTCATGGCAAGGTCGACTATCGCGGGGTGGACGATCTTCCAGCCACCCTCGCGCAAGTGACCGATGATGCGCCCGTCATCCTCATGGCGCATGAGCCCGACATCTTTCCGCAAGTGCCAAGGCGCGTCGCCGTTACGCTGTCGGGCCATACCCATGGCGGGCAGGTGCGGCTATTGGGCTATGCTCCCATCGTTCCCTCGAAGTTCAAGGACCGTTATGTCTACGGGCATATCGTGGAGGAGGGGCGTCATCTGGTGGTGTCGGGCGGCATCGGCTGCTCGGGTCTGCCGGTGCGCTTTGGCTCCCCACCCGAGATCGTCGTCGTGGAACTCGGCACGAGTGCTTCAGCCTGGGCGGGATGATATGAATACGGAAAATTGGCCGGACATTGCAGGCCGGCTCGTGGCTGATGAAACCGGGCAGCACCACGTGCTGCCGGTGCGCGTCTATTTCGAGGATACGGATGCCGGCGGCATCGTCTATCACGCCAGCTACGTGCGGTTTTGCGAGCGCGGGCGCACCGACTTCCTGCGGCTTCTGGGGGCGCAGGCGCGCTGTCTGTTCGACGGCGGCTCGGGCGCGGAGCCCGCGATCTTCGTCGTTCGCCATATGAGCATGGACTTCTTTCGTCCAGGCCTCATGGACGACTTCCTCACCGTCGAAACGCACGTCAAGGAAATCGGCGGGGCGAGCCTCACGCTTCTTCAGACGATCGCGCGTGACGGCAAGCGCATCTTCGAGGCTGAGGTGACACTCGTGCTCATCTCGAAGTCGGGCAAGCCGCTGCGCCTCAGCGAGCGCATGCGAGGGGCTTTCGAGGCCTACAGGTCCCGTGCTTCCGGTTGATGGAGCCTAGAGCCGTTCCGGTTCTGATGGAATCGCGGAACGGCTCCAGGCTTTTGTTTTGTCGTGCTTCTCCCACTTTTCCGGACGCACTCTAGCCTTGAGGATGGTCGCGCTTCCAGATTTCGGTGCGGGTGCGCGCTATGCGATAAGCGTCCGGAATGGACAGGGCCCACACGAACAGTCCCATCGCCGCGCGCCCGATAAAAGACCGGTCAGGCGTCGTGAGGACGTAGCTCATCAACGCAAGCAGCAGTGTAAAGAACGCAAAACCAAAGCCCCGCTGGGGTTGGCCGACGGCGACATGACCCATGCCGGGCAGCAGGACTGCGAGCGCAAGGACCAGATACGGATCGAGCGGCTTCTTGGCCGGCTTGGTGGCGCCTTGCGTCATGAACTCTTCTCCGTGAGGTCGATGCCGAGGACGGCCGCGATGGCATCGAGCTCTCCAGCCAGATGGGCCAGCAGCTGAGGCTCGAGCGCCGCGCCTTCGAAATCGGTCTGGCGCAATATGAGGTGTTGCCCGCGCTTGCCTTCCGCGAGTTGGTAGACGATCCGGATACCCCGCTGGGTGACGGCGATTTCCTTCACCTTCGTGTCGGAGAGGACGGCGCCAGCAACTGTCTTGACCGCGCGAAGCGTGGCCTCCGAGGCCTCGCTTTGTCCGTGCACCAGACATTCCCAGGGAAACTCGCGCGGAGGATCCAACTGGACCGTCATGTGCTGCGTGAGCGAGTAGTAATCGTTTCCCGATGGCCTGATCAGTACCGCGAATCCGGCGTTGTTGACGTTGATCGGCTTGAGCGCCGTCACCGACAGCCAAAGCTGCGGCAGGCGTTTGACCGTCATCGTGTCGGGAATGACTTCAAGCTTGAGGCGCCGTCCGCCGTAGAGACCATCGATACGGGGAAAGCCGGCACCATCGCTCG
Source organism: uncultured Hyphomicrobium sp. (assembly GCA_964587445.1). Taxonomy (GTDB): domain Bacteria; phylum Pseudomonadota; class Alphaproteobacteria; order Rhizobiales; family Hyphomicrobiaceae; genus Hyphomicrobium_B. The sequence goes on from CAZPLQ010000001.1 coordinate 770,706, forward strand.
TCAGGTGCGCGTCGTGAAAAAGCGTGCGCACCGGCTCGAGAATAATTTGCCGGCGCGCCTTTACGAGCAGGCGCTCATGGCGCGCAAGCAGGGCGAGCGCGGTCACGCCCGCAGCGCCGGCGGCATAGATGATCGTGACAGCCAAACCACGCCTCGAAATCAAACGCCATCATGCAAAGGTGCGCGGCGCACCCTTGTTGCCAAGGATGCGCCGCGCACCAGCATAGTCAAGGCCTCAGTACCCCCGCGGACGCGGCCAGTTCATGGTGAACTGAGCACCGCGGCGGACGAACTGATAGCGGTGGAAGTGGAACCAAGCCGATGCAACGATGTAGAAGACCATCATCGCCATCAGCTGCGTGCCGTAGCCCAAGAACACCGCGAAGTAGGTGACGCCGCACAGGAGGAGGAGCACGATCGCCGGAAGCGGATGCATGGGATGCACGTAGCCGCGCTTGATCGAGTCGAGAGGCCACTTGTTGCGGAACATGATCATGTTGAAGGACATGACAGTGTATTCAAGCAGACCCGACAGGATCGAGAACGTGATCACCTGATCGAGCGGCGCGCCGAGTGCGAACATCAGAGCGACGGGGACGAGGAAGATGATCGAGCGGAACGGCGTGCGGTACTTGGGATGCACCGCGCCAAACCATTCCGGCAGATAGTGGTCGCGGCCCATGGAGAACCAGGCGCGCGAGGCGTCGTTGATGCAGCCGTTGGCGGACGCCATCGTCGCAAACATGGTGCCGATGAACAGCAAAACCATGAGCGGGGTGGAGCCTGTCAACCGCGCGGCATCAAACAGCGGCGTCGTGGCTTGGCCGAGATACTCCCAGGGCATCAGGCCGGTGCAGATATACCAGGTCATGCTTGCCGCGATCAGCAGCGTGATGATGCCGGTCATCGTGCCGAGCGGCAGCGCGCGAGCAGGCGAGCGCACTTCTTCGGCAGCCTGCGTCGTGCCTTCGATGCCGAGGTAGTACCACAGGCCGAAGTGCATGGCCGCAAGCGCGCCCATCCATCCATAAGGCAGTGTGTCGCCATGGATCAGGCCAGTATGGTTCAGCGGCGCAACCTTCGCGACCGTCAACGCCAGGAACAGCACGGCGATGGCAATGAACGCGATCGCGGTGATGACGAGGTTGAAGGTCAACGTCGCATAGACGCCGCGGTAGTTGAGCCATGCAAGGAACATGATGGTAAGCACGATAAACGGCTTGTCGTGTCCTCCTTCAAATCCCGCCATGGCCCCGACCGCCTGCACCAGGTAGCCGAGCGTGATGGCGTTGGCCGCCTCCAGCATGGTGTAGGCCATGACGAGGAAGAGGCCGACGTTGAAGGCCAGGAGCGGGCCGACGATATGCTTGGCCTGCGCATACTGGCCGCCTGCGGCCGCGACCGTGGAGGTCACTTCCGAGTCGATCATGGCCACGCAGGTATAGAGGAGGCCTGCAAACCAGCATGCGATCAGGGCGGCAACAGCGCCGCCCTTGCCGACGGCGAAGTTCCAACCCATGAATTCGCCGACGAGCACGATGCCAACGCCCAAAGCCCAGACGTGGCCGGGGCCGAGAACGCGCAACAGCGAGACTTTCTCGCCGTGAGAGGCGGTTGCTTGTACTTGTGTCATGCTTAGCCCCTGTGCGCCGGATCAATGATGAGCTCGTCCTCGATCTCGCCTTCGCGCGAGGACAGCAGCACGTCTTCCGAATAAGCCGTGTTGGTGCGGATCATGTCGACGAGCATCCAAAGCCCGAGCAACGCGGAGATGATCCAGGCTGCGAGTTCCAGATACTGGAACCCATTCATTTCAGAAAAAATTGGCATGAGAGCACCCTCACTTGTCGCCAAAGCGTTCGCGAATGACGTCGCGATACTCTTTGTCGGAGAAGCGGAAGACAAAGATGAAGTAGGCAGTGATGACGAGCGCAGTGATAATCGCGGTCAACGGATCGAAGGAGTAGTCGAAACGTGATGCGATGATGTCGTGCGCCGTCTCGGGGGTGAACCCGAGCTTCTCGAAGGCTGCAGCCGTGTATTCATTCTGCCCCATGCCCTGCCACGTCTTTTCGGTGAACGTGAGATCGGTCTTACCGCCGCCGGCCAGCCCGAGCCAAAGAGGCACGAACAAGCTCAAGCTGACGAGCACGAGAAGAAAGAGGGAATCAAAAATTTGCCCGAAAGCGGATTGCTTCGGGGGTTCGTATCGACCTTCTTTTGCCATTGATGCCTCCCTCAGCCCCGGCTCTTCTTCATTTCATCGAGGTAGTGCAGATCGAGGCCGTAGATGTGGGTCCGGTCCTCGCTGTAGTGGGCGAGCATGGCCAGGATGGAGGCGGTATTGAAAAGGAGCACGAGCGCGCCGCCCCCGCCCAGGACGTAGAGAACAGCTTGCTCATTCACGAGCGGCAGAAGTTTCCAGAAAACAAACAGATATATAGCCCAGAGTGTGCCGAGCGCGATGAGGGCTGCTGCCCTGTCGCCGGCGAACATGCGATCGACCCGAGGGTCGCTTGACGTGGACATCGACTTTTCTCCCCTAAATAGGAGCACCGTTTTTATCGGTGCAAGATTTGCCTCAAAGGCAATTTTGTTGTTTGCGGGGAAAGTGTGCGACGTATCGACGCGAAATGTCAAGACGGTGTTTCTCGTAAAAAACGGGTCGATAGCGAATTAAATTTGCGTGCAGGGCCAGGATCTGAGCAGGCGCAAAATATTTTACGGCGGCGCACAATAACGCGGGTCACGCTTGGTCTATCATTCCTGCGGGCCTAAATACCGGCTGCGGCTATCCGCTGATCTGGGCCTCAGAGCATGCCCTTAGCGTCGATAAACCGGTGGAAAAGCTCGTGCAGGCGTCACCTGCGCAGCTGCCTCCAGGCCCTTGTTTCGTCATATTGCACGGCAACAACGGCGCGTTACGCGTTAGTGCGCGGCGGGGCGCACGTCAGGTTGCGTTGGGCAGGCGCACTTTAGCCGTCCATCCTCATCGCCGCTCTGGCCGGCGGTTCGAGGGCACCATTGCTCTGCCGCGTTCGTGTGGTTTCTAGCAGCCGCGTTCGGCGTGCCTGACGCACGCCGTGAGCGCGGTTTCTTGGTGTGCAGGCTTGGGCCGACGCTCAAGACTGTTCGTGGTCCATACAGACGATAGAAGGTTGGCATGAATGAACCCCGCTGACGTTGCCCAAGGCGCCATCGCTCCTGTGAGCGCCGGCGGGTTTTCATTTTTCGAACTTTTCCTTCAAGCCCATCTCGTCGTGAAGATCGTGATGATCGGGCTTCTGCTCTCCTCGGTCTGGTCATGGGCCATCATTTTCGAAAAGCTTTTCGCATTCCGCCGCGCGCGCGTCGAAAGCGACAAGTTCGAATCTCTATTCTGGTCAGGCCAGTCGCTCGATGAGCTTTACGCAGGACTGGCGCGCGGCCGCACGATCACGATGGCGGCATTGTTCGTCGCGGCCATGCGCGAGTGGAAGCGGTCAGTCGAGGGCAACATCCGCGCGCTGGGCGGCATTCAGTTGCGCGTCGAAAAGGTGATGGACGTGACCATCAGCCGGGAGATGGAGCGCCTCGACCGGCGATTACTGTTCCTTGCAACGGTTGGATCGACGGCGCCCTTCGTCGGCCTGTTTGGAACCGTTTGGGGCATCATGACGTCGTTTCAGTCGATTGCGGTTTCCAAGAACACGAATCTCGCGGTTGTTGCGCCGGGTATCGCCGAGGCATTGTTTGCGACGGCGCTCGGCCTCGTTGCAGCCATTCCAGCGGTTATTTTCTACAACAAGTTCTCAGCGGACTCCGCGGCGATCTCGCAGCGGCTCTACGCGTTCGCCGATGAGTTCGCTGCAATAGTCTCGCGTCAGATCGACGTGCGCAACTAGAGCCGTTCGCTTTCGCGGAAACCCGCGAAACGGCTCTGGTCTTTATGGTGTCGTGCTTGTGATCGGAAAAACCGGTTCGCGCTTTTTCCGCAAAGCACTCTAGAGGCGTCAACGAGAGGACGGGGCCATGGGTGCGAGCGTCAAGACACAGGCGACCACGAGCGGACGCGGACGGCGCCGGCGCGGCCGTCATATGCCGATGGCCGAGATCAACGTGACGCCGATGGTCGACGTGATGCTCGTGCTGCTGATCATCTTCATGGTGGCCGCGCCCCTTTTGCAGGTCGGCATTCCCGTCGATCTTCCCGAAGCAAAGGGCCAGCAGATCCCCGCGCCCAAGCAGGAACCGCTTGCGGTCACGGTCAAGTCGGGCGGCGAAGTGTACATCGGGGAAACGCCCGTGGAGTTGGATCAGGTGGCCGAGAAGCTCAAGGCCATCGCCAAGAACGGATACGACGAGCCGATCTATATTCGCGGCGACAGGGGCGTGGCGTATGGGGTCGTCATGCGCGTCATGGGGCGTATCAAGGCGGGAGGCTTCAACAAACTCTCCTTCGTCACGGACGAAGAAAAGGGAGGCTGAGGGGCGTGCCATTCGGGCTCGTCATATCGCTGTTGTGTCACGCCGCGCTTATCGGCTGGGCGTACCTTTCCATGCGCTCGGTGTCCGAGTTTCCGGCCGAAGATACACCCGCCATCTCCGCTGAGGTGATTTCGCCAAGTGAGTTTCTGCGCCTGAAGCAGGGCAGCGAGGACGCCAAGCAGCTCGAGACCAAAGCGAAGGAAGAGCCCACGCCCGACGAGTCCAAGAACGACACCAAGAAGCCCGATAACGCACCTCCCCCTCCGCCGCCGCCCGCCGAAGAGATCGCAAAGGCTGAGGAGCCTGCCCCGCCCGAGCCCCCTAAGCCGGCCGAGCCCGACCCGATCGCTCAGAAGATCGAGGAGCCGCCGCCGCCTCCCGAGCCTGCGCCTGGCCCGACGCCGGACGAGCAGAAGCTTCTGGAGCAGAAGCTCGAAGAAGATCGTCTGAAGGCGGAAGCCGAGGCCAAGAAGAAGGCTGAGGAGGAGGTCAGGAAAAAAGCCGAGGAAGAGGCGAAGAAGAAGGCCGAAGAGGCCAAGAAGAAAAAGGCAGAAGAGCTGAAGAAGAAGAAGCTCGCCGAGGCCAAGAAGAAGGCCGAGGAGGCCAAGAAAAAGTTCGATCCCAACAAAATCGCCAACCTGCTCAACCAGGCGCCCGATGACTCGCATAAGGCGCTTATGGACAAAGATCCCACAAAGAAGGGCCAGCAGGCCGCCGGCACGAGCAAGACCGCAACCGCAACCGGCAGGGAGGCGGGGACCGCCACGGGCACCGATACCGTTCTGTCGGCGCGTGAGGTGGATCTGCTCAAGGGCATGATCAAGGCGCGCCTTGCGGAGTGCTGGCGGCTGCCCGGTGGCGGGGGAGGAACCGAGGTTCCCGTGGTGGAATTGCGTTGGCGGCTGCGGCCGGACGGCATGTTGGACGGCGATCCTTCCGTGCAATCTGCCCCATCGGACGTTACCGGGCAGGTGGCGGCCGAGACGGCGCTACGCGCGGTCAAGGCCTGCCAGCCCTACTTGCTGCCGCCGGAAAAGTATGATGCCTGGAAAGACATCATTTGGGTGTTCGATCCCCGGCAAATGTTGTGATTGCGCCCAACACTTGCTTCATTCTCTGGCGAAAGCGGTTCAGATAAGCAAACAGAATAGCGACACGCTCCGAGCCCTACAGCCAGAGCCCCCAAGGACGAGCGAGATTTCCCTGATGTCGAATATGAAGACGAGAACTTTCAGCGCTTGCGGTTTGGCTTGCCTTGCCTTCCTTGCGGCATGGCTCGGCACCGTTCCGGCCAATGCGCAGCTGCAGGGCACGCAAACACAGGGCACGATCGCGCCAATTCCGATTGCGATTCCCGTTTTCCTCGGGGATGACCCTCAGCTGGCCAATGACGTTGCCAACGTGGTGCAGGCGGATTTGGAGCGCTCCGGTCTTTTTCAGCCGCTCGACCGCGCTTCGTTCCTGGAGCAGGTGCGGGACGTCAACGCCGCGCCGCGCTTTGCCGATTGGCGCGCCATCCAGGCTGATGCGCTCGTCGTCGGGCGCACGGTCAAGACAGGCGACGGCAAAGTGGGTGCTGAATTTCGCGTCTGGGACGTGGCCTCGGGCCGGCAGCTCGCAGGCCAGCGTTTTTCAACGACGGCGCAGAACTGGCGCCGCATCGGCCATCTCATTGCCGATCAGGTCTACCAGCGGCTGACGGGCGAAAAGGGCTATTTCGATACGCGCATCGTTTATATCGACGAGACCGGTCCCAAGGACAAGCGCATCAAGCGGCTTGCCATCATGGACCAGGACGGAGCCAATGTGCGGCTGCTGAGCCAGGGACAGGAACTGGTGCTCACCCCGCGATTCTCGCCCACGAACCAGGAAATCACCTACATGTCCTACATGCGCGATCAGCCGCGCGTGTTCATCATGAACCTGGAGACCGGCCAGCGGGAGCTGGTTGGCGACTTCCCCAACATGACCTTCGCGCCGCGCTTTTCGCCCGATGGGCAGCGCGTTATCATGAGCCTGGGCGCGCCTGACGGGTCGAGCAGTATTTTCGAGATGGACCTGCGCTCGCGCCAGTCGCGCCGGCTGACGCCGCAGACCGGGGCCATCGATACCAGCCCTAGCTACTCACCCGATGGCCGCCAGATCGTGTTCGAAAGCGATCGTGAGGGATCTCAGGAACTCTACGTCATGAATTCGGACGGCTCGGGCGTGCGCCGCATATCGGGCGCCGACGGCGGGCGCTATTCGACCCCCGTCTGGTCGCCGCGGGGAGACTACATCGCGTTTACCAAGCAACTCTCGGGCAGGTTCCTGATCGGCGTGATGCGCCCCGACGGGACGGGCGAGCGGATCCTGACCGAGGGCTACCACAACGAGGGTCCAACCTGGGCTCCTAATGGACGGGTTTTGATGTTCTTTAGGGAATCACAGGGAGCGAGCGGAGGACCGCGAATCCATTCCGTGGACATCACCGGGTATAACGAACGACAGGTTCCAACTCCGGCATTCGGGTCCGACCCGGCATGGTCTCCCTTGGTCAACTAACGAGCCAATGGTGTCTCAACGTCCAGGCTCCGGTTGTGCGGTGTCATCGGAGTCTCAATTTTTCTGTAATTTTAACAGTGTGTTAACGGCTTGACCTGTGACCCCCTCAAGACCTGTGGCGTGCGCTTCAATAAAGTGGCATTTTCGCACCTGTCGGGTTGGAAAACTTGTTGGAAGGTCCGTCTGTTCTTGATTGGAAGGCTCCCCCCAGGTACCCAAATCTTACGGCTTCTGCCGGACACGTATCAGGAGACATGACCATGCATGGTGTAGAAGGGGCAGATCGTTCTTGCGGCGCTGACGTCCCGGCAGCCGGGCATGTTGCGCGCTAACTGAGGCAGAAGTCTGGGACACTAATCAAGGAGATTAAGACATGAAGGGCGCTATCCTTATCGCTACGCTCGTTGCGGCCGTTGCTCTCGGCGCTTGCCGTCGTGAAGTCGAGCACGTTCCGATGAAGCTCGGCGCTGACGTTGCGAAGACCGAGATCGCTCGCTAAGCGGTTTCACGTCAAGGGACGTTAGCTAACGACCTTTTCAAGGCTGAGTTGTTGGTGGAGAGATCTGCTTTCAACTCAGTCTTGATTTCGTTTTTGGTATCGGTATCGATTTCTTTGTCCTGGCGTGTAAGGGGCATGAATACCCCGCTTCCATAGGATCCTCGCCAGGGAGCGTTGCAGGCAGAGCGCAGTTCCCGGCGGGCCGTCAACCTGGGGCGAATTGGCAGGGGATGAGCGCGCTGCCGGCATGGTCAAATTACATTGATTGAAGCTAGATTGCTTCGCGAGCCGAGCCTTTCGCCACACGATGCAGGCCGTTGGTACGGCCACATTTTCGGCGGAAGCTCGCATTAAATCTCTTCACACGTCAAAAGGTTGCCCAGGCCGTTGCAAGGAAAGACCTCCGGCCCAATGGAGCGAGAGGATCAGGATGTCAGTCCGAGGGAGTCTGTTGGCCGCGCTGCGCTTGGCAGTGATTTCTGCGCTGGCGCTGTCAGCGGCCGCTTGCGCGAACAAGGAAAATTCGCCGGAAGCTGCCTTGAACGGCGCTGGAAAGTACGGTGCTGCGACGCCGGGTTCGCACCGCGATTTCACACAGAACGTCGGCGACATCGTGTACTTCTCGACCGACAGCGTGGATCTGACGCCAGAAGCCACCCAGACCCTCACGCGGCAGGCGCAGTGGCTCCAGCAATATCCTCAGTACACGATCACGATCGAAGGCCACGCCGACGAGCGCGGCACGCGCGAATACAACATCGCGCTCGGCGCCAAGCGCGCCACGGCGGTGCGCAACTTCCTCTCGCAGAACGGCGTCAACGGACAGCGGATTCGCACCATCTCCTACGGCAAGGAGCGCCCGGTTGCGGTGTGCAACGATATCTCCTGCTGGTCGCAGAACCGGCGTGCTCAGACGGTGCTGAACTCCGGCGGCCAGATCAGCCAGCGCTAGCTCCGCTGCGGCCTTCGAGCGAGTCCTTCCCGGCCCATTATGCTCGTTATCGTCCCTGTTGAGCATTGCGACGCGGGGGAATGAGGTTGGGGGAGGTTTTGCGCTTGGCACAGGAGCGCTGAGTCCCCGGTTCGGCATTTTGCCGGCTGCCCCGGGCGCCGTTCACGCATGACAACGCAGCTGGCTTCGTTGCAGTGGTGCCCATATGCGTCGCCCGGACGGCGCCTGCTGAGGTGTTCTGGGACAACCTCACCCCGTTGCACTTCAACCGTGAACCCACCTCCCCGCCTTCGCGGGGATGACGATAGGGTGAGGTTATGGATTCGTCTCCGGTGTGGGCTTGCCGGGTGGCCTGTAAACCTTAACGCAACATGTGCCTGAATTGGCCAGCATGGGCCAATAATCGGCTTAGTTTGGCCCCAATGGGGGATGACAAGTTCACCAGCGGGCAAAGCGGGTTGTCCGGTTTTGGTGCCATGATCAGAGGTCGTTCAAAGTTCGGGTTGGTCGCACTTGCTGTCTGGCTGGCTTATGCCGCCGGCGGACTGTGCGTTTGCGTTGCGCGAGCGGATCCGGCCAAGACGGCGTCCGGGCCCGCCGATCTGCTCTCTGATGGATTTGACGCGCTCGATGCCGGCCGCACGGACCTTGCCCGCAAAATCTTTGAAACAATTCTCTCGTCCTATCCACGATCGACACAAGCCGCCGCGGCGTCGGAGGCTCTGACGAGCCTCGATGACGAGGACGGGGTCAACGGCGCCGCTGGTGCGGCTACATTCGATGAAAACGATGGGCGCGAAACCGCGCGCTTTGACGCCGTGCGTGCCAACAACAACGGGCTGGACGCGAGCTTGGATATCGCAACTGGAAAACGCGTACCGCGTGCCCAGGGCGGATTAATCGTCAGCGCGGAGCAAATGCGCCGTACACGCAATCGCTTCCTGATCGATGTGGGCGACCGGATCTTCTTCGCGCAAAACAGCGCCGTTCTTGGCGGTCGCGCACGCGCCATTGTCGAAGCACAGGCGCGATGGCTCAAGAAGATGCCGAGTCTTCAAGTGACAGTCATTGGCCGTGCGGCTGACGGTGGCAGCGGCAAGGACGATGCGGATTTGTCGCTCGCACGTGCTCGTGCGGTCGAAGCGAAGCTGATTGAAGACGGCGTTCCGGCCACGCGCATTCGTGTCGAGGCGCGCGGTAATACCGATCCGGTCGCCACATGCGCGAACGCAATGTGCCAAGCACAGAATCGTCATGCGGAATCGCTCATCAGCTATGCGGGCATGGGAACCTCGCAACTGACCGAGTCACCGGCTGGGGCAATGGCCATAGAACTGCCTGCGAGCGCACCTGCGCGCCCCTTACGGCGTTGATTTTCGGGCATTGGCGCAATCAGCCCTGGAATGGGCAACTCTGGAATGGGATGCGAAAACGTCGCGCTGTCGAGCGCGAAGCATTGAGCGGGCGGGCGTGAGCCGGTAGAACGAGACGGCAAGAGTTGCCGAGGGGTTTCGCAAAGGCACGGAACTCACAGAACACAGGGACTGGGGACGATGACGAGCATCACGATCCGTGCATTCAAGTTTCACGGCTTGGGCCGTCTTGCATTGGGTATGCTGGCGTTGCCTTTGGTGTGCGGCGCGCTTGCACTGGCGCAGGATGCCAAGCCTGCGAAACCCAAGGCTGCGGCACAAACCGGCGACGCGGGGCTCAAGGCGCGCGTGGATAGCCTGGAAGAACAACTCGTCGACATGCAGGTGCTCGTCGGAACGCTTCAAAGCATGGCGCGCAATCCCGCCGCTGCATCGATGGGAAGCGCAGGTGGTTCGGGCGGCGCCGATCCCATCCGCGTTGAAGCGCTCGAAAACCAGGTGCGCTCGCTGACCAACCAGGTCCAGGCGTTGTCGGATCAGGTCCGCAGCATGGGCGGCTCACCCCGCAGGGGTGAATATGTTTCCCCGGCTGCGCCATCGCCTTCGTCCTTCGGCACGACCTCCGTTCAAGACGATGCCATCGGTGGCTTGATCGAGGGGAGCAACGCCAGCGGTCCGCCGATCATAACAGGCGACAACACCTATGAGGCCCCGCCGCCCGCGGGAACGGCACCTTCACCTGCGGGTGTTCAGACGGCGGCAATCCCTGCCGCAGGTGAAGGCGGCGATCCTCGCCAGGTTTATGAGACAGCCTACGGCTATCTCCTGCAGCGCGATTACGGCGCGGCGGAAGTCGCCTTCGATGACTTCCTGAAGAAATTCCCCAGCGACTCGCTCGCGGGCAATGCGCAATATTGGCTCGGCGAGTCCTTCTTTGTACGCGGTCAATACAAGTCGGCGGCGAGTGCGTTCCTGAAAGGGTATCAAACCTACGCCAAGGGCGCGAAGGCGCCCGATAGCCTCTTGAAGCTTGCCATGTCGCTCGACCGGCTCGGACAGAAGGATGCGGCTTGCGCGTCCTACGCGGAACTCAATTCCAAATTTCCGGACGCGCCGCAGAGCGTCAAGGCGCGCGCACAGGCCGAGCGTCAGCGGGTTGGCTGCCAGTGAATTGATCCGCGCGTTTTGCTCCCGTGCATGGCAGTGGAGTGAAGTGCGACTGGAGCATGAGACCGTGGGTGATAAGGCGCCAGCGATGACCGGGCACGAGGCCGACAAGCTTCTCGCTCCGCTTGCAGCCTTCGACGGGATCGTTCTTGCCGTGTCGGGTGGTCCCGACAGCATGGCGCTGATGCGTCTCGTTGCGGAGTGGAACGGGCGGCACCCAAAGCCCTCGCGCCAGATCCTCATCGCCACGGTCGATCATGGCTTGCGCCGCGAGTCTGCCAGCGAGGCCAGCTTCGTCGCGGAATGGGCAGAGCGGCTTCAGTTTCCTTGCCGCATCCTGCGGTGGGAGGGCGAAAAGCCCGCTCGCGGCTTGCCGGCAGCGGCCCGCGCGGCCCGATACGAACTGCTTGAAGGCGAAGCCAATAGGCTTGGCGCCTCGAACGTCTGCCTCGTGACGGCACATACGCAAGATGATCAGGCTGAAACCTTCCTCATGCGTCTGAAGCGCGGCTCAGGCGTCGACGGCCTGAGTGCCATGGCGCCTCGCGCATCCTTGCGCGAGGGCAGCACCGTGCAGTTGCTCCGCCCGTTACTGTCCGTGCCCAAAGCACGCCTCATCGCCACGCTCGAAGCGCGAGGACAAACGTGGGCGGAAGATCCCAGTAACACGTGCTTGGATTACGAGCGTCCTGCGGTGCGCATGGCGCTCGCGCGTCTCGCAGACGAGGGCATCAGCGCCGGCGCGCTCGCCACCAGTGCCCGCCGGCTGAGGGCGGCGCGCGAGGCGGTGGACTATGGGCTTGCGCGTTTCATGGAGACGCTGGCGCTGTCCTTCAACGAGGAGATCTTCGCCAGCCTTTCGAGGGCGGCTTTCGATGCGGGACCGGAGGCCCTGCGGGCCCGCGTGTTGGCTCGCCTCATCGGCCGTTTTGGCGGCGCGAGCCTGGCGCCGCAACTCGCCGAAGTCGAGGACTTGACCGCTCGGCTAGCAGCAGACAAACGCACGACGTCCACGCTCGGCGGCGCCGTCGTCTCCGCAACACCCCGTGACGTGAAGGTTTGGCGCGAGCCTGGGCGCATTGTTGGCGCGCCCCTTACCCTTCAGCCTGGTGTCTGGGACGTGTGGGATCAGCGTTTCCGCGTAAGGTCAGGGAGCACTGACGTGCGCGTGCGCGCTCTGGGCGAAGCGGCACGCCGAGCGACGGTTGCTCCGTTGCTCGATCCGCGCCGGCCGTTGCCGGCGGCCGCGGTCGCCGCGCTGCCGGCGTTCTGGTCTGGAGATAGGCTGCTGGGTGTTCCCACGCTCAAAGCTTATATGCAATCAGAACTTGCACCGGGTTTAGCTGCGGAGGGCATGGAGGTTCGACCACTCTTCGGGCAATAATCGAGCGTCATGGATCAGGGTTAGCGATATGTCAGGGTATGGGCGTCAAACTTCCCGCCGGCTCCTTGTAAGCAGAAGTACGAAGCCTATCCCATCCCCCTTCGTTTACCGGGCTTTCTGAATTCATCTCCGTGGGGGCTTGTATGAGCTTTGCTTGTGCGATTGATGGGGGATCCCTATGTTAACCCCACGATTGCGGGTCTTATGGCCGCCGGCATGCGCCAGATTTGACTGCCGGCCTGTTTGGGAACTCAAATGAATCAGAATTATCAAAGACTTGCTATCTGGGCTGCTATGCTCGTGCTGGTCTTGGCATTGTGGAATCTGGTGTCGAATACAACCCAGGCTCGCCGGAATGATGAGATTGCCTATTCGGAGTTCCTGGAAGCCCTCGACAAGAATTCGATATCCGAGGTCGTATTGCAGGGCAGCCGCATCACCGGCAAGTACCGCGAGGCTGGGCCGAAAGGCGCGACATTCCGCACCTACGCGCCTGAAGACGCCACACTCGTTACCAAACTGCGCGACAAGGGTGTGATGTTCCGCGCCCAGCCGGCCGAAGACGAGATGCAATCGCTGACCGGCATCCTGTTGTCCTGGTTCCCCATGCTGCTGCTGATCGGCGTATGGGTTTTCTTCATGCGCCAAATGCAGTCGGGCTCAGGCCGGGCCATGGGCTTTGGCAAGAGCCGGGCGAAGCTGCTGACCGAACGCCAGGGCCGTGTGACGTTCGAGGACGTCGCGGGCGTGGACGAGGCCAAGGCCGATCTCGAGGAGATCGTGGAATTCCTGCGCGACCCTCAGAAGTTTCAGCGGCTGGGCGGGCGCATCCCGCGCGGCGCGCTGCTCGTCGGTCCTCCGGGCACGGGCAAAACGCTGATCGCGCGCGCGGTTGCGGGCGAGGCGAACGTGCCGTTTTTCACCATCTCGGGTTCCGACTTCGTCGAAATGTTCGTCGGCGTGGGTGCGTCGCGCGTGCGTGACATGTTCGAGCAGGCCAAGAAGAATGCACCCTGCATCATCTTCATCGACGAAATCGACGCCGTGGGCCGCCACCGTGGCGCGGGCCTTGGCGGTGGCAACGACGAGCGCGAGCAGACGCTCAACCAGTTGCTGGTCGAGATGGATGGATTCGAGGCCAACGAGGGCATCATCATCATCGCGGCGACGAACCGTCCCGACGTGCTCGATCCCGCGCTGCTGCGTCCGGGCCGCTTCGATCGCCAGATCGTGGTGCCGAACCCCGATGTGGCGGGCCGCGAGAAGATCCTGCGCGTGCATATGAAGAAGGTGCCGCTTGCGCCCGACGTCGATCCCAAGGTGATCGCACGCGGCACGCCCGGATTCTCGGGTGCGGACCTCGCCAACCTCGTCAACGAGGCGGCGTTGCTGGCGGCGCGGCGCAACAAGCGTCTCGTCACACAGGCCGAATTCGAAGACAGCAAAGACAAGGTCATGATGGGCGCCGAGCGCAAGACCATGGCCATGACAGAGGAAGAAAAGCTCGCCACGGCCTATCACGAGGCAGGCCACGCCATCGTCAACATGATGGTCGAAGGCAACGATCCGCTGCACAAGGTCACGATCATCCCGCGCGGCCGCGCGCTGGGTGTCACCATGAGCCTGCCGGAGCGCGACAAGCTCAGCTACTCCAAGCAATGGTGCGAGGCCAAGATCGCCATGGCTTTCGGAGGTCGCGTTGCCGAGCAGATCATCTACGGCCGCGAGCACTTGAACACAGGTGCTTCAAGCGACATCAGCCAGGCAACGAATATCGCCAAGCGCATGGTGACCGAGTGGGGCATGTCCGACAAGCTCGGCCCGCTGCTCTACAGCGAGAACCAGCAGGAGGTTTTTCTCGGACATTCCATCACGCAGCGCCAGAACATGAGCGAGGAGACGGCCAACCTCATCGACGAGGAAGTCCGCCGCATCGTTACCGCCGGCGAAGCCAAGGCCTGGGACGTGCTGACCAAGCACAAGGGTGAGCTTGAAGCCATGGCGCAGGCGCTGATGGAGTACGAGACGATCACGGGCGAGGAATGCGCCGCCATCATGCGCGGCGATAAGGTCGTCCGTCGCAACGATGACGACAGCACGCGCGGCATGACCGGTTCGGCGGTTCCCACCGCAGGCCGTCCCGCGCGCCCGCGCGGCGAGCCCTCCGGCGGCATGGAGCCTCAACCGCAGAGCTGATTGTCGCGGCGCTTGATTGCGCCGTGCAAAGCGGAAACACTGTCGGCCCCGGATCGCTCGATCCGGGGCCGTTTTCATGAGTGAAGGACACCTTCCGTGACACGCCGCTTCTATCTGCGTCCCGTCATCTCGCTGGCCACGCAACGCAACCGCCTCGATCCCAACGGTGCCGCGCCCTACCGCCTGTGCGGGCGCGATGATATCGGCTTCACGCACGTTGAACTGATAGATCGCGAGGGGAAGGGTGAGGGACGATGCCGGCTGGTCGGAGGCTTCGATGCCCAGGACTGGTATCATCCGCCCTTCGACGGCGGGCAGATGTGGGCCACGTTCGAGGCGATCGAGGCGCCTCGCGCGCCGATTGCGGGGCTCTCTCTGGGGCGGTCCCACATCATGGGCATTATCAATGTCACGCCCGACAGCTTTTCGGACGGCGGGCAACATGCCAGCACGAAGACCGCTGTTGCGCACGGTCTAAAACTCCTGGAGGACGGCGCCGATATTCTCGACATCGGCGGAGAGAGTACGCGGCCGGGCTCGGATACGGTGGCGTTGAAGGAGGAACTCGCCCGCGTTATTCCCGTCATCGAAGCCCTGCGCGCGAAAACAAGGGTCGTGATCTCTGTCGATACGCGCAAGGCAGAAGTGATGCGTCAGGCAGCGGCCGCGGGCGCGGACATCCTCAATGACGTCTCCGCCTTGACACACGACCCCAAGGCGCTGGATGTTGCCGTGGCGAGTGGACTGCCGGTCATGCTGATGCATGCGCAGGGCGATCCCAAGACCATGAACGACAATCCGCAATATGACGACGTCGTACTCGACGTGTTCGATTATCTCGCCAAGCGCATGGCCGAATGCGTAAAAGCCGGAATCGCGAAAGACAAAATCGTCGTGGATCCCGGCATCGGGTTCGGCAAGCATCTGCACCACAACGTCGCCGTCATGCAGAAGCTTTCGCTCTATCACGGGCTGGGCGTGCCCGTATTGCTCGGCGCCTCGCGCAAGAAAATGATCGGGCAATTGTGCGATGTGCCAAAGGCCAAGGACCGCATGCCGGGCTCGCTTGCGGCCGCTTTGTGCGGCGTGGCGCAGGGCGTGCAGATCCTGCGCGTGCACGATGTGGCCGAGACAAGACAGGCGGTCGAAGTCTGGCGCGCCAGCCTTGCGGGAACGGAAGCCGGTTTGGCCGGTTGATTATCGCGAGGATCGCGCAGTTCCATTTGAAACAGCAGGTGTGTGTCACGAGCAGCTAAGTCGCCCCGATCGTCAAACCAAACGTTCGGAGATATTTTCATGACCAGACACATGCAGTTGCCGCAGCTTGCAGGCGGTATGTTCTTGACGGACAGCGGAATGGAAACAACGCTCGTCTTCCACGAGGGGATGGAGCTGCCGCATTTCGCGTCCTTCACGCTTTTGAACAGCGAAGATGGCCGCAAATGGGTGCGGGGCTATTACGAACGCCACTTGCAGCTGGCGCAGGATGCCGGCGCCGGCTTCATACTTGACACACCCACATGGCGCGCGAATGCCGATTGGGGTGCGAAGCTCGGGCTGACGCCGGAAGAACTCACGGCCCTCAACGCCGGCGCAGTCGCGATGATGAAGGAGATTCGCGCACGCCATGCCGGCAGAGTGAGCTCGATCGTCATCAGCGGAAACATTGGGCCGCGCGGCGACGGCTATGTTCCAGGCGAGATGATGAGCGCGGACAAGGCTGAAGCTTATCACCGGCCTCAAATCGAAACCTTCGCGAAGGCCGGAGTCGACATGGTATCGGCCTTGACGCTCTCCTACGTGGCTGAAGCCATCGGCATCGTGCGCGCCTCGGTAAAGGCAGGGGTTGCGAGCGTCATATCGTTCACGCTTGAAACCGACGGCCGCCTGCCATCGGGCCAAAGTCTGGCGGACGCCATTGAGGAGGCCGATGCCGCGACGGATTCAGGTGCGGCCTACTACATGATCAATTGCGCACATCCCGATCACTTCGAGAGCGTGTTCACAGGCGCCGCCTGGGAGCAACGCATTCGGGGCGTGCGCGCGAATGCATCGCGGCGCAGCCATGCGGAGCTCAATGAGGCGACCGAGCTGGACGCGGGTAACCCGGAAGAACTGGCCGCACAATACGCCGCGCTGCTCGTCCGCATGCCGCATGTCAACGTTCTTGGCGGGTGCTGCGGCACGGACCACCGCCACGTCGCCGCCATAGGGCAGGCCTGTTGTGTGGCGCGCAACACGCAACAGGAGGCGAATTAGCGTGCTTCTTCGATCATGGAGCCACTTCCTTTCCCACATGCCGTAGGAGGATGCCGCGAAAGGTGAGGGGCTTCAGCCATGCGCCGCTGATTGCGCCCTCTCTCCCCTTGGGGAGAGGGTTGGGGTGAGGGGATGGTCTGCTGTCCTCGACACAATCATGACGGTGCGTCGAAGATTGAATCGTTGAGCCATCCCCTCACCCGGCGCTTAAGGCCGACGCTGACGCGCCGGAGCGCCGGCCTCTCCCCAAGGGGAGAGGCGTCTCTCGTGCTCTCCTCGGGGCACCTTCTCCCGACGGGAGAACGAAGTGTGTCTATGAGATCGCCACCGGCTGTAGATAGTGCTCACGGCCGGGTTCTCTCCTAAAGCGGAGCGAGCCCGGCTGCTGCCCAAGCAACTCGCCGAGATAAATGTCAGGCCACGCCTCCCGTGCGTCCGCTGCCGCGCATGATGAGCGCCAGCGCGATGCCCGCGAAGAATCCGCCGATATGCGCCATGTAGGCGATGCCGCCCGCGTCTCGCATCGTCTCGTCGGTTGCCGCGACCGCGCCGACGCCGCTGAAAAGCTGCAGCACGATCCAGAATCCCAGAACGGCGAGCGCGGGCATCTGCACGATGGCATAGCCGATGGCGACGTTCACCCGGGCGCGCGGGAACAGCACGAGATAGGCGCCGAGCACGCCGGCAATGGCGCCCGACGCTCCAACGTTCGGGACGTTGGAATGGGGAACGAAGTAGTACTGCGCGAATGTCGCCGCCAATCCGCAGGTGAGATAGAACGCGAGAAAGCGCATCGAGCCGAAGCGATCCTCCACGTTGTTTCCGAAGATCCAAAGATAAAGCATGTTGCCGAACAGGTGCATCCAGCCGCCGTGCATGAACATGGCGCTGAGCACGGTGACCGCGTCGCCCGCGGGGCGATGCGTGAAGCGTGCCGGGACGAACGCCCATTCGCGAATGAAGGCGTCACCCTGCGACAGTTCTAGCAGGAATACGAGCACGTTGATTGCGACCAGCGCGTAGGTGACATAAGCCGTCGAACGGATCGCGCTGTCATCGTCGCCGACAGGAAACATATGGACCCTCTTTCCTCATGGGTCGCGGCGTCCGGTTGGAGCCGGTGTGTCACGCAAAGAGAATGTTAAGGCAGGCGGACGACAAAAGGAATGAGCGCTTCGGCAGCGCGCTTGACGCTGCATAACCGACGCTCGCTGCGCGCAGCGGATTTGGCCCCCCTCTCCCCCTGGGGAGAGGGGGGGTGAGGGGGCGGTCTGTGGCCTTCGACACAATCGTAATGGCGCGTGGAAACAATCGTGATGGCGCGAGCGGATGACTGAACCGAGAGTCCATCCCCTCACTCGGCGCTCAAAGGTTCGGCGCTGGCGCGCCGGAGCGCCGGCCTCTCCCCTTGGGGAGAGGCGTTTCTCGTACTCCCTTCGGGCACCTTCTCCCCGCGGGAGACGGACGTGAGACCGTGAGATCGCAACCGGCTATGGCGTCCAGGCCAGAGCATGTTCCAGCCTGTCGTCGCCCCAGAACAGCTCGCCATCGGGCGTGATGAACGAGGGGGCACCGAACACACCGAGTTCGGCAGCACGCGCCGACTGGGCGCGCAGGCGATCCTTGGTCTCGGGCGCGTTGGCCTGCTCGAGCACGGTGCCGGGATCGAGGTTCATGGCGCTCAGAAGAGAGGTCAGAACGCCGATATCGGATATGTCGGCGGCATGCTCGAACTGAGCTTCGTAGACGCGGCGCGAGAAGTCGCTCGTCCAACCGGCCGTCTCACCCGACAGCGCGATGCGGGCAGCGGCCAATCCGTTGGCCGGGAAAACCACGGGCATGACGAACGTGCGCCCGCGCGCTTTCGCGATGCGTTCGATGTCGCGCACCATGTAGCGGCCTTTGGCTGGGTAAAGATTGAAGGGCGACGTCGTCCAGCCTTGAGCCGCGAAGATCGGCCCCAACAGGAACGGCCGCCAGGCGATGGCGACGCCCGCTTGCTCGGCAAGGCCGTCGATGCGCATTGCCGAAAGGTACGAATACGTCGAGGCGAACTCGTAGAAGAATTCGATGGTGGGCTTGGCGGGCAATTGCGGTTCTCCTTCGCGCAGGAGCGGTCAGCTCGCGGCGGCCCGGCGGTCAGCGAGACGCTGCTCCGCGGCGGCCAGCAGCGCTTTGCGAATGTCGTCGATCTTGGTCAGCGAGCGGTCGAAGCCAAGGTGCTGGGCATCGGCGAGCTTCTTCAGATGCTCGACGCTCTTGATCTCCGCCAAGCGCTTGGCGAGGCCCTCGCGTCCCTGCTTGGCAAGAATGACCATGGCGGAGAAGGCGTAGGGATCGAATGAGGACTCTGGCTTAGCAGGGACTTGCGAGGCCTTTGCGTCTGCTGCTTTCGCGTCCTTAGGCACAGCAGGTTTGGATTTGGCGGCCTTGCCGGTCTCGGCCTTCCCGGTCTTCAGGTTCGCAGAAGCCTCCTGCGCTGCGCCAGCAGGCTCTGGCGGCATCTCCCAAACCAGCATCCGGTTGGTTGCCTTGGTCAGGACCTCCACCAGCCGCTCGAGCGCTCGGGCGTCAAGGGACGTCTCGGCCGCGAGATGCCGGCGGTAGAACGCCCGCATCCGATCGCCCGGCCATAGCTGAACGCCTTTGCTCATCGCTCGATTGTCCGTTCAAGAAACCGCCGAACACAAACACAGCACGGCACGTTGAAAACGCCAAGCCCCAGGAACTGCCGTGACAGCCAATTCTAATCCGCAGCGACCTTATCTTTCTGCGCCGATTTGACGATCTCCTCCAGCAGCTTTTCCGTTTCGATGTGCAGCTCCTTCACGTCGCCGATGGCGTCGGCATATTTGGTCTCGATGGAACGGCGCTCGTTGATGAAGTCGAACGCGTTGGCAATGCCCTCGCGCTGGGGCAGGAACGTTTCCATCAGCGGATGCACGAGGCTGATTTCTTCGATCAGCATGTAGTGCTTGTTGTCGTCGCGCACGTAATTGGCAAGGCATATGTAGCGCCGATCCTCGATCGGGATCTCGGCAAGATCGTCGATGGTGCGCTTGTCCTCGATAAGGAGCGCGATGCGGTCAACGGCGAGCTGCGACACGTAATCGGGGCGGAACGGTACGATCACCTTGTCCGCCGTCTTGAGCGCGGCCAGCGCTGCAAAGGACAGCCCCGGGGGGCAGTCGAGGATGACCACATCGAAGTCGCCTTCGAAGCGCCGGATGAGCATCTCGATGCGGCCGCGCACGCGATTGGCGACCACGTCCGGGATATGGCTCTGGCTGGCCTGCTTCAAGTACAACTCGCCCTGGATGTCCTCCAACAGCAGCGAGCCGGGCACGAGTGCGATAGGCGCGGGTTTGCCGTTGCCCGCGGTAACGTCGCCCACGTTGCGGGCTACATAGTCGCGCGCGTTGGCGGGAATGCCGTCGAACAGATCGTAGAAATAGTCGGAGATGGTCTTGCCCGCCTTGCGGGCCTCGTTCCAGCCCTGGCCGCCCATCAGGATGAGGGACGCGTTGCACTGGGAATCGAGGTCGAGCACGAGCACCCGCTTGCCCCCGTAGACGCTCAGCGCATGAGCCAGCATGACCGCAATGGTCGACTTGCCGACGCCGCCCTTGCGATTAGCCACTGCAAGAAAGACTGCCATCAGAACCTATACCCCCTCATAGGAACGCCACACGAACGCGGCCCACATTGAATTGAGCGAAAATACCCTCTGGGTCCGCCCCTTAAGCGACCTATGGGCCGATTCCGTGACCCCACGCCATGCCAAAAGCCACCTGTGCCCGGGATTGGTATGCGGATGCAACTGTAGTGTAAAAGTGGTGCGAAATTTGCCTAACCTCAACGTCCGAGAGGTAATGTCAGGAAAGTTGTCATAGTGTGTGGCGTTCGGGCCCCTATGGACTCCGGCCGCTATTCGAACCGCGCAATCCGGGCTGGGCTTGGCGCTGCCCTTGGTTCGAGCCGTTGAAAGCCACTGAAAACTGAAGAGGGACGCATGTCACGCCGCTATTTTGGGACCGACGGTATCCGTGGGCTCGCAAACTCCCATCCGATGACCTCGGAGGTGGCGCTCAAGGTCGGGATGGCGGCCGGCAAGGTGTTTCAGTCGGGCACGCACCGTCACCGTGTCGTGATCGGCAAGGACACACGCCTGTCCGGCTACATGCTGGAAGCCGCCCTGATGTCGGGCTTCACCGCGGTGGGCATGGACGTCTTCCTGCTCGGCCCGATGCCGACGCCCGCCGTCGCAATGCTGACGCGCTCGCTGCGCGCCGACCTTGGAGTCATGCTGTCGGCCTCCCACAACCCATCCCACGACAATGGCATCAAGCTGTTCGATCCCGACGGTTACAAGCTGTCGGACGAAATGGAGCGCCACATCGAAGATCTGATCGACGGGGACGCGAAATCCCTTCTGGCGCCCGCTGAGCGCATCGGGCGTGCGACGCGCGTTGAAAGCGCACAGGAACGCTATATCGAGTTCGCCAAGCGCACGCTGCCCAAGAACCTGCGCCTCGACGGCCTGCGCATCGTCATCGACTGTGCCAATGGCGCGGCCTACAAGGTCGCGCCCGAAGCACTTTGGGAGCTGGGCGCGGAAGTCGTCAAGATCGGCGTGGAGCCCAACGGTCTCAACATCAACTTGAAGTGCGGCTCGACCTCACCAGAAGCCCTGATCTCGAAGGTCAAGGAGGTACGCGCCGACATCGGGATCGCACTGGACGGCGACGCCGATCGCGTGGTCATCGTCAACGAGAAAGGCCAGATGGTCGATGGCGACCAGATCATGGCCGTCATCGCCGAGAGCTGGCACCGCAGGGGCAAGCTCGCCGCGGGCGGCATCGTCGCCACCGTGATGAGCAACCTCGGCCTGGAGCGCTATCTCAAGGGGCAGGGATTGTCCTTGGCGCGCACGCCGGTCGGAGATCGCTATGTCACCGAGCATATGCGTAAGCACGGTTTCAATGTCGGTGGCGAGCAGTCGGGCCACATCGTGCTGTCGGATTTCACCACTACGGGTGACGGCCTGGTCTCCGCGCTGCAGGTGCTGGCGTGCGTCGTCTCCACGGGCAAGCCCGTCTCCCAGGTCTGTCATCGCTTCGATCCGTTGCCGCAGGTTCTCATGAACGTGCGCTATGCCGATGGCAAGCCGCTGGAAGACAGCCGCGTGGTGAAGGCGATCGAAAGCGCCAAGGTCAAGCTTGGCGATCATGGCCGTCTCGTCATCCGTCCCTCCGGCACCGAACCGGTCATCCGCGTGATGGCCGAAGGCGATGATGAGCGTATGGTCTCGAGCGTCGTCGGCGATATCGTCGATGCGGTGCGCTCTGCTGCCGCTTGAGCGCGATTGATCCGCTGCACCCGCGCGTTTCGCGGGCGTTAACGCCTGCTTAACCAAAGAGCGCTGAGACGTGCCGCAAATCGGTACGCCGATTAAACCTACCTTAAAGATTCTCCGCGATAGTCGACGCTGATGTTGCGTATCAACGCCCCGTGCCGGGCGTGTTGACTGCTTGGTGTGACTATCGAAAGGAAAGTTTACATGGCTCTCACGCGCACAATTTGCTTGAGCGCAGCCGTTCTCTTGGGCAGCAGCCTTACGGCGGCCGCAGCCGACCTCTATGGCGGCGGCATGAAGGACGAGGCAGCCGGGATGATGATGGCGGCGCCGAGCCCGTCGGTCTATTTCCGGGTGGACGGCGCATGGGCCTTCTACGACATCGACGATGTGTCCATCGTCGATCAGGGTATTGTCAATCCGCCTACGACGTTCTCTGCGAACACGAGCGACATCGATAACGGCTGGAGCGTCGGCGGCGGCGTCGGCATGTACTTCGGCAGCGGCTTCCGCGGCGACCTGACGCTTGAATATCGCACCTCGACCGATGTGTCCGGCACGGCGGAGGCGATCTGCTGCACCGTCGGCTCCACGACGGACGTCGATGGCGTCGTCGGCCTCGCCAACGTCTATTACGATTTCAATCGCGGCGGCCGTTTCGTGCCTTACATCGGCGCGGGCATCGGCTTTGCGCATCTGGAGACGGGCGGCGGCACGCTCGGTTGCGTCGTCGGCTGCGGTGTCAACTTCGGAGACGCAACTTACAACGGCTCCAGCACCACAAATTTCGCCGTGGCCGGCATGGCTGGCATATCGGTTAAGCTGCGCGGCGGCGAACCGGTCTACGCCGGCGGCATCAAGGATGGCCCCGTGATGGTCGACAGCGGCCGCGGTCTCTATCTGGATCTCGGTTATCGCTTCCTGCATCTGGGAGACGTCGAAGTCGCCAACGCCGTGCAGACCAACGGCAATGTGCTGGAGGTCGGTCTCGACAATCTCAATGCCCACGAATTCCGCTTCGGCCTTCGCTACGATTTGCGCTGAAGCCTGCACCAACGGTTTGGGAGGCGGAGCAATCCGCCTCCAGTGAGACAAGAAGACGGCAGCCGCGGAAAAGGCAAAAGTCCATCCGCCTGCCGGCACCAGGGGCTGCAAGGGACGCGATGTCCTGAAAGCCTTTCGCGTTCGATCCCTCATTAGTTCCTGTACGCGTAGCGCGCCCTCGTATCGGGCGTTCTGGGGAGCGTCGTTCAGGAAGGCCCGGCCTGCCGCTTGTTGCGAAGTTGAGCATGGGAAGCGTCGAGAAGCGTCTCAATCGCTTCCGAGCCTAAGATCGAGGGATTGTACGAAGATGACTGTTCGCAAAGCGCGCTTGACGATGGGCTTGGCAGCCGGGCTGGCGCTGATCGGGACCGCCCTGCCTGCAACGGCCGCCGACTGGTACAGCGGCGGGATCAAGGATTACGGCGGCGCCGGCGGCGTTCCCGTTCCAGCGCCCGCTCCGATCCCGGTGCACGAAGCGGAATGGTATATCGGCGTGGTGGCTGGCGGCGTGCTGGTGGACGATTCCACCGTCGAGAACCTCGGCAGCGCGATGCCCGTTCGCGAGAACCTGAACAAGACGCTGTTCGGGGGCATCAACGCGGGTACCTATCTGACGCCGAACATCCGCGCGGAATTTGCTTTCGACTTCTACGATGATTTCAAAGTCGCGGGTTCCGATCCGGTCACCTATAGCCAAAGTTGGTCGGGTGAGGGGCAGTACATCCAAAACTATCAGGTGACGCGATACGACACCATCAAGGTCGGCCGCACCACCGCGATGTACAATATGTACTACGACATTCCCACCGGTACGCGCCTTCGTCCGTTCGTGGGCGCGGGTATCGGCGTGACATGGCGGTCCATGAAGCGCAACTGGAGAGAAGAGGCCGATTGCGCAAGTACGACGGATATGGGAGAGGATCCGGTCCTCACCTCATCGCCATGCCACCACCTTGTCGCCGACGATCCCGATTCAGTGGTGGATCAGCCTCAGCCGCAGCATTGGGAGCGAAGCGGCACGGTCGAGGTCGATCGCTTCGATCTGGCGCTCGCGGCCATGGCGGGTCTGTCGTATGAGATCACGCCGGATATCATCTGGGACAACAGCTACCAGTTCTTGTGGGAATCGCAGGGCATCTCTTTGAGCACCGCGACCTTCTCCGGCACGAGCACGGTCAGCTATTCCGACACTACTCAGCATCAATTCCGCACCGGGCTGCGTTTCAACATCAATTGACGCGCGAACGGTGTGATTGGAAGGGCAAGGTCAGGGGCGGCCCGCAAGGTTCGCCCCTGACCATTTTGCGTTCATCTTGACGCGCCTGAGGTGGCGTCCTAAAGCCGGTGGCGATCTCACGGACTCACTTCCTTCTCCCTCGGGCAGAAGGTGCCCCAAAGGGGCGGATGAGGGATGGCGCAATCAGCAGCGCATGGCTGAAGTTCCTCACCTGTCGCTTCTCGACATTCCTCTCCCGTCTGGGAGAGGAAAAAGTGGCGCTGTATGATCGCAAAGCACTTTGGACCCCGCGGTCAATCGCCAATCGCGTAAAGCTCAGATAGCCTCTGTTTCAAGGAAGCCATGACCCGCATCGCCAAGCCTTCGGTCAAGCCCGTCAATCCTTGCTTTTCATCAGGCCCTTGCGCCAAGCGGCCGGGATGGACGCCCGCGGCTCTGTCGGGTGCGCTGACCGGGCGTTCGCACCGTTCGCGCGAAGGCAAGGCGCGGCTTGCGGATGCGATTGCCCGTACCCGCGACATTCTGCAGTTGCCCGGAGGTTATCAGGCGGCCATCGTGCCTGCGTCGGACACGGGCGCCTTCGAGATGGCGATGTGGAACCTGCTTGGCGCGCGCGGCACCGACGTATTCGCGTGGGAAGTCTTCGGCCGCGTCTGGCTCAAGGATGCACTCGACATTCTCAAGCTCGGCGATCTGCGCGTGTTCGATGCGGACTGGGGGCAGCTTCCGGACATGTCCCAGGCGGATCCGGCGCGTGACACCATTTTCACCTGGAACGGCACCACCACGGGCGTGCGCCTGAAGGACGCCTCGTGGATCAGCGACACGCGCGAGGGCCTGACCCTGTGTGACGCGACCTCCGCCATCTTTGCGCAGCGCATCGACTTCTCCAAGATCGACGTGCTCACCTACTCCTGGCAAAAAGTTCTTGGCGGGGAGGCGGCGCACGGCATGCTGATCATGTCGCCGCGTGCCTTTGCGCGCCTGGAAAGCTACGAACCGGCCTGGCCCATTCCAAAGACCATGCGCCTCAAGGAGAAGGGCAAGATCCTGCGCGACCTGTTTGACGGCGTCACCATCAACACGCCGTCCATGCTGTGCCTGGAGGACTACGCCGATACGCTCAGGTGGGCGGAAGGACTGGGCGGTCTCGACGCGCTGATCGCGCGCGCCGACCGCAATGCCGCCGTGATCTATGACTGGGCGGGCGCGACGGCGTGGTTGACGCCGCTGGCCCGGGATCCACAGACACGCTCCAATACATCGGTCTGCCTCAAGTTCAGCGATCCGGATGTTACCGCTCATGGCGAAGAGGCATGCGGCCGGTTCGTTGCCGGGTTGGGCGCTCTGCTCGAAGCGGAGGGAGCGGCCTTCGATATCGTGGCGTATCGCGGCGTGCCGCACGGCTTGCGGATCTGGACCGGCGCCACGGTCGAGACGGCCGACCTGGAGTGCCTCACCGGCTGGCTCGACTGGGCTCATCGTGAGATCAAGGCCCGGGAGCACGCGTGAAATCGGCGCGCCTTGGTTAACGGGAGCATCGGACCTGCAAATCGCTTTTTTCTGTCTCCCAGGCGCGCCATACTGCCCGCGCTTTCCGCGGGGCAAGCAATCTCATAACCGGCAACCTTCATTTCGCGTAACTGCGTGTTTGGATGACATCCCTTATGCAAAAATTTGCCAGTCTCTTCCTGCTTGCAGCCGTCTCGGGAACGGCCAGCGCTGCCGATATCTCGGTGACCTCCAAGGTCGATGCCGTGACGGTATTCCTGTCTGGTGCGCAGGTGATGCGGCTGGCCAAGGTAAAGCTCGACAAGGGCGATCATACCATCACGATCGTCGATGTTCCGGCTTCCGCGATACCGGGCTCCATCCGCGTGGAAGGCAACGCGACCGGCAAGCTCGACATCGCCTCCGTGGATACGCGCCGCACCTACCTGGCCCGTCAGGACGCGCAAGCCTCCGGCCAGGATCGCAAGTCGCTCGAGGATCAGATCGAAGCCTTGCGCGATCAGAAGGCGGTGGCAGACGCGCAGATCAGTGCCGCGGAGACGCAAAGGACGCTGATTGCCAATCTCGCGCAACTACCCACCCGCCCCGCGCCTGCCACCTCCGGTGGGCTGGGTGAGGACTGGCAGCGCATTCTTTCGCTCATCGCGCAAGGCTCGGGCGAAGCCTCGCGCGCTTCGATCGAGGCTCAAGGCAAGGTGCGCGCGCTCGAACGCCAGATCGAGGATCTTGAAAAGAAGCTTTCGCTTCTGGCGCCCGCCAAGACCGAACAGACGGAGGTCAAGGTCCACGTCGAGGCAGCCTCGCCGCTGGAGGCGGATCTCATCGTGCGCTATCAGATCGACAGCGCATCCTGGACACCGCTTTACGATGCCCGGCTGAACACCGGCTCCAAGACGGCGCCGGCGACACTTGAACTGGTGCGCCGCGCATCAATCTCCCAGCGGTCCGGCGAGGATTGGCCGGATGTGCAGATCGAGCTGTCGACCGCGCGCCCATCGGGTGGCGCGTCCGCTCCTCAGCTGCAGACGCAGACGGTCGATTTCGAACCTGAGCCCACTCCCGTTCCGGCCGCAAAGGCGAAGCGGACGATGGCGCGCGACAGAAGCGAGACAGATGGCATGGCCATGGACATGCCAGCCGAAATCGTGGCGGCGCCACCCGCGCCATCTCCCCAGGCCGAGCCTATCGAGGAGCAGCACGCCGAAATCACGGTTGCACCGTTCGACGCGACGTTCGCGGTTTCCGGCCGCGTGACGATTGCGGGAACGGGCGAGGCCAAACGCGTGGTCTTGACGACTGAAACGGCCGAGCCGCAGCTCTTCGCCCGTACAGTGCCAAAGGCGGATCCCAAGGCTTATGTCTATGCGCGCCTGTCCTTCGCCAAGGGCACGCCGCTGCTTCCCGGCCAAGTCTATCTGTTCCGCGACGGCACGTTCGTAGGCACGGGCTCGATCCCGTTGCTGAGCCCGGGCGAGAGTCACGATTTGGGCTTTGGTATCGACGATCAGATAAAGGTGCGCCACGCCGTGGTCGAGGAACGGCGCGGCGAGACGGGTCTCATCACGTCCTCGCGCACCGACGTGCGCAACTACCGTGTGACCGTCAAGAACATGCACGAGCGTCCGATCCAGCTTGAGATGATCGATCAGGTTCCCGTGGCGCTCAACCAGGACATCAAGGTCGATTACACAGGCAAAAGCCAGCCAACCAAAACCAACCTCGACGACACGCGCGGCCTGATGTCGTTTGAAGTGAAACTTGAACCGGACGAAGAGAAGACGTTCGAGTACGGCTATCGGATTGCATGGCCAGCCGCGAAGGGCATCGTTTACGGGCAATAGCTGGGCGCGCGCTCAGCTATGGAGACGGCGCGCCTAGGCCCGGGGGCGCTTTTGCAGAAAAAATGCCGATCTTTGGGCGTCAAAGCAGCGCACAGCGCTTGGCTCTGGCGGAAAGGCCTGCTTTGGGCTTGCCGCCCGGCGGAGTTCGATATAACCGGGCCAATTGAATTCGCAAAGGCGCCTGGACCGGCGGGAGCGGTTGATCTGCAACGCGAGGGCCGTTCGGGTTTTGAGGAAATCGCGAAATATCGGAAAACCGTTTCCCGCTTTTCCGATAAGCACTCTAAAGAACGGGCCCTGGCCGCGCGCCGGGGCCCCTTGCGCGTGTCGAGCGTGCCTGAACGCAACAAGGATTGAGCATGGCCAATGTCGTGGTCGTCGGCGCCCAGTGGGGTGATGAAGGCAAGGGTAAGATTGTCGACTGGCTCTCCGAGCGCGCCGACGTCGTGGTGCGCTTCCAGGGTGGTCACAACGCGGGCCACACGCTCGTCATCGGCGAGAACGTCTATAAGCTCTCCTTGCTGCCGTCAGGGGTGGTGCGTCCAGGCAAGCTCGCGGTGATCGGCAACGGCGTCGTCGTCGATCCGTGGGCCCTCGTTTCCGAGATAGAGAAACTGCGCGGGCAGGGCGTTGCCATCACGCGGGACAACCTGCGGCTGGCGGAGAACGCCACGCTGATCCTGCCGCTTCATCGCGAACTCGATCAGATCCGCGAGGATGCCGCGGGCGCCGGCAAGATCGGCACGACGGGCCGGGGTATCGGGCCCGCATACGAAGACAAAGTCGGCCGGCGCGCGATCCGCGTGCAGGATCTGCGCGACCTCGATACGCTGGCGCCCAAAGTCGAGCGCATCCTGGTTCATCACAACGCATTGCGCCGGGGTTTGGGCCAGCCTGAGATCGTGCAGGGCAAACTGATGGCCGAACTCACCGAGATCGCGCCCAGGATCCTGCCCTTCATGGATGTGACTTGGGAGTTGCTCGATGATGTTCACCGGCAAGGAAAACGCATCCTGTTCGAAGGCGCACAGGGTGCCCTGCTCGACATCGACCACGGCACCTATCCCTTCGTGACCTCCTCCAACACGGTGGCGGCGCAGGCTGCGACCGGATCGGGCGTGGGCCCGCGCGCGTTGGGCTACGTGCTCGGCATCGCCAAGGCGTACACCACTCGCGTCGGCTCGGGTCCTTTCCCCACCGAACTCGATGACGAGATCGGTGAGAAGATCGGCCAGAGGGGGCATGAGTTTGGAACCGTTACGGGCCGCAAGCGCCGTTGCGGCTGGTTCGATGCCGTGCTGGTGCGCCAGGTGGCCAAGGTCTCGGGCATCGACGGTATCGCGCTGACCAAGCTCGATGTGCTCGACGGCTTCGAGACCATCCGCATCTGTGTCGGCTACAGGCTCGACGGCGAGCGCTTGAGCCGCCTGCCCGCGGGATTCAACGCTCAGCAGCGTATCGAGCCCGTCTGGGAAGAGTTCGAAGGCTGGTCGCAATCCACCCAAGGCGCGCGCAGCTGGGCCGATCTTCCCGCCCAGGCCGTGAAATACGTACGCCGCGTGGAAGAGCTGATCGAATGCCCGGTGACGCTGCTTTCGACCAGTCCGGAGCGCGACGACACGATCCTCATGAAGGACCCTTTTCTGGGCTGACCCCGGCGTCGAGGAATTGATAAGCGCTCAGCGGTTCCCTGCCTTTGCGCTGGGGCATGCGGAGATGACGCCGCGATAGCAGGCAAGGGCGCCGTCCTGTAATTCAGCAGCAAGAACGCGCGCGGGATCGACCGGGCCGGGCAGCAGGATCTGTCCCGGCTTGACGGGCCGGAAGCCAAAGCGGCCATAGTAGAGTTCATCTCCGACGAGAACGACGAGCCGGATACCGTTTGCCTTCATATCCTCCAGCGCTTCGGCGACGAGACGCCGGCCGTAGCCCTGGCCGGCGAATTGCGGATCAACCGCAATGGGTCCGAGCAGCACCGCTCCCGGGGTGCTGCCGATAGTCACCTCGGTCAACCGCAAGGCTGCGATCACCCGGTCGCCCAACTCGGCCAGGCGGCAGAACCGGGAACGCGTGCCCGCCCTACCTTCACGGACACGATAGGCAGAGCGGGCATACCGTCCCGGCCCGAAGACATGCGCATGAAGCGCCGAGATGGCGTCGAGGTCGCCAGGGCGCACGAGACGCGTGGAAGCAATTTTCTGCAGCATGCTTGTTATTTTCTGATCTGTGGGCCGCCGGCAAAGAGGGTAAATGTTGGAGCGGATGAGATGGGTTGGTCCGCCGCTTCTACCACACCTCGCTCAAAGCACGAGCCTGGGAGACTTCTGCAAGTCGCACGGGCACGGCGGGATCGGCATCATGCGGCAATCGGCCCGCCTCGAAAAATGCCATGTCAGCCTGCGCGTTCACCATTCCAGTATCCAAACGCCGCCAGGACGGCACGAGAAACAGCGCTCTCTGGTCGAACCGCGCGCCTTGGGTCCCTGCGTAGACGGCGAAGAGCGTCGCCTCGCCGACCCCCTTGAGGCCCGCGTCTTGAAAAAGCAGTCGCGAGAGTGCCCCGGCCGCCGTCTCACCCTGTTCCACGATCCCACCAGGAAATTGCCATATGGCACTATCGGACAGACGCACGAGTGCAACCCTGCCCTGCGCATCGCGCACACAGGCACGCACGTCAAGGCTCAGGCTGCGCGACAGCCGCCAGTAGCTCTGGAACATTTTCCTCAGCAGTCTTTTATGCGGCAATCGGCTCCTCCCTCAACTCCAAGCCGCCGTCCCTCGCGTCCCGAGGCACGCATGGATCAGCCCTTGTGGTCCGTTTCGCCCGTGCTTGGCAAGCCGCGCCGTGCACGTCTCAGTTGTCATTCTGGTTGAGCACTTTTTCTCCCCCTGTGATCAAGTCAGTTGAGGGTTTTTTTACAGTCCCTCGGAATGGCACTTGCTGCTCAAAGACCTCTCAAAGAACGTCATCCCGCCGAAAGGCCGGGATCCGCCCAAGTTTCGGCCCTCGCACCCAACCACCAGTTGGGTAGATCCCCGCCCGACACGGGATGACGATGCGGTGAGATCGCGGCTTCACCACCTTTGCCGTGCTCCGCATTGGAAAACCAATTTGACACTTTTTCCAAGACGCGCTCTAGCCTAGCCCTGCCCGTCCACACCCGGCCGCAGACACCATGAAGACACCGTTCACGCTTGCGCACTTCTCCGATGTCCACTTGTCGCCCATTTCCGGGTTCGGACCGCGGCATTGGAATGCCAAGCGCACACTTGGGTTTCTCAACTGGCAGCGCGGGCGTAAGCACGTGCATGAACGCAGCGTCGCCGACCGGCTGATGGACGATGCCATCGCGTTGCGCACCGATCACATCGCGATCACGGGCGATCTCATTAACCTGGGGTTGCCGTTGGAGTACGAGGCCGCGCTTTCCTGGCTTGAAGCCCTGGGATCGCCCGATACTGTCACCGTCGTGCCGGGCAACCATGACGTTTACACGCGCCTTGCCGGACACCCCGGTATCGCACGCTGGGCTGCCTACATGGGCTCGGAGGAGCAGTCGCTCGCCTTTCCGTTCGTCCGCCGCATCGGCCCGTTGGCGCTCATCGGTTTGAACTCGGCTATCGAGACGCCGCCGTTCGTCGCGGCAGGACGGCTCGGCGCACATCAGATCGAGGTGGCGGGCGAGATGCTGGAGCGGCTCGCGGACGAGGACGTTATCCGCGTCGTCCTGATCCATCATCCGCCGTTGCCGGGGCTCGCGAGCGCGCGGCGCGCTTTGGCCGACGCCGCGCAATTCGCCCGTGTGCTGGAGCGCGCCGGCGCGGAACTCGTGCTCTACGGCCATAACCACCGCGAGCGTCTCAACTGGCACGTTGAGGCCGAAGGCGCCGCGGGCGTGCAGCCGATCCCGGTCATCGGCGTGCCATCGGCATCGGCGGCGCGGGCTCACAAGGATGAGCCGCTGGGCCGCTACAACATCTTCACCTTCTTCGAAGGTGAAGGGAGGCGGCGCATTCGCTATACGGTCCGGGGGTTGGCCACGCCGGGCGGGGATATCGTCAAATTGTCGGAAAGCGTTTTGGAGATGTCGCCATGAGCGCCGTTAAAACCGAGGCATCCTCTGGCAAATGGTGGCTCGTGGTTCTTGCCGCAGCCTCGATCGCCGCCATCGCCATGGGGTTGCGCCAGGCCATGGGCCTGTACATGAAACCGATCTCCATGGATCTGGGGCTGGGGCGTCAGGTCTTCTCGCTTGCCATCGCCATTGCCAATCTTGTCTGGGGCATCGCCGCACCATTCGTCGGCGCCATTTCAGACCGCTACGGCGCTGGTCGCGTGGCGGTCATGGGCGGCGTGACGACGGCCATCGGGCTTTACATCACGTATGCGGCCCAGAGTGAATCCATGCTGCTTCTGGCTGGCATCTTCCTTGGACTGGGTGTTGCCGGTGCGGGCGTCAATGCCATGGTCGGCGCGGCGGCGCGGGCTGCTCCCGTGGAATTGCGCACGCAGGCCATCGCGGCGCTCGGGATGGGCAGCGGTATAGGCATTCTGCTCGCGTTGCCCTTCGCGCATTTTCTGATCGAAAGTCTCGGCTGGAAATCGAGCCTGCTCGTCTTGCTCGTCACCGCGCTGGCCATTCTTCCGCTGGCGTACCTGATCTCAGGAAGGCCTGAGAAGCATGCCGCAGGAATGTCGTCGCAATCGCTTGGCGATGCGCTGAAGGAAGCCATCAGGCTTCCGAGCTATTGGCTGCTCAACGCAGGCTTCTTCGTGTGCGGGTTCCATGTTGCGTTCTTCAGCACGCACTTGCCCGCCTACGTCGCCGATCAGGGACTGGCGCCGGGCGTGGCCGTGATCGCGCTGACGGCGGTCGGGCTTGGCAATCTCGCAGGGACCTGGGCGGCCGGACAATCAGCCCGCTTCATCCCCAAGCGCTTCGGGCTGAGCATCATCTATTTTGGCCGCGCGTTCGTGTTTCTCGGCTTCTTGTTTCTGCCGATCACCTCGCAGAGCGTTATCGCCTTAAGTTTCATTCTGGGGCTGCTGTGGCTTTCAACCATTCCGTTGACCAGCGGACTGGTGGGAACGTTCTTTGGCGCGCAATGGATGACGATGCTGTATGGGATCGTTTTTTTCTCTCACCAGATCGGCTCGTTTCTTGGCGCGTGGTCCGCGGGGCTCGTGTTCGACGCCACCAAGTCTTATGATGTCATGTGGTGGGTATCGGTGGCGCTCGCCCTTTTCGCGGCGGCCGTCCACCTGCCGATCCGTGAGGAAGGTATCGTGCGGCCCGTGCCGCAACCCGCAGAGTAAGATCGCGCCGTTTTAAGGGCTGGATGCGACTATGCAGCGACACGGCCGATCCGTACTTCCCTCATCCGTCCGTCCATGGGTGATGACGGCAATGGGGTTGCTCGTCGCGTTGGCGGTTGCAGGAATCACTTGGCGCGGCAAAGCCATCTTGCTCGATCTTGCCGCTCTCTCGGATGCGGTCTGGTGCTTCTAGCGCAGCGCGCCGCGCCATCTTCAGTGTGTGCAAGAGTGCAACAGTCAGCGGTTTGCCGCGCTTGACGCGTTCACCTCGATCTGTTTCTTATGCTGCTGTAACGGTTCCGTCCGAAGTGACATTCGGCCGGTGAAAATGGGAACACGGTGCGGACCCGCAAGGGTTCAAATCCGAGGCTGCCCCCGCAACTGTAAGCGGCAAGCTTTCAGCCACATTCGCCACTGACAGGGCCACGTATGGCCCAGCTCGGGAAGGCTGGCAGAAAGCGTCCGAGCCGCGAGCCAGGAGACCTGCCGTCACACGTCGCCCATCGTCCGTGCGGGGCGCGCGGAAGAGCGGACACCCGTAGTGGCGACTGATGCATGACCAGTTGGAAGACGCATCAGACGAAGCGGGGGCAGGTTGCATAATTCGAAACGATCCATCATCGGCAAGGAGCGCCCCTCGGGGGTGGCGGTGCCGATGTCGGTTTCGAAGCAGAGCGAGCAAGTTCCCTGACGTGTGAAGCCCATTCCGCCGGTCGCCATAACGACGGGGAACACACCATGACGAGAAAAAAGACGTTGGCGCTGGCAATCGCAGGAGGGATGTTGGCGCATCTTTCCGTCACGGCGGGGGCACGCGCGCAGGACGCACAGGTCGCTGAGGCGGAGCTGCCGCCCGTGATCGTCGAGGGCGCGACGTTGGAAGCCGCGCCCGTGGTCAAGGCCAAACCCAAGACGAAGCCAAGTCCGCAAAAGTCATCCGCGGCGGACGCGCCTCCACCCAAGCCCGCCAAAAAGCAGGCTGCCAAGAAGGCGCCAGTCGAGTCCTATTCGGTGCCTCCATCTGAGTCGACGGGTGAGGCGGGGACGGATGCGGGGCTCGATCTCCAGGCGGGCGGCGGCGCGGGCGATACGGCCACAGCCAATGCAGATGTTTCGGGCGTTCCCGCCCAACAGCTTGGCAGCGCGGTGTCAGTCGTCACGGCTGCGGAGCTGAAGGCGCGTCAGGTGCGTACCGCCGCGGAGGCCCTGCGCAGCCTTCCGGGTGTCTCCGTCAGCCAGCAGGGCGGCCCGCTGAACCTCACCGTGGTGCGTATCCGCGGTGCGGAAAGCAATCAGACTCTCGTGCTGATCGATGGCGTTGAGGTCAATTCGGGAACCGATGGCTTCTTTGATTTCGCAAACCTCTCGGTCGATGACATCGCCCAGATCGAGGTATTGCGGGGGCCCCAGAGCGGGCTCTACAGCTCCGGCGCGCTGGGTGGCGTCATCAACATCATCACGCGATCCGGCAAAGGGCCGTTGACGTTGGCCGCCAGAGCGGAGGGCGGCTCGTTTGGCACGCGCGATGCCACGGTGGGAGTATCGGGCGGCACCGACCAAGCGCACGCCAGTCTTACCGTCTCGGGACTGAAGACCAATGGGTTCGACATTTCCGACGCCGGGACCGAGGATGACGGCGGCGAATTGCGCACCTTGAGTTTCAGGGGCGGCGTGCTCGTTCTTCCCAACCTGAAGATCGACGGCACCCTGCGCGTCTCGCACCGCGACGGCGACCGCGATGGCACCAACGACATACGCGATGGCCTCTTCGTCGCGTCCGAGGAACGCTCCACGTTTGCATCCGATCTTTGGCTGGGACGCGTGGAAGCCACGCTCGACACGTTCGATCGTACGTGGACGCACAACGTCTATCTCAGCGGCACCGAGACAGATAACAGCGATCTCGATCTGGGGATCTTCTCGCCGCCCGAGGGCATGCCATCGCGCAATATTTCGACGACCAGCAAGTACGGCTATTTGTCGACCTACCGCCTTGGCGCCGGCAGCCCCGTGCAGCACTACTTCACCGGACTTCTCGAGCATACGCGCGAATCCTTCGAGCAGCCGCTCGTTGCGCCTGGAGCCTTCGAGCGTGATCGCGACAGCGTGGCGGGCGAAATTCGGGGCGAATATTTCGACACCCTGACATTGACGGGCAATGTCCGCCACGACAACAACGAGGGCTTTGAAGATGCCACCACCTGGCGCGTGGCCGGCTCGCTCAGGATCGCCACGCCGTTCCGCTTGCATTCGAGCGTCGGCACCGGCATCAAGTACCCCAGTTTTTCCGAGCAATTCGGCGTGTTTTCCGGCTTCGTCGCGAATCCCAACCTGAAGCCCGAGCGCAGCCTGGGCTGGGATGTCGGTCTGGAGACGACCTTTCTAGGCGGCAAGGGCATCATTGACGTCACGTACTTCAACGCCAACCTGGAAGACGAAATCGACTTTGATTTCGTGCCGCCTGTGAGTGCGTGCGGCAGCACGCCGTTCTGCTTCATCCCGTTCAACAGGACGGGCGAGAGCAAGCGTGACGGAGTGGAAGTCGCCGCCCGTATCATCGTCATCGATGGATTGACGGTGGGCGCGGCCTACACCTATCTCAATGCGCGCGAGAGCGATGGGCAGGAGGAGGTCAGGCGGCCTCCGCATTCCGGCCGCGCCGATCTCAACTATGTGTTCGATGGCGGTAAGGGTAATTTCAATCTTGCCGCCGTCTATAATGGACGGATGCAGGATCTCGGCTTCAGCGCCATTACATTCTCATCCGAACGCGTTACGCTCGATAGCTATTGGCTTGTGACCGCCGCTGCATCCTATGAGCTGGCCCCCGGCGTGGAACTCTTCGGCCGCGTCGAAAATCTGCTCGATCAGGACTATGAGGAGGTCTTCGGCTTCAACACGGCGGGCCTTGCGGCTTACGCAGGCATGCGTTTCAAGCTCGAGGATCCCTCGACGCTGGAATGGACCCAGTACAGGTAGGCGGGAGAACGCGTTGCGCGGCGGCATTGCATCATTGGCTTTTGCAACCCTGGCGGCATTTATTGCCGCCAGCGGTCAAGCCGTGGCCGAGCTTCCGCAGCGCATCGTCTCGCTGAACATGTGCACCGATCAGCTTCTGGTCGATCTCGTCGATCGCGAGCGGATCGCAGCTGTGAGTTTCCTTGCAACCGATCGCACGCTGTCGGCGAACGCCGCAAGGCTCCAGGGTCTGAAGCGGGTGCGGGGAACGGCGGAGGAAGTGCTGGCCCTCGAGCCCGATCTCGTCATTGCGGGCGAATTCACGACCGGGCCGACGGTCGATCTGTTGAAGCGTCTTGGCGTCAACGTGCTGGTCGTGCCGCTTGCGTCCGACTTTGAGGACATGAAGGACACATTGCGGACTATCGCAAGAGCTGCCGGCGTGTCGGCGCGCGGGGAAAAGCTCATCGCGGAATTCGACGAGCGGCTGTCGGAGGCGCGCTCCGTGGTGGCCGCGCGGCCTAGTGCCATTGCCTACCAGGTAAACTCGCTCGCATCAGGCTCGGGTACGTTGCTCGATGCGGTTTTGGAAGCGGCTGGGTTTCACAATATCGCCCGCGATATAAAGTTGGGCCCGGCCGGCCGCCTGCCGCTGGAAGAGCTTGTCGCCGCGCCCCCCGATCTCATCGTGCTCGCCAACGCGCCGAATGATTTCAAGACGGTGCTCGCGGACAATCTACGTCACCCTGCGTTTTCCCGGCTTCTCGAGAAGCGTCCCCACGTGCATCTGCCAATGCCGTTGTGGATGTGCGCCACGCCACGCATCGCGGATGCGGTGGCGCTTCTCGCATCCATGAAGCGCACCGGAGTTGCGATGACGCACGCCACACCGGCGCCGCGGACCACGCCATGACGTCGCGCGCAAGTCTGCTCGCCCTCGCGCTCGCCGTTTTCGGATTTGCCGCTTCGCTCGCGATCGGCCCGGAAGGGGTCGGGTTGCCCGGTGCGGCGGATGCCGCCCGCATGGTGCTGATCGAGATCCGTCTGCCGCGCGCCATTCTCGGCGCTCTGGTGGGGGCGGCCCTTGGTCTTGCGGGCGCGGCGCTGCAAGGCTATCTGCGCAATCCCCTCGCCGAGCCAGGATTGCTTGGCATCTCGGGCGGCGCCGCGCTGGGCGCCGTCACCGCGATTCATTCCGGACTGGCCGGTGCCTTTGCCCTGGCGTTGCCGCTTGGCGGGCTTGTGGGCGCCTCGGTGGCAGCCATTGCCATTGTCGCTCTCGCGGGCATGAGCGGGTCCACGACCTCGCTCATTCTCGCTGGCGTCGCTGTCTCCGCCATCACGGCGGCGCTGACGACGCTCGCGCTCAATCTCTCCGCAAATCCCTTTGCCTCCGTTGAGATCATGGTCTGGTTGATGGGCTCGCTGACCGACCGCTCGCTGGTGCATGTGTGGCTTGCGGCCCCACTCATTCTGGTGGGTCTTGCAATGCTATTGACGACGGGGCGCGATCTGGAGGCGCTGAGTCTGGGCGAGGAGGCGGCGCAGAATCTCGGTGTTGATCCACAAGTCCTGCGCTTCAAGATCATTGCGGGCGCGGCCCTCGCCGTGGGCGCGGCGACGGCGGTGGCGGGCTCGATCGGGTTCGTTGGCCTCGTTGTGCCGCATCTGTTGCGCCCGCTGGTGGGCGAAAGTCCGGGCGGTCTTCTGTGGCCGAGCCTGTTTGGCGGCGCGGCACTCGTGCTCTTTGCCGACGTCGCCCTTCGCCTGTTCGCGCCCTACGGCGATCTGCGGCTCGGTGTGCTGACGGCGTTGATTGGCGCACCGTTCTTTCTGTGGCTCGTACTCCAGAAGCGTTCGGAGTTGGCGCCGTGAGCCTTGTTTGCGAACATGCCGACGTCCGGCTCGGCGAGCGCAGCATCCTCACCGATCTTGATTTTTCCATCAAGCCGGGGGAACTGGTTGCCGTTGTTGGCGCGAACGGGGCCGGCAAGTCGACGGCGCTGAGAATGATGGCCGGGCTGCTCACGCCGCAGCGCGGCCGGGTCCTCCTCGATGGACAAGCGTTGAGCGATTACAGCCGCCAGACGCTGGGGCAGAAGCTTGCCTATCTTCCTCAGGACCGCACGGTCCATTGGGGCCTTGCCGTGGAGCGTGTCGTGGCGCTGGGCCGGCTGCCGCACAAGAGCATCGCCAGCGGGATCGGCGAAGCGGGCAAGCGTGCGGTGGCGGACGCCATGGCACGCATGGATGTTGCCCATCTTGCGCAACGCTCGGTGGCCCGCCTGTCGGGCGGCGAACGTGCCCGCGTGCTCTTTGCGCGTGCGCTGGCGCAAGAAGCGACCTACCTTATCGCCGACGAGCCGACGGCGGGGCTCGATCCTGCGCACGCCCTGATCCTTTTTGAGGAACTGCAAAGGCTTTCACAGGAAGGCAAAGCTGTCATGACAGCTTTGCATGACCTGTCGCTCGCCGCGCGATATGCCACGCGTGTTGCCTTGTTCAAGGGCGGACGGTGCATTGCCGATGGGCCACCAGCCCAGGTATTGAGCAGTGAGAACCTTGCAGACGCCTTCGGCATCGATGCGATTGTGTCGCAAGTTGACGGTTTCCCGGTCTTTTTGCCGCGCGCGGCGCTGCGGAAACTGACATAAGGGGGCCTGAAGCGTTATGCATAGTGGCAAACATGGCGGATGTATCATGTTTGCGGACAATGCAGCGGGGCCCCTTGCGCAAAAGACTGGAACTCAATCTCGCCCTGCAGGGTGGAGGTGCCCATGGCGCTTTCACATGGGGTGTGCTGGACCGATTGCTCGAGGATGAACGCCTCGATTTTGGTTGGATCAGCGCTACAAGCGCGGGCGCAGTCAATGCGGTCGCGATGGCGAGCGGTCTTGCAACCGGCTCGCGCCAGACGGCGCGCGAAAATCTTTTCAAAGTCTGGCAGGCCGTTCACAAGTCGGGCGTGCCCGATCTGACGCGCATCAACCCGTTTCTCTACGGGCTTTCGCGGTCCAACTCTCTGGCTCAGGTCGCGACGTTGTGGTCGCCTTATGAGTTCAATCCTCTGGGCTTTGATCCGCTGCGGCGAATCCTGGCCGATCATGTCGACTTCGAGGCCTTGCGCGCCAAACCCGGCAGCGAGCTTTTGATTGCCGCAACGCATGTGCCCACGGGCCGGGCGCGGCTGTTCCGGCGCGCCGAACTCACGATCGAGGCAGTGCTGGCATCGGCTTGCTTGCCGACGGTGCATCACGCCGTCGAGATCGACGGAGCGGCCTATTGGGACGGCGGATTCTCGGCCAATCCCGATCTCGTAACGGTTGCGGTTGAAAGCCCTGTCGCCGACACGTTGCTCGTCACGCTCTCCGCTCTCGTTATCGACGAACATCCCATGAGCGTGCGCGACATTTCCAATCACGCCACGCGGCTCACGTTCAATGCCCCGCTCTTGCGCGAAGTCGAGATCATCAATGCCGTTCGCGAGACGGCGGGCGCGATCCTGCCCAAGGGACGCCTTGCACCCATCGCGCGCCACCGCTTCCATCTCATAGATGCAAGCCCGGTCACCGCGAACATGAGCCCGGAGACGACGATGAAGCCGGAGTGGAGCACAATCACCTATCTCCACGGCGCCGGGCGCTCCGCCGCTGATGCGTGGCTCGCCGCAAATCGCACGTCGATCGGCAAATTCGAGAGCGTCGATCTCGCACGCCACTTCTTCGGGCGCACGTCTGCGAGCGCGCCGCCCGTTCCCATTCCAAGCCGCCGCATTGCAGAGCACGAGGGCCGCACGAAGGTTCCCGCCAAGCGCACGAGCTAAGGCGCATGGTATGAGAAACGCCTCTCCCCTTGGGGAGAGGCCGGCGCTCCGGCGCGCAAGCGCCGGACCTCGAGCGCCGAGTGAGGGGATGGTCTCTCGGTTCAGTCATCCGCTCGCCATTCGCCATCGCCTTGCGTTCGCCATCGGGCATCATGTCGAGAGCGACAGACCATCCCCTCACCCCGACCCTCTCCCCAAGGGGAGAGGGGGGAATGAGAAGCGCCGTCAAGGCGCAACCAAGCGCGCGTAGCCTTGGGTTACGCTCTCCCTCAAGAGCTTCTGGTAGGGTTCATACATGGCTTTGCCGGGCGTGACCTCGCCAAGGCAATCGGCTGAAAAAACCTCCCGGCGCGCGTAAACGATGGGTGTCGCGACGGGCACGAACATGGCGCCCTGTTTGTTCAATGTCGTGATCAAGCCGCGCATCTCGCCGGCCCGGTCCAGTTGCGAGACGATGACCATGCGCATTGCGCCCTTGGTCAGCGAGACGAGATGGATGAACATCGAGGACGCCGGGATATAGAGGCGGCCACGGTGCGAGTAGGGGGCATCGGGCCGGTCGCGCTCCTCGAACAGCAGACTTGGCCATTCTGCGTCCCAGGTGATGTCGGTGCGGTAGGCCACGATCGTATCGGGTGTGGAGAAGGCGCGCCGCAGCGTCAGATAACTGCCGATGTAATGATCGACGGCGGCACGGGTGTACGCGCCCATATACGTCGGCGCGACGACCCCGCCATTGCCGCTCAATTCCTTTGCGGCGTGCGCGTTGCCCGAGCCGTTGCCATCGCCCCCGTGCCAGGCGTCGCGCAAGCGGGGATAATCAAGCCCCAGCACCATGCACACGTCAAACAGCGTCTGGTCGCGCACCGAGCGTCCGCCAAGCAGGTTCTGGATGGTCTTTTCGTGACAGTCGGCGGCGTCGGCAAGCTCGGCCTGGGTGAGCTTCTTCTCGACCATGGCGGTCTTGATGCTCTCGAGCGCATCCTCCCGCCCTGACAGCGGGCTGGCGGAACTTTGAGAGGTCTTTTTCATATCCCCGTGCTTTGCCTTAAGCTTGGCCTGCTTGGAAACTACCGGCCAGGAGCCTCCACGGGCAACGAGAATCCGCTAAACCCGGTGCGCCTTGGTTAGCAGGTCAACCTTCACTTGAGCCGGCTTGGCCCAAGCTGCGCGGCTGTCGGGTAAAAACGGTGGCTGCCTGAACGGGCTCGGAGGCCACCTTGGTCCGTTTCTCGCCAATGCCGGTTTCGATGACGACGTCGACCGGGCCGCCCGTCATGATCAGGTGCTCCACCTCATCACGCTTGATCAAGACCAAGCGGCGGCGCCCGTCGACATTGGCGTACTCGATGACACCTAGCCGGCGCTCGACCCGGGGCTTGAAAAGCAATTCGGCCGGTGTCGTTCCGTTGAGATAGGCTCTAAGTCCGATCACGATGGCCAATCCGACCGCCGCGACAACGCTCATGATGACGATCCAATAGATCAACTCGGCCATCCGATTTACCCCTCTGGCTCGACTTCGACGCGTCCGCCAGGAAGCGGCCGCGGATTATTTCATGGGTCACGGCAAAACTTTGCGCCGCTTGGCTGATTTGGCGCAGAGTTCGATTCCATCGCGTTCGATCCAATGCCCTGCAGCCGCGCTAACACGCGGATAACACCTGTTAAAACAAAAGAACGCTTGGGAACGCGACGCGGCGCAAAGGGCGCCAAAGCTGTATCTTCTATAGCGTCAAGTTCATGGCATTTTAACTCTAATGATTGAAGGGTTGCAGGCATGACAATCACCGCTCCGAAGCGGAACAGCCCCGTATGTTGCGTACGAGTAACTCAAAAATGCCATCTGCAGCCGAAGCCGTAAGCATCGAGAATCAGCTAGCCTCCCCCGCCATGGGCAACGGCAAGGCGCTGAAAACGGAGGCGGCAGCCTTAGATCCGCTGACCGTAGCGGACGGATTTGGCGGCTATCTCTCCACGATCTTTGTGTGCGCCGCGGCGGCAGCCGTGGTGTTCGGCCTGTTTGCCTCCGGTTCCGGCGAACCGCTCCTTCTTACCCTTCTCGCCGTGCTGGCCATGCTCGGCCTGTTCATGTTGTTTGCGTTGGCCGCAGGCCACATCCGCATTGGCGCGCGCCTTCCAGCCGGTGACGTCCTCAAAGCGGCGCTTGATGCCAGCGATGAGCCCGCGCTCGTCGCAAGTCCCTCCGGCAATGTGTTCTATTGGAATCCCGCCCACGAGGCGATGTTCGGTCAATCGGAGAGCGGCGCGCTGGCGGCTCTCGAAGCGGCGTTCAGCGGAGACCCCGAATCCTCCCAGGCCTTCTTCCGGCTGAACCGCGCGGCCGAGCGCGGCGAGGTGCGCCGCGAGGAAATCCGGCTGAAGGCGACGCCGCTTGCTCCGCGCCGCCCGACGTGGCTGCGCCTGTCGGTGCGCCCGTTCCCCTCTCCGGAGCGTGACGCCATCGACGGCTCGAAGCGTGGCGCCCTCGTACTGTGGCAGGTCGCCGATATCACGGATGAGCGCACACGCGAATCCCAGAAGATCGGCGCGCTCGAAGCGGCGCTTGCCGGCTTCGACAGTATGCCCATGGGCTTTCTGTCCGTGGCCAGCGACGGCACGGTCACCCACGTCAACGCAACGTTCGAGGGCTGGCTCGGCTTTACCCGCGGCGAGGTTCGTGCGCGCTGCGCGACGCTGGCGGATCTTGCCGGAGAGGACGGCGCGCGGCTGCTCAACGAACTGGCGCGCGAAACGGAAGCGGGCCGGCGCGCCATTGACCTCGATCTGGCGCGCGAGGACGGCCGCATCGTTCCGCTGACCCTTTATGCGGAGCCCGCGGGCGCCGGTTTCACGCTGACCGCGTTGAATCGCGCGCTGAGCGGCCTGGGCGAGCGCACGGGCTCGTCCGAAATCCGCTTCTCGCACTTCTTCCAGTCGGCGCCGTTCGGCATCGCCACGCTCGATCGCGCCGGGCGGATTGCCTCTGCCAACACCGCCTTCCTGCGGATGCTGCCGGAAGGCCGGCGCGCCAATGGCGCGCTTGCCGCCGATGTGCTCGGGCTCAACGCCGATCAGGACGAGCGTGCCAGCATCGTGGAAGGTCTCGCCGCCGTTCTGTCCGGCCGCGGCAACGTTGCGCCGATCGATTTCAAGGGCGGCGAGAAGCCGGGTCAGGCCGGCGTCGTGGTCAAGGAGATGATGCATCGCCGCGCCTACATGAGCCCGCTCGCGACCGGAAGCGGCGAGGAGGCAGCCGCCCTCTATCTCATCGACACCACCGAGCAGAAAGCGCTCGAACAGCGCGTGGTGCAGGCGCAGAAGATGGAGGCTGTCGGCAAACTGGCTGGCGGCATTGCACACGACTTCAATAACGTGCTCACCGCCATCATCGGCAATGCCGAGCTCCTGTTGAAACGCAACAAGGCGGGTGATCCAGCCTACAAGGATTTGGTGAATATCCGCTCGGCCGCGCTGCGCGCCGCCAGTCTCGTCGCCAATCTCCTGGGCTTTTCGCGCAAGCAGACCCAGCAGGTGAGCCTGCTGAACCTCGGCGAGGTCATGACGGACCTGACGCCGATCCTGAAAACCTCGGTCGGCGAGAAGATCGAGCTCAAGCTGCGCTCCGAGCGGGACCTGTGGTACGTCAAGGCCGACAAGACGCAAATCGACAACGTCATCATCAATCTGTGCGTTAACGCGCGCGATGCGATGCCGGGCGGCGGCAAGCTGGCGATCCGCACGCGCAACGTCTCCGAGCGGGAAGCCCAGAAGTTGGAGCACGCCGGCTTCACGCCCGGCGAGTACGTGCTGATCGAGGTTGAGGACTCAGGCACCGGCATGAGCCCGGACGTGATGGCCAAGATCTTCGAGCCCTTCTTCACCACCAAGGGCGTGGGCAAGGGCACGGGGCTGGGACTGGCCTCCGTCTATGGCATCGTCAAGCAGTCGGGCGGTTTCATCCTTCCCGAAAGCGAAATCGGCAAGGGCACGACGTTCCGCGTTTATCTGCCGCGCTATGAACCCGGCGACAACGAGATCGAGGCGGCCGCGCCCGCCAAGCAGTCTTCGCGCCTTGACGGCAAGGCGACGGATCTCACGGGCACGGGTTGCGTGCTGCTGGTCGAGGATGAAGTCGACGTTCGCCAGTTCGCGGTGCGCGCGCTGCGCCTGCAGGGCTACAAGGTTCTCGAAGCATCCGATGGCCTGGAAGCTCTCGATGTGATGAAGGCGAACGAAGGCACGGTCGATATTGTCGTCTCCGACGTCGTGATGCCGGAAATGGATGGCCCCACGCTCTTCA
Source organism: uncultured Hyphomicrobium sp. (assembly GCA_964587445.1). Lineage (GTDB taxonomy): Bacteria > Pseudomonadota > Alphaproteobacteria > Rhizobiales > Hyphomicrobiaceae > Hyphomicrobium_B. The sequence goes on from CAZPLQ010000001.1 coordinate 814,938, forward strand.
AGGAACTGCGCAAGGACAATCCTTCCATGAAGGTGATCTTCGTATCGGGCTACCCCAACGAGGCCTTCCGCGAACAATTGGGTTCCGATGACTTCGCATTCCTGCCCAAGCCCTTCTCACTGCCGCAGCTGGCGTTGAAGGTGAAGGAAGAGCTGACGAAGTAGGCGGCTGCGCTCAAATCGTCTCGACGGCAGGTTTTCGAACGTCGGCCGGCGGGCAGCCCTGGTGTCGAAGAGAATGCAGTTGCGCTCTCGTCTGTGCACCCGCGGCGCATCGATTCTCAAATCGGCAGGAATGCGCGGGGCAGACATTATCCACCGCCCCGAAGCAAAAGATGAGAACATTCGAGTTCAAAAAGAGAACAAATAGGGCTTGCGTTACAAGAACAAACAAGGTACGACTTTGGTAAATTGCTGAAACGAGGCGCTTGGCCTAGGGATGGGGTGAGAACCATGGACCGGAACGATCTGGTTGTGTTTGAAGGGGGCAGGATGGACAAGAAACAGGCGCTTGAGCAGGCTCTCGCGCAGATCGACAAGACCTTTGGCAAGGGGTCGATCATGCGGCTTGGCGCCAACGACAAGGTCGATATCGAAGCGATCGCGACAGGATCGCTCGGCCTCGACATTGCGCTGGGTATCGGCGGTCTGCCCAAGGGGCGCATCATCGAAATCTATGGACCGGAGTCCTCGGGCAAGACGACGCTGGCGCTGCAAGTCGTCGCCGAAGCCCAGAAGAAGGGCGGCACCTGCGCCTTTGTCGATGCCGAGCATGCGCTCGATCCGGGCTACGCCAAGAAGCTGGGCGTCAAGGTCGAGGAGCTTTTGATCTCCCAGCCCGACACCGGCGAGCAGGCGCTGGAGATTGCCGACACGCTGGTGCGTTCGGGCGCCGTCGACGTGCTCGTCGTGGACAGCGTTGCGGCGCTGACGCCCAAGGCCGAGCTTGAAGGCGAGATGGGCGACAGCCTGCCCGGCATGCAGGCGCGGCTCATGAGCCAGGCGCTGCGCAAGCTCACCGGCTCGATCTCGAAATCGAAGTGCATGGTCGTCTTCATCAACCAGATCCGTATGAAGATCGGCATCATGTTCGGCAATCCCGAGACGACAACGGGTGGCAACGCGCTGAAGTTCTATGCCTCCGTCCGCCTTGATATCCGCCGCATCGGCCAGATCAAGGATCGCGACGAGGTCGTCGGCAGCCAGACGCGCGTCAAGGTCGTCAAGAACAAGGTCGCGCCACCCTTCAAGCAGGTCGAGTTCGACATCATGTATGGTGAAGGGATCTCCAAGGTCGGCGAACTGGTCGATCTGGGCGTGAAGGCCGGCATCGTGGAAAAGTCAGGCGCTTGGTTCTCCTACGACGGGGAGCGCATCGGCCAGGGCCGCGAGAACACCAAGGCGTTCCTCAAGGCCAATCCCAAGATCGCGGATGCTCTGGAAAACGCCATCCGGGCGAATGCCGGTCTCATCGTCGATAAGATGTTGGCCCAGCCGGGAGAAGGCGAGGACGATGGGGAGGAACCGGATGCGGACGGCGTGCTGCCGGACGATGAGGATGCGCCCAAGCGCAAGGCCAAGCGCTAAAGCCGTAAGGGGCGTTAGATCCGCCGGACGGCTAGAACGCGGGATAAGAGAAGACAGGGGGTGGTCCGGCGGGATTGCCCCTTGCGGTTTTTTACGGAAGGGCCGGACGGACGTGCCGGGCGGGCGTACGGAGGGACCTTGGGGAGCTTTTCTGGAGCCTGGAGCACGCTCTTGCCATGCGGCGAGAGCCTTTCTGGACAGGGAAATGAGGCGCCGCTACAACGGCGCACCATCGGATTCCACACCCATCAGCAAAGAAAACGAGAACAGCTACAATATGGCGAGCGTCAGCGAAATCAGGTCGTCTTTCCTGGACTTCTTCAAGGCCAACGATCACGAGGTCGTGGCCTCCTCGCCGCTCGTTCCGCGCAACGATCCCACGTTGATGTTCACGAATGCCGGCATGGTGCAGTTCAAGAACGTATTCACCGGCCAGGAGACGCGCGCCATTCTGCGCGCCACGACCTCGCAGAAATGCGTGCGCGCGGGCGGCAAGCATAACGACCTCGACAACGTCGGCTACACCGCGCGCCACCACACCTTCTTCGAGATGCTCGGCAATTTCTCTTTCGGCGACTACTTCAAGGACCGGGCGATCGAGCTTGCCTGGACCCTCATCACCAAGGAATTCGGTCTCGACAGGAAACACCTGCTGGTCACGGTCTATCACGACGACGAGGAGGCTTTCGGCTTCTGGAAGAAAATTGCGGGGCTGCCCGAAAGCAAGATCATCCGCATCGCCACCTCCGACAACTTCTGGGCCATGGGCGACACCGGACCGTGCGGGCCCTGCTCGGAGATCTTCTTTGATCATGGCGACAAGATCCCCGGAGGCCCTCCGGGGTCTCCCGATGCGGATGGCGATCGCTTCATCGAGATCTGGAATCTCGTGTTCATGCAGTACGAGCAGCGCGGGCCCGGCGACCGCGTGGCGCTGCCCAAGCCCTCCATCGACACCGGCATGGGCCTTGAGCGCATCGCAGCGGTGCTTCAGGGCAAGCACAACAATTACGAGATCGATCTGTTCGAGAATCTCATTGCCTCCATACGCGAGGAAGCCAAGAAGAGCGGCGCAACGCATGCGAGCCGGAACGTCGATGTGACGGCCGCGCGCCGCGTCATCGCGGATCATTTGCGCGCCACGAGCTTCCTCATCGCCGATGGAGTTCTGCCGTCCAACGAGGGACGCGGCTACGTGCTCCGCCGCATCATGCGGCGCGCGATGCGTTATGCGCATCAGCTGGGCTGCAAGGAGCCGTTGATGCATCGGCTCGTGCCCACGCTCGTCAAGGAGATGGGCGACGCGTTCCCCGAGCTGGGGCGTGGTCAGGCGCTCATCACCGAGACGCTGAAATCGGAGGAGACGCGCTTCAAGAAGACGTTGGAAAATGGCCTGAAGCTGCTGGGAGATGAGTCCGCCAATCTCAACAAGGGCGCCGTGTTTTCCGGCGATGTCGCCTTCAAGCTCTACGACACCTACGGCTTTCCGCTCGATCTGACGGAAGACGCGCTGAAGCCGCGCGGCATCACGGTTGATACCAGCGCGTTCGACGCCGCCATGAAGAAGCAGAAGGAAGCTGCCAAGGCCGCCTGGAAGGGTTCGGGCGAAGCGGCCACCGAAACCGTGTGGTTCGAAATCAAGGAGCGCACGGGCGCCACCGAGTTCCTGGGCTACGAGACCACGGCGGCGGAAGGGCAGATCCTCGCCATCGTGAAGGACGGCAAGGAAGCCACCAGCGCGAAGGCGGGTGAGACTTGTGCCGTGGTGCTCAACCAGACGCCGTTCTATGGCGAATCCGGTGGTCAGGTGGGCGATACCGGCCACATCACGTTCGAAGGCAAGAAGGGTGCGCCGGGCGCCGCCTTCGCGGTCGACGACACCCAGAAAAAGCTGGGCGATCTGTTTGTCCACTTCGGCAAGGTCGAAAGCGGCACGCTGCGCGTCGGCGAGCACGTGCATCTCGCCGTCGACACGGCGCGCCGTGACCGCGTGCGGGCCAACCATTCCGCAACCCACCTTCTGCACGAGGCCTTGCGTCAGGTGCTGGGAACTCACGTCGCGCAGAAGGGCTCGCTCGTCTCGCCCGACCGGCTGCGCTTCGACTTCTCGCACACCAAGCCGATGAGCGCGGACGAGGTAAAGCAGGTCGAGGACATGGCGAATGCCGTGCTGCTGGAAAATGCGCCTGTCGAAACGCGGCTGATGGCGCTGGAGGATGCGCGCGCGTCCGGCGCCATGGCGCTGTTCGGCGAGAAGTACGGCGACGAGGTTCGCGTCGTGTCCATGGGGCCTGTGCGGCCCGGCGCCAACAAGGCGTGGTCGGTGGAGTTGTGCGGCGGCACGCACGTCAAGCGCACGGGAGACATCGGCATCATCAAGGTGATGGCGGAAGGAGCTTCGGCGGCGGGCGTTCGCCGTATCGAGGCGCTCACCGCGGAGGGTGCGCGTGCCTATCTGGCCGAGCAGGATGCGCGCGTGCGCGAGGCAGCCGGTGTGTTGCGGACGAGGCCCGAGGATCTTGTCGAGCGCGTGCGCGCGTTGATGGAAGAAAAGAAGGTTCTGGAGCGTCAGCTCTCCGATGCCAAGCGGCAGATTGCGCTTGGCGGCGGCGGGGTGGGCGCAGGCGCCGTGAACGGAGCGGTCGCGGGTGAAGCGGTCAAGACCATCGGCGCGGTGAAGTTTCTCGCCCGCTCCGTGCAAGGCCTCAACCCCAAGGACCTTCGCGGTCTCATCGACGAGGGCAAGAAGCAGATCGGCTCGGGTATCGTTGCAGTCGTCGGTGTAACGGAGGACGGCAAGGCGGGCCTTGCCGTCGGCGTCACCGAAGACCTCGTGAAGTCCTGGAGCGCGGTCGATCTCGTCAAGGTGGGTTCGGAAGCGCTCGGCGGCAAAGGCGGCGGCGGCCGGCCCGACATGGCACAGGCCGGCGGCCCCGATGGCGCTAAGGCGGCGGATGCGCTCAAGGCCATCGAAGCGCGGCTCGCGGGTTAAGCTGCGCTGCGATGTGCAAGCGCGCGCTACCGGTTCGGCGCGGGTCCTCAACCTTTCGAATATTTCAGGCTTCCTTCTTGAAGGAAGCGGCTATAGAAGCCCCCAGTCGTCATTTGCCGTAGGGGTTTGCCAGAACATGACGTTTGCTCGCCTGCCTGCCGCTACCCAAGTCTTCGCCAGTGTGCTCTTCGCGCTTGTCGCGATGTCGTCCGCCAATGCAGAGGAAAACCTCGTTACGCCCGCGGCGACACCGCCGCCGGCCGCAGGGCCGACCAAGGATGCAGCGCAGGGCTTTTGCGGTGATCCCACCGCCCCGGCGAAAGACCTGATCGCGCGCTATTCCGCCTCTGCCGATCTCAAGGAGGTCTACAAGAGCGGGCAGTACGTCGCCTATAGCGACAACGAAAAAGCCCCGACCTTGATGTACACTTTTACGGTGGCGGGGCAGCCCGCGCATCCGGCGGCCGTGTGCCGCCGCGTGGTCAAGGACGGCGAGCAGGTCACCATCAAGATGGACGTGGTGTGTGACGGCGAGGCGGAGAGCTGCAACAAGCTCAAGAATGACTTCAACGTGATGACCGCGCGCATGCAGGCGGAGGTCGATTCCAGGATCAGGTCTGGCGGCAAATAAAACGTGCATGCCAGCCGCTCTCAGATAACAAAGGGCCCGGCATGCCGGGCCCTTTGTTATCTTGCGGTCGTCTTCATCCCCAGCGGGACGCGTCAGCTTGCAAGCGCACCGAACTTGCCCATGCGGAACTCTTCGATCGCCTGCTGGATCTCCGCCGTGGTGTTCATCACGAACGGACCATAGGCGGTAACCGGCTCATCGATCGGTTCGCCGGTCAGCAGGAGCAGCTTGGCATCGTTGTTGGCCTCGATATGAACGCTGCCGCCTTCGCGTGCGAACGTCACGATCTGGCCTTCACGAGCGATCGCCTCGCCGTTGAGCATCACGGTACCGCCCAAAACGGCAAGCATCACCGTGTGCCCCTCGGGCGGCGCGAACTGCGCGGTTTTGCCTGCCGCAAGGCGCACGTCGAAGATGCCGATGGGCGTGAAGGTGCGTGCCGGCCCCTTCTGGCCCGCGTGCTCGCCTGCGATGACGCGCACGCTGCCGGCATCATCCGGCAACGCAACGATCGGGATATGCGCGCTTTCCAAGGTCTGATAGCCAGGCGCCTCGGACTTGTCCTTCGCGGGCAGATTGACCCACAGCTGCACGACCTCGAACAGGCCGCCCTTTGCGGTGAACGCATCGGAGTGGAATTCCTCATGCACGAGGCCGGACGCGGCCGTCATCCACTGCACGTCGCCGGGGCCGATGATGCCGCCGCCGCCGGAGGAATCGCGATGCTCCACCTCGCCGGAATAGACGATGGTGACCGTCTCGAAGCCGCGATGGGGATGCTCGCCCACGCCACGACGTTGCGGTGCGGGCTCGAAGCGGTAGGGGCCCGCATAGTCGAGCAGCAGGAACGGGCTGATGGCGGCGCCGTGCTCGTGATGAGACAGAAGCGAGCGTACTGGGAAGCCGTCGCCAACCCAGTGCGGACGGGGTGCATTGAAAACAGCCGTGATGGAACGCATCTTCAGGCTCCTTTTCTGGTTGGCTTGGTTGTGCGCGTATATGTTGGCCGCGTCCGCCTGCTTCAATGGGCCGCGACATTGCTCATAGGCACGCGAAGGTAACCGTGGAGGCACGGAGCGTGAGGCGCGGCGCGTTATCCAAGCGAAGCGCGAACCGCAGAAAACGGAGCAAATTCTTCTGGGCCCCCGCGCTCGCTACGCTCGACCGGGATTGAAGATGCGAGAAAATGCCGGGGCGGAGTGACACGTCCCCGGATCGCCGAGTCGATGTTTGCTTTTGCGGAAAAGTGGAGATCGGCTTTCCGCAAAAGAAGCCCGACAGAATGACGACCAAGAGCCGTTCCGGGATTCGACTGAAACCGGAACGGCTCTGGCGTACGTGGGCTCAGTTCTTGCCGAGCACGGCGACGGTCACCGGGGCGACGCCGGCGCCCGTCATGGAGATGGCCTGCGCCGCGGCGCGAGAGAGATCGATCACGCGGCCGGCGACGTAGGGGCCACGGTCGTTGATGGTAACGACGACCGACTTGCCGTTGTTGCGGTTGGTCACGCGCACCTTGGTGCCGAAGGGCAGCGTCTTGTGTGCCGCCGTCATGGCGTTCGGATTGAACCAGCCGCCCGACGCGACGCGCTGGGGCTGCCAATAGTAGGACGCTTTGCCCGAGTAGCCGCCGGAGTTGTTGTGCGCGTAGCTGCGGCTCTTCTTGGAGCTCTTATGGGCAGACTTCACCGCTTTCTTGGAACTCATGTGCGAGGTCTTGTGAGAAGACTTGTGGGATGCCTTGCTCGCCTTTGCGGTTGAGCTGCAGGCGTGGGCGGGACCCTGGCAATCCCAGGCGTTGGCCGAGATGGTGGTGGTGGCGAGGGTTGCAGCAGTCATGGCCGCCACCGCGAGTATCTTACGCATTTGTGTGAACTCCCTGTTTCAAATTCGGGCTCGGCAGCGGCCGGGAGCCTGGCGAGGACGGGCGAAACGCCTTGATCACATCGCTTCGGGACGTATGCTTGGTTCCCGTCGCGCATCGTACGGGGTCCGAGCGTCTCGAGAGCTGGTATCGATCTCCTCCAGCGCCGGTCAAAACGAAGCTGAGTGCTTCAGCGGAATGCTGCCGTGCCGGTTCTCCCCCGCAGGGATCCCACCGGCGCGCGGAGAGCATCATCGCGGTTCGGAAGCGTCAAGCCGAACTTAATGCCGCATGTTAACCATATTTTGCAGCTGCCTGACGCCGTTTGATTTAATCGGACACATTCGTGAGGTGGGCGACAGCCTGCCGCAGCCGGGCGCGCCGCAGCAGGACTGGGCGGGAACGCTAAGCGCACAAAAAAGCAGCGCGGCCTGTCCGGCGTGCGCTGCTTCGGTGGATGCGGGCCCGTGATTAGTTGCGGCCCAGAACCGCGAGCTTCACATGACCGAGGCCGTTGATGCCGATCGAGCTCGCCGCGGCGCGCGACAGGTCGATGACGCGGCCGCCAACGAAGGGCCCGCGATCGTTGATGCGCACGATAACGGTGTTGCCGTTGCTCGTGTTGGTGACGCGCACGCGCGTGCCGAAAGGCAGCGAGCGGTGTGCGGCCGTCAGAGCATTCTGATTGTAACGTTCGCCGCTGGCGGTCTTGCGGCCATGGAACTTGCCGCCGTACCACGAAGCGACGCCCGACTGACCGCCGCCGTAGCTGGCAGCCTTGAACGACTTCTTATGTGACTTGTGCACGACCTTGTGCGACTTCCTATGCGAGGTCTTGGCATGGTGCCTGGACTTCGACGGCTTGGCGTGGGCGTGGTGATGCTTGGCAGGCTTTGCGTGTGCCTTCGTCATCATCCGCTTTGCGCAAACGTTGGCGGGCGCCGTGCAGTTCCACGCGTTGGCAGCGTTGGCGCCGGAGGCGGAAACAAATGCCCCCGCTACAACAGCGAGCAGGGCTTTGGTCAACATCCGCATGCTTGAACTCCTCATGTTTGAAGCGGCAGCGCGGACATCCATTGCGCTTGCGGGTTTGCGACGTCTCTTCGTATCCGTGTGCCCTCTGGCCGGGCCGTCATACGGCTAACGTCTGAGGCGTCTAAAAATTGCAGTCCCTCGTTGCCACCGGTTGGAAACGGGCGAGCGCCCGCTTCTAGGCGGCAAAAGCTCAAAGCCCCGATTGCGGTCAATCAGTAATTCGCACCGCATATATTCAGTAAATGAGCATAATGTTGGGGACCTTGAGGAAAAAATCGCGCCATGGACATATGCGCGACGGCGGGACGCAGGCGATGAGTGCTCAGTGATGGTCGAAAGGGGCCGCTTTGGCTGGGTTTGAAGAGGCGAATTCACACGCGGACCGAGGTCCTGAGGTGTCCTTAGGTGAGGCGGTGGGCACATTCGGCCTGATCGGCTTGTTATCGTTTGGAGGGCCTGCGGGTCAGATCGCCACGATGCACAAGGTGCTGGTGGAGAAGAAGCGCTGGCTCGACGAGCGCACCTTTTTGCTGGCCTTGAATTTCTGCACGCTGCTTCCCGGTCCGGAGGCGATGCAACTTGCGACTTATTCGGGTTGGCGGCTGCTGGGCGTTCGAGGCGGTCTGATCGCAGGAATGCTGTTCGTGCTGCCCGGCGCGCTCGTCATCGCCGTATTATCGCTGCTGTATGCCGTGTATGGCGCGATGCCGTCGGTGACGGCGGCCTTTCTCGGCATCAAGGCTGCGGTGCTCGCCATCGTTGTCGAGGCGCTGCTGCGGATCGCCCGCCGCTCGCTCCAGGATGGGACCGAGTGGATCATCGCCGCCAGCGCGTTTGTCGCGATCTACTTTTTCAAGGCGCCGTTTCCTCTGATCGTGCTGGTTGCGGGCATGGCCGGCTTCATGCGCGTCAGCGAAGCGCGCATGCAAGAGGCGATTGCGCATCCGCACACTGCGGCGGTTCCGTTGGGGCAGACGCTGCGCACGTTTGCAATCTGGCTCGCCGTGTGGATCCTGCCCTTGCTGGCGGTTGGGTGGGTATTCGGCAAGGACCACGTCCTGGCAAAGCTGGCGGTGTTCTTCTCCATGCTTGCCGCCGTGACATTTGGCGGGGCTTATGCGGTGCTGGCCTACATGGCGCAGGACGCGGTGCAGCTCTACGGCTGGCTCAGCCCGGGTGAGATGCTGGATGGCCTCGGCTTGGCCGAGACGACACCAGGGCCCCTTATTCTTGTCACCGAGTTTGTGGGCTTTATCGCCGCCTACCGGCACGGCGGGGGAAATCCGGTGCTTTATGGGTTGCTGGGGGCGTTCGTTACGTTGTGGGCGACATTTGCGCCGAGCTTTTTGTGGATCTTCACGGGCGCGCCCTATATCGGGCAGATCGCTGGATTGCCACGGCTCGCGGGGGCCCTGTCTGCGGTCACGGCGGCCGTCGTGGGCGTCATTCTCAACCTGTCGGTGTGGTTTGCGCTGCACGTGATTTTCAAGGAGGTGCCCGAAGTCGCCGCCGGACCACTGCGATTTTCCGCGCCCTATCTTGCAAGCATGGATTGGACGGCGGCCACGCTTGCGGTGATGGCTGGGATTGCTTTGTTCAAGCTCCGTCTTGGCATGGTGACGACGCTTGCCGTTTGTGCCGCGCTGTCGCTTGCCGCCTCGTTTCTTGCAGGCAGCATTTAGAGGCCTTGCGAAAAGGCTGGAACCGGTTTTCCGGTAAGAACCGTGACGGCAGAGCAGCTACAGCCAGCCCTTGCGGCGAAAATAGAGGAAAGGTACGAGCGCGGACACGAACATCAAAATGAGCGCCAGCGGATAGCCCAAAGGCCAGTCGAGTTCCGGCATGTATTTGAAATTCATGCCATAGACGGAAGCCACCAGCGTCGGCGGCATCAGCATGACCGCCATCACCGAGAATAGCTTGATGATCTGGTTTTGCTCGTTGGAGATCATGCCGAGGGTGGCATCGAGGAGGAAGGCGATACGTCCAGAGAGCGCCTTGAGATGGTCGGCGAGCGAACCCAGGTCGCGCGCGGCGCTCTCGATCCGGCCGTGCAAGGTGGCGTCCACGCCATTGGCTTTGGCGGCCTCTGCGAAGTAGTGCAGGGTGCGATGGAGGGAGACCGCCGATTCCAGTGCGCGCGAACTCAAGTGTCCCGTCTTGCCGACTGTGCGCAGCATGATGTCGAGGCGGCGCCCGCGCGTCTTACTGTCGGCTTTCTGTCCGAAGATGTTGGCCGCCAGGCCTTCCACCTCGTCCTGAATGCGCTCGATGTGGTCGGCTTGGCGCTGCACGAGCAATTCGATGAGTCCAATCAAGACTTGCGACCCGTTGCTGCATGCGGGCTCGCCGCGGCAGGCCTTTTCGGCAAAGATATCGAACGAACGCGGCGTACTGTAGCGCACCGTGATCAGGCACTTGCCCATCAGAATAAAGGTTACGTTGGTGAGCACGGGCGAGTCCTGATCGACCGCCTGCATCAGCAGGGCTGTCATGAAGTGCGCGCTGCCTTCGGTATAGAAGCGGTTTGACACCTCGATCTCGCGCATCTCCTCGCGGGTGGGAACGTCGACGCCGGTTGCCTGCTCGATCGCGGCTTCCTCGTCCGCCGTTGGATTGAGAAGATCGATCCAGACCGTGCTGTCCGTGATGGAAATGCTGTCTTTGTTTCGTGCCAGGCCCTTGCCGGCGGCGTCATAGACCGTGATCATGTGTCGTCCCTGCCGGATCGATATCAATGGCAGGCGTTCTATAGCCTTGCACGGGGGTTTACGCGAGAGATCGCCCGGCAAAGATCGTGTATTGTAAGGTTCGGTTCCCAATACCCCTCGCCGGGGCAAAACGTTCCCCGGCCGGGATGTCTGCCCCCTTAGGATCTTCCCCAAGGAGAAGTAGCGATGGCTCTGTCCTCAAAACCTCTGGCGGCGGCGGCAGCGCTGGTCTGCCTTGGTTCGTTCGCCGGCCCCGCGCACGCGCGCATCGTATGCAAAGACGGGTTCCAGAACGTGGCAGGAAGCATGATTGCGACGCCCTATTGCCAGGACGAACTGCTGGCCAAGGTCGCGCGCGAGTATGGAATGCGCGCACCCGCGGCGCGGATTCGCAACAATCCCAATTACAAACGTGAGGTCTGCAGGCTTGTGGGTGCCGACATTCGCGTCTCGGAATACTGCATGAACGAGAGCCCGAGATCGCGCGGGCGTGCATTCTGAGGGCAGTCTTGAAGCGCGGGAAATGATGGCCACAGACGCGGACAAGCTGAACGCTCGTTTCGCAGCGGGCGATGCGGTGCGGTTCGATGAGCGGCTGGGCGGGTGCGTGGCCGGCTTGCGCGTGGCGGATCATACCGCCGTGGTCGCTTTGCAAGGCGCGCAAGTCCTTTCATTCGTCCCCAGTGGACTGGGAGAGGCGCTCTGGCTGTCGCCCGTTGCGCGGCTCGGGTCGGGCAAGGCCGTGCGGGGCGGCATCCCGGTGTGCTGGCCCTGGTTTGGCCCGCATCCGCATGAGGCATCGAAGCCCGCGCACGGCTTCGTGCGCGCCCGCAACTGGTCGGTCGTGGAGGTAGCGGGCGATGGCGATGAAGCGCGCATCGTGCTCGCCTTCGAAGATTTCGACGAGAGGCTCGAAGCGTTGTGGCCGCATAAGGCAGCTCTGCAGCTCGAGGTCTCACTGGGCGAAACCTTGCGCGTCGCATTGACGACGCGGAATACCGGCGTTGCGCCTTTCTTGTTCACGCAGGCGCTGCACACGTACCTCCGCGTCGCAGACATTACGGACGTGCGCGTCGAGGGACTGGAGGGCAGCCCTTACATCGATCAGCTGCGGGCCGGGCGCGTGTGCAAGAGTTCACGGCCTATCGTGATCGATGGCGAGGTCGATCGCATCTACCAGGACACCGCGGATCGGGTTCGTGTGCACGACGGAGAGAAGGGCCGCGTGATCGAAATCGCCAAGACGGGCAGCCGTTCGACGGTCGTGTGGAACCCGTGGATTGAGAAGTCCGCGCGGCTCGGCGACATGGGCGAAGACGGCTACCGGCGGATGGTTTGCGTGGAAACCGCGAACGCGGGCCGTGATGCCGTCACACTCGACCCTGGCGCGTATCACACGCTGTCGCTCGACATTCGCGCGCTTGTAGGGGATAGAGGATGAGAATGCCGAGCCGGGGCCCGGCATTCTTATGATGATCTCTTTCGCTCATGGAAACTGGGCTGCTTTTGCCCAGCCCTGGCAGCTCAGGCGAGATCGGGCGTGACCTCGCTCACGTCGCGCGCACGGCGCACGCTGCCATCGAACTGCGCGCCTTCAGCGATGGCCAGCGTCTGCTTGACGATGTCGCCGTCGACACGGGAGGTGGCATGAAGGAAGACCGAAGAGCCTTTCAGCGCACCACGGACCTCGCCTTGAACGGCGATGGTGCGCGCCGTGATCGTTCCCGTCACAGCGCCGCTCTCGCCTACGGTGACGCTCTCGCCATGTACGTCACCCTGGATCTGTCCCGCGATGAGCAGGGAGCCCTTGGTCTTGAGGACGAGTTGTTGGCCGATGATCGTTATGTCCGGCCCCAAGACCGAGGTCGGCGCGTCCGGCGCGCGCATGATCACCTGTCCAGGGATCGCGCCGTTCTGTGACGCAGGCTGAGACATGGGCTGCGCAAACGGCGGCGGAGCTTTCGGTTGCGGTGCAGAGGAAAGCGTGCCGGTGGTCCGTGCTGGATCCGGCGTCGAGACGCGATTGAACATTTATAACCCCCAAAAACTCGTGACTTTAACTTTGGCCCGCATCCGGTTTTTTCAGTAAGAGCACATTATGTCGAAATGTCGAACCCTGTTTCGGGATCTGGGGGGCAAATAGCAAACAGGCCACAGCTTTTTCTAAGCAGTGGCCTGCGCCCGCCGGGGCAACCCGGCCGTATCTCAAGATAATCGACGATCATGCCCGGGCATCATCGGACGCCTGGGCGTTTTCCAGCGATCAGCGCGGGATCCAAAGATTGACGAACGGCGCGCGGACGTAACGGCCGTGACGGCCGGCGTAGACCGTCGTGAACGGGGCGTCGACAACGGTGTGGCGGCCGGTCTCGACATGCGCGAACGGTGCATCGACGTGGCGCTCGTCATAACGCCGGTAATGACGGTGTTTGTGCTTGCGGGTGTGAACTTTGACCACCTCGGAAGAAGCCGAAACGTTCTTCGCACCTGCACCAACCGGGGCAGCGTCCGCGCCGGCAGGAAGCACCGCTGCTGCGGCGCCCGCGATCAGTGCGGTGGCGAGGCTTCGTGAAATCAAGCCGGTCATATCGCTTTTCTCCGATCCAAACTGAAGAACGGGCGCCATTTACGACGTTTGTGCGCTGCAACGCAAGCCAGGCAGATCCCGGCGGCGGTTCGTGTGATCGCTCAGGATCTATTCCTTTTTGGATTTTGGGCAGTTAAGCAAAAAACCGCGCTTGGTGAAAAAAACTGACCAACTTTCCAAAATTTCAACTTTGGTGGTATCCGGGTAATACATGTTGGGGCCTCCGGGGAGGTATTGAGGGATTACGACCTTTGGGCGATCTCGTCCGCAGGCACACTTTTTCAGATGTGCCCGCACGCTCAGCGCAAGCTAAAGTGATGGACCTGCCCAGGGCCAGTAAGAACGTCAGTTTGCGTACTCAAATAATGAGAAAATCCAGGGAGATGAAAATCCGATGCTAAAGCGCCTCATGATCAGCGTTGCTGCCGTGGCGGTTCTGGCCAGCCCTGCGCTGGCGCAAAATACGAACCCGCCCGGCAATCTGGAAAAGCTTGGCGAATTTAAGAGCACGGGCACGCCGATGGATATTCCCACCATCGAACAGAAGGGTGAGAACGCCAAGGCGATCAATAACATCCTCAAGAAGATCAAATTGCCGCCCGGCTTCAAGATCTCGCTTTATGCGGTCGTGCCGGATGCGCGCGAGATGGCTGTGGGTCCACAAGGCGTCGTGACGTTCGTGGGCACGCGCAAGAACAAGGTCTATGCGGTGACCGATCGCAATCGCGACCGGGTTGCCGACGAGGTCAAGGAGTTCGCTCCTTCGATCAACTTCAACATTCCCAACGGCGTCTGCTTCACCAAGGACGGCTTCCTCTACGTCGCCGAGCAGAACCGCGTTCTGCTGTTCCCGGCAGCCGAGTTCTTCTATGAGGGGCCCGACGTCGCAGCCTTCAACGTCGTGAAGCAGGGCGAACTCATTCCACCTGAGGAAGAGAGCTACAACCACACCGCTCGCGTGTGCCGCATCGGGCCCGACAACAAGCTCTATATTACGCTTGGGCAGCCCTTCAACGTGCCCGCGCCGGAGAAGCTGGAACTCTACAACAAGTGGGGTATCGGCGGCATCGTGCGCATGGATCGCGACGGCAAGAACCGTGAGGTTTTCGCCACCGGCATCCGCAACAGCGTCGGCCTGGATTTCAACCCCAAGGATGGCACGGCTTGGTTCAACGACAATCAAGTCGATGGCATGGGTGAAGAAATTCCTCCCGGTGAGCTCAACCACGCGACCGCCGCAGGCCAGAACTTCGGCTTCCCCTGGTATGGCGGCGGCAAGGTGCGCACTACCGAATACAAGGACAGCGAGCCGCCGGCTGACGCCGTATTCCCGGCCCACGAGTACGACGCGCATGCCGCCGATCTCGGCCTGACGTTCTACACGGGCAAGATGTTCCCCAAGAAGTACAAGGGCGGCATTTTCTCCGCGCAGCATGGCTCGTGGAACCGGACCAACCCTGTCGGCGCACGCATCATGTTCACGCCGATCAACGAAGACGGCACCAACGGTACGACGGAAGTCTTCGCCGATGGCTGGCTGCTGGATACCGGTGAGTACGCCGGCCGTCCGGTTAGCGTAACCCAGATGGCCGACGGATCTCTGCTCGTCTCCGACGATCTCGTCGGTGCGATCTACCGGATCTCCTACGGCAACTAAGTACGAAAGCCATTGCCGGGCCTGTGCCGTAAGAGGTGCAGGCCCGGCTTTTGTCTGAACTGCTGACTTGCGATCAGAACCTCAGGAGCACACGCTTGCGCACGCCCATCATTCTTGCAGCCTCATTTGCCGCTCTGAGCATTGCCGGTCCCGCCAGCGCCGCGGGCGATGCAGCAGCGGGCAAAAAGAAGGCTCTGATGTGCACGGCTTGTCACGGCGCGAATGGCATAGCGACGCTTCCCGAGGCACCCAATCTGGCCGGACAAAATCCGATCTACATGATCAAGGTCTTGCGCGATTATAAAAGCGGCGAGCGCAAGAATGCGCAGATGACCGTAGTCGCCGGAACGCTATCGGACCAGGATATCGAGGATCT
Source organism: uncultured Hyphomicrobium sp. (assembly GCA_964587445.1). Taxonomy (GTDB): domain Bacteria; phylum Pseudomonadota; class Alphaproteobacteria; order Rhizobiales; family Hyphomicrobiaceae; genus Hyphomicrobium_B. The sequence continues at coordinate 830,377 of CAZPLQ010000001.1, forward strand.
CGCGGCGTACTTCTCGTCGTTCAGAATCATTGTGGAAACGCCGAAGTAACGCGCGCCATCCCTCATGCCAGGGCGAAAACGCGAATCACGGGAACGGTGCTTGCCGCCGGTGATATCCCGCAACACTGCGCAAATTCGACATACTTCGACATAACGCTGCCGGATAACGCCGTTTGACTGCAGCGGCTTTTGCATTGTTGCACGTTGTCGCGCGGACGACGGGGTTGCGTTTCTGCGCGCCACGCAGGACAACATGCGCCTTACGGCTTTGAGGGAATCACTTGATTTTGGGAGGACGAGGCATGAGGGCGCATACGGCGGCATCGGCCGTTGCAGTGATGGCCGCTTTCTACTCATCGGCTGCGGCGACTGCACAAACCGCGCCGCCTTGTACCAATCCGAATGCTCTGGGCGTTTCGCGCACCGTGCAGATCGACACCACGGGCGGTCCGGGGTTTGGCTTCGAGCACTACAAGGCAAACGATTTCCTCCAGCCCAAGGAGGTCGTGCTCACATTTGACGACGGCCCCCAGAAATTCTCGACTGAAGCCGTACTCGCCGCGCTCGCCGAGCAGTGCGTGAAGGCGACGTTCTTCTCCATCGGCAAGATGGCGCTGGGCTATCCCGAGATCATCCGCGAGGTCGCGCACGCCGGACACACTGTCGGTACGCATACCTGGAGCCACAAGGCAATCGGCAAGCTCAAGACCTTCCAAGAAGGTAAGGACGAGATCGAGCGCGGAATTTCTGCAGTGCATCGCGCGGTTGGCGGACCCATCGCACCTTTCTTCCGTTATCCGACGCTTGTCGATACCAAGGAGTCCCTCGAGTACCTGGGCAAGCGCAACATTGCGATGTTCTCCACCGACGTAGACAGTCTGGATTACAAGATCCAGACGCCGGAAAGCATCGTGAAAACGGTGATGACCAAGCTGGCCAAGAACGGCAAGGGCATCATCCTGATGCACGACATCCATAAGAAGACGGCCAAGGCGGTTCCGCTCTTGCTCGCCGCACTCAAGCAGGGCGGCTACAAGGTCGTGCATCTGACGCCGAAGGCGGCCGTGGCGACCGTCGCGGAGTATGATGCGGCGATTGAAAAAGACGCCAAGGGGCTGCCGCAAGTCGGACAAGAACGCCCGGTCAGCGCGATTGTGAAGACTGTTGAAGGTGACGTGCCCGAGGCCGAGAAGGCTGCGCGGGAGGCGGCCGGGGCAAAGGCTGCGCCCGCTGAAGAGGCCGATAGTGCCCAACACGCGGCCGCTCCGGAGCATCAGGATACCGCGCCGCCCGCGCAGGGCGAGGCCAGTTCGGAAACAGCGGAGCCCGAGGGTATCCCGCCGCCGCCGGCTGAAGAAGGCCAGGTTGAGACGGCGCCGGGCACGCACGGACAGGCCGACACGCCGCATGCCAGTGGCGGAACGGCCGCCGCGACGGGATCACTTTCTGAAACCAGTGCCGCGGCGCCTGCGGGCGAGCCACCTGCCGCGACGGAAGGAGAAGCCGCGACCCCACCGGCCACCGAGCCTAAAACCTGGAGCGCGCGCGCGGCCGAGTTGTGGGAGTCCTGGTTTGGCAAATAGGCCGGCAGCCGGCAGTCTCATGATCGGTTGTCCGCGCATGGACAGAACACCCGGCGCAGGCTTGAGCGTTTTGTTTTGACGAGGTTTGTCCGAAGAGATGGGAAACGCAGGCATCGTAAGGCCTGACGCCGTACACAAAAGGAAACGGGCGACTCGCGTCACCCGCTCCTTTTAGGTCCCCAAGCCTTTCAGGATCCGCCCTTCAGGTCCGCCGCAACTTCTAGCGTTGTCAAAATGCATCGAGCACTTTAACCGATTTCTATCAACTCGTCTCATTCCGGAAGCGATGTTCCGAAGCGAGTAACCGGCGGGTTAGTGGGAGAAATTTACCCCTAGCCGATCCCCCGATCAGCCGTCCCACAAAAAAAGACTAGATCGGATGATTGTTGACATCCACAACAAAATGCTCGCGCCGATTCGATTCGTTTGGGATGTGGCATTTTTGTAGCATGCGCATCTCGAGGCTCTTTGCCATGGCAGCGGATTTGCCGGGTGGTGCGGCCCCGTGCACACATTTCGAGACAATGGAAATCTCCTTCGCCTTGCCAGCCTTACCTCTTAAAGCCCATGACGTGCTCAACGATGCCGTCCTGCAACGCTCGTGCTGTGATCTGATCTGCAGCGGTATCAGCTGCCGGACAAGTATCGTAAACAACTCGAGGTGTGCGGGCTGGTGTTCGGCAGGCAAATTTTTATTAGGTCGGTAGTGGAGGGGCTTTCGATGTCGGTACGGAAATTTTTTGCGCACGGTTTCACTGCTTTCGTTGTTGCCCTTGCGGGGCTCATGACCTTTACGGCCATCGCGGATGCTCATCCTCAGAAGCGGCACCGGCGCAGCCACCAATACAACAGCTCTCGCGATGTCGAGGTGCAGGTGACCATCCACAGGCTCGTTGCGCTCGATAAGGGTGACGCTTTCAGCTCCGAAGACTTCTATGCGCGCGTCACCATTGACGGACAGGTTTTCAAATCGCAGCCCATCCGGCAGTCGGACGGTATCATTCCGAACTGGCGCTTTGCCGCGATCGTGCCGGTGGGTCGCGCGGACGTGAAGATCGAGGTGTTCGACAAGGACATCGCCGAGGATGACCAGATCGACATCAACCGGATTGATCCCAAGCGTGATCTCGATTTCGTCGTCAATTCGCGCACGTGCCGCATCGAAGGCATGGCGTCGACCTATCGTTGCCGCGCAGACGTGACGCGCGCGGGCGGCGAGCGCAAGCGGGCGGAAATGACGTTCAGCGTGGATGTGAACTACAACCCATGAGCAAGCTCAGTCGCCGCGCTCCCGTTGCGGCACTCTGATTGCAGGTAATCTGCGTTCACAAGAACGGCGGGCCCGCATGATGCGGCCTGCCGTTTTTTAGTTTGCCAGAAAGGTCAGGGCGCATACAGGCGACTGCTGGGGCGCCGCAGACTCAAAAGGGCCGCTCTTGAGAGCGGCCCCCGTGAGACAAAGCATGCCATGCATGAAGCGGATGATGTTGTCCGCCCGCAGCGCTGAGCTCGTTAGCCAGCCACCAGAAGGCAAACCGGCGATGAAATCAGCGACCGCGACATCGCAGCCTTGAAAATCCCACTCGACATCGGATCACCTCCTTTCAGTTGTTGACGACAAGCGTATGTTGTCAGAGTTCGTGGCGTTTTCAAGTCCGCAAACAGCCCGCCAATATTATTATTGGGTACCGTCATCCTGGCTGAGCGCCGGACCTGGGGGTCTCCGCTTTGCTTTTGCCAAGCCCGTTCCCTGGCAAGCTCTGCTCCAGGATCACGACGTTTCTGGGCACGGGATAACTAGCCCAACGCCTTGTTGCTTGCCTTGACGGCCGCGCGCATCCTTTCGTCGGGAGTCAGCGCCTTCGACGCTGCACTCGCACTTTCTGCTTCGATGTAAAGTTCACCGCCAAGCTCTTTGAACTTGGCAGACATCTCGTCCATTCCGGCTTGTGGATCGACGCTGCCCACGTCCTCCTGCAACTCGGCAATGGCTTCGCCCACGTGTGCGTTCTGCCGGGCCGCGTAGTCGCGCACGTCCTGGGTGATCTTCATCGAGCAGAACTTCGGTCCGCACATCGAGCAGAAGTGCGCAACCTTGTGGGCCTCCTTGGGCAGCGTTTCATCGTGGAACTGCCGCGCCGTGTCGGGATCGAGCGACAGGTTGAACTGATCCTCCCAACGGAACTCGAAGCGCGCGCGCGATAGCGCATCGTCACGCAGTTGCGCGGCCGGGTGGCCCTTGGCGAGGTCGGCGGCGTGCGCGGCAAGCCGGTAGGTGATGACGCCGGCTTTGACGTCGTCCCGGTTGGGAAGGCCCAAGTGCTCCTTCGGCGTGACGTAGCAGAGCATGGCGCAGCCGAACCAGCCGATCATCGCCGCGCCGATGCCGGACGTGATGTGGTCGTAACCCGGCGCAATGTCCGTCGTCAGCGGTCCAAGCGTGTAGAAAGGCGCTTCTCCGCATTCCTTCAACTGCTTGTCCATGTTGATCTTGATCTTGTGCATCGGCACGTGGCCGGGGCCTTCGATCATCACCTGGCAGCCTTTCTTCCAGGCGATCTGCGTGAGTTCGCCCAGCGTCTCCAGCTCGGCAAACTGTGCGCGGTCATTGGCATCGGCGATGGAGCCGGGGCGCAGGCCGTCGCCCAGCGAGAACGACACGTCGTATCTGCGCATGAGATCGCAAATCTCTTCGAAGTTCTCGTAGAGGAAGCTCTCCTTGTGGTGCGCGAGGCACCACTTGGCCATGATCGATCCGCCGCGCGACACGATGCCGGTCACGCGGTCTGCGGTGAGCGGCACATAAGGCAGCCGCACGCCGGCGTGGATGGTGAAGTAATCGACGCCCTGTTCGCACTGCTCAATCAGAGTGTCGCGATAAAGCTCCCACGTCAGCTTGACGGGATCGCCGCCGCATTTCTCCAGCGCCTGATAGATCGGCACCGTGCCGATCGGCACGGGGCTGTTGCGCAGGATCCATTCGCGCGTGGTGTGAATGTTGCGGCCCGTGGAGAGGTCCATGACGGTGTCGGCGCCCCAGCGGATGGCCCACACCATCTTTTCGACCTCTTCCTCGACCGAGGAGGTGACGGCCGAATTGCCGATATTGGCGTTGATCTTCACGAGGAAGTTGCGACCGATGATCATCGGCTCGAGTTCGGCGTGATTGATGTTGGAAGGGATGATGGCGCGGCCACGGGCGATCTCGTCGCGCACGAATTCGGGCGTGATGTGCTCAGGAATTGCCGCGCCGAAGCTATCGCCATCGGCAAGTGCCGCCTTGGCGCGCTCCAACGCCGCCGCGCGGCCCAGGTTCTCACGGTGCGCGACGTAAACCATTTCCTTGGTGATGATCCCGGCGCGGGCGAATTCATATTGGGTCACGGGTGCGCCGTTGGCGCCCCGCATGGGCTGGGGCTTGTTGGGAAAGTCGCGCGCGGCATGGGCGCCCGATACGTTGCCGTTGTCCTCGGGCTTCACGTCACGGCCTTGATAGACTTCGATGCCGCCGCGCGCTTTCACCCAGGTTTCGCGTGCGCGCGGCAAACCCTTTTCCACGTCGATCTGAAAGCCGGCATCCGTGTAAGGTCCGGACGGATCATAGACACGGAACGCGGTCTCGCCGCTCTCCTGGGACAACGTAATGTCACGGAACGGCACCCGCACATCGGCATGATCTTCGGGCGCAGAATAGACCTTGCACGAGGCAGGCAGGGGGCCGGTGGTGACTTTGGGGATCATCAGGTCTGATTTGCGAGTGATCTTGTTCATGAGTGAAACCTCTGCCGGGAAATGGTTTGCAGGATCACGTGCGCCACGAACCTCAACTGAGCCCGTAGCCTTTGAGAGTGAAGAAGATGCCGAGCGCCAGCATGACGAGCGCGGAAGCCGTCACCGCCGCCGGGTTCTGAATGAATTTGCGCCCCAGTGCCGCGGATTGATCCGGAATCATCATGCGAACCAGGCCGCCGAGAATGGACAGCCATCCAAAAGCCGTCACGAACGAAGGCCAGCCCGAGCCCCAATCGGAATGCACGCGCACAATGGCCAGTCCGCAGACGAACAGAAGCAGCCCCGCCATGAAGACGACGGCATAATTATCGGCGATCTGGCCGATCATGGCCTCGAGCGCGGCGCGGTTGGTGAGAATGGCAATCGAAATGGCAATGAGAGTCGGGCCGATAAGCCCGGCAATAAACTCCGAATGAGTCATGGACAGCCTCCAGGTATCGTCACGGCGCACGGCGAGCCGCAAATGAAATCGGGCCGTGGGTATGATGCGTGACATCCTAGAAGCTCCGTCCCTATCGCCGGCATGACCCGGATCAGGTTCTAAGGGTGTTCGCGCGTCGCGCACGATCTCAGCCGGCCTACCGGCACCCCTCGGAAAGGTGTTATTCTGGCTCACGATGGGTCTGCGTTCAAGTGATACTCAAGGAGGGTCACAGAAGCCCCTGTGCCTCAATCTTACGTGCCCCAGACGGCGCGTTGCTGTGGACCTCGCCTGTAATGTGAGGCCTTCCCTGGCGGATCCTCGTCACTCCGGAGGAGGGTTGTCCGGTTGCAGGCATAACGGACACTCGATCGTTGTCCCGATCCTGGCGTTTCTGCTTTGCGCATCGACCACCCAGGGCCGCTCGATGAACGGCGGCTTGTGGCGCATGTGCTGGCGATGCCCGCATGACAGCAGCGCCACCCAATAGCCTTCCTCGTCCTGCTCAAATCCGGTGATGGTCCGTTGCATGGCGTTGCTCAATCCGAGGACGACGTTGCACGTCTGACGGTGCGATCGCAAACGAAAACCGTCCGTCCCGGCACAGCGGAACGGACGGCTTTTCCCCCTAGACTTGGCTTATCCCGTGCTAGGCCGAAACCCTGTGGGGCACCGGCAAACGCGGGTCGATACCGTCTTCCTTGTGGTCCGGCTCGGAAAGCGCACCGCGCGTGTCGTCGATCCGATAGACGGCTGCGGGCGGCCCGGTGCGGAGCACCGCGGTATTCAAACTGGCGCTAAACTCGAACGCAACGGACATTTCGTGATCTGCTTCGAGGCGCATGGACTGTCTCTCCCTTGACGAGACGTTTGCCCTCCCCTCGATGCACAACGCGGATTGGTCCGCCTTAATTCCGTCTTTTGTGAAATTGTTCTGGCAACTGACCTAGAGCCGTTCCGCTTCTGATGAAACTGCGGAACGGCTCTAGGTTTTGTTTTGTCGTGCTTCTTATCGAAAAAACCGGTTCTCACTTTTCCGCAAAGCACTCTAGGACGTGGCCGCCGCCGCAATCTTCTCACGCATGGCAGCATCCGGCAGCGCCCCTAGCCCGGCCCTGACGTTGTCGGCCATATGTGCGGGTTTGGCGGTTCCGGGAATGGCGCAGGTGATGGCGGGATGCGCAATAATGAACTTGAGCAGAAGCTGCGCCCAGCTCCCCGCACCGATGTCGCTTGCAAAGTCAGGCAGCGGCTTGCCCTTGAGACGGCGCAATGCGCCCCCGCCGCCGAACGGACGATTGATGAGTACGCCGATGCCCTTGTCGGCGGCAAGCGGAAGAAGCACCTTCTCGGCCGCGCGGTCGTCGACGGCGTAGTTGAGTTGCACGAAATCGAGTTTTTCCGCGCGGAGCACGGCCTCCAGTTCATCGAAGGCGCTTGGCGTGTAGTGGGTCACGCCGATGTACTTCACCCGGCCGTCCGCCTTCCAGCCGCGCAGCGTATCGAGATGCGTCTTGTAGTCGACAAGATTGTGAACCTGCATGAGGTCGATGGTCTTGCCGGCTTTCAGCAACGCCATGGAGCGTTCCATCTGCGCGATGCCGTCCGCGCGTCCCCTGGTCCAGACCTTGGTTGCGATGAAGGTCTTGTCGCGCGCATTGACGGCAGCGATGAGATCTCCCGCGACGCCTTCGGCGCGGCCGTACATGGGGGAGGAGTCGACCACCGACCCGCCGGCGTTGAAAAGCGTTTCGAGCACCTGCGCGAGCGGCGCCCGCGCGGCTGGGTCGCTGCCCACGTCGAACACCTGCCAGGTGCCAAGGCCGATGACCGGCAACGGTTGTCCGCTGGAGGGAATAGGGCGCGTAAGCATTTGATCCTCGGAGTTTGCATGAGCCGCGAACGGCCAGAGCCCGGACGCCACAAGCCCTCCGGCAAGGCGGAGGAAGGCCGCGCGCGTGAGGCCGCTCGCCCGATGCTGGGGTTCGGAATGGTGTCTTTCATCGTCGTTGGTCAATTGCGTCATCCTCGAGTCGGGGTCTCGCAGGCGGGCAAGCCAGCCGGTGATCCAGGCAAGATAGTATCGTGTGCGGGAAACGCCAACGTCATGCGGGCGCCGTGTCCGGGGGCGCTGCCTGCGCAGATGCACCCCCCGTGTAATGTCATGATGCTTTTGGTGATGGCCAGACCTAGTCCCGAACGGTTATCGGGCATTGCCGCGTCATCGCCACGGTAGAACCGGTCGAAAATCCGCCCCCGGGTCTCTGCCGCGATGCCGCTGCCGGTGTCATCGACGTGAATGAGGACCTCGTGCGGGGTCGTCTCGCAGGAGATCGTGATTGAACCTCCCGGCGGTGTATGGCGGATGGCATTGGACACAAGGTTTGCCAGCGCTTGTTTGAACAATTCGCGATCTGCGAGAATTTCGCAGCATCCCGGCTGGACGTTGCTTTTGAGGATAACGCCGGCCGTGGCGGCGTCGTCCTCGTAGAATTCCCTGACCACTTCGATCTGGTTCGCAAGGCGCAGCCGTTCGGGCTGTGTGCGCGCTTGTTGATTATCGGCGCGCGCCAGAAACAGCAGACCATTGAGGAGCCGCGTCAGCCGCTCGCACTCGCCGACGTTGGCAAGCACCACTTCACGCAGCTCGTCCTCGCTCTCCACCTTGGCCAGCGCAATCTCGCTGTTGAGGCGCATCCGGTTGATCGGCGTGCGCATCTCGTGCGCGATGGTATCGGCATAGTGCTTGAGATTTTCCCAGGATGCTTCCAGGCGATCCAGCATGAGGTTGAACTGGCTTGCCAGATCGTGGAGCTCTCGGGGAAGTTTTTCCAGCGACAAGCGCTGGCCGATGGTCTCCGCGTCGATGTCCTGTGCCGCCTTCGTGATGCGCGCGAGCGGCCGCAATTCGCGTTTGACGATATACCAGGATAAGGCCGCAACCAACGGAAGAGCACCCCCGATCACGGCCAGAAGAACCCGCCTGAAGAGTGCCAGCGCGTTCTTGTCGAGGGTTGTGTCGGTTGCCACCTGCAGGATCGCGAACGTCTCGCTTTGCGGTCCGCCGACGCGCACGCGCCGGCTTGCCAGGCGAAATGTTTCACCGCCATTGGTGGCGATGGTCGCACGCACGGGAACCTTGAGCGGCAGGCTGTCGGGAACAGGCAGGATATCGGGCGGAAGGTGGCGCGTCATGCCTTGCGCTTCTTGCGCGGCGGTTGCCAGCGCGGTGATCACGCGAATGTAGATTTGCCGTGGGCCCTGGGTATCCTCGTTGATTTCGTGCGTGAGTTCTGCCGTATCGAGCACCTTGGCGTCGAGGATGTTGGCAATATCCGCCGCGCGCTTGTCGACCACCTGATCGTCGGCCTGGTTGAGGGCTGTAACGGTCGCCTCATAGAGGACCGCGCTGGCGGCGACGACGAGCAGGGACGCCGTTGAAAAGAAGACGGCTATGAGCCGGGTCGAAAGGGCGGCCTGCGGAGCCGGTGTCCTGGTTGACCGCGCGTCGTTAGCGGGCGCGTCGGGCTGCGGCAAGCTCACGGGCCAACACACCCGGCGTTTTCTTGCCCAGGGAGAGTGCGCGTCAGGAGGCCAGCTTCATCCTTCAACCCGGCGCCGGCGGCCGGGGTTTTTCCTTCGCTCATCGAAAAGCTTCCTGAGGTCTTGCCGTCCACTCTCACGCTGGCCGCATCTGGCCAATCTGGTGCTGGTGTAACAGATGCCGCAGCTCATGGGCATCCCGGCCTGCCCCGAGGTGCGGTTAATGACAGGATCGAGGGTCTTCGGGGGAGGGCAAGTGGGGAGGCAGGCGCAGGTCCGGTTTCTTGGCCCTTCGGCAAGGCCGATCGTGACAATTCGTCTTGAGTCTGGGACCGGGTCCGCTTGATCGATGTCAATATCCCCAGACCCGGCTTGAGGCATGTCTAGGACCGACAAATCGTCGAGCCATCAAGGCAGGAACACCGGCATGCTTCCCGACCTGATAAGGCGCTATTCTGCGCCCGTACCGCGCTATACCAGTTATCCCACCGCCCCGCAGTTCTCGTCCGCCGTCGGTCCGCGGGTTTATGAGACGTGGTTGCGCGCGCTTCCCTCGGGATCGAACCTCTCGCTTTATCTGCACTTCCCGTTCTGCCATCAGCTCTGCTGGTACTGTGGCTGCAATACGAAAGCGATCCGCCGGTACGAGCCGGTCGAGGCCTACGTCGCCGCGCTGTTGCGCGAGATCGCTCATGTCAGCCAATTTGTTGGGGCTCATCACCGTGTCACGCATGTGCATTGGGGCGGTGGTTCGCCGAACATCCTCGCGCCAGAGGACATCGCGCGAGTGGGCGCCGCGCTTCAGGCGGCTTTCAATCTGGCGCCCGATGCCGAATATGCGGTCGAGATCGACCCGCGCACGCTGAGCGACGAACAGGTCGCCGCCTTTGCAGCCATTGGCGTCACTCGCGTCTCGCTCGGCGTGCAGGACTTCGAGGAGCAAGTCCAGCAAGCCATCAACCGCATCCAGAGTTTCGAGGACACCAAACGCGCGGTCGACATGTTCCGCGCGCATGGCGTACGTTCGATCAATCTCGATTTTGTCTACGGCCTGCCGCATCAAACCCGCCAAAGTGTTCAGAAGACCATCCTGAAGGCCCTGACGCTCGATCCTGACCGGATCGCCATATTCGGATACGCGCATCTGCCTTCGCGGCTCAAGCATCAGCGGTTGATCGAGGACAAGGCTCTGCCCGGCGTGATGGAGCGCTTCGGACAATCGCGGCGGCTGCATCGCGTTCTTCTCGCTGCCGGGTACAAGGCGATCGGGCTCGACCACTTCGCCAAGCCTTCCGACAAGCTGGCGGATGAAGAGGTCCGCCGCAACTTCCAGGGCTATACGACGGATGCAAGCGACGCGCTGATCGGGCTTGGTGCTTCGGCAATCGGGCATCTGCCGCAAGGTTACGTACAGAACGCAACGGCGGCGGGCATCTATCAGGTCATGGTGGAAGGCGGGCGGCTACCCACCGTGAAGGGCATCAAGCTCAGCGCGGACGATCGCGTGCGTGCAGCCGTCATCGAGAGACTCATGTGCGGGTTCGATCTGTCGAAGAGCGCGCTGCGGGACGAGTTCGGCGCGGATGCCGAAGCCGTGATCGCGGATGCGGAGCTGCTGATCGAGGCAGACCAGGATGGCCTAGTAAAACCGACCGAAGACGGCTTCGAGATCACCGACTTCGGAAAGCCGTTCGTGCGTACGATCTGCGCCGCGTTCGATGCCTATCTGGGTCAGGGCAAGGCGCAGCACGCGTTGGCCGTATAGCGCGTTCCAAGACCCTTGGTTGGCTTCGTTTGGCTCAACGTGCTTTCCATGCCCCTCCCTGACAACAAGGCCGGTGACGCATCAGGCGTCACCGGCCTTATCCATTCAAGAGTGGACCGGCGGCTTAGTGAGCGTCGGAGCCGGGCTGCGGGCTTGTGCCGTCGATCTTGGGACGCTCCGAGCCTGCGATACGGCCGTCGTCGATTCGCACGATGCGGTCGGCATATTTCAGCGTGCGATGATCGTGCGTGACCGCAAGCACGGCGCGGTTTGTGTCTTGTGCGACCTGGGCAAGCAATTCCATGACCGCCTCGCCGTTCTTGGCATCAAGCGCAGCCGTGGGCTCGTCCGCCAGGATCACGGACGGCGCACCCGCAAGCGAGCGCGCAATCGCGACGCGCTGCTTCTCGCCGCCCGACATCTTGGAGGGGGCCGCATCGATGCGATGGCCGAGACCGACCTGGTGCAGCGCTTCCTCGGCGAGATCGTATGCCTCAGGTCCGCGGATGTCGCGCAGGTCGAGCGCGAGCATCACGTTCTCGACCGCCGTCAACGTGGGGACCAGATTGTATCCCTGGAATACGAAGCCGACGTGGCGGCGGCGCAGATCCGCCAGATCTTCCTTGGTCATGCCAGTGGTGGAGTGCCCCGCGATGGAAAGATCTCCGCCGGTCGGCGAGAGAATGCAGCCGAGGATCGACAGAAGCGTCGTCTTGCCTGAACCGGACGGGCCCATCAGCAAGGTCAGCTCGCCGGCCTTCAGATCGAGATCCACGCCTTTGAGGACCTTGACCTGGTTGGGCGCTTCGCCGAGCACCTTCACGATCCCGCGGGCTTCGACCATGGTGCGCGTATCTGCGGCGTTGGCGGTCATGTCGGCGCCCTGATGGCTGGCGTGGGTGAAGCTGGTTGTTGCGAACATTTTTCGGATCTTCCTTTTGCTTATCGGCTGAAGACGACGGCCGGGTCAATCCGGACGACCTTGATGATGGCCGAGATGGCCGCAACGACGCACATCCCCACGGTGACCGCGCACAGGCCGGCGGCTAGGCCGGGCGTCATGATGACATTGAGCTTGGTGTCCTGGGCCGCATGGATCACGCCGAAGGCGAGGCCGATGCCGAGCAGGTAGCCGATGAGCCCGGAGAGAACCGCCTGCATCAGGATAACTTTCACGATGTAGCCCGCGCCGGCGCCAAGGGCGCGCAGTGTGGCGAACTCGTTGATGTGATCCTTGGTCGAGGCATACAGCGTCTGCGCCACGATCACGATGCCGACGATGAGGCCGAGCATGGCGCCGGCGATGAGGGCCGCGCCCGCACCCGTCTGGAACAACCAGTAGGCTTGGCTGCGCTTCTTGAACTCATCCTGCGTCAGCACCTCGGTGTCAGGCAGGCGCGCCGTGATCTCGGCGCGAACGCTTTCGAGATCCGCATCATCCGCCAGCATCACGCGCTCGTAGGTCGCCTGGGTCTCGTTGGCGCCCGTGAGCATGCGGGCCTGCTCGATTGAGGCGAAGACGTAAGGCAGCGTCGTGAACGAGCGGATGCGTTTCGTGGTCGCCGCGATGTCGACGGCGATGCCGTTGATCTCCGCGCGGTCGCCAAGGGTGGTGATGCCAAGGTCGGGGAAGTAGCTCTGGTCGATCGCAACCGTACCGGGCGCCTCGAGCGCATCACGGCTTCCTTCGACGATGTTCCAGGGCAGGGGATAGGAGCTTTCCGCGCCCGTGCCGACGAGCAGGATCGCCGTCGTGCCGCCCTTGGGCTTGCGCCAGCGGGCGAAGCTCACGACCATGTCCTCGGCATTGGCGACGCCGGGGGTCGACAGGATCATGTGGCGCTCGCGGCCGGTCAGCAGTGCGGGATCGTCATAGCTCTTGGTGCCGAGCGGCACGACCCAAAGGTCGGCGGGAGCGGCATCGATGATGGCCGAGATCTTGCGCTCCGAGCCCAGGTAAATGCCTGTCTGGATGGCGACCAATACAACCGAGAATACAATGCCGACGATCGTTACGAAGAAGCTCAGGCGATCGTGAAACAGGTTGCGGTAGGCCAGCTTGACGACCATCGGCATGGCACTTTTGGCCTTGCGCTTGGATCGGCTGGATCTGGCGGGGGTTACGGCGGCCGCCTTGAGTGCGAGTTCCATGACTTGTCTCCTCCTGAAAGTCCGGGACCGTTCGTCCTGTGTCGCGTTATGCGGTCTGCGGGTTCAGGCGGCAGTTCCCCGGGAGACAGGGCAGGATGGGAGACCGGGCAGGACGGGCACGAAAAAACTTTCGCGTGGGTTCTGTCACGAGGCTTAACGCTGTCTCCAAACGTCAAACGGCCCGGAGTCTGAACTCCGGGCCGTTTTGGCATTTGGGCCGGACTTTAATTGCAGGGCACCGTGATCAGGCCGGCAATGGCTGCCGAGAACCGGCGGCAGATCTTTTCGGCAACGGTTGTTTTGGTGTCCTTCTCCCCAGGCTTGGCATCGTCCGGCTTGACCTCAGCCGCCGGGGCAGCCTTCGTGTCGTTCTCTTCGACAACGGGGAGCACGACGACCTCGGTCTTGTCTTCGGCTTCGACGCCCGTGCCGGTGTTGGCCTCGCTGGTATCCACCGCAGCCGTGCGGGCCGGGGCGGGTGTCGACTGCGTGCCGGTGAACCTGGCTTCCGGCGCGGGGCTTTCAGGCACGAAGATCACCGGGGCGTCGCTCGTGACCGACTTGTCCTCCAGCTTGGCCGTCTGAACGGAGTTAACCTTGCGGGCAGCACGTTCGGCGACTTCGATCTTGTCGCGGCGGATCTCGGCGGCGCGCGCCAGTTCGGTTTTGCGTGCTTCGGCAATCTCACGTGCCTTGCGCGCCTGGGCGGCTTGGCGGGCAACTTCGATCTTACGAGCCTGGGCGAGTTCGCGTTGCTTGCAGTGAGCGTTGTAGGATGAGCGGCTCTCCGCGTAGCTACGGCTTCTCATGGTACCACCTGGACCCGAACTCAGGTGGGGGTGCGCGACGAAGGTGCCGAGCGGGCCGCCGAACTGCAGGCGGATGCCACCAGCCTCGGCCGCGCTGGGAACCGCGATAGCGGCGACGAACAGGGCTGCGAGAGTGTTGATCGTCTTGGACATTGTCGCCTCCTGGGCGTTTGAGTTGGTCACCGCCGGTCTTCTGCGGCCTTGAGGTGACTTTCTCTCCAAAGAGCTGACTTGCGCTGTTCCGGCCGTTACAGCTGATTGGGTTGCTGGCCGAAATCAGTAATCCATTGTAAAAACGTGATTTTATGCCGCTGCAATTTTTCGGGGCAGCGCCGCGACGCTTGCGTTGTGGGGCGTTCTCGCCTCCAAGAGCCCTTCAGTCGCCGCGAGACCTGAGACAAACCGGTCGATCGCCTCGACCACCAGGTGGCGCTGCCGGTCGACCGTCACGATGTGATAGCTGTCGTCCAGCACCGTCAGCTCGACCTCGCCTGCGAGGCGGTCGCGCAGATAGGTCGCGTTGGACAGTGCGGCATAGTCATCCTCCAGCGGATGAACGATGAGCGAGGGCTGGCGGATGTAGGGTACCAGCGTCCGCACCGCGTCCGACAGGCGGCGGTGCTCCAGCACCATCTCCCCCGGCGTCACCGGATGTCCGGCCTCGGCGTTTCCCTTGGAGGCGCGCATCTTCTGTATGAAATCGCGGATTTTCGGGTCCTTGATGCCGTGCGGCGCATGGTGCGGGAAGCGGAACAGCTTGGCGAACGTGCGGGACCGCACGAGACCGAAGAGGCGCGCATACCAGGGGATCATCCAGCCATTGAGCCACAGCGTCGGCGCGAGCAGGGCGGTTGCGTGGACCTTGCCGGGGTTCTTGGCGGCGAGCATCAGCGCCAGCACCGCGCCCGTAGACAGGCCGCCGGCGATGACCACGTCGCATTCCTTGCGCAGGTCGTCGAGCGCCTCCTCGGCGCTGCGGTACCAGTCCGTCCAGGAGGTTGCCTTGATCTCGGCTTCGCTGCTGCAGTGGCCCGCCAGCCTGGGTGCCGAGACGGTGTAGCCGGCGCGGGCCAGGCCATTGGCGACAAACCGCATTTCTACTGGAGTTCCGCACAGCCGGTGCATGAGGAGGATACCGACCTTGCCGCCCTTGATCTTGAAGCCGACTTCGCTTGCCATTTTCCCCTCCCCGGGTGCTGCAAATTTCGATGCTGAGAGGGTTAAGCCGGGCGGGCCGCTCCGGCAGTTCCCCGCGAAACAGGCGCCTTAGGCCGCGCACCCTTCGATGACGGCAAAAGCCGGCCTTGACTGCGCGTGGGTGCTCTGCGGCGTGTGTCTTTGCACAGTGGGTCCGGCGGCCAGCGCCAGAACGAATTTGTGCGTATTGAAGCCGAACTCGGCATTGAGGCGCTGGCTTGCGGCCTCGTGAACGGCGCGTGCAATCAACTTGAAGCCGTTCATCAAGAACAACTGCTTGAGGCGGCGCGCGCGAAACACGTCGATGAGCGCGCGGAAGCGCAAGGCGACGGCGAGGCGCGTATGGGGTGCGCCGGCGAAGTGCGCCCAAACGAGCGTTTCGATGTCGCGGATGGCGGCCTCGCTCATGCCGTTGAGGAGCGCGAGGCCCTGGCCGTTGGCGATGGCTGCGCGCATGGGCACCAGAAGATGCTCGAGCGAAACGGGCGGAATATCGCTGGTGTCGATCTGGCGGCTCATTGCCTGCGTTCCTTTTTGAAAGTGTTGGGGTTCAGGCGGCCAAGCGCAGATCGAAGTTTGCGCCGGTATCGATGTCCCCGACGGGGGCCGATTTGGCGGGGCTCGCGAACACCGCCCACGGCGATCCCGCCAGGACGATGATCTCCCTGGGCGTGCGGCCATCGAGCGTGAAGTCGACGTCTTCGCCCGTGATCCGCGCACGCTCATTAATGATGTTGCCGCGAAGGAAGCGGTATTTGCGGCCGTCCTCGGCCTTGAGGACGCCAACGCCGATATCGCGGCGGAAACTCTCGATCTGACCCAACATGGCTTCTCTCCTTGATGCTTGATTTGGCTGTGCGGACTGGGTGTTCAGTCCGTCGGTCGCCGCATCATTGGAGAAAGTTCAAAGTCGAGGCTGTCACGCCGGGGACAGGCCTCACGGATCCGGCCAGATCCCGGGGCAAGATCCCCGGCGCTGTCCAGCCCTGCGCGGGACAACGTGCCGTGAGGATGATGCATTGCGAAATGACTGAAATTTCAACGGCAGCGACCAAAGGCCGCCGACTGCGACATTGATGGTGCCTTGATGCGCGAGGCCCCAGCGATCAATCTCAAAAGCATGAAACGGGGTGATCCTGGCGCAGCCCCGGTGGGTCGGATGCCTGCGAGGCCGGACATTCAAGCGTGGATCGAGGTGAGCAAGCGGGAGCGCTGAAGTGCCGCTGGCATTGCGCGTTGAGGACCACAATGCTGCCAGGGGGTGTTTGGATGTTCGCGTGCAAGAGGGGAATTCCAAACGGATGCTTGGTTTCGCTGCAATGAGGGCTGGACTTCTTCAATGATGTTATCGCGCCTCATCGTGAGGCTTGAGGGTGGACTTTTCCTGACCGCGGACATCTACCGGCGAGCGGCCAACGAAGCGCTGGCCGAGGCTGGTTTTGCCCATGTCATCGGCGAGGATGCCTTTGCAAGCGCTTTTGGTCACGACGTCACCAAAGAGCGGTTTCTCAAGTACGCGACGTCGCGCTTGTATCCTCGCAAGCAGACGGCCGATCTGCACACCCTTTTCGAAGTCACGCACAAGCACTTGCGCCAGATTGCAGGCGATATGCTGGCCGGCGCGCGGTTGCCGACGGTGCCGGGTGCGCTCAGTCTCATTGAAGCGGTGAGCGAACAAGGCGGCGAGATCGCGCTTCTGACGCGGCTTCCCATCGATCTGGCTCAGAAGCTCGTAAGCGAGGCAACCGGACGGGACGCTGAGGAGCTTTTCGAACGCATCGTGCGGGAGGACAAGAACGGACCTGTGACCGCGATGATGCAAGCGGTCTCGGGGGCGAACGGGCGGGTACTGGTCATCGAGACGAGCGCGGAAGGTCTTGCGGCCGCGCAGGCGGTGGGAGTCGCCGCGCTGGCCGTGCTCGGGCGCGGTGAACTCGATACCGGGATTTTCGGGGCCCACGCGGTCGTCGACAGCCTTCTGGAACTTGCTGATGAGATCCCCCAGGAGGACGGCGAACGGGCGGAGGGAAGGCGCTTGCTTGCCGGCATGGAAGCCTTGATTGCCAGTGACGCGTCCTGGAGCGGCCGCAAGCGGAGTATCGAGATGAAGGTCATCGATATTTTGAACGACAAAGGCGGCGCCGTGAAATCGGTCAATCCCACCGACACCGTACAGTTCTTATGCCGGCGGCTCGCGCAGGAGAAGGTGGGCGCCATGGTGGTCATTTCGCAGACCGGAGCGCTCGAAGGCATCGTCTCCGAACGCGACCTCACGTGTGCGCTGGCCGCGCACGGCCGCGCGCTGCTTGCGATGCCGGTCTCCAACGTGATGACGCGCGCCGTCATCACATGCTCCCCACAGGACAGCTTGTACGGCGTTGCCCAAGTCATGACCCGCCGGCGAATCCGCCACCTGCCGGTCTCGGAGGGCGGCAAGCTGCTGGGCCTCATCAGCATCGGCGACGTCTTGAGCCGCCGCCTGGAGGAGGTGCAGCTCGAGGCTGACGTTTTGCGCGATTATACAGTGGCCCTGCGCTAACGCCGCCAAGCAGCTGGGCCCCGCGCTGCGGCGCGCCATTGACAGGACGTGGCGATACCACATACCCAAGGGAAGTCCGCTTGCGCTCTAGCGCTTGCGTATGAAGCGGCAAGGCAGACTTTGGGTCTTCGAGGCACGCATGACGAAGGTACGAATCTACAAGCCGGCGAAATCCGCCATGCAATCGGGCGAGGCGAACACCGAATTCTGGCACCTTGAATTTGAGCCCGAGGCCAAACGCACGCCCGATCCTTTGATGGGTTGGGCCGGTGGGGGCGATACCCGCCAGCAAGTGCTGCTTACCTTCCTCAGCAAGGAGGAAGCCATCGCCTATGCGACACGCAACGGCTTGGCCTACACGATCATCGAACCCAAGCCTCGTGCGTTCGTAAAGAAGTCCTACGGCGACAATTTCAGGTTTGGCCGCATCGGGAGCTGGACCCACTGAACAGAGCCGCATTCCGGTCTTGACCGCAAGTGCCATCACGGGCCTCTCTCGGTTGAGACCTTGAAACTGCGGCTACGGGAGATATCTATCGGCCATGCCCTCCCGCTCGCTCAATCGCCTCCTGTGGGCCCTGGCCCTCCTGGGTATTCTCTACTTCGGCTTCAAGGCGCAGGACACGCTTGACGCCTACTTCATCGGCGTCGGCAGCCTGAGCGTGCGTGAAGAACCTGCCCAGGATACCGTTCATCTCACGTGGCGAGGCCGGATCGATGCGCCTATGGAGGCGCGCCTGCGGGAAGCCTTCGAAAAATACCAGGGTTCGACGCGCACATTCGTCCTGGATCTGTCGTCGCCTGGAGGATCGATCGATCACGGCGCGCGCGTCGTCAGGCTTTTGCGCCAGGTCCGCGAGACGCATCGGTTGGACACGCGAGTCGAAGCAGGCAAGCAGTGCGCCTCCATGTGCGTTCCGGTTTATCTTCAAGGCGAGCGGCGCACGGCGGCCGCCGGTTCTCGCTTCATGTTCCATGAGGTCAGCTTCCGCGAGGAACTCTCCGACGACGAGGTTGCGGTCCCCCAGAGAGCCAAGAGTTCGGCGACGGACCGTCTTTTTGCGCGTTTCTTCGTCCCCGCCGGGGTTTCGCAAAGCTGGATCGAAAAGGTGCGTGCCGAGATGGCAGGCGGCAACGATGTCTGGCTGACGGGGCCTGAACTCGTCGCACAGGATTCCGGCATCGTGCAGGATATCTTTTAGTGTAGCTCATCCGGTCGAGCACTCCTCCCTGCCTCCCCGGTCGCTTGCCCTCCTGTCGTCCCGGCCGAGCATTTTTCTTGTCATCCCGGTCGAGCGGTAGCGCGCGCCGGGACCCAGAGGGTTTGGCGTGACGGCGCGGTGAGATGTTTTGCGCTTCGCACTATGTGCTGAAACCCTGAGGCAGGCCGCTCGCCTGGATGTCTCCGGGGCTTGCTTGCCCGGGATGGCATCATGTGAGGTGCCATCCCGGGCGGGCGCAGCTTCAAGGCGCCCTAACCGAACAGCGCGACGGCCTTTCCGATCGTGTTCCAGACGCCCCAAAGGAATGGGAAGCCGACGCACAGCCACGCGATCAGAACAGGGATCGAGAATCCGCCAAACCCGATGCCGTGCGAGCCCACGGCCACGATCTTGGAACTCTTGGTCGCCTGGAGCTTCTCGACTTCCTCCTTCGACATCATCCACTTCTCCGAAACCGGCCGGATCAGCGCATTGGCAATGAAGCCCACAAGCAAGAAGCCGCACAGAATGTACATGGTGCGGTCGTAAACGAGCGCGCGCGGCACGCCGGCGGCGATCTGCGCATCCCGGATGTAGCCGATGACCAGCGGTCCCAGCACGCCCGCCGTCGACCACGCCGTCAGCAGACGGCCGTGGATCGCGCCCACGAATTGGGTCCCGAACATGTCGGCAAGGTACGCCGGCACGCTGGAAAAGCCACCGCCATACATGCTGAGAATGATGCAGAAAGCCGCGACGAACAACGCGATCGATCCCATGTGCGCCAGCGACGGCGCCAGGGCGTACAGCACTATGCCAAGCACGAAGAAGCAAAAATACGTCGTCTTGCGCCCGATAATGTCCGATAGTGACGCCCACAGGAATCGGCCGCCCGAGTTGAACAGCGACAGCAAGCTGACGAAGCCGCCCGCGATGCCTGCGACCAGCGTGCGCTGGCTATCATCGAGGGCCGAGAACTTGATGTCGGGATTTCCGATGAGCTGTCCGGCGAAGATCTCCTGCAACATCGGCGAGGCCATGGCGAGCACGCCGATGCCGGCAGACACGTTCATGCACAGCGCGATCCAGATCAGCCAGAACTGCGGCGTCTTATGCGCATCGTCCAAGTGCACGTTGCCGCTGGTGATCATGGCGTGCGCCTTGTCATGTGGCGGTTCCCATCCGTCGGGTTTCCAATTGTCGGGCGGTACGCGATAGCCGAACGCGCCCCCGAGCATGAAGGCGAGGTAGATGAGGCCCATGGCCACCATGCTCTCCCAGACGCCGACAGAGGTGTCGCTCTTGAAGTGGTTCATGAGCAGAATGGCCAACGGCGAACCGATCATGGCGCCGCCGCCAAAGCCCATGATGGCCATGCCCGTTGCCATGCCGCGCCTGTCCGGGAACCATTTGATCAACGTCGATACGGGCGAGATATATCCAAGGCCAAGGCCAATGCCTCCGATGATGCCAAGCCCGAGCCAGAGCAGCCAGAGCTGGTGAATGTACACGGCGAGCGCAGACAGGAGGAACCCGCCGCCCCAGCACAACGCGGCGACAACGCCGGCCTTGCGCGGACCTGCGCGCTCCAGCCAGCCGCCGAATAAGGCTGCAGAAAGCCCAAGGAAGACGATCCCCAGCGTGAACGTGACGAGCAGGTCACTGACGCGCCAATCGCAGGTCGTCGTGGTCATCGCTTGAAATATCGTCATATCCGGACAAGATATCGGCTTGCTGACGCCAAGCGCCTGCGCGAGCGGCAACCAGAACACGCTCAGTCCGTAGCTCACACCGATACACAAGTGGATTGCGAGCGCGGCGGGTGGGACCAGCCAGCGGTTGAAGCCGGGTTTGGCAACAATGCGTTCCCGCTCGAGTAGGCCAGGCGCTGGTGCGTCGATGGCCGGATTTGCGGCGCTCATCAATGTCTCCCCCTGCAGATCTCAGTTTTTCACGTTGGGGCTTGCACTTTCGTCCAACGCCCGTGACCATTTGCCATAGGCCTGCCGTGACAATCAACCAAGGAAGGAGAGAAAAGCGTGGTCCTGCCCGGGCAACCTTTGCCGCGCTGCAAAATTGACCGGAACGCTATTCTCCGGCAATCCCAGGGCAAAGTCTGGAACGCGGAGAAAATTGCGCGACGCAACATCGAGATGGGCTCGAGGATCCTGCACGCAATCAGCGAACGGCAAGGGGGGCGGAATTTTGCGCTGCCTTGAGCGCTTCAGGGCCGCGGCGCTCAATGCGTCCTCGGCGTTGGCGTGCAAAAATGAAAAACATTGCTGGTTGATGCGGCCCTTGGAGCGCTCGATGACAGACGAAACCGAAGACCGCAAGGAGATGGTGGCGCGCCAGATCGCGCGGCGGGGCATTCGCGATCCCCTTGTGCTCGCGGCAATGGCGGAGGTGCCGCGTGCTTGCTTCGTGCCCCGTGAACTGGCTCAATCAGCCTATCTCGACCGGCCGTTGCCCATCGGCGCTGGACAGACAATCTCGCAGCCTTACGTGGTGGCCCTCATGATCGAAGCCATGCAACTTGGAGGTGACGAGAAGGTGCTGGAGGTGGGAGCAGGTTCAGGTTACGCGGCAGCCGTCTTGGGACGCATCGCACGCGAGGTGTACGCCATCGAGCGCATTGCGTCCCTGGCTCGTCTGGCGAAGAAGAACCTCGCGCAGGCGGGATGCAAGAATGTCCACGTCAGGCACGATGACGGAACGCAGGGTTGGCCTGAGAAAGCGCCGTTCGACGGGATTCTTGTTTCCGCCGGGGCGCCCGCGCTTCCGCAAGCGCTCACGCAGCAATTGTCTGTCGGCGGGCGGCTCGTCATTCCTGTTGGTGATGATCCACATGCCCAGAGTCTGTTGCGCGTGACGCGAACGGGTGCGGACGCCTTCACTCAGGAGGACCTTGGCGAGGTGCGTTTTGTGCCCTTGATCGGCGCGCAGGGTTGGGCCGGCGATGAGGCGGATCTCGACGAATAGCGCGGTCTCAGCTGCGCAAGGCCATCTGCTGCCATGCCATCGCACCACGCACGAGCGCTATTGTGGCGTGCCATTGCGAGCTTTACGCATGTTTCAAGGCGACCCGCTTTGACGCCACCGCGCAAACCGTGTAGCCAACCCTTCACAAGCGCCCGTAGCTCAGCTGGATAGAGCACCTGCCTTCTAAGCAGGGGGTCACAGGTTCGAATCCTGTCGGGCGCGCCAACCTTCCATCGAGGCTTGGGCGCGTCAAACGTCGGGAACGGAGAGGTAAGGCTTGCCCAAGCTCATTCTAATGTTCAATCATGCTGACTGTTGGCTGTGGACCATTCTGACGTCTGCGCGTCGATTGCCGCTGCAGAAGACGAGTCGGAATCAGTGCTGTGTGCCCCCATGGAAGAGGGATCCGACATGAACTCTAGCTCGGGCAGTAAGGCGGGCAGCGAACTCTTCATCGTCGATAATAGCGATGAGAACTGGAAGGTGCTCCAGTACCTCCATGACTGGTGCGACATATCAACTGGTGCGACATATCAAGTGCAATCGACATAGCATCTGCATACTTTGAGATTGGAGCGTTTTGGCGCTCAAGGAGAAATGGCAAGAAGTCGATCGCATCAGGATCTTGATGGGCGATGAAGTGTCGCTTCGGACGACGCGCGCATTTACTCAGGGCCTCCAGCGCATCACCGGGATCCTTGACGCGAGTCTGGAATCCGAGAAGGCCCGCAACGATTTTCTCGGAGGCGTGCCCGCCGTTGTTGAAGGATTACGCAGTGGTAAGATCGACTGCCGAGTTTACCGGCGGGACAAATTTCACGCGACAGCTTACCTCACGCACGCCCGCGCTACCGTCGTCGGCTCATTTGGCCTCGTAGGCTCGTCGAACTTCACGCTCCCGGGCTTGTCCCAGAATGTCGAATTGAATGTCCAGGTCCGAGGCCCCGAGGTTGGTCTCCTGCAAGAATGGTATGAACGACACTGGGAGCAAGCTGAAGACGTAACAGCAGAAATCCTGCAGGCGATCGAGCGCCATGTGGAGCTGCGCAAGCCCTTCGACATCTGGGTCAAGGCGCTAGAGACGTTATTTCGGGGTGAGGCGCTCACACCTGACGTGTGGGAGAAAGAGCAGTCGAGTATTTTTCCGATCCTCGATAAGTATCAACAGGATGCCTACAAGAACCTACTCACCATATCTTCCACATTCGACGGCGGATTTCTCTGTGACGGCGTGGGTCTTGGCAAGACCTTTGTCGGATTGATGCTGATCGAAAGGCTGGTGGCGCAACAAGGGAAAAGGGTCGTCCTCCTCGCCCCCAAATCCGCACGAGAAGACGTCTGGGAGAAAAAGATCCCCAAGCATCTACCCCACCTAAACAGCGGGTTTGTCAACTTTGTTCTATACAATCACACCGATCTCCAGCGCCGGGGCAAGTTCTTGCGGGATCTGGAGCTGACGATCCGGGATGCCGATGTCGTAATCATCGATGAAGCTCATCATTTTCGAAATCCAGGGATCGCGGGAACCGGAGTTCGCGAGGAGTCGCGATATCGGAAGCTGCAGCGATTGCTGCACGGTGGCGATCGATCCAAACAACTCTTTCTGCTCACCGCGACGCCGATCAACAATTCGGTTCATGATTTCCGGCATTTGATTGAGTTGTTCATGAATGGCAACGAGCAGCACTTTGCCACAAAGTTGGGTATCCACAGTCTGCGTCGTCATTTCATTGATCTGGACCGCGCAATTATCGGACAAGCACCACGAGCGGAATTCGGCCTAGAGGAGGGAACAGAGATTCTCGAGGCCGAACGGGCGCTCCGGAATGACATCCTATTTGATGAGCTGGTCGTGCAGCGGAGCCGCGCCTACGTCAAAGCCAGCCAAGCTCAGCTGGGTGCCAAGGAGGCGTTGTTCCCTGCTCGAGCCGTCCCCCAAGTCGTAGCCTATGACCTCAAGTCGACCTACGGGAAGCTCCTAGAAAGCGTTGAGAAGGCCTTTGATAGGCAGGAGCCGCTCTTTGTCCTGGGCATTTATAATCCCTTGGCATACTGGATCGGGGATGAGGATAGCGAGGAGTACCAGCAGTGGGATGTTGGTCGACAAAGACAAGTTGTCATCCTCATTCGCACCCTGTTCTTGAAGCGCTTTGAGAGTTCCGCGAAGGCATTCGAAGGATCCTGCTGGCGCTTGATGCAGAAGCTTCTCGCGTGGGTCACGGTCCACGCATCGAGCGAACACCAGCACCGGCGTCTCGAGCGTTGGACGAAGAAGAACGAGGATCTTGTACGCTATGTCCACGAAGCTGCGCCGAAGTTGCTGCCCGACGAGGCGGAAGAGGATCAGGTCGAGCCATTTCTAACCGAAGACGTTCTCAATAAGGTTGAAAAGCTTGACCCTGCCAACTTCGATATCGAGCGTATCTTGCGTACTCAATTAGGATTCCGCGTTGCTGCAAATCGTGATTCAAGCTTCCTAGCGAAGGGAGGCCTGGATGAAGAAGCTCTACTGGTTGAGCGACACGGAATGGGCGCGGATCGAGCCCCTGCTGCCGCGGGGCCGGCGGGGTGCGGAGCCTAGGGCGATTCATCACGCAATGACTCCGGTTCATCCCCGCGCATGCGGGGAACAGACCGCCGCGCTTACGCACGCGCACATACTTACCGGTTCATCCCCGCGCATGCGGGGAACAGTAGGTCTCGTGGGTCCATCATTATGATGCAAACGGTTCATCCCCGCGCATGCGGGGAACAGAGGAACAGAGCGAGGTTGTCGCCCGTGAGGTTCGGTTCATCCCCGCGCATGCGGGGAACAGCTCGATGAGGCCCAGGCGCGGTATCCGGCCCGCGGTTCATCCCCGCGCATGCGGGGAACAGGCTGCTTCCATGAGACGGGTCGCTTCCTCGGACGGTTCATCCCCGCGCATGCGGGGAACAGTTTGGAACCAGACGGACAGGACTGAAAACGGTCGGTTCATCCCCGCGCATGCGGGGAACAGTCGAGCAATACCGCCATATCGTCCGCGAAAAGCGGTTCATCCCCGCGCATGCGGGGAACAGCTCTGCGAGGCCGAGGAGCGCATCCGCAAAGCCGGTTCATCCCCGCGCATGCGGGGAACAGAAGTCGTAGCCGCCTTTGCCGATCTGGTATCGCGGTTCATCCCCGCGCATGCGGGGAACAGCCCATTGCGACCGCTGTCGCGTAGGCCTATGGCGGTTCATCCCCGCGCATGCGGGGAACAGCGGGAAAGAGTCGGGCGGTCTACACTCTATTGCGGTTCATCCCCGCGCATGCGGGGAACAGCAGGATGGCAAGGCGCGCCTCCCTGGCCGTGTCGGTTCATCCCCGCGCATGCGGGGAACAGCGCACGCAGCTAGCATCCTGTCACGCCGTCTACGGTTCATCCCCGCGCATGCGGGGAACAGGCGAACATCGGCACAGAACTCTGGAAGATGTCCGGTTCATCCCCGCGCATGCGGGGAACAGGTCGCCGCGGCCGGCGCATGGGCACGGGCCACCGGTTCATCCCCGCGCATGCGGGGAACAGGCCGGCGTCGTCCCAGCACCGGATGCCGAGGTCGGTTCATCCCCGCGCATGCGGGGAACAGGATCTCGCGAAGCAAAAGTCTGCGCAGGTACGCGGTTCATCCCCGCGCATGCGGGGAACAGAGCCCGTGCAGGTGCATCAGTTCAATCGTTCTCGGTTCATCCCCGCGCATGCGGGGAACAGTCAGCCGACAGCGTGACGCCGAGGGCAGAGAGCGGTTCATCCCCGCGCATGCGGGGAACAGCATCAAGGCCCCGTCCAAGTCCCGCACGTAGGCGGTTCATCCCCGCGCATGCGGGGAACAGGACGCCGCCAAAAGCCGCGACCCCACGTCGATCGGTTCATCCCCGCGCATGCGGGGAACAGGCCAGTGATCCCGAACTGGGTGTCCGTGACGTCGGTTCATCCCCGCGCATGCGGGGAACAGAAATGCACCAGCGTATGCAGGCAGACCCAGACCGGTTCATCCCCGCGCATGCGGGGAACAGAGCCAAGAAAACCAAAAACAGAAGCTTACAAACGGTTCATCCCCGCGCATGCGGGGAACAGGCATGCTCGGCAACGGCTTCCGGCAGAGCCGCCGGTTCATCCCCGCGCATGCGGGGAACAGACCCCCTTCTTCCAGCATACGAACCACACGGGCGGTTCATCCCCGCGCATGCGGGGAACAGCGCTACGTAGACCCCCAGGTGTGGAAGGGGGCCGGGTTCATCCCCGCGCATGCGGGGAACAGGTGGTGTTCGGACCGTCGACAAACGCAATGGCCGGTTCATCCCCGCGCATGCGGGGAACAGCCCTGCTGGTACTCGGGCCCCTTGCGCAGTTCCGGTTCATCCCCGCGCATGCGGGGAACAGTGGCGCGTGGTCTTGACCCACACGCCGGATGTCGGTTCATCCCCGCGCATGCGGGGAACAGGGGCCAAGCTTGGCCAATAGTGCGCGTATAGACGGTTCATCCCCGCGCATGCGGGGAACAGTTCCCGCGCGGGGCTTGCGAACCCGCGCGGGTCGGTTCATCCCCGCGCATGCGGGGAACAGTCTATTAACTACATTGTCCTAGTGTAGTATGTACGGTTCATCCCCGCGCATGCGGGGAACAGGAGGTAGCAAATCAAATCGAGCATCTCGCCGTCGGTTCATCCCCGCGCATGCGGGGAACAGCCGATGTCCTCCATCGGCGGCGGGACCTCGTACGGTTCATCCCCGCGCATGCGGGGAACAGTTTGACAGCGCGATGCCAGACACCGTCGTGAACGGTTCATCCCCGCGCATGCGGGGAACAGTTTGCTGCCTCCTCTCAGGCAAAGTATTTGCGCGGTTCATCCCCGCGCATGCGGGGAACAGCCGAGCTGGGGGAGACGTTCGGTAAGGCCGTGCGGTTCATCCCCGCGCATGCGGGGAACAGCCGCTGTTGGAACTTGGCTTCACGTCTCGCGGCGGTTCATCCCCGCGCATGCGGGGAACAGGTGCGCGTGACGGAGTGGGTTGATGGCGTCGGCGGTTCATCCCCGCGCATGCGGGGAACAGTTCGGCGATGCGTGCATCCTGCACCGTTGCCGCGGTTCATCCCCGCGCATGCGGGGAACAGCAGCGGGGTGGATCGCGCGCGCGGGCGGGGTCCGGTTCATCCCCGCGCATGCGGGGAACAGGATACGATGCTGTCGGAGTTCATCCGCTCGGCCGGTTCATCCCCGCGCATGCGGGGAACAGTCTGATCTGTCGATCTCCGGCGGGCAGATCCGCGGTTCATCCCCGCGCATGCGGGGAACAGGTCGCAGAGACGGCATCCTTCCACTGCGTTGTCGGTTCATCCCCGCGCATGCGGGGAACAGATCGACGTATGGGGTGGCGAAAGCTCTCTAGACGGTTCATCCCCGCGCATGCGGGGAACAGCAGATCATGCGCGTGAATGTCTCGTCGTAGGCCGGTTCATCCCCGCGCATGCGGGGAACAGACTTGTTAGCAAGAGACTGACCTTAAAGCATAATTCAATTGTCAAAGAACGTCACCACGCTCGAACGCAGTTCACAGGCCGGCCCCTGGCGGCGAATTCGTAGGATCTCCGCTCTCATATGCAACCGGTGGTTTGAACCGCACGAGCGTCAGTCCGTCGAAGTCGATCGGCTCGCGACGGTTCTCTCCGATCGCCTCGAACTCGAACCCGCTATCGGTGAGTGTGCTCCAGGCGATGACCGCGTTCCCCTCACCGATCATGAGCTTGACCTCCTCCCAGATGCGCTCGCGTGTGCGTCTATCGTAGACGCCAATGTAAACTCCTGCGCGCACCTCTGCGAACCAGAGCGACAGGCGTCCGCGCAGGCGTGGCGGCGCGTTCTCAATTACGATGACCATCATCTCCAGTCTGCTCCTCGCGTGGAATGGCGGGTTCTGCGGCTTCCGGAGCGTCCGCTGGCGGTTCCAGTCCTCCGGCTTTCAGGATATCGCCAATGTCAGGGATAATGCGATCGAGCAGGCCTGACTTGCGAAAGAGGTCACGGCAGGCAATGCGCACCTGACGTTCCACGGGATTTCCATCCCCTTTGCCCTTGAGGATACGGCCTGTGGTTTCGAAGGCTGCCGGTGCCACAGTCTCGAACTTATAGATGTCCGCAATATCGTAAACGAAGCTCAGAGGCTTCCCGCGATGAAGAAAACCGATGGCTGGCGCGTAGCCTGCGGCAAGCACGGCGGCCTCGGTCAGTCCATAAAGACATGCTGTTGCTGCTGACAGCGCGCGATTTGCAACATCGGCGTTGTCCCATTCGTTACGGTCATAGTTGCGCACATTCCAGTTGACACCGTGGCGCTGTGCCAAGAGCTTGTACATCTCGCGGACACGTGCACCCTCGATGCCGCGCAACTGTTCGATGGATCGGCGGCTCGGCGCATCCTCGCCGAACCTGCGATGGTACATTTCACGCACGACATCGAGGCGTGCATCCTCATTAAGCGCGACACGCGCTTGATACAGCAGCCGATCGGCTCGCGCACCACCTGGTTGTCCCGAAGCATAGACGCGCACGCCACCTTCTCCCACCCAAACCAACAGGCAGCCAACCTGCGCAGCAAGGGCTACGGCGGCATGACTTACGCGTGTGCCCGGCTCAAGCATAACGCATGCGAGCCCAGCGATGGGAATCTGCACGCGCACCCCGTTTGTGTCGACGAGCACGAAGGCGCTGTCCAGAACGTCAAGCTCGCCGTATTGCAGGAAAATGATACCCGCGCGCTGCTTGAGAGGGATCGGACGCAACGGAACGTAAGGTATCTCGACCATCTACGGCGCTTCCTTTAGATGCGGCGGACGAGCATAAGCCCGCATCCATACGCTTTCGCTTTTCCCAGGCCCTCTCCCTTGAACAGAGCGGCTTTCAACTTTGCTGGGTCGTTTACAGCAAGAACGCCTTCAAAATTGATTTCCGAAAACTCTATGGGATGTCTTTGATTGGCGCGCGGAATGCGAACCTGCCTGTAGCCCGTAGCCGTGCATAGGTTGCGCTCGAATTGCGCACCAATCGATGGTCCTCGCTTGACAAGCCAATCAAGTGCAACGGCCTGAGCATCATCGGATGTGAAGCTGCTGCGGGCCCCGGCATCCAGTTGCGATTTGGCATGCATGATGGCGTCGGCGCGCAGCCCACGTTTCTGACCATGCCGGAAGACTGAGATCACGGGATTCACGCGCAGAATGAAGCCCAAACGATCACCCGCCGTAAGGACGGGGTCGTATTGCTTTGTTTCGACATGCCAGAGACCGTGTGGGTCGCTGGGGGTGCGTTCGGATACCACGATGTAGGAACCATCTCCCTTGTCGCGGTAGAGAAAATCGCGGTCTCTCTTGTCTGCATCCGAGAACAGGGACCACACGAGACCGTGTCCTCCATCTCTCTCGGCACCGTCGAGCAGAACCTTTGCGAGTGAACCTTGCGATCCTGATTTGCGGGCTAGATGCGCGCGAGAGATCATCATGAGCCATGCTCCTCGTTACGGATGAGAGCCTCGTCGCGATCAGCAAAGTGCCAGCGCGGCCGGTCGCGAACACGGTCGCGCCGGACGGTGCGCTCGATAATTTCCAAGCCCATGTCCTCGGCATCCTGAGCGTCCAGCCAGATTTCTACATGTCTTTCATGTTCGCGCGAGCGCCAGCGCCGCGGCAGTTTCAACTCTTCTGCGGCTTGGGCGTCGTAACGTTCGAGCGCCAGGAGGGGTGTCTGTGCCGTCATGAGGTGCCCCTTGACGGGTAATCCGAGCGGACAGGACTTGCGCCCCAGATATAGCGTGAAGTTTGGCTGTTCGAGCTTATCACCAATCTCGCGCAGCGAAGGACACTCAGCGGCTTCGCGCCGCCAGAGCACGATTGTAGTATCCAGATCGACGATATAGCTGCGCTCCGACAGGATTGTATTGAGATCGTTATCGGGTGCCAGTTCCTCGCGGCGAGTCGCCCAGCGAGAGTCCTTTCTGCTCGCCGGAGATTGCGACGTATGATAGTCGCGCAACGGTGTACCGGGCCGCGTGACGCGGACGGCAAAGCCAAGCCCTTTTTCGAGCCGGTCGTGTGCTTCGGCATTGCTTCTTTCGAAGCTGAAGGCCGCGGCGACCAGACCCAGTACGCCGGATCTGGATGGACGCGCCCAGGACCCGCGCTCCTCGCCGACCGCGATGTCTCCCCAGGATGCCATGGGCCCCCAAAGGCGAAAGCAGAGGTATTCATCAGGCGGCATTGATCGCCTCCCGAGCCAGTTCCTTCAGTTCTGCGAGGCTGCCCTTTGCGTTGAGAACGTCGAGGGTGACCGTCTTCTTTGCGTGCTCTCCGTAGACCCGCTCGAAGCTGTCGTGCAGCTTGGTGAGCCGGTCGGATGACGCCGTCGCGAAGTCGTTCTCGCCATCGGCTCCGACAGGCTTGAGGAAGGCTGCCGCAAGTGAGCGTGGAGCGCGTGTCCCCATTTCTCCCAGCACATGCATCGCGTAAGCGCGCGAGGCGAAGCTGTTCTGCTTGCCCTTGGGACTCACGGTCATTGCGGCTTCGATGAGAGCTTCTGCGGCCTTCGTTGCCAGATCCTTGTCGCCTGGGAGGTTGCTCACGAGAAGCGAAGCGTTGAGACAGATGTAGAGATAGAATACGCCAGCTCCGTACTCCTGCACACCTATGAAGCCGGCGCCGCGATCGGCTTCACTGTTGGCGGCCTTGAGGTCGTCGACGGCGGTGTAGAAGTCGTCTTCGATGCTGACGCGATGCGTGGTGAAGGCGTGAGCCACCTGACACGCTGCCTCGACGTTGAAGGACGGATTGTCTGCCAACATGCGGCCGAAGAGGGCGATGTCTGCCGCGCGCGGCTTCTGCGCGAGAACAAGCGCTTCCTTATCCGCCAGTTCATCGCCTTGCATGAGCCGGTCCGCCAGTCCTTCGATGAGCTCCAGCTCTTCAGGCGCAAGATGCACCAACTGCTCGGTCAACCTGTTGTCTTCCTTTTTTGGCGCACCGAGCTTGCCTTTCGTGATCACGGAGCCGACGCGCTTCGTGATTTCCTCTTCCGCAAGTCCTTTTTCCTGCAATGTCTTCACCAAAGAGGCTGTGAAGGCAGTCGAGCGCGTGCCGCGTGCACTGCCGACGGCATCGGCAAAGACGTCGCTCGTACGGATTGCACGCTTGAGGCTTTGGGAGGATACGCGAAGCCGCTCTGCACCCCCGAAGCTCAGGGATTTAGGGCGCCCAGTGTCGTCACGATTCAGGTTGGATGCGGCGTAAGTGGTGAGGATGTGAAGTTCGAGGAATGTGGCCATCGTTCTCTCTTATAATTTTCAGATTGGGTCAGGCGGCTGAAGTTGTGGCGGAGGGCTGCGGTTCGGTCTCGGCGTCCTTCTCTAATTCGCCGCGGTAATAGTTGAAGGCCCAACGAGTGCGGATCGATGGATCGGCGTTCCACAATAGAAGACTTGCACCAAGGTCGCCGATTGGAGCCGCCTTACCAAGGATCGCGGCCAAGCGGCGCGCTTGGACGAGTAGATCGGGCCAGTCGTCACGTGTGCGCATGAGGCGCTTGAAGCGCGCTTCCGCGAAGAGCGGTTCGTTCCCGCCGAGCATGATCGCCGTTGCCCCGCATGCCTTGGCGCCCGTGTCTTCTCGGATGCGCGCTAGCGTCGCAGCGGCAATTGCAAAAGGCGCAAGATTGAACGCGTCATCGCGGAGCCAACTTTTGATGATGTGGTTCCCGGGTTCCAGGCCTTTGATGCTGCCCACAAGCAAGCGGAAGGTGGGAATGCTCAGAGCGAAGTCGACATCGACAGCGTCTTGTCCTTGCGCCTCTGCGATATCGATCCTGCGCAATTCGGCAAGCGTCTTGCGGTCAGGGGCAAGTGGTGTGCGATGAGAGCCGACGAAAACCTGCTTGCCGTTTTGATCCAGCCTATGCAAACTCCGCCACCAGTTCGTGAACAGCTTGTGCAGGCTGTCATAGTCTTTCGGCTTTTGCCGCATTACGCGTTCTCCTTTCTCTTGGACTTGCCTGCTTTCTTTTTCTGTTTCGCCTCTTCGGTGGCGAGATCCAGTGCTTGGCGGACTTTGCCGGTCTCGCCGAAAGCGCGCAGCAGAGTTGTGCGGGCGGCCACTATCCGCCGCGCGTCCTTCACTATGAGGTCTTCAGTGCCGGATACCTCATCGAAGATTGCCAGAGTTCTCCTTCTCAGGGCATCCAGGAACACGCCGCGCACGGGATGTGGGGCGGCATCCTGTGGATCCCCATGAGCGTCCTTGGTGCCACGCAGGGCCACCAGAGCCTTGCGGAATTCGCCTTCCATCTCACGCCACAGGCGTTCCTGGATTTCCGAGAAAGCATTTTTGGGCAGCGACTCGCCGGGGCGATAGTGGCCCTCCTTGTTGAGCTTGCCAGCCAGCGCGATCTTGATCTGATAGCGCAGCGTATTGGCGGCCTCGTCTGTTCCTGCAACCAGCTTTCGAGCCATCTGGTGAAAGAACTGCGGCCATGCTGCGGGATCACCCCACGGCGGTACATCGAAGAAGGGAATGCGAGCTTCCAGCCAGCCCCTGGCCTTCATGTTGTCCATGTCGTAGCCGAAGGCGAACACGTGCGATTGCCACAGTTCGGCATCATCATAGACGTCGCCAAATCCGGAGCGATCACGGATGACATCAAGCCTCTTCTCCCATGCATCGAGACATGCAGCACGCTGCGAGATATTATCGGGGACCTTTTCCACCCAAGTCAGCCAGTCACGGTACGTCGCACCACCGGGCTGCGGATGATACGGTAGAAGACCCGATTTCTTGTCCAGGCGATGCGGCGAGAGCGGGTGGATAAAGCCAACGTATTTCACGCCGAAGTTTTTCTGCTTGAACGTGCGTACGCTATCCCCCTCGATATTGAGACGAATGCGGCGCGGCATTCCGAAAAACTGTTGCAGGACATGGGCATTGTCCTCGCAGGCTGTGCTCCGGTCGTTTTCCGAAGTGCGAGTCGCGGCGAGCCATGGGAAAACAAGCGACCTAGCGGGATCGTCCGGCGCAATTGGTATTTTGCTCATGCGGGTCGTGTCCGGGACGTTGGACCAGACGAGGTCCCACAGCGTTGTGACGTTCTTTCTTGCACCGATGACGCGGCGTGGCATGGCCAGCGTTGTTAGGGGCCCGCCTCCCCGGAGCGAGGTGCGGTTGCCTTGACCGCCGGCCGGAGCGTAGGTTTGCATCGTGATGAGCGCGGCAGCGGCATCGCCAAGTGATATCGACACCGCCCCCGCACGCTTAACAAAAAGGTCGGTATTTTTCTTCTCCGAGTTCTCACCCGGCGCATCGATGAGCAGCGCGGTGATCGGCTTGTCGTCACACTCCGCGAGCGGGTCGAGATCCTGGAAGGCGCGTGGCCCATCGCCATCGAGATTGAAGGCGGAGGTGAGCGGTTGGAGCTTGTGCTGTAGTTGATCTGGTGACGGGGGCGAGCCCCAAAACTCCGCCCAATCGTCGGTCTCCTCAGGAGGCATGACGACGGCGAGGAGCCCGATCAGAAACTCGGTGACGGCGGCATTCCAGTCGGGGCGTGGAAAATCAAGCGCAAGAATAGGATCGACGTTGAAATTGGACGCGATGTCTGCAGGGCGAACATGACCCTTGCTTCCCGACAGCCGCCGCACCGGCAGCCACGGATCCACGAGGAGGTTTAGAGGCATAGCATCTCCACTTGCACACATGGGGGGCGTGCAAATTGCAATGTTGCATACTGAGGATATTTAGCGAAGAGGGGCGCGCGGCTACCAACAGGATATGTTGCAGCACCGCGCGCCGGCAGCTAATCTAAGCAAAGAAAAGCCGCCAACTTGTCAGGTAAGAGTCTGCGATGTCGGCGCATGAAACGTCCTCCTTTCTCGGTCGCAAATGGGATTGGCGGACTTGAGGCTGAGGGATCCAACTCCCTCGGCCTTTTTCATTAGAAAGGAAATCAAATGATTCGCCAACATTAGCGGGCGGACTAACGTCCGCCCGCTAATGTCTTCAATCTAGGCATCTATATAGCCCCGCATATTGCGGGGAACATGCTCACTAACGGCCTCCCGCTAATGTCGGTTCATCCCCGCGCATGCGGGGAACAAGACAGCAACGTCAGGCCGAAGTCGACACTATACCTCAAATTCCGAGGTTGGCCATCGTTGTGGAGTATTTTCGCGTGCCACCACTCGCTCTGACGTTCGACAAGCGGGATTAGTAGCGGTGGATCATAGCGCTCGGGCCACTTGGAGATTTCAGCCTTGATGGCGCGATCCAGCATCGCGTCGCCGATAATGACATCTTTCACTGTTGCGGCACGCACCGACACCTCGGATAGGCGCCAAGCGCGACGTTCGTCACCGCGTTCGACCGGCCACCAGGGCTTGAGCGTCTTGCCGTCCCAACGCGCCAGCCGAAGTGTCCGACTCGGTTCGCCGAGGCGTGTGGGCGTTCTGTCATCACTGTCCCACGAGCCCGCTTGATGGACATACCCTTTGTCGAGTTTCAATCCGTTCATGCGTCCGACGGCACGCTGCGACAGCGCCTCGCCATCGGCTTTGCCGCTGACTTTTTCCAGGCCTTTCGGAATTGGCGAATTGCCGCCAAAGACAAACTCGATCAGATCCCGGGGGCTCGCACTTTGAAGGTTGAGGCCGCCAGCTTGGGTCAACGCCTTGATCGTTAGCCAGAGCTGGCCATGGTCTGCATAAACCCACTGCGCGCGCGGAAAGGTTTTTGCGTACCAGTTTGCATCCGCATCTTCGCTCGGCTCCGGACTTAAAATTTGAAGAATTGGACTGGGACGTTTGTCGCTGCGTTCATGCCGATGCAATCGTCCGGCGCGCTGGATCAAAAGATCGATCGGGGCGAGATCAGTTATCATCACATCCCAGTCGGCATCGATCGACTGCTCTACGACCTGCGTGGCGACCAAGATGCGCTTTCTCTGCCTTCCTTCGCTCTTCTTTCCAAAGTTTGCGAGGACGCCTTCTTGAATTCTCAGACGGTCGCCAAGCGCGAAGCGGGCATGAAAGAGCCCAACATCATAGTCCGGCAAACGTTCCTTCAAGTCCTTATGCGCTTCGATGGCGTCTTGCACCGTATTGCGTATCCAGACAGCTGCCCGGCCGTCGCGTGCCGCATCTTCGAGCACCTTGTAGGCGGCTTCCTCATTTTCGAGGCGTTCCACAGGCAAATCCCGCCGCGTTCCGCGCGAGCTGTCAAGAGGCTCCTCGACGGACTTTCTGGCTTCGCTCAACAGCGTTGCGAGCGGAAACGAACTTGCGGTAAGCAAAGGGATTTCCCAGCCTGTGCCCTGTGAGAATGCTTTGGCAAGTTTCTGACGCGTCGCGTGGGCCAATGTAGCGGAGATTAGAATAGCTGAACCGCCAAGGGCTGCGTGAAATTCGAGTAGCCGCTCAACAAGCGAGTTCTGGTAAGGATCGAACGAATGAATTTCGTCGATCACGAGCACGCGGCGCGAGAGCGAGGCAAGTCTCATGGCTTGGTGCTTCGACGGTAAGATTCCAAGCAACGCCTGGTCAATGGTGCCGACGCCCACGTCGGCGAGAAATGTCTTGCGCCTATCGTCGGCGATCCATCGCGCGCAGGCTGCCGTACCGGGGATCGCTTCGTCCCGATCGTCGCATTCACCCGGATAAATTGGCTCGTTTACCGTAGTGAGCTTGATGGACTTGCGGAAAATCTCGTTGAACTCGCGCGAGGAGTGCGCGAGCACCAGGGACGTTTCCTCCGGATTGGCAAACAGTCGCGCATAGCTCTTCGCCAGACGTCCGTAGAGCGCATCGGCGGTCGCCATCGTTGGAAGTGCCCAGTAAAGTCCCTCAGCTGCGCCGGCATGCATCAGTCTGTGTGCGAGGATGAGTGCGGCTTCCGTTTTCCCCGCCCCGGTGAGATCTTCGATGACAATCAGCGATTGGCCGCGTATTGGCGCGTCCCGCAGCGCCCATGCCTGGAGTGGCGAGGCTTCGGGCTCGGCAATCTCGGGAAGCGCGTCGGATAGGGTATAGACTTGAGCGGGAAGCGCTGCCGTAAGTCCGGATTTGTTGAGTGCGTTCTTTGCCCTGCGGCCCGCTTCATCCCAATACTGAGGAAGCGTCAGCGTCGGCTCGTGGTAATCGAACCATTCCTGATTGGAACCGATCCAGTCGGCCAGCATGGCAATTCCGGCGATTAGCCAGGAACTCGTCTGCACGTCATATTCGCGCGGAATGGCGAAATTTCCTGTAGGCGCGGGTGAGAACAACTGCGCACAGGCAAGAACGAAATCGCGCGCATCATCGAGCGCGGCATCGCAAATCCTGTCGTTGAGGTCACTTGTTTCGACGGGCTTACCGTGGTGTCCGCAAACCGCGGCGAACCAGATACCGAACATGCGCGCGGTTGATGCGGCAACGCGAGGATTTGCCGTGCTGAACAGCGACGTGAAGGGATGTGGTGCAGACCTCGCACGCTTACAGCCGTTCTGCCACAGAGAATAACCAGCGCTGCCGTGACCAAGGTCCGTTTTGGGCCCGCCGGGCAACATGCCCTTACGATACCAGTAATCGGGTACCTTGCATTGGAACGCGCACGTGAACTTGCCGAGGTCGTGCAAAGCAAGTGCGAAGAGCAGCCACCGCCGCACTACGTCTTCGGCGAGCCCGGCCATTCTCGCCAGAGTCGTGAGCCACTGCGGGCGTATCGAAAGCAGAGCATCGGCCGCTGCGGCCACGTCGAGTCCATGATAGGCATTTGGATGAAAGCGCGGCCCATTACCATCCACCGGCCGCGCCTTGCCCCAATAATTGGCAATGAACCTGTCAACAGTCAT
Source organism: uncultured Hyphomicrobium sp. (assembly GCA_964587445.1). GTDB lineage: Bacteria > Pseudomonadota > Alphaproteobacteria > Rhizobiales > Hyphomicrobiaceae > Hyphomicrobium_B. Next base: position 867,239 of record CAZPLQ010000001.1, read on the forward strand.
GCAATCTCAGCTGTTCAAATTTGGGATGCGCGCCTCTTACAGCTCCTACTACGTTATTTGGACGGTTGTGCCTTGCCGCGCAATATCTTGAGGGTCGAGCGTGCCCGGCGCTGTGTTAGCATTGGGTGGCATTGAAGCAAGGAGGGGAAGCGCGGCACCGGCATGGAACAGATCACGATTGCTCTTGTGTTGCTGCTAGCGGTGGTACTGAGCGGCTCCTTGCCAGGCTATCGCCTTTGCTGGGCAGGTGCAGAAAGGGCTGGGCGCGCGCAGTTTCAGAAGCTGATTTGATTGCTTTTTTTGATGGCGGGCCGGGAAAGACGAAGATGGCTTAACAGGCTGCGTCTGCATTCCGCGCGTAAATGGGCACGATATCGACGTCATAAGAACGACCGCTATTGGCCCGAACCAAGCAGCGACCACGCAGGTTTTACCCCTCCTCCTCGATTTCGATTTGAGCAATCTGGCGGGCCCCCTCGTTATAGTGAGCGGCAAGCGCGTGGCCCGCGGCAACGGCGGCAACGCACAACGCGACCGAGATCACCACGTTCAGCCCCGCCCGGAAGAAGGCACCGCTGCGCATGAGGTCGAGTGTTTGCAGGCTGAAGGCTGAGAAGGTCGTGAACCCGCCGCAGAGCCCCACCATCACGAAGAGGCGCAGGTCCTCCGACACCGGATGGCGACCTGACGCAAGGGTGAGCGTGCCAAAAAATCCGATGATGAATGATCCGAGAATGTTGATGCTGATCGTGCCCAAGGGGAGGTCGCGGCTGATAGGCAGAGTCGCGACCGATATCAGGTAGCGAGCCAGTGTGCCTATCGCGCCGCCAATGCTGATGAGCAAGCAGGTGTGGAACGACATGTGTGCTCCCTTCATGAGGGCGGGCACAAAAAATCCCGCCTTACGGCGGGTTCGTTCGAGACGGACTCCCACCGCGATTGGTTGCGGTAGGAGTCATCAGCCCTCTCGGGCGGTTTCGGGGGAACTCCATCCCCATCGCAATCAGCCTAACCTGAGTTCACTGTGGGGACAAGACATTACGCACAGTGTGTTAGTGTTCCGTCACTGACAGAGGGTTCCTCGCCGTCCGCAACACCCCGCGCTCCTGCGCCAGGGCGATGGACCACGCTCTCAATGACGGCTTTGGCCACCCGCAAGCCGTCTTGGCGCCGCGCGGTCCGGTCCCGTTTTCGCATTTTCGGACGGTCTGGCGTAGATCGGCGCAGCGAAATCGAGTATTCGTAGCTGATGGTTTCGTCGAACCCGGCGGGCCATTCTCACGAAGCCAGGCCTACCCTCAGCTTCTCCTTCGGGGGCCACGATACGGTATGGCGAACGACGTCTGAAAGAGCGCCGCCATTACAGGGGGAGGGCCATGTCAAACCCACGCGAAGCCGAAGCGGCGGTGGCGCCGGGCAACGAATCCAGCGCCGAAACCGCGCCGGAAACTGCGCCAGGCAATCCCTTGCGTCGGGTAGCCCTTACCGTCGCTGCGCTGACCGTCATTCTTTACGTCGTGTCGATCTTGATGGAGCGCCTCACGCCGACATCCTCGCAGGCGGTGGTGCAGGCCTTCGTCGTGCCGATGGCGGCGGAGGTTGCCGGCCGCGTCGTGGAGGTTGGCGTCATCGACAATGCGGTCGTGAAAGCAGGTCAGGTCCTGTTTCGCATCAACCCGCAGCCTTATGAGATCGCGGTGGCGGAAGCGGAGTCGCGGCTTGAGCGCATTGGCCAGACGGTTGGCGCGAGCACTGCCGCCGTGGAGGCTGCCCAGGCGCGCCTCGTCGAGGCGCGCGCCAAGGCCGCGAATGTGCGCGAGCAGACCAATCGCATTTTTCACCTAGTGGAACGCGGTATCTATGCGAAGGCGAGATATGACGAGGCGAAGGCATCGCTCGACTCATCCGAGGCATCCGTGGCAGGAGCCGAAGCCGAGCTCGCCAAGGCCCAACAGGAACTGGGACCGTCTGGCGCAGACAACCCGCAGATCAAGGAGGCGCTCTCCGTCCTGGAGCGGGTACGGCTCGATCTCTTCCGGACCACAGTGATCTCGCCCGCTAGAGGCGCCATTACCAATCTGCAACTGGCGGCTGGCCAGTTCGTCAGCGTGGGTCAGCGGGCGCTCACCTTCATCGACGCCGGGACGATATGGATCGCCGCAGCATTCAAGGAGAACAGCCTCGAATATATCAAGCCGGGCGACCCCGTGGAGGTGGTGCTCGATACGCTTCCCGGACGCATCTTCAAGGCCAAGGTGGAAAGTGTCGGCTGGGGCGCCGCCGCGTCGGGCCTCAGCAGCGTCGACATCAACGGCCTGCCGATTATTCGCAACCGGACCACCTGGGTGCGAGACCCGCAGCTCTTTCCGGTGCGTGTGGTGTTCGAGGGAGAAATGCCGCACGGCAGCCGTTTAGGCTCGCAGGCATTCGTCGTGATCTATACAGGCAAAAACCCGGTGATGAACGTGATCGCCGCGGCCTGGGTGCGGCTCATATCCGTCCTGACCTATGTCACATGAATCCTCCTTTTCCGGCGCAAAGCTCGAGCGGCTTGCCGCACGCCGTCAGGGCTTGAGGATCGCGACCGCCGTCGCGGCCGGCTTCGCGGTCGCGGTGTGGGCCAAGGATCCGATCCCCTTCCTCGCCCCGGTCTTTGCCTTGCAATTCCTGACGGCGAGCCGGCGCCCGCTATCGCTCGCGCAGGGGCTCGTCATGGTCGCCCTGATCCTCGTTGTCGCTCAAATTCTCTCCTTGATCGTCTCCGTCTTGACCGGTCATCCGCTGGTGCTCGGCGCTGTGCTCTGGCTTCTCTATTTCGTGTGCTTCTACTTGCAGGCGGAGGGCAAAGGCGGGACGGCCATTTTCATTGTCCTGGTCATCGCTATCATCGTGCCGCTGCTCGGCGTCGCGCAGATCGACCTCGAGACGCCGCTTTTCGGCGTCGAGCGGGTCGACCTCGGTGAGTCGATCGCGAGGACCTTCACGAAGGCGGCCATAGGCGGCAACGTGCTGGCGTGGGGAGCGCATGCGCTGTGGCCCGATCCGGCAGGCGGCATGTCACCGCCTCCCGCGATGCCCCCGAAGCGGCCGCCGGTACGCCAGGCGCTCGCGAGCGCCTCGATTCTGCTTGCCGGCGCCGTCCTTTGCTTCGTCGACCAACGGCTTTCCTTCGCGCTGGTCATCCCGATCACCGTCGCGTCTCTGCTCGGCCAGCTCGATATCGCGACCACGCAAAAGTCGGCCCTGGGCCTCGTCATTGTCAATCTTCTCGGGGGAATTGTCGCCTCTCTCGCGTTCGTTTTCGTCTCATTGTGGTCGAACCTTCCGGCCCTGTTTCTCGTCGTCCTGATCGTCGCGCTGGTGTTCGGCGGACGCGCCGCAGCCGACCCGAAAATGGGCAAGATCAGCGCCGGGGCGTTGACGACTTTCCTCGTCCTGCTGGGGATCGGTGTCTCGCCCTTGCCGGGCAGCACGCCGGAATCGTTCTCGACCCGCGTCGCCTATGTGCTGTTCGCGATCCTCTACACGCTCTGCCTCGCGGTATTGCTCTGGCCGAATCCGAAGGGACGCCGGGATGGGCACAATCCGGCCTCGCCAACAATTTCAAACAGCACCTGAAATCTCCACCATGCAGAATAAAACCGGCACGCGGGCCGCACCCAATCGTGTAGGCTTGGAGCCAGGATTACGTTTGGGAGGCGCTCCTGCATTACCTTGATTTCAGTTCGTGGCAGAGCCTGCTTGCGACAGTGATCGGCTTGGCGTTGTTCACGCTTATCGGCATCGGCATCCGGCTGCTGATGATGTTTACAATCCAGCAGCGCCGTGAGCGCATGAACCGCCAGATCAACGAGCGCCTGCGTACGCTCATTGCGGCCTATAAAGTCCTGGGCGGCTCGTTCACCGGCGATCTGACCGTCGATCCCACGCATCTGCGCGATCTGCGCCGGCCCCGCGAGCCCGTTGCCGAGAGCGATGCCGCAGCGGCCTTGAATCCGGTCGACAACGGCGCCGTGGGGTCGGACCGTGCGCGGCGTATCCGCGACGAGGTCGAGGCGGCTCTCTCGGACGTCATCTTGCTGGGGACACAAGAGCATGTCCGATTGGCGGAGCACGCTGCACGCGAACTGGTTGCCGGACGTCCCGTCCACACGCATGAACTCGTTATATCGCTGCGCAATTTCATCCGCGAAGCGCTCGATCTCGAGCCGACCCCGGCCGATCTTGCAATTCCCAGGCAGGGTCCCAAGCGGCCATCGAGTTCCGGTGGACGCGGTAAGGGCGAGCGTGGAAACGAGAACGCCCGGCAAGGCGGCGGCGGAAGTGGTGGCGGCATGGGGATGGGTGCCGGGATGGGCGGCGGTATGGGCGTGGGCCTCGGATTAGGTAGCAGCGAAGATCCGCCCGCGTCCGATCAAGGTTCTTAGACGTCAGCTGAGAAAAGCTGTCAGCGGCAAGAACTCTATGACGTCACCGATTCCAACCGAGTCTCGGTCTTCGTCCAGCACGGCGATGCCGCTCGCGGACGTCAACGCCGAAAGCATCGCGGGGCCTTGATTGGTGATCGGAACCACGCGGCTGCCCGTACTGCTAGGAACCGCCGTGGCAAGAAGGAATTGGCGCAGTCCCTTTTTCTTTTCCGTCTCAAAGCCGGCTGGCAAGAAAAGCGTATCGCGCGCGCTCTCGGTCACGCCGGCGAGGTGATCGACAATAGGCCGGCCGAAAGCAATGAAAGTGATGGCAGCGGCGATGGGGTTGCCCGGCAAGGCAAGGATGGGACAATCATCGATGTCGCCAAAGCCCACGGGCTTGCCCGGCTTGATGGCAAGCGGCCACACTTCGAGAAAGCCGCGCTGCTCGATGATCCTGCGCATGTAGTCGCCGGAGCCGACCGACATTCCCCCTGACGAAACGAGAAGATCACAGTCAGGAGCCGCATTTCTCAGAACGGCTTCGATGTCTTCTGCTGCATCGGGCACAATGCCGAGATCGATGATTTCGCATCCGCACGCGCCAAGCAAGCCTTTGAGGAGCGAGCGGTTGGCGTCCCATATTTTACCCGGTCTGAGAGGCAGGCCCGGTTCGGTCACTTCGTCTCCGGTTGACACAAGCCCGACGCGCAGCTTTCGCCGAACGTGCACGGCCGTTGTGCCGAGAGCGTGCGCAAGAGCTATATCTTCCACGCGCAGGCGGCGTCCCGCAGGGAGGACTACTGCACCCGCCGTCACATCCTCGCCGCGAACGCGGATGTTGCGTTTTCCGGCCTCGTTGACGCGAAGGCGGTCTTTCGCGATCACGCAGTGCTCCTGCATGACGACGCGATCGGCACCCTGCGGAACCGCGCCGCCGGTGAGAATATGCACCGCCGTTCCGCGTCCCACGCTGCCGGAGAACGGATGGCCGGCAGCCGATCGTCCGACGATTTTCAGCGTTGATGGTGTGTGTTCGATATCTTCAGATCTCACGGCAAAGCCGTCGACCGCCGAACTATCGCGCAGGGGGAGATCGACCCCCGCGATCAGGCCCGAAACGAGGACGCGCCGATGGGCGGCCGAAACGTCAATCTGCTCCGTGTCATGTATGGGTACGAGAATGCTTTTGACGGCACCGATGGCATCTGCAAGCGCAACAGGCCGCCGTTGCGGCCCATGCGCGTGCAGAATTGAACCATCAAACATCGCAGTCCGTTCCAGAGCGAGATAGCGCCGCCGCGATACGCCTTCGACTGCGTTATAGCTGTATTGCTATGCCGAACAAGAGGCAATTGCAGGTCGGGCTATTTCCGATCATCGCGCAGGTCTGGAGATGCTGTAACGCCAAACGGAAGCCACTGCGATCAAGATGAGCGTTCCCAGAAGAATGGGAGTGAGCAGGAAGATCCATCCTGGAGATGCCAACGCGACGACAATGGGGTTCGCGCCTGCTGGGGGATGCAGCGTGTCGGTGAGAACCATGGCCGCGATGGCCAGTCCTACGCCTGCCGCCATGGCGGCCACTCCGGGTCCGAACACCCCTACCATGAGAAGGCCCGCGATGGCGGCGAGAAGATGCCCGCCGACGAGATTCTTCGGTTGTGCAAGCGGACTTGAAGGGGCGGCGAACAGTAGTGCGCAGGAAGCTCCAAAGGGGGGAATGAGCAGGGCGAGATGTGTGGCATTGACCAGCAGTCCCAGAAAACTGATGGCCAATGCCGCTCCGGCGCCGGCCATCAGCGCGCCACGCCACGGGCGTTCTGCAATCTGGGCAAATGCACTTTCTGTAAAGCGCGACGTGAAGCGCGCCTCTGCCAGTTGATCGACGTTTGACATGCGTAATCCCCCCAAAGGACGCGAGCAGGATCCCGCGGGATCCTGCTCGCCATGATTGCTAGCGCTTGAACTTGGCTGCTTCTTCGGAGCCCTTGGTCGCGTTACCGGCGCTGTAGGAATGCGCGCCGACGCCTGCGAGCTTTCCGCCTTCGACGACCAAGTATTCATTGCGGATCGGCTTGCCGGCGAAATAACACTCGAGGATCTCGCGGGTGCCCGCGGCGTAGCGCGTTTGCGCCGAAAGCGATGTGCCCGAGATGTGGGGCGTCATGCCGTGATGGGGCATCGAACGCCAGGGATGATCCTGGGGCGCGGGCTGGGGGAACCACACGTCGCCGGCGTATCCCGCAAGCTGCCCGCTTTCGAGAGCCCGGACGATCGCGTCACGGTCGCACAACTTGCCGCGCGCCGTGTTCACGAGATAGGCTCCGCGTTTGAAATTCTTGAGCGACTTGTCGTTGATCATGTGCTCCGTCTCGGGATGGAGCGGACAGTTGAGCGTGACCACGTCGCAAACCTTGGTGAGGCTTTCCAGGCTCGTGTGGTGCGTGAGGTTCAGCTCCTTCTCCACCGCATCGGGCAGCTTATAGCGGTCCATATAGTGGAGGTGAACGTCGAACGGCTTGAGAAGCCGCAGCACGCGCAAGCCGATGCGGCCGGCCGCGACGGTGCCAACGTGCATTCCTTCGATGTCGTAGGAGCGCGTCACGCAATCGGCGATATTCCAGCCGCCCTTGATCACCCAGTTGTAGGATGGAATGTAGTTGCGCACGAGCGAGAGCATCTGCATCACCACATGCTCGGCCACGCTGTTGGAGTTGCAGTATGTGACCTCCGCAACGGTGATATTGCGATCCATGGCGGCCTGGAGGTCTGTATGGTCGGAACCGATGCCGGCGGTCACGATCATCTTCAGCTTGGGCGCCTTCGCGATGCGTTCGGCCGTCATGTAGGCCGGCCAGAACGGCTGCGAGATGACGATCTCGGCGTCATGAAGTTCCTTGTCGAGCTTAGAGTTCGCGCCATCCTTGTCGGATGTCACGACGAGCGTGTGGCCGTTCGACTCCAGGAATTTTCTAAGCCCGAGTTCGCCCGAGACGCTGCCCAACAGTTCGCCCGGCTTGAAATCGATCGCCGAGGGGGTCGGCGCCGTTTGGCCATCGGGGTACTTGGAGATGGTAGGAATGTCGTCACGTGCGTATGATTTGGGATGGCCGTCGACGGGATCGTCGTAGAGCACACAAACAATTTTAGCCATTGGGCGTTTCTCCTGCATTGATTGAGCCAGCAGGACGCGTGCTCGTTCCGGTGAAACCGGAGCAAGTTCTGGCGTATCGCATACGCTTTGAGCACGTCCTGTGTGGAGCGGCGCTAGAGGCTTGCCCCGCCTCTTACCCGTCCGACGGCGCGCACTCTTGCCAAGACGCGTTGCCGGTTCAAACGAATTGAATTGGACGGTCAATCGACCGCTTCGATCAACACTGGTTCAGCGAGGATAATTCGCGCATGCGTTGATCCAGGTCGAGGAGGGCCGCAGTCCGGGTGAAGGCGGCCGCCAGAGGCGGAACGGGATCTCTGTCAGTCCAAACCAGACCGATCGCCTGCTCATGGCGCGGCTCGACCAGCGGTCTCATGACGATGTCCTGGCAGCCCGAAAAAATCAGGGAGAAAGCGTTGGGAATGATGCTCGACCACGCACCGGACGCGACGTGAGAACAAACCGCCAGGAAAGAGTTCGTAGTCACGTTGGGATTGAGCGGCAAGCCTAGCGCCCTGGTAAGATTATTCATGATGCGCCGGTTCTGCATGTCTTCAGTGAGCAGGCAGAGCCGTTCGCCAACAGCCTCTTTCCATCGTACCTCGGAGCGCTGGCCAAGCGCATTGTTCTTGTGCGTCACAAACAGATAGTGCTCCAGATAGAGCCGTCTCGAACGCACCTGCGTCGGGGGTTCGTTGTCGAGGTAAGTGATGCCCGCATCCAGCGTGAAGTCGTCCAGCGCCGCCTGGATCGCCGCCGAGGTCAATGATCTGACTTCGACGTTGACCTTCGCGTATTGCTCTTGAAACGGCCGTGTCAACATGGCCACGGTTGGCATGGCGGCGGGAATGACACCCAACCTCAATGTTCCTTTGAGGCCGCCGCGAAGACCTTCCACGTCCAGCTTTAAGTTGTCGTAATCGGCCAAGATCTGCTGAGCCCAATCAACCACGCGCTCTCCTTCCGGCGTCAAGCCGAGAAAGCGGGGTTGCCGGATCACCAGACGCATATCAAGCTCCCGCTCCAGGGCTTGCAGCCCGGCCGAAAGCGTGGATTGCGTCACGCAACACTTTTCGGCCGCCCGGCCAAAGTGCTTTTCCTTTGCGAGCGCAACGAGATACGACATCTGCCGGATAAACATGACGGACCTATGCGTCAAACCATCGGACGAATTGCCCCCGCTACAACAGTCGATATAGTTGGTCAACTATAACGCGTGACCACGAATGGTCACGTCTTGCAAGGAGGAAGGTTAAGTGGAATCGGCGATACCCGACCATCTGAAATGTCCAAGATTGAGAACGCGGCGGATAGCAGACGACTATGTGCCAGCTTTTCCACTTTGGTCGGCGCGAACCGATGAGCAGGTCAGGGAAGTGGTCATGGCCTATTTCGGAGTTCAGGCCCGCGACGACCGGGCGCGCGGACACGGTGCGTTCAAGGCGATGATTGCGCGCCTTGGCGGCCAGGATGGCCCAGGCCATCAGGATCATTTCCACTACGTCGATGCAGAGGGTTACGATAATTGGATTGCGGTCGCCTACTGGCTGGATCCGGCCGTGTTCGAACGCTGGAACGCACGTGCCGACGTCGAAGGCTGGTGGGAGTCCCCCGATCGGCTCAATGACGGAGTTGGCTATTTCCGCGAGATTTTGAAACCACGCATAGAACAGTTCGAGACCGCATACAGTTCTCCGGAGCATCTCGAAGGCGTCGGTCTGATCATGAAGGGCGTGAGCGGGGAAGTGCAGGAGCATGGCTACTGGGGCGCGATGCGCGACCGCATTCCGCTCTCGCAGACCGACATCATGAATCCTGCAGGGCAACTCGGCGTGATGAGCGGCGCGGTGGCCGCGGGAGGCCGTGTAAGGATCAAGGGTCACGAGAATCTGACCGTCATCCGCTCCGGCCAAGACTGGACGTCGAGTCAGGGGGCGGAGTTGGGAGCCTATCTCGATGAGATGGAACCATCGCTTCGCGCCGGCATGGATTTCCTGCGTGACGAGGGCGCCCCCGTCGGCTGCTACTGCAATCGTTACGTTCGTCATATCGATGCCGACGGGAATCCGATCAACAAGAGCTTCGGGTTCAGCTATTGGCGCTCGCTGGCGCATCTGGAACGCTGGGCGGAATCCCATCCCGCCCATTTGAGCATCTTCATCACGTTCCTGCGGGTCGTTCCTCAGCTCGAAAATCTGCACCTCTACCACGAGGTGTCAGTCTTCGACGCGGACGCGCAGACCTACGAATATATCAACTGCCATCCGCGAACCGGGTTGCTGCGCGATGCGCAGGGTCCGGGCTGAGCACGTACGATCAGAACAAGCTGCCTTGAGGCGGGGGAGCAGTCACAACGGGGTGTCCCGGAGCGATTGCTCCCTTTCGCTTTACTCGATACCGATCATGACATCGGACGCCTTGATGACGGCGCAGGCCTGCTGTCCGGCCTTCAATCCTAATTCATCGACGGCCTCATTGGTGATCGAGGCGGTTATGATCGTGCCGTTGATGTCCAGGCGGACATGAGCCGTTGTGGCGCCCTTCTTGACGTCCTTGATCGTGCCCTTCAGGACATTCCGCGCGCTGATTTTCATGACTTGTCTCCATCGCTGACCAAGTGATCCTTACTTAAGGTGCTGCCGATTGATTTGCCAGCGCAGATCCCGCTCGTGCCCTGCCTTGTGGACACGCAGAGTCCGTGCCGGGGGATCGGATATAGAAGATTTTTGGCCTGCTAGATATTAGGCGCGCCGATTGCGATTTAAGAGTTAAAATTAAGATATTTTTAGCGTTCTTTTTGACCGGAATAAATTGCCTACGTAGATTTTGCGGCAAATAAAAAGGTAGGCTGGAAATACCGCAATACGAGTGGAGTCATTTCATCTCACGATGTGTTCGGGCTTATCCTTGAACTTCGATACTTCATTCTCAAAATTTCGACATCTTATTCTAATTAAGAGCACTATCGACGCTGCGATAATCCCCGATAAACAGCACTTATTCCGCAACAACTAATTGTTCAGGGGGCTCCGCCTGAGGAATTAGGGATCAAATAGGTGGATCTCAAAATGCTGCCAACCGCCGCCGCTTAATTCTCCGATTTTCAGCTGTTTTGCTGATTCTCCGCACCCTGGTCATTGAAATCAATTCGCAGGCCTTCGCTGCATGCGGACGACGCCGTGCGATTTATTCAAAACCAGTTCAAACCGGTAACCCGCAATATTGGAAAACACGGACATGACGAACAAAACGCCTCCTCCTCCCCAGACAACGATGAAGCTGCTTGATGCCGATATCTATAAGGTCGGACAGGAGAATCAGAATCTTTCGGAAGGCAAGTTCAATTTCAATGTTTCTCCCAAACTCAGTGGCGGCGCCGGCTCGACGGGCGGCGGTGCGGGGAACGGCGGCAACGGCGGCGCGCAGGCCGCCGGAGGCGGCAGCGCTGAAACCGGTTCCACATTCACGTACTCGAATGCCGGCCTCGCGCTGGGCGGCAGCGCCAATGCGTCGGCAAATGGCCAGGCATCCGGTATCGGTGACACGACGGTCCTCAATGCCGGTGGCAGTGCGCTGACGGGCAATGCGGCCGCTGCTCTCACGTCGGGGAATGCACAAAGTGGATCGGCCCGTAACGGCAATAGTGCGACGGGCAATTCGCTCGGCGGCGATGCAACGCTCTCCAATACGACGGTCACGGGCGGAACGGCGATCTCCGGCGATGGTGGCGATGGCGGCACCTCGCTCACAGGCAGCTCCAAGGCGGGCCACGGCGGCAGCGCCGATGCCAGTGCCGGCCTCGTCATTCTCGCAGGCGATTCGGAGATCCACGCGAACGGCGGGACAGCCGATGCGAACGGCGGGACATCGGATGTGAGCGGCGTCGCGACCACGACCGGCAAGGCGAGCGGCCTTGCGACGGCCGGGGACGTCAGCGCGCCCGCAATCACGTCCACAGCCGGTTCTGGCGGATTGAGCGGACCGGTACTCAACACGCCCACGAGCGGCGTGGTGACGAGCGGGCTGGCGCAAACCAACGCTCCTGTCTTCAGTGGCACCGCTGATGGGGGACTTGCCGACCACAATACCGTTGCACCGTCCTCGACCTCGCAAGGTGGCCGGGCCACAGGCGGAGATGGCAGCGCCACGGCGACCGGCGGCGCGGCCCATGCCACCAATAACGCTGATGCAAACGTTCTTGGCGATGTCGTCGGCAATGCCCTGGGCGGTACCGGCGGTACCGGCGGCGACAGCGACGTCGTACTCAACCAGCACGTCGCACCGATCGCCATTCTGCCGCTCATCGAAATGCCGATGACGCAGGACAATAGTTCTTTCATCAACGACGGGCAGGAATTCTCGTCGCAATTCTTTGTCGATCTTGCGAACGCCGGACTGCGCCCTCAAGCGCTCAATCTGACGGACAACGACAAGTATGATGTCTCGCAGCTGAATATCCTGGTCACATCGCCGACGCTCTCGGTGACGGTGGCTCCGGAACTGAAGGCCAACGGTGTGTCGGTCGCCGGCAATGGCGGCAACGGCGGCGACGGCGGGTCGCAAACGGTCGCGGCCGGAAGCGCCAAGACAGGCGACGTGACGGCATCGTCCAACTCGGCCGGTGCGAGCGGCGGTCATGCGGATGCATCCGCCAACGCGGGAAGCTCGAATGCGGGCAATACCGCAAGTTCGAACGTGGGAGGCAACGCCGCGACGGGTTCTGTCGGCGTGACGTTCACGAGCGGCAATGCCACGAGCGGCAACGCCGCGAATGGCAACAGCACCACGGGTATGTCCACGGGCGGCTCGTCGACGATGAGCGGCGACAGCATCAAGGCCGGAAACGCGACGACGGGCGATGGCGGTGCGGGCGGCAGCGCAACGAGCGGCGACAGCATCGGCGGCAATGGCGGCAACGCTGAGGCGCTGGGCGGCAGCGGCGGTGGCGGCGGCGTCAGCATTCCTCTGGTCGCGGATGCAAGCGGCGAACTCACCATGACCGGTGGTGACGCTCACGCCAATGGCGGGCCAGGTGGTCCGACCGGCACCGCTACGGCTGCAGGCAGCGCGAGCGGAGCGGCCAATGGCGGCTCGGTTACGACGACGCTGACAGGTCATGGCGCGAACGGCAATGCCACCGGAACGATCGACAACGATCCGTTCACGGGCGCGGCAACGAGCGGCAATGCCCAGAACAACTACGAGATCAAGAGCTCGCCGGCTATTGGCGGCGCTGCGAACTTCAACACTGTCAATCCGATTGCGTCGTCGACCGGCGGTAATGCGCTTGCCGGAAACGCCAACGGACACTCGACCGGCGGACCCTCCACCGCCGTCAATGACGGTGACGCCACGTCGACGGCGGCAGTCCTCGGCTATGCCGACGGCGGCGTGGGAGCATCTGGCGGTGACAGCACGATTGTCCTCAATCAGAACGTCGCGCCGATCGCCATCACGCCCCTTCTGAACATGCCCTACGATCAGGAGAACACCTCCAAGATCATCGACGGCAGCGAGTTCCAGAGCGACGGTTCCAGCGGATGCGGTCCGCTCATCAAGGGCCAGGTTATCAACGCGTCTGACAACGACAGCTATACCGTCAGCCAGTTGAACCAGAACGTCTCCAAGCCGGTCTTCGCCTTCGATGTTTCGCCCAAGCTCACGGCGCTCGCCGGATCGGTGGGCGGCGCTGGCGGCAACGGCGGCAATGGCGGATCGCAGTCGGCCGGATCGGGTGCGACCGAGACGGGCTCGGTGACGACCCACTCCGACGCGGGCGCTGGTGGCGGCGGCAATGCCGGCGCGAACGCCAACGGCGGTGGCGCGGCCATTGCGAACACGGCTGGGGCCAATGGTGGCGGCAACGCCGGTACGGGCAATGTCCTTGCCGGGTTGGTGTCGGGGTCGGCCGATACCGGTGATGCATCGAACGGCAATTCGCGTACGGGCGCCTCGACCGGCGGTAGCGATGTTCTTTCCACGACCTCGCTTTCCGGCGGCAACGCCAGTTCGGGAGATGGCGGTGACGGAGGCACCGCGGCCAGTGGTGACAGTATTGGCGGCAACGGCGGTTCTCAGGTTGAAGCCAGCGCGCGAACCGTCATTCTCGCCGGTGACTCGACCATCACCGCGACGGGCGGTCATGCGTTCGGCAACGGCGGCGCCGGCGTGAAGACGGGTGATGCATCGACGTCGACCGCCGACAGCGGCGTGGCGACGGCAGGCGCTCTCAATGCCGGTCCCGTCACCTCGTCGGGCGGTGGTGTAGGGGTGAGCGGCAACATCACCAATTCGCCCTTCAGTGCAAACGCAGATAGCGGCTACGCTCAGACCAACGCTCCGGTCTTCAGCGGCGTCGCAACGGGCGGCAATGCCGACCACAATGTGGTCTCGCCGGTAGCCACTTCGCTCGCCGGCTCGGCAACGGGCGGTAACGCGTCGGGCAATGCCGCGGGCGGTCCGGCTTATGCCCACCTTGAGGGCACGGCCACGTCGGCTGGCGAAGTACACGGCAACGCGCTCGGCGGCGACGGCGGAGAAGGCGGCACAAGCACCGTCACCATCGATCAGAAAATGACGCCGATCATCGTCGCGCCCGTCATTAACATGCCGATGGATCAGGACAATAAGTCCGTGATCCTCGATGGGACCGAGTACTCCTCCGGCTGGTTCACCGATCTGGCCAAGAGCGGTCTCAATGCGGCGCGCCTCGATCTATCGGACAACGACAGCTACAACGTCGGTCAGGGCAATTACATGATTGCCTCGCCGCAGTTCTCCTTCACTGTGGCGCCGTCGATGTATGCCGATGCCGGATCGCATGCCGGCAACGGTGGCAGCGGCGGAGCCGGCGGCAGCCAGTCCGCGAACGGCGGCAACGCTCGCACGGGCGGCGCCACGGCTACGTCGAACAGCGACGGGGCGGTCGGCGGCAGCGCGTTTGCTTCCTCCGACAGCGGCTTGTCCAGCATCGGCTCGACGTCGTCGACGAACCTCGGCGGCGCAGCTCTCACGGGCGCCGTAGCCATTGCCTTCGCGACAGGTGCCGCAGCCTCGGGCGACGTCAGCAACGGCGACAGCACGACCGGCGACTCGGTCGGCGGCGACTCGACCATGACCGGCAACGGACTGCATTCGGGTGACGCGACAACGGGCAATTCCGGCGATGGCGGCCATGCCACCACCGGAGACAGCCAGGGCGGCAACGGCGGCACGGCTCTCGCGAACGGCGGTAATGGCGGTGGCGGCGGTGTCAGCATTCCTCTTGTTGCCGACGCCGCGGGCACGCTCGAAATGTCGGGCGGCACCGCCCATGCCGACGGAGCCGCGGCGGCCACGACTGCCAACGCCACGTCCTTGGGCGGCGGCAGTGCGAATGCGCTTGGTGGCGATGTCTCCACCACGCTCAACAGCACGGGCGGCGCGGGTGTCAACACCGGCCACATCGACGAGGATCCGACAAGCGGCCACGCCGGCAGCGGAAATGCGCAAAACAACGCACCCGTGTTCAGCTCGGATGCGCACGGTGCGGCGGCCAACTTCGAGACGGTCACGCCGACGTCCTTCTCGTACGGCGGTACGGCTCTCGGCGGTAACGCCAGCGCTCAATCGTGGGGCGGCGATAGCCTGTCGCTCAATGAAGCAGACGCCAGCTCTCTCGCGCACATCTACGGCTATGCCGACGGTGGCGCGGGCGGTGTAGGCGGTCTGAGCGGTACAGAGATCCATCAGACTGTCGATCCGATCCTCGTCACGCCGTTGGTCGACATGCCTTACCACCAAGACAATCACTCGGTGATCATCGACGGGAACGAGTTCCAGTCGCTGCACGCTGCGTGATCCTAAGAGGCTCCGAGCGGGTTGTGGGCCACTTTGACCTGCAGCCCGCCGGAGGCGTTTCATCCCGCTGCATTTCCGGGAACGCACATGATTGTTCATTCGGCACGAACGGTTAGCGGCTGGTGGCCAAGATTGGTGGCGGCCGCACAAATCAAGAAGCTTGACGAGGCGGATAAAAAGCCTCGGCGCAGACGGGACGTTTCAGAGTTTCTGGTCTGGTCGTTCCTGCTCTCTCACGAACTTGCCAAGGATGGGCATTTTGTCGGCACGGCTCACGCCGCCCACGACGAGACGGATATCGCCAAGACCGCATCCGCGGAGACAGCGGCCCACCAACAGGACGCGCCCGCGTCCTCCGATGACATTGAAAGCCAGCCCAGCGAGAGCAGCAAGACTGCCAATGCCGCGCCCGCCTACGAGGCCGCCCCTAATGTCGAAGCGGTTGCCGTAGAAAAGGAGGCGGTTGCACCATCGGCCACCGATGCGATGGTTCATGCTACGGTTGGTTCCGGCACGAGCTTCCACGGCCAGATGCCGGCTTTCGGCCTGCACATGGATGGCGCATGGTTGGGAGGGGGCGGATCATACGGACCGTTCGCACCAGGCCCCGCGCCAGACTTTTCATTCGGACCCGGCACCGGTCTAGAGGCGCCCGCCCAACCTGTTTATGAACTCGTTACGCTGCCGACGTATTCCGGACTGGACGCCTTCGTCGAGAAGTTCGGTCTGGGTGGCGACTCGACGGCGCTCGCCGAGGAGGGCATGAGTGCGGCGAAAGGAACAGTCGCGGCCGCGCTGAGCTTCTCACAGACACCGATGACCGTGCTGGGGTTCTACGTCGGCACCGACCTTCTCGACCCGCACTCCGCGCCGACTACCGCCGACGGCATCAGCATACAGTATGCCGTGCAAGCCACCGGCAGCACCGCGGAGGGAACAGGTTCCGTCAACGATATTTACGGATTTTCGCACGTGCTGGCGGAGGCCCTCAATGTTTCCGAAGGGTCCAAGATCCAATCCAATAACCTTCAGGTAACGGACGGACAAGACTGGAACGGGCTCCTCGTCGTCAAGGGCAACTATTACGAATTCAATACGATCATACAGATCAATCTCGCGTGGGACCGTGACACCGTCATGGTGGAGCGCGATGGGACTGCCGCGCCGGCCGTGCCGTCTGCGACATCGAACACCGCGCCGCCGCCCGAGGCCACGGCCCTCTCCACGACATCGACGCCGTTCGCTGCAGCCGCCGACGAAGCGCATCCTTTGACGCTCATCGAAACCGGCGGCAATACGCAGACGAACCAAGCCAAGATCGTCGATGCGGGGCTCTTTACGGATGACATCGACGTCTCGCACGTCATTGGTCCCGAGCCTGCGGAGCCAGCCTCGCATCATCAGCTCATTATGGGCGGCACGAGCCAGATCTATACCGTGATCCAGCTCAACTCGCTCGTCGGCCTCGATAAGATCGCTTACGACGTGCAAGGTATCTTGAGTTCCATCGGGGCGAGCGCGGACACAGGCATGTTCGCCCAGATCATGGCGGGCGGCGACAGGCAGTCGAATGACAGTTTGATCAGCGTGTCGAAATCTCTGCCCACCATCTCGGAGGATGCATTCTTCCGTCTGCACGCCTCGGATCAGAAGACCATCATTGCGGGTAATTACTACGAGTTCAACACGATCGTTCAAATCAACTATGTGAACGACAACTCCGCGACCTTCATGAAGGACACCGCGCAAGCCGGAACAGGCAACGGTGTCTTCGCATCGGGCGGCAGCATCCAGTTCAATTCCGCCAGCATCATCAAGAACGATCACGCAGACGATCTTTTTGTGGCAGGGCGCTACACGCAATACAACATGGTGTTGCAACTCAACGCGCTCAACAACAGCGACGACATCACTCAAAGCATACGTCACCCGCAAGCGGACAACCCACTGTTCCAGATTGACCACGCGGGCTCGGATGGGTTCTCAGGTCATTCCGGGACAGAGAATTGGACGTCGAGCGCACTCGACGACGCGTCGTTGCGGGGGCACGACGCACTTATGTGACGCCGGCTGCGCCGGAGAGAGCGGCGCAGGGCGTGGCACGCAAACTGCATCGGCTGGTGCGGCAGGTGCGGGCCAGCGCCGCTCTCTTTTTCAATAGTTAAGCTTTTGGTTTTTGCTTTGTCCGGGTGGTTTCATGAGTGCGGAGCTACGCTCTTTCTCCGAGGACCGCAGTCCCCAGGCGCTGTCTGTTTCCCAGGCTGCCGGAGAGGCTGGCGCTGACGTTCTCCCGGCTGATGCTCCTCTGATGGAGCAAGGGCAAGACGGTGTGCGAGCCGGTGACGCCGGCATGGTTCGCGTGGACGAGAGCGCGCAAAAGCCCGCAAAGAAAGCCAAACGCCGGCGGTTCGGCCGGTGCAAAGATTCTGGGTCCGAGACGACGGGACTCGCCGTTTGGCGCGCCGTCGCGCGCCGCAATCTTTTCACGGTTGGCATCTTCTCGCTGTTCGTCAACCTGTTGATGCTGACCATTCCCATTTACCTGTTTCAGTTGTCGGATCGTGTCCTTACCAGCCGCAGCCTCGACACGCTGGTCATGCTCTCGCTGCTGGCGATGGGCTTCATGATCGTGATGTCGCTGCTCGACATCCTGCGCAAGCAGGTCCTCGGGCGTGTGGCGACCCAGTTCGAGACGATTTTGGGCGGCATCGTATTGGCCGGCATGGTCGGCGGACCGCGGCGCGAGGAAGGCGGCAACGCCAATGCGATGCGCCAGCTGCATCAGGTTCGCGGCTTCATCTCCGGGCCGGTGATGCTGAACCTCTTCGACGCGCCGATGGCGCCGTTCTACTTCGGGGCCGTATTTCTGGTTCATCCCCACCTGGGCATGATTGCGGTTGCCTCGGGTTTGTCGCTCCTGTTGGCGGCGATCCTCAATCAGAAGGCCACCTCCGGATCGTTGCGTGAAGCCGGCACGTATTCCGCGCGCGCCGACGCCCAAGCGGAGGCACTGTCGCGCAACTCCCAAGTCATCAATGCCATGGGCATGTTGAACGAAGCGATCCAGCAGTGGGGCCGCTCACAGTCGCGTGCGCTCGTTCTTCAAACCGCCGCGCTCGACCGCAATTACTGGATCAGCGGCCTTTCGAAGTTCGTCCGGCTTTTAACGCAGATCGCGATGCTTGGATGGGGCGCCTATCTGGCTCTCAATGGCGAAATCACCGGCGGCACCATGATCGCCGCGTCGATCATCGCCGCCCGCGCGCTACAACCAATCGAGGGTATGATCGAAGGCTGGCGCGGTCTCGTGCAGGCGCGGGCGGCTTATGCCTCGATCTGCAATGTCGTTGCCGCCGTTGAGAACGAGAAGCCGCGCATGAAGCTTCCCAAGCCGAAGGGGCATGTCATCGTCGACAAGGTGCTCTACATCCCGCCGGGATCCAAGGAGCCCGTCTTGAACGGACTGGGATTTGAACTCATGGCGGGAGAATCGCTCGCCATCGTGGGGCCGTCGGGGGCGGGCAAGTCGACGCTGGCGCGCATTCTGGTGGGTTTCATCACGCCGACGGCTGGCCGTGTGCGCCTTGACGGCACGGAGCTGCGCAACTGGGACCGCAGGCAGTTCGGCGAGTTTACCGGCTATCTGCCCCAAGAGGTGGAGCTGTTCCCCGGCGAGATCAAGCTCAACATCAGCCGCATGCGCAGCGACAGCCCCGATCAAGCGGTTTATGAGGCCGCCGTGCTCACCTCGGTGCACGAGATGGTCACACGCCTCAACAATGGCTATGAAACAGTGATCGATGGTCACGGCGCGCCGCTGTCTGGCGGACAAAAGCAGCGCATCGCGTTGGCGCGCGCCTTCTTCGGCAATCCCTCGCTCGTCGTCCTCGATGAACCCAACTCCAATCTGGATGCCGTCGGCGAACAGGCCCTTGCCGAAACGCTGCAGCGCGCGAAGGAGAAGGCGATCACGGTCGTCACCGTCACGCAAAGACCCGCGTTGCTCAATTGCGTGGACAAGGTTTTGATCCTGCGCGGCGGCCGTATCGAAGCTTTCGGCCCTCCCCAAGAGGTTCTGCACCGGGCGGTGCGCCCGCCGGAGCCCGTACGTCCCCCGCAATCCTCTCAGATCGCACCTCCCCCGTTGCCACAGCTGCGCGGCGCCTGATGCGCAGCCAAAATTCGGATCGTGTCCATGTTGAACAACTGCCCCAGCATCGATCAGTGGTATGAAGCGGTTCCTCGCAGCGCGAAGCTGCCGACACGCGTGGGAATGATCATTCTCCTCGGCTGGGCGCTCGGCTTCGGCATCTGGTCGACGCATGCGCCCATCGACGGCGCGGTCGTGGCGCAGGGCACGTTCGTCGCCACGGGCCAGAACAAGCAGATCCAGCACCTGGAAGGCGGGATCATTCGCGAGATTCTGGTGAGCGAGGGGGATCTGGTGGAGCCGGGCCAGCTTCTCCTGCAGTTGGACGACACGGCCGCCAAGGCCCGGGAGCGCATGCTGGAGATGCGGGCGTTGCGTCATACGGCGATGAAGGCGCGGTTGCAGGCGGAAGCGCAGGGCCGTGAGACCTGGGAACCGCCGGAGGAATTGAAGCGGACCGCCGACGATCCGGAGGTGAGGGACGTCGTCGAAAGGCAAAACACCGAGCTCACCGCGCGCCTCCTGCGCCGCCGCGATGAAGAGGGTGTGTTGCGCCGGGAGATCATGGCGTTGAACGAGAACATCGGGGGCTACCAGGCGCAAATCAGCGCGACCGAAGAGCAGCTTGGCTCGTTCAAGTCGGAACTCGAGGACAAGAAAGACCTTTACGCGCGTCAGCTCACGCGGCGCGACGAGGTGCTCAATGTCGAACGCGCCAAGGCGCGGCTTTCGGGTGATCTCGGCCAGCTCCTGAGCCGCGTGGCGGACGCCAAGGAGCGCATCGCCAGAAGCGAGCAGCAGATCGCCCAGATCCATTCGACGGCCATTCAGAAATCGGTCGAGGAACTGCGTCTCACGGAGACGGAGCTCGACGACCTCAACGAGCAATTGCGTGCCGCGCGCGACGTGACCAAACGGGTCGACATTCGCACCCCCGTCCGCGGTGTGGTGGTCAAGCTCAACTACCATACCTCGGGCGGTGTGGTGGCGCCCGGCGCCACGATCCTGGAACTGCTGCCCGTCAACGATGAACTCATCATTGAATCGCGGGTCATGCCGTCCGACATCGTGCATGTCAAAGAAGGGCAGAAGGCGGAGGTTCGCCTGAGCGCGCTCAGCTCGCGAACCGTGCCCATGATCGATGCCACGGTGAGCTACGTCTCTGCCGACGCCGTCAACGAGACCGACCCGCGCAAGATGTCGATGTTCGCTCCCTCACCCCGGGGTGCGTTCGTCGTGCGGGTTCGGCTCAACGACGCCGATCTGCAGGAGAAGGTCAAGAGTTTCCGCCCGCAGCCTGGAATGCCGGCCGATGTCTTCATCAAGACGGGGACACGCACGTTCTCCGAGTACCTCCTGAAGCCGCTCCGCGACAGCCTCGCGCATGCTTTCCGCGAAAGTTGAGCAAGGGCGAGATCGTTTCCACTTGTCATCCCGGCCGAGCATAGCGAGTGCCGGGACCCAGAAGGCTCGGCGCACCAGGAAGGGGATTTAGAGGCCCCCAGGAAGCTTGGACGCCATCATTTTCCGGCGGTCGAACCTGCGGCCGTCGGCGATGAAGGTGCCGTCGCCAACCGCATGGATCATGCGCTTTTCCTTTCGCGCGGGGTCGATGTAAGCGGCCACGGCTTCAAGCACGACAATGTCGTGCGCGTCGATGAAATCGATGACCTTGCACTCCATGTTGGCAAGGCATGCGCCGAGCAAGGGCGCCTTGACGATCTTGCCTGGCAGAGCGGTGAGCTTGAACCTGGCAAACTTGTCGGTATCTGCGCCCGAGCACGTGCCGATTCCGACCACCGTATCCAGCATGTCGACCGTGGGAATGGCAATCACGCACGCCTTGGTCTTGCGCAAGGCCGCAAAGGAGTGGTTCCAGGCGCCCGTCGTGATCGTGAACTTCGCCGTGAAATCCAGCACGCTCGTCCACGAGATGGTCATGACGTTGTTTTTGTTTCCGTCGTGCGTCGTCACGAGGACCACCGGCCCAGGCTCCAACAGGGTGAAGGCTCTGCTCAACTTCAACGGTCGCATGGTAACCCCGTGATGGTAGCGGACTGCGCCGCATGGATCAGGTCGGTGGAGGGTAAACCTCCTGAAGCAATCTTCCGGTATGCCTTCTAAGGATCAACTTTGGATCGTGCTCGAAGGCAAACCGTGCTCGTCGTTGAAGAGATAGGTTTGGTGCAACAGCGAATGAGGCCCCGCGCTCTGGCGCCCAATCATCGCCAAGAACCGGGAACTTGCGCTCGATCTCGAGACCATGCGTCGTCTCCTCGCCACGATTGCACGCCAAGTCCAGCGGCCTTGTGCGCGAGAACTCTACAGAGGCACGGGCTTGGGAAAGCTCATACCCTCGGCACCGGCTCTTGCAGGAAGCGCCGGCACGGAACGACCATCACAGCCGAAATCACCACAGGCCGAGGTCTTCCCATTTGTCTGCGGGGATCTCCGCGCCGACCTGATAGTCGAAGCGGGTAGCCTTCATCTGATCTTTCGTCACTTCGCAGGTGAAGGTCAGTGCGAACCAATGATGCTTGGAGCGCACGGCCGCACCCTTGGCGGTGAGCACCTCGCCATTGAGCTGCGCGGGCGACAGGATACTGGTCTTCATGCGGTCGGCCGTGGGCAGGCTTTTTTCCCTCCTCATGAGGTCGAGCCCCTTTATAATGCAGATCTGGCGCACCCGCTCCTCGGGCGGCAGCTTCATCAGGGCGTTCTGCAGAGCGTCGGCGCGTGCGGCGCAATAAGGAACTCCAACGGTTATGACGGCTAGGACTGCAAGCATAAAAGGGGTCGTGCGCATCCGCGTATTCCAATGAGATTAGAAGTGAGCGAGCCGATCAGGCATCAAGAGCATGAAAGGGGCATTAAAACGGCGAGGGCCGCAGCCACGCCCGACTTGTGCAAACTGAGTCGTTGAAAACATTGCCGCGCATAGGCGTGTCAGCTTTGCAAATACAAAACAAAGACCGTCCGGATTGTGGGTTGATGGATCATGGGTTGATCGATCAAGGCTGCCACCACTCAAGGGTGTCTCGACCGGATATCCGCTTGGGCCAGCCGAGCATTATCTTTTCCAAAGACGCCGGCTGCTGTAGAGGCTGTGGGTGCAACATATTGGGGGACGTGCCTGCTTTGCGCCCTTTTGGCGCGCTAGCTTGTGGTTGAAATCTGGCCTGTTGGGTTGGGAAGGACCGGGCGAATCGGCGATGCTGGGCCAAACGGGTTGGTTCTGCGGTGATACCGCAGGCCGCAAACGGCGGGGATAAGACCGGCTTAGGAGGGATATGGGGTCGACTGACCGCTACGGCTTGATTGCGATCGGCGTGGCCGCCACGTTGGCCAGCGCTGCCGCCGTGCGCATGCTCGACAACTACGGATTTCTCACCTCCGCCCCGGTACCTGTGACCGAGACGCGCGTTGCCGTCTCCGTCATTGCAAAGACCCCGCCTGCAACCGTGACAGGGGCGCTACGCGATACGACAGCGGATCTGGTTCCCGTTGCAGTTGAGGACGCCGACCGCTTCGACTTCGTCGCCCATAAGGAACTGCTCTGGCAGGGACTCGGCGACGACGATGGCTGGGTTATGCAGCAGGACACTCCGGAGGAGGATATCTCGGAGTCGGAGAACCCCGATTTCTGGGCGGCGCAAACCAATGCTGCCGCCACGCCCGCGTCAACGGGGCAGCCGCAGGTGGCGCGCCTTGCCCCGACGCCCGACGAGCATTTGCCGTGGGAGCGTCCGGCCGTCGGCGAGGCACCCAAGCGCAGCTACACCCTGGCGCAGCGCCTGGGCGAAATCACCCCCGCCGCCAAACGGCGCCTAGCGGAAAAGTTTGAAGCCGGCCACATCGCCTGGCCCCCGACGGATGTTGCGCTTGTCGCGGTCAAGGACGAGAAGACGCTCGAACTGTTCACCCGGGCAGGAGGCGGCGATTGGACATTCGTGCATCGCTACAAAGTCCTGGCGGCGAGCGGCGAGCGGGGCCCCAAGCTCAAGCGCGGCGACAAGCAGGTGCCTGAAGGCGTGTACGGAATCTCGCTCCTCAATCCAAACAGCCGCTACCACGTCTCCCTGCGGGTCAATTATCCCAACGCCTTCGACAGGAAGATGGCCGCCAGCGATGGCCGCAAGGATCTCGGCGGCGACATCATGATCCACGGCAAGAACGTTTCGATCGGCTGTCTTGCCATTGGAGACGAAGCCGCCGAAGAGTTGTTCGTCTTGGCTTCAATCGTCGGCGTGCAGAAGATAAAAGTCATCATAGCGCCGACGGATCTGCGCGATCATCAGGTAGCCGAGCACGAGAAGGGCGAACCCGCTTGGGTGCCCAAGCTTTATGCCGAACTCACCAGTGCCATGGCGCCCTTCAAGGCGCCGCCGAAGAGCTCGGGCCTGTTGTCGTTCTTCGAGAACTGACCGCGCGTACGTGCACCCGCCCGTCACACCAGCGGGAAGCGCGGTGTCGCAAACCTCTCGCTGGATTTTGTGACGATCAAGGCTTCCACGTCTGGAAGCTTGGCCGCAAGCGCAAGGCTCTTCTCAGGACCCATCACCATCATGGCGGTGGCGAGACCGTCGGCCAACGCACCGGACGGCGCCAGCACGCTGACGGAGGCGGTTCGTGGCGGCGAGCGCAGTGTCGCGGGATCGATGATGTGATGTTGCGCGTAGTCGGCGCTCCATACGGTCGCATAGTAGCCCGACGTGGCAAGAATGCCGGCGGCAGTGTCGGTACGCTCACCTCGCTGGCTTGTGAATCATTGCGTCGCACAATAACCTTCACGCGATGCCGATGATCAGACAGGTTGCAGCCTTACCCCTGCGCAAGGCGCAAGATGGATCGCTCGAGGTGCTGCTGGTCACCTCGCGAGACACGGGACGCTGGGTGTTGCCCAAGGGATGGCCGTCCCGCCGTCTCAAGGACCAGGACGCCGCCGCGCGCGAGGCCAAGCAGGAAGCCGGTGTGGTAGGCAGGATATCCTCCAAGCCGATCGGCAACTACCGCTACCGGAAGATCGAGGGTCAGAACGCGCGCCTGGTGGAGGTGAGTGTCTATATTCTGAAAGTGCAAAAGGAAAAGAAGCGCTGGAGAGAACAGGACGAGCGTGAGCGGCGGTGGTTTTCCGTTGCGATGGCTGCGCGGCGCGTCCGGGAACGCAAGTTGCGGCTTTTGTTGAAGGGGCTCGGTCCGGTTGACCGCCCCGCGCAGATGAAATGATCATCCAACTGAGCTTCAACGCTTAAACTGCAATTGGCTGTATGCCAATGATAAGCACTCTCACTTTTTCTCGTTCGGATCGGGCGGACGTTTCATTCTACTCATTTTGCCTTTATCCATGGGTCTTTTCCGCTCGATGCAATTGTGGCCATTTGGCGCTTCACAAGCTCAAAAACAGCATGGTGAAAGTGATTTCGCGGTTTAGGTAACCCGTGAGGGCGTGTTAAAAGATTCTTGCAGGGGACATGCTTTATCGCGTTGTCGCGGGGGGATCATGCGAGGGCATCGGGGGATGCGCGCAGGTACGCACGACTACGGAGGCCGCAAATCGTGCCGCCGCGCGAACGTGCGCCACGCCGCCATTATGGCGGCGAGCCTGTTTGGCGCCGCCGGAATGGCGACGCTCGCTTTGCAGGCATCCATCCTCATCACGCAGGCGCATGCCGGCAATTACGACGACCGGAGCGAGCGGTCAGAGCGGCTGCAACGCCAGCTTGAAGAACGCCAGCAGCGTGCAGAGGAACGCCGCCAGCGCGCCGAGGAGCGCCGCCAACGTGCGGAGGAACGTCAACAACAGATGCTGGAGCGCCAGCAGCGCGAAGCGGAACGGGCGCAAGCCGCTGCCGAGCGCGCTCAGGCAGCTAGCGTGCGGGCTCAGGCCGCCGCCGAGCGCACTACGCAGCGCGCTGATCCAGTATCGCGGGACACGTCTTCCACGGGGCGTGCCAGTGTCTCTTCGAGGGACACGTCAACGACAAAAGACACCAATTCCAGAAGCACGGTTCAATCTTCCAAAAACGACAAGAACACCGACACGCGCAAAAAAGACAACGCCAAGGATCAGGACGACAGCAGAGACCAAGACGACAAGGAGAAGTCCAGCCAGGACGACGACACGGATTCGGCAAACGACGACCTTGCCGCCGACGAATATCAGCCCGAACCTACCACGCTCGTAGAATGGTTCGGCAAACTCACGAACTCAAAGACCAAGGCGGCTCACGGTAACGGCAAAGGAAGAGACAAGGATAAAGATAAGGACAAAGGTGATGCCGTTTCGAACGCCAATCTCAACCCCAACGCTGTTTCAGGCGTGACGGGCACGGCTGGCGCGAACAACATTCAGCCGGCAGGCCAGCCCCCGCAAGGCAAGGCCAACGGACAGAAGAAGGCGGCCTCCAGCGCGACGGTGCCGGCGGTTAGCGCCGGCAAACGTGCAGCAGCGGCTTCGCGCACGGCACCCGATGGTTCGCCCAAAAGCGGTGTCGTCGATTTTGAATTGCTGCAGATGGGCAGCTTCCGGCGCCGTGAGATCGTTGCCTCTGGGCTCGGCCCGGACGCCTCCGAGCGCGTACGCGCGTTGGGATTTCAGACCACGGCGCGTGTTTTTGCACCCGGCGATCCGGCACCCGTCCAAAGGCTGGTGGTTCCCAACGGCATGAGCGAAAAGTCGGCCTTGGCTTTGCTTGAGAAGGAAGTGCCGTCGGCACACTTCGGGCCCAACCACGTCTATCGCATTCTGCCTGCCGCAGATGCCCTGCAGCGCAGCTATCCTGCAAAGACCGCCGCGAACGGCGGCCGGGAGGAGGGAAGCTGCGTCGATGACAAGTGCTTCGCCCGGCAGCTCATGCATTGGAAAAGCGCCCTCAACGCGTGTGCGCGCCGTGCGCGCGTCGGCATCATCGACACCTCGTTCGATACGTCGCATCCGGCTTTTACGGGGCGCAGAATCGATCTGCAGAACTTCCGGGGGCAGTCGTCCCCGGCGAGCGGCGATTGGCATGGTACCGCCGTTCTTTCCGTGCTCGCGGGGCGCACTGACAGCGGCACTCCGGGTCTGGTGCCGGATGCGGACTTCCTCCTGGCCAGCACCTTCAGCACCGATGCCGATGGACAGGTTTCTGCCGACGCCGTCGCGGTTTTGCGCGCACTCGCGTGGCTCGACTCGCAAAACGCCGACATCGTCAACATGAGTTTTTCCGGACCGCCCAATGATCAAATCGAGTCGGTCATCTCCGCCATGGCGGCCAAAGGCGTTATCTTCGTCGCTGCAGCGGGTAACCGCGGCGCGAACGGTCCTCCGAGTTATCCTGCCGCCTATAAGCAGGTGATCGCGGTTACCGCGATCAGCAAGGACATGCGCAACTACCGGCACGCAAACCGGGGCGCTTACGTCGATGTGGCGGCGCCCGGCGTCAACATCTGGACGGCCTTGCCGAACGCCCGCGAAGGTTACCGGACCGGCACCTCCTTTGCCGCTCCCTTCGTCACCGGACTGCTCGCAGCCATGCCCGAGGCGCGCAAGAATATCCGCACCAAGGACGATGTGCTCGCCCGTGTCTCGATGCAGGATCTTGGCCCGCCGGGGCGCGATCCAACCTATGGCGAGGGTTTGCCGCTTGCGCCTGAGAGCTGCAACGAGATAGGCGGAGTTGCGAGCCTGCCGTGGACGGACGAGGCAAAGCAGATGTCAGTGGGCGGGCCGGGAGCCGGGGTTACCGGCTTTGAGCCTGCCGCACTTCCCGATACGTCAGGCGCTGCGATGTCTGCGTTCGGATTTGCGCAGTAGACACACAACACACGCAGCTTGGTCTCCCCAACGAAGCTTTGAAGAATCTCCGGGCCACCTGCGCGGATCTCCCGCACACCAACGTTCCGCAGCGTCGCGGCCCACCGGCAAATGCGAAAAAGCCCACCGCGACCTCTGATCCGGAAGCGGGGTGCCGGACAGAAGCGCGCGGTGGGCCTCATGCCTCTCAGCAAGCGTGACGAGCACGCCGCCAGGAGATTGACTGCCGCTTGCGATTGTCCGTTGCGGGTCGGACGTTCTCGCGCGTGGCCGTCAATGAAGGAAGGGTACGAGGAACACATTTCCCAAAAGCGTGAGCAGGCAAATGCGAATGGTGCGCAGAAACGTCATTTGGCTTAAGGACCGCCGCCGCCCCCCGGCAGCATGCCGATTGACCCCCTTGCCGCCGCAGCGGCGGTCCTTGCGCCTAGTGTTGCCCCTTGTCGTTCCACCCGTTTGAAATCAGAAGTGCTTCGTCGGCGCCCGAAAGTGCGTCGCCCTTGATGCTGCGATCAATCGCGCCTTCGAGGGCGTCGAATTCCGGTGCGCCTGCAGGCGTGAAGCCGCCCTCTTGCGATTGCTTGGCGCCGTTGTTGGCTTGCGCCTTGTGGTTCGCCGGCCCATGCGGCGTCATGGCATGAAAGGCAATGCTCCAGCGGCCGTCTTGGGTTCGGCAGGCATATCCGGCATAGGGCGCACTGCCTGCGCGCGCGAGAGCATATTGCCGGCAGAGATGATCGCCCTCATCGCGGAACGTGAGAATAGGCGTCACTTTGAAGAGACCCTGCTCATAGGCGCTGTTTGAAGGCGTGGTGTCGAGTGCGGCACGCAGCGCGCCATCCGCGTACACCGCATCGCCGTCCAATGCGATCACGCTTTGCGGGCTGGTTGCCGGAAGAGAGGCATGTCCGGCGAGCCAGCCCGCTCCCGCGACCAGGAAAACGGCCGTGCACAAGGCAAACGCGCTCGCAAAGCCTGGCGTTTCCGGAAACAGAAGTTCGCGGACGCGGCTCATGAAGGATGGGCCCGCGCTTTGCACACCCTGTGCCCTGATCCCGACCGGCGTGCTCAGCACGGTGCCGATCAGCCGGTCGGGAACGGGCGAGGTGAGGGCCTCGCAGAACATGCCAGCCAGCACGTCGCGCGTCACCACATAAGGAGACAGGCGCGCCTGCTCGGCGGGGTCGGCTGCCAGGATAGCCTCAACCCGGCGCGTCTCTGCTTCATCGAGCGCGCCATCGGCGTAGGCCATCAGCACTTCTTCAGGAAGTCTTTCCAAGGCGCGCTCCCGGAGCTGCGGCCGCGAGGGCCGGATTGGTATCCATCAGGGCGCTGGCGATCGCCTGACGCGCGCGCGACAGGCGGCTCATCACCGTTCCGATCGGCAATTGCAAAGTTTCGGCCGCCTCTTTGTAGGACAGACCGTCAATGCACACGAGTGCGACGAGGACCTGCTGGTCGTGCGGCAGGCGGTCCATTTCCTTGAAAACAGAGGCGAGCGTCAGCCGGCTTTCTACGACGGTGCGGCCGTCACTTCCTGAAATTTCCGCGATATCTTCCAAATCGGCGCGCTCGCCGCGAACCTTGGCGGCGCGCCGTGCATCGAACCAGATGTTCTGTGCGATCCTGTACATCCAACTGTCCAACCTCGTACCCGGCTGCCACTGATCCGCGCGCGCCAAGGCGCGCTCGCAGGTGTCCTGAACCAGGTCGTCTGCCTGCTCCAAATTCCTCGTCAACGCGTACGCAAACCTGCGTAGGCGGGGCAGAAATTCGATCATTTGGGATCGAATATTCTCCGTCACGAGTTGTCCTCTTCTCAAGTCAGGGTGAGAACGCTGTGGCTTTGACTTTATTCCGCCACGATTTCAAACAGCCCGCCGCGCGCGGGCGCTGTGTCACAAATACGACGTTGATTCCGGCCTTCCGGAGGCAGGCGGCGAATATCCAGATCTTTCGTTAATGAGCCTAAAGGGCTGCGTTCAGGCGATCGAAGCCACGCGCCAGATCGGCCTTGAGGTCTTCCAGACCATCGAGACCGACGTGGATACGCAATGCAGGGCCTTCCGCCTTCCAGGCCGTGGCCGTGCGATAGGAGCGCGGATCGAATGGAATGATGAGGCTCTCATATCCGCCCCATGAGTAGCCCATGCCGAACAGCTCCATGCCGTCGAGGAACGCGGCGAGCGCTTTTTGAGACGCCGGTTTCAAGATGAAGCCGAACAGACCGCTCGCGCCCGCATAGTCGCGCTTCCACAGCTGATGGCCAGGATCCGTTTCCAGGCCCGGATGCATGACGCGCGCAACTTCCGGACGCTGGGCGAGCCAGCGCGCCATGTCGAGGCCCGCCTGCATATGATGGCGCAGACGCACATCGAGCGTCCGCAGGCCGCGCAATGCGAGATAAGCTTCCTCCGAGCCGATGCTGAGGCCGAGATCCTCCTTCGCCTGGTTGAGTGTAGCCGCACAGCGTGCATTGCCGGTCACTGCGCCGAGATTGGCGTCGGCGTGCCCGACAATGTACTTGGTCGCCGCCTCGATCGTGACGTCCGCGCCAAGCGCAAGCGGTTTGCACAACAGCGGTGTCGCCCACGTGTTGTCGGCGAGCACGAAGAGACCGCGCGCGTGCGCTGCCTCCGCGATGGCCGGCAGATCCTGCATCTCGAAGGTCTGCGAACCGGGGCTTTCGACAAAGACGAGGCGTGTGTTGTCCTGGATCAGATCTCGAATGCCCCCGCCGATGAGCGGATCGTAGTATCGTGTCGTCACGCCAAGCCGCTTCAGCATGCTGTCGCAAAAGGCGCGCGTGGGCTGATAGACCGTGTCGACCATCAGGATTTCGTCGCCCGCTCTGACGAAGGCCAGAAGCGCGGCGGTCACGGCACAAAGTCCGCTCGGGGCCAACATCGTGAACGTGCCGCCCGACAAAGCCGTGAGAGCCTCCTCCAGCGCCTTCGTCGTCGGCGTCGCGCGGCGCCCATAAGTATAAGGCTGGGTGCGGCTCTTCAGTGCCTCCAATGTGGGAAAGAGCACCGTAGAACCCCGGTAAACAGGGGTATTCACGAAGCCATATTGGGTGGCAGGGTCGCGCCCCAGGTGGACGACGTCGGTGGCGGGGTGCCGGCCACCCGCTTGAGCGTCGTTCTTTTTGCCCATGAGATCCTCGCGATGCAGCCCGGAAAATCGCCCTGTGACGCATCTTGACGCCCGGGTCAAGGCTTGACCTTCGCGCCACCCTGGAGAACTGTGCTGGCGTTCGAAAAGGGGCACTGGTTACGCTTCACGGCGCTTTGTGCCTGAAGTCTGCGTGTGAGCAGGCTGTCAGGCTGCGCCGGACCGCCACGCGGGTGTCCGGAAAAGCTGGAAGTTATGTCGATTACAAAGACGTTGAAGCGTTGGCTGTGTGCCGTAATCGTGGCCGGCGGCAGCCTTGCACCTGGGGCACGCATGGTGAGCGCCGCGCCACCGACGACGCTCGATGCCGTGAAGGCGCGCGGCTACCTCAATTGCGGAGTGGGAGAAAATTCACCGGGCTTTTCGCTCGTCGATTCCAACGGGCGTTGGAGCGGGATCGAAGTCGAATTCTGCTCGGCGCTTGCAGCTGCGGTGTTCGGCAACAAATCGAGCGTGAAGTTTCGTGCATTGCCAGCGTCGGATCGCTTCAAGGCCTTGCAGGAGGGCGAAGTCGACGTGCTGCTGCGCGCGACGTCGTGGACCTTGTCGCGTGACTCCGATCTCGGTGCGCGGTTTACATCCGTGCTGTTTTATGATGGTCAAGGTTTTCTGGTTCCGCGCAGTCATGCAGTTTCAAGTGTGCTGGAGTTGTCCGGCGCCTCGATCTGCGTGCTTCCAGGGGGCTCGGGAGAACGAGCAGTCGCCGAATACTTCACGCGCACCAAGATGCGCTATCAGCTCATCACCTCGCAGCGTTGGGAAGATCTTGTGCAGGCCTATGCGTCAGGCGGATGTACGGTGCTGACCGGCGATGTTTCCCTTCTCGCCTACGAACGTTCCAAGCTCTCGTCGCCCGCCGAGCACGCCTTGCTTGCCGAGCAGATCAGCAAGGAGCCGATCGGCCCGTACGTCAAATCGGGGGATGAGGACTGGTTTACGATCGTGCGCTGGACCGTCATGGCGCTGATCGCGGGCGAGGAGATGGGGCTTACGTCCTCCAACGTAGTCAATATGGAGAACACGAGCTTCGTAGACGTGCGCCGGTTCCTGGGTCTGGAATCGAATCTCGGGCAGCCTTTGGGTCTCGCGCGCGACTGGGCGCGGCAAATTATCGGGCAGGTCGGCAACTATTCCGAGATCTTCGAGCGTACGTTCGGCAAGGGAACACCGCTGCGTTTGGAGCGCGGGCTCAACAACTTGTGGACGAAAGGCGGATTAATGTACGCCGCGCCCTTCCGATGAGAGATGCTCTGGCGCGCGTAGGGAGCGTTTGAGTCCCGGCCAATCACGTGGGAGGCCAAGTTTCCCGTGCCAGATGTAGCATCGTACGAGTTGGTGCTTCGCTATAGCATTCTCGCTCTGCCTATTTTGGGAATTCTCGTGCTCCTATTTCTGCTCCATTCCAGAGTGCAACAGCGCCATGAAGCGCGCGATCAGGATTCGTCCGACGCCAAGGAGCGCGCAGGCAATGGGCCCCACAGCATGATATCTGCTGCGTCTTTGGCGCCTGGCGCGTCCACGGGCGCGACATCAGGCATGAAACTCTATGGCGGCGAAACGGTCGAGCAGTTGGAGGATCGTTTGGTCGGTGCTGAGCAAATGGATCAGCCCATTGCGCTCGCAATGATCTATCTGGCGCTGGGGCGGGCTCGTATGGCCAATGGCGAAGCGGCCTCGGGGCTGGATGCGCTGCGTTCAGCCGCCGGGCTCGCGGCGATGCATAAGCATGCCGCGCTGCACGCCGAGTGCCGTCTCGATCTGGCCGAAGCGGCTTACGAGGCGGGCGATCCCATCACCGCCTGCGAGCACTGGCAGATGGCGCGCATGGCCTTTCTCGAAGCGGGCATGAGTTCGGAAGGCGACAAGGTCGACCGGCGGATGAGAGCCAACGGCTGTCCCACCGATTGGGTTCTTACGGATTTTTGAAATCCAGCTGAGGATAGGACTCGCCGCTGGTTTGTTCCGGCACGCCTGCCTCCCCGCCGTTGGCCACGACTTCGACGTTGGCCATCTCCCCATCTTTCACGCTGAACTGGCGTTTGAACACGCGGCCGCCGGACTTGGCGAGGACCGTATAGTCGCCGGGTGCCAGCACGTGGGTCGGCAAGGCGCCCACGCTCTCCTTCACGGCATCGCCGCCCCGGGCCTGGATCGTCCAGTGGGTATCGGGCAGCGCCTCGCCGCCTGCATGCGTGACGAGCTTGAAGGCGACCTTGGCGGCTTGATGAATGACGGATGCTTCCGTCAGTTTGCCCGCCTCCACCGTGACGTCGGCTTCCACCTTTGCGTTTGCGTCTCCATACGTCGAGACGATGTGATAGATGCCGGCATTGAGGCGGATGACGAGGCCGGGCTTGGCGCCGGTCATGACGTCGCCGCGATTGGCGAACTGGTCGCGGTCATCCGAATAGATCGCGTACGTGACACTGCCTTCTGGCGCCGGTTTGCCCATCACGCTGGCGGTGACGCGTAAGCCCCCGGCGTTGAGCACGAACCGTTCTGTTGCCGAGCTGC
Organism: uncultured Hyphomicrobium sp.; assembly: GCA_964587445.1. GTDB lineage: Bacteria > Pseudomonadota > Alphaproteobacteria > Rhizobiales > Hyphomicrobiaceae > Hyphomicrobium_B. Next base: position 900,277 of record CAZPLQ010000001.1, read on the forward strand.
CGGCTTTGACGGAAATCTTGCGCGTCAGATTGGCTCGCCCAAATGCTGCGTTGATGGTGTAGTCGCCAGGCTGAAGCTTCAGCTCCGGGCTGGCTTCGCGTTTTTCCGCGACCAGCTTGGGCTTGGTACTGCCAGCCGCCTGAAAAACGCGCCAGACGACGCCTTCATCGATCTGCTGGCCATCGACGGTGAGCAGCGCGACGAGATGGAGTTCACCGTTGCCGGTGCTGGCCGCGTCCTGGCTACGCTCGATGACCGTCGTATTGGCGGGTTTGGCCTGCTGCTTGGGTTTGGCGGGCGCACTCTTCTTGACGTCGATGTCTGCGGACCAGTCGCTCGCCTGAGCAACGACGATCCGGTCCACCGAGGCGGCATGAGCTTGCGCCGCGCCAGCCAAGGCGAGGGCAAAGGCTGCTTGACATAAAAGCACACGCGCAATGCCAGCTGTCCACGCGAGGGCGGATGAACGCATCGAGAATTGCAACGAAACACGAATGTGCCCGTCTCCTTGTGTTCGAATGGCCTCTCTTCGAAAACCTCCGGAACGCGCGCCCATCAGCCACCCCCCAGTTCAATCGTCCTTTTCTCACCAGCGGCGATTTCAAATGTGGCCTGCAGGATGGAATCGCGCGTTTCCAGCCGGACGCTATAGCGGCCCGGCGCCAGGAGAACCTTAGGTTCACCCGCGGTCGCATGCCAGATCGCGCGTCCTTGCGCGTCGCGCAACTCCCAGAACGTGTCGTATCCGCTGCTCGCCGTCGTGGGCGCGCGCAGCGTTGCCTCGCCCGCGTCGATCTTGAGGGTGATCTCCAAAGGCTTGCCGGCTTCCAGGGTAATCTCCTGCTGCGCACCGGCTGCGTTCTGCTCCAGCGTGGCAGACACGCGATAGCGGCCTGCGTTGAGCAGCCCTTCAAATTGCGAGGCAGATACCCGTGCGATCTCGCGCTGTTCTTTGCCGAGCGTTTCTATCCGGTAGGCGAGGTCAGCATTGCCGGGGGCGGGCGATCCGGAAACCTGCGCGGAAATTTTGAGCTGAGCCGCAGGCAGAACCAGGGCTCTCATCACGTCGTCACCGGCGCTCAATGCGATGCGCTGGCGCTGCTCGGCGTATCCGGAGCGAGCGACCACATAATAGGTGCCTGCCGGCAGGCTGAAGCCGGGTTGGGGTGCGCGTGAGCGGCGTACCTCGCGCAGGCCATCGGGGCTGTCGGGATCGTCTTCGAGGATGGAAAAGCTCACATCCTGAAGCGGTGTGCCATTGTCCGGCGTGACGGCCGACAGCGAAAGGCGGCCCGACTTCATATCGATCGCCAGCGTCGTTTCGGTGCCTTCCGACAGCGAGACGGATTGCTCCTGGCTGATCTGCTGGTCTGTGATCGTCACGAGGTAGCTGGCAGGCGGCAGGAGCGCGTCGATCTCGTCGAGCCGTCCGATCAGGACGGTTGCGCCCGGCGTCGTGCCGCCGGGCCCTTCGCGAACGGTGACGAGGGGCGCACTTTGGGAGGATGGCGGCTTGGCGCCCTTGCTCTTGACGGCAAGCCGCGCCGCCTTGAGGGCGAGCGCAAGCGTCGTCGGCTGGCCCGCCTCGATGTGCGCGGGGGTGCTCGCCTTCATGCCACCCATTTGCGCTTCGACGATGTAGTCGCCCGGCTTGACGTTTTCAGCGATGCCCGGCGCATGGGCTTCGGCAACGACCGTGCCGGTGTCCTTTTCGAGGACCCGCCAATAAGCGGCACTGGCCATGGGCTTGCCACCCTCGGCCAGGGCAAGCGTCGCCCGCAGCGCAGCTTGAGGAAGTGGGGCAGGGGTCTGGGCCGCCGCCTCGGATGCTGCGGCGGCTGCCGGTGCATCGCCGAGCGCGCGCAGCGCCACCTCGCTGATGCCGGTGGCGAGCGCAAGCGGATCGCGCGCGTCGAAGAATGCGCCACCGGTGGCCTTGGAGATGCATTGCAGGCTCGCGACCGAGGCCGGATCGACGGTGATACCGACGACATGGATGGGAACGCCGGGTGCTTGGGAGGCGAACTCGGTGGCCGCGGCGCACGCATCCTGGCGACAGTTGTCAACGCCATCGTTGACAATGACGACGGCGGCCGGGCGTTCGGTTCCGATGGCGCCGGCTGCCTCGCGAATGGCCTGCGCGAGCGGTCCTTTGCCACGGGGATTGAGCTTGTCGAGTTCGGCCACGACCTGTTCGCGGGCGCTGCCGAGGGGTGCAATCACCTCGACGTCCGAGCAGTCGCCGCGCCGGCGGTGACCGAAGGAGGCCAGGCCGATGCGGGCGGTGTTGGCCCCAGGCGCAACGAGGGGCCGGATAAGATCGCGCACGACATCGATCTTGGCGCGCGGTTCACTGGGCGTGGCGAAGCGCGCCCACATCGAGCCCGACCCGTCGACCATGAACAGCACCGAGCGCTGGCCACTCTGGGCGACGTCCGGCATGGGGCCGTCCGGTTGGGATTGCGCCTGCTCGCGAGATTGCGGCTTGGGATCTTGGGCGTTCGAACTGTCCGGTCCGCCTGCCGCCAGGGCGAAAGCCGCCAGGATCAGCGCCAGGACGTATCGCGTCATCATATGCTCACGGGTTCCCCTGAATGCTGCGCCATTGTAACAGCTTCGCAATTGCGATAGCGAGAGATGGATGTCACATCCACCGGAAAGAGCATGGACCATTCGATTTTGTCATTTCTGGCCAGCCGCAGATCGGTCAAGCCGGACAAGCTGTTAGCGCCCGGACCCACGCCGGCGCAACTCCAGGAGATCCTCAAGGTCGCCACCCGTGTCCCCGATCACAAGAAGCTGACGCCGTGGCGATTCATCGCCTTCGAGGGAGACGCGCGCAAGGCCATCGGCGAGGTGTTCGCGAAGGCCTGCGAGGCGGAGGAAAAAGAGCCGCCTAGCCATATGCGCCTCGACATGGAGCGGGCCCGCTTTACGCGTGCGCCCTTCGTGCTCGCGGTCATCTCGCAGATCAAGCCGCGCCCTGGCACGCCCGAGTGGGAGCAGATCCTGTCGGCCGGTGCGGTGTGCTTCAACGTGTGCCTGGCGGCGAACGCCATGGGCTTTGGGACGTCGTGGATCACGGAATGGGTGTCCTACAGCCCCACCGTGCGCTCCGCCCTGCAACTGAAAGACAGCGAGCGCGTGGCGGGCTTCATCTACATCGGCACGCCGGCCGAGAAGCCGGAGGAGCGGGAGCGCCCGGACCCGGCCAACTTGCTCACCCACTGGAGCGCCTGATAGAGGCACGGCTGCCAGAAACCCACTTGAGCGTTTCTCTCTGTCATCCCGGCCGAGCGCAGCGAGAGCCGGGACCAAGGAATGCTTGGCGTGAGGATGCGGTGAGATGCTTTGCGCTTCGCACGGATGCGTTGGGTCCCTCTCGGGTTGGCGCTTGCCCGGGATGACACGCTGTGAGGAACGTTCGGCCAGAATGACGTTCTTTTAAGAGATCGGTCGCCGCGTACATCAATGGGCACGTTGAACAAGGCGAATCTGCAACCCATCCCGATCGTCCTCCCCGCGAAGGCGGGGATCCGGCCAAGTTGCGGATGCGGACAAATGTTGACGCCTGGACGGATCCCGGCCTGCGCCGGGAAGACGTTCTTTGAGCGGGAGGCGCCGTCGCCAACGCCACCCTGAGGCTGGGATCACAAATCCTTGCAATCGAAGCGAACCTTGACCCAGGGAAGATCGAGTTTGCAGGTGCCGCCCTTGCGCGAAATGACCTTGCCGAGTTCCATGCCGCCAAGGTTCAGCTTGGACAATCCCGAACCGGCAGTCTCTTCACCAGCGGTCTCAGCGTCGTTCTCGGAGGTCTGCTCGCCTGCCGCGGCAGCGTCCGCAACGGCGTCGTCTTCGCTCTTAACGGATGCGGTGTCCTGCTGGCTTGAAGCATTCTTCTCTGCTTTCTCCTTTGCGAGCGTGCTTGCGGGCGTTGCGTCCTCAGGCTGCGTGGCAGTTTTCTTCGGCACGCCGGAGGATCCGGCTTGCGTGGGTTTGTCGGGTTCCTTTGGGGACGCTGCACTTTGAGGTGCAGCAGTTGCGGCGGCCACCTGCTCGGAGGGTTTCGGCGCCGCCTTCGCCGTCTGGGTGCTGTCACAACGCACAAGATCGCCGCTCGCGCGCGTCCAATACATGGTGCGCGAGAACAATTTGATGCCCGCATAGCCGGTGACGCGCAGCCTGTCCGCACCCGACGGGACAAACTCAACATCGTAGCGCTGCTTCTTCTCGGGCGAATAGATCCAGCCCTGGTGTATGCCTTTGCTGCCTATGGGACGCGCCGCGCCAATGATCTGGCGTCCGCATCCCTTGATGTCCTTGCTGTTGCGAACCCACACGACGTGGCCGCAAAGGGTATTGCCCCCGCACGGTTTGATTTCGATCGCGCCGCGTCCGGTGTTGTCGATCCATACGCCCAAGGGAGAGGTATCGCCGGCCCCGGCGATGGCGGGAAAAGCAGTGAAGATTGCCGACGCGGCGGCGAACGCGCGCAAGGCGGTGCGAAGGAAGGCCATTAGGTTATCCTTTCGTGGGTCTAAATGCCGATCGCGGCCAGCCTCACATAGCGGCGGACGCACGCGCTGTTCCGGCTGGAACATGCGTCGTTGGTCGCGCGGCAGCGGAGAGGGGTTCAATGCGCACGCCGGTCACGCGCGGCGTGGTTCCGGGCCGAGGTATGGCTGGGCGTCGGATTTGCAGTCTTTGCGTTACCCATTCTTAACGCAAAAGCACTAGTTCCAATTTCATGGAAATCGATGTCTGATGCTTTGAGAAACGTGGGTTGGAAAACCGTGTCGCCGGAGCTGGATCACGCCGAGCAAGTGGCCTGGGTTTGGCGCCGGATCGTGGCTGGCGACCGTATCCGCATGTTCTGCGACTACTACGGCGGGCACTGGATCGAGTTGACGCCGCGCTGGCAGTTCTGGCGCAAGCGCCGCGTTCGCCTCACCCCGGCAGAGATGTTTGAGATACGCTCCGTCCTGTCGGAAAACCGCCGCATCGGGTCGCGCCGCGATAACGTCATTGCCTGAGTAGACGCAAGGCAAACAAATAGATCCGCCCAATCCTTCAGACCGGACGGATCTTCCCCCTCGTGTCCAGCCGGATTATTGAGCTGGCGCGCTGGCCGGCGCTTCCGTCGTGGCCGGCATGGGAACTGTTTTAACGTCCAGCTGCACGATGCCGAGGTGGATCAGGGCGCCAAACAGGATGGCGAAAACCAGCGCAGTGACGAGCGCGTTCATGAACCGGCTCGAGAACGAAAGCATGTTGCCGATGAGATCGAGAACGAAGACGACCGCGGCGGCGATCAGGACAGGCTGTAGCCAGGCAAATTGTTCAAGCATGTGCTTCCCCTCAGTTGTTATGGCGTAGCGTGGACGTGCCACCCCTTATGTCGACAAACGAACTATAGCACGCACAGAGCCATGAATGACCCCTACCACGCGCGATGGGCCGGTCCAGCAAATTCGGCGGTGTTTTACCACAAGGTCAGAGCGCGGATCACCGTATCAGGAGTCCGTCCGGTATCTTGGCCTAGCGCTGCACCGGCGTTTGGCCGAAAGTCGTAAGTCATTGTTGTAACGGTATAACAAAGCCGCGAAACGATCACAAAAAGTTTGCTCATCGCGATTGAAAAGCGATTGGCCATTTTCAGCAGGCCTCGCTACATGTGTTTGTAACAGGGGTGTCCTGTGAAAGAGATTTCTTGGAGGAGATACACCATGAAGACCTGGATGAAGCCGGAAGTTCGCGAGCAGGAAGTTGGTCTTGAGGTCACGAGCTACCTCCCGGCCGAGATCGACGTTATCTAACGATTTCGAACCGATAGGTTCTATAAACGGCGGCCTTTGAGCCGCCGTTTTTATTTTTGCGCATCTGCGGCGCGCTAGGCTGTTGAACGGGGCCGTGCCGGTCTCGCTTCGGGATTGCCGCCGGTCTATAAGACGGCCATGAACAAACCTTACTCCTCACTGGCGACAGCCGCGCTCGCGCCCAATGCGCACGTGCACGCCCGCGACGCCGTCTTCGGCAACGATCTTCCCATCGCGCTGCTGGCGGGGCCCTGCCAGATGGAGAGCCGGGCGCATGCGCTGGAGATGGCGAGCGCCCTGAAGGAGATCGCCACCGCTCTTGGTTGCGGTCTCGTCTTCAAGGCGTCTTTTGACAAAGCCAATCGTACCTCGCTTTCGGGCAAGCGCGGCATCGGCTTGAAGGCGGCACTGCCTGTGTTCGCCGAGATCGGCGAGAGCCTGGGCCTTCCGGTCGTCACCGACGTGCACGAGGCGGCGCAGTGCGCGCCCGTCGCCGAAGTGGTCGATATTCTGCAAATTCCTGCGTTCCTGTGCCGCCAGACCGATCTGCTCATCGCCGCCGCGGAAACCGGCCGCGTGGTCAAAATCAAGAAGGGGCAGTTTCTTGCGCCCTGGGACATGAAGAATGCCGTTGCCAAGGTCACGGGCAGCGGCAATCCCAATGTGCTCGTCACGGAGCGCGGCTCGAGCTTCGGCTACAACACGCTTGTCGTCGATATGCGCGGCCTTGCGCAGATGGCAGAGACCGGCGCGCCAGTCATTTTCGATGCCACACACGCCGTGCAGCAGCCGGGCGGGCAGGGCACGTCATCAGGCGGAGACCGCCGTTTTGTGCCGGTCCTGGCTCGTGCAGCGGTCGCTGTCGGGGTTGCGGGGCTCTTCATCGAGACCCATCAGGATCCCGATCACGCGCCCTCCGATGGCCCCAACATGGTGGCGCTGAAAGATTTCCCTGCGCTCGTGCGCGAACTCCAGGCCATCGACCGCGTCGTCAAGGATAGTGACCGCGTCGTCAAGAGCGGCGATCGGTAAAAATGGAAAGAGCGCAGAGTCGTTTTCCCCGCGCTCCTTGCCAGATGCTTTGTCCTGTTTCGTGAGTTCGTTCATCCGGTGAGTGCGGCCGGATAATTCCTGCGCGAAACATGAAAAGCGCTTTCAGTGTGCGGTTTTTCGAAGCGACGTGCGCACATCGCTTCGAAATCCGCGCAAGGCCGATCAGATCTTCCTCTGCCAGAGTGATGTTGCGACTGCTTGGACGTAGACCCCGCTCTTTAAGCCGGAACTGAGGCCGTCGGCCTGCACGGCCAAGGTTGTGCAGGCTGTCGGACCGCAGGCCCCAGGCGGACTGAGGCTTCCCACATTGACGGCCGCAATGGCCATCGACGTGGCAAACAGGGTCATGCTGGTAAGGCAGGAGGCGTAGGCAAGTGCACGGGAGAGTGCTTCGTAAGTCATCGGACCACCTCGGTACGCTTAAGACACAAATGGGTGACGATACTTCGCTCTTGCATTCCACGGGGCCGCGAAGGGTGGGAGAGAGTGTGTGGGCTTTCAGTCCCTTCAGGGTCCCGGCATGAATTGAGAATGCCGCAACCTTGGTTAAGAACGCATTAAGGTTAGCGGAGCGTGAAGGAATATTTCTGAAGTCTTGCGCGGCGCGAATGGCGTGCAAAAGACGGTCAAGCGTTCGGCGTGGAGGGCGGCTCGCCGGTGCCCCTGCGATTGATGCCGATGTTGACGAGGCGGAAGAACGCCCAGTTTGGAAGAATGCGCAGCGTCTTCATCAGAAGCGCTGTGCGCCAGGGAAATACGATCTCATACTTGCCGCGCGAAAGACCCGCGATGATCGTTTCGGCCGCCTGTTCCACCGGAATGATGAACGGCATACGAAACGTCTCCCTTTGGGTCATCGGCGTGACGATATAGCCGGGATTGATGATCGTGAGTTTGACGCCTTTGCGGGCGAGATGCGGATAAAGGGCCTCGCTCAATGAGATGAGCGCGGCCTTGGTCGGCGCGTACGCCGCGCCCTTCATCAGGCCCCTGAAACCGGCGACGGAAGAGACGAATGCGATATGCCCGCGGCCGCGGGAGGCAAACGCGGCCATCGCAGGCTCCAAGGCGTTGAGAACGCCGAAATAGTTGACGGCCATGACGTCCTTGCCGCGCTGGGCAGAGAAGTCGGAGACGAGCATCCCTCGCCAGACGCCGGCACTGAATATCGCAAGGTCGACGGGCCCCAGGTCACGTTCGATGGCGGCGAAGGTATCCTTCATCGCGGCCGCATCGGTGACGTCCCCGGGATAGGGGCTGATCAGGGGGTTTGACGCGGCAAGTACTTTGAGGTTGTCGGCAGAGCGTGCGGTTGCCGCAACGCGCACGCCGCGTCCGGCAAGACGCAACGCCAGTTCGCGGCCAATGCCCGAACTTGCGCCCGTGATCCATGCCGTCTTCCAGGGACGCGCCGCGTCCATCGGCCAATCCTAAAGTCCAGTGAAGGGCTGAAAGAGCCTCGCCATCACCGACTTGAAGCGGAATTTCTTTTCTGACGCAACGAGACAAACGCATCCCCCTTCAGCGTCGGCCACCGGCTGGTGCTCGGTCTCATCGAAGTGATCGGCGACATCGCCCACGCCGTAGAGTCCGGTCTCGTCACGGAAGGAACCGCCCAGCACCAGCGTCAATTCAGAGCCGCGATGGCCGTGCGCGGGAACGGATGTTCCCGGAGCAATTTTGAGAAGACGCAGGCTTCCCTTGGCGCCTGCCGAAAGCGCAATCGGAAAATGCTGCACGCCGGGCGCAAGTCGCCGCCAGGCGACCTTGCAGAGATCATCGCCCGCGTAGGGCGCTAGGACGATGGGCATGCCGCCTGCGGTAAGACCGTCCGGACCGCGAGACGGCGCTGCATTGCCGCCGATGTCGGCCTCCGAGCGGCGCATGGCCATGATGGGGATTTTGCCAGCAAGGGGGCTTGGCGGAAGCGATCTGAACAGCTCCACGCCGATATCATGCATCAGCACGAGTTCCATGCGGCAGACTGGACACATCCCAATGTGCGAGGCCATGACGGCGGCGAACGGCTCCGGCATGCTTCCAGCCGAGCAGCTCATGAGATTTTCAAGGCCTGGATGATGCGCGATCGTCATCTATTTCAGATCCTCGACGGCCTCACGGATTTTGAGATAGGCAAGGCGCATGCGCGATTTCACTGTCCCAAGCGGTAGCCTCAGGCGCTCAGCGATCTGGCTGTGCGTCAGTCCCTCGATATAGGACAAGACCACTACCTCGTGCTGGTCGGCGGGTAATTGAGCCAGGGCAGCCTGGACGCGTTTTTGGCGCTCCTCGACCTCGACCCGCTCGTCGGGAAGGGGATCGTCGCTTGCTTCCTCCTCGCGCCCTTCCGGCAATTCGACCCACGTCATTTCCTTACGGAGCTTGTCGATGCGCAGATTGCGCGCGATCGTGAAAATCCAGGTGGTCGCGTTGCCCCGGTCGCCGGAGTAAAGGTTCGCCTTGCGCCAGACGGTGAGGAGCGTCTCCTGTGCCAGCTCCTCGGCGGTGGTCGGGTCAGCGCCTTGACGCATCATGTAGGCTTTGACGCGCGGGGCATAAATTTCGAACAAGTCCCGAAATGCCGACGCGTCGCCCGTGGTAGCGATCCGGTTGAGAAATTCAGCCATCAATATGCGGTCCGAGTGATGTGCCCGGACATTGCAAAGCCGTGTACGAGCATGAGTGGCATTCATAGCCGAACCCTTCGAGGCGCGCCATTGCTACGCGCCTCGAGGGGCTTTGGATTGTCGTTGAGAGCGGGTATCTCTAGCAGACCGTGGACCGCTGAAGGGACAAGGATGGATTTGACACAGATTGCGATCATGCTGGCGGCGCTGGTGGTGGCGGCAACGCTGGCGCGCGCGCTGGGTATGGCGGCGGTACTGGGTTATCTGGCTGCGGGCATATTGCTTGGCCCCTTCGGATTGGGACAGGTGTTCAATGCTCACGACGCCAAGGAACTCCGCGAAGTCGCCGACTTCGGCGTCGTTCTTCTTCTGTTTCTGATAGGCCTGGAGCTTCGGCCCAAGCGTCTATGGTCCATGCGCCAGGCAATCTTCGGACTTGGCGCGGCACAGGTCGTTGTGACGGCGTTGGCCCTTGCGGGGATCGGCATGGCACTGGGCGCAGGCTGGAAGCCCGCGCTCTTTGCGGGTTCCGCGCTGGCTCTGTCCTCGACCGCGTTCGCGCTTCAGGTGATGGAGGAGAATGGCGAGCTCGCCACCCGCCATGGGCGGCTGGGTTTTGCCGTACTGCTGTTTCAGGATCTTGCCGCCATTCCGCTCATTGCTTTTGCGCCGTTCTTTGCCGTCACCACGGTGGCGAACGGCGTCGGCGAGGCGCAGATCAATCTCCTGGCCTTCGGCAAGGCGCTGGCCACCATCGTTCTCGTCATCGTCGTCGGCCGCTACGTCATCAACGCTCTGCTGCGCGTCGTTGCGCTTTCGAAAGTGCCCGAAGCGATGACGGCTGCGGCTTTACTTGTCGTCGTCGGCGTTGCCCTCGTCATGCAGCAGGCAGGGCTGTCGGCGTCGTTGGGATCGTTTCTTGCCGGCGCGCTGCTCGCTGAAAGCGTCTACCGGCATCAACTGGAAGCCGACATCGCGCCGTTCGAGGGGCTTCTATTGGGAATGTTCTTCACCGCTGTCGGCATGTCGCTCAATTTGGGACTTCTGCTGTCGCGCCCGATGGCCATTGTCACGCTCACATTGCTGCTGATGGCGGTAAAGGCGGCCATTCTATTCGGTCTTGGGCGCTGGCAGGGCCTCGAGGCTGGACCTGCAAGACGTCTGGCCCTGGCGCTGGCGCAGGGCGGCGAATTCGCCTTCGTGCTGCTGGCGGCGGGCCAGGCCAGCGGCGTCCTGCGTGCTGGTGCGGCCGAGCTTCTCGTCGTGACCATCACGCTTTCCATGGCGTTGACGCCGCTGCTGCTCTCACTTGAAAGGCTCGTCTTCGGCAAAGCAGTGACAGCGCCGCCGCGCGCCTACGACACCATACCCGACCAGGATGCGCACGTCGTCATCGCGGGCTTTGGCCGTTTCGGACAGATCGTTGCGCGTATCCTGCGCGCCAAAGGCATTGCGTTCACGGCGCTCGAGAAGTCTCTCGAACAGGTTGAACTGGTGCGCCGGTTTGGATCGCAAGCTTTCTATGGCGACGCGAGCCGGCCCGAAATTCTGGCGGCTGCCCAGATCGGAAAAGCGCGCGCCTTCGTGCTCGCCATTGACGACGTGGAAGCCTCTTTGCGGATCGCGGAGTTCGTGCAGCGCAATTATCCGCATGTGCCGATCTACGCACGCGCGCGAGACCGCGCTCACGCGCATCGCTTCCTTGATCTTGGCGTCAAGAACCTGCGCCGAGAAACATTTCTGTCGGCGCTCGATATCACCCATCAGTTACTCAAGGGGTTAGGGTATTCCGACCGGGTCGCCGAGCGCACGGTAAAAACCTTCCGGATCCACGACGAGCGGCGCCTGTTCGATGACTACGAACTCGCTTCCGACATCGAGAAGCTGCAGCAGAAAGCCCGCAGCGACGCGGCCACCCTGGAGCAGCTGATGCGAGAGGACTCTGAAGAAGAAGCAAAACTGGGAAAGACCGAGGCAGACGTTAAAACCAAGCGCGCCCTTGCGCCCTGAGTTGCGCTCGCGGTTGCTTCGCGGCCGCGGGATATTGGGGAAAAGCCATTTTGCGGCAAGCGTGTGTCCGCTCCAAGGTGCGCCAATCTGTTGCTATCGCCCGCGGGCCCATAGACGCGCTCGTTCTGGCCCGGTAAATGTCCCCTCGACTTTTTGAGGCGCCTTGGCGCGCAGGGATACGCCAAGCATCGGCTACTTTTGGGGTCTTATGAGCAAATACGGCACGAGCGAGCCCGCGGCGCAGGTCAGCCTGAAGGACATGGCCAACGCCATCCGGGCCCTTTCAATGGACGGCGTGCAGCAGGCAAATTCGGGACACCCGGGGATGCCGCTCGGCATGGCGGACGTGGCGACGGTGCTGTTCACGCAGTACCTCAAGTTCGATGCCGCCGATCCCACTTGGCCAAACCGGGATCGTTTCGTGCTGTCGGCCGGTCATGGCTCGATGCTGCTTTATTCGCTGCTCTATCTCACCGGTTATCCGGGCATGACGATCGAGGAGTTGAAGAACTTCCGTCAGCTTGGTTCCAAAACGGCCGGACATCCCGAGTATGGCCATGCGCCCGGCATCGAGACCACGACCGGTCCGTTGGGTCAGGGGATCGCCAACGCAGTCGGCATGGCGTTGTCGGAGCGCCTGCTCGCCGCGCGCTGCGGCGATGATCTGGTCGACTATCATACATACGTGATCGCCGGCGACGGCTGCCTGATGGAAGGCATCAGCCAGGAAGCAATCTCGCTTGCGGGTCATTTGAAGCTCGGCAAGCTCATCGTGTTCTGGGACGACAATTCTATCACGATTGACGGCGCGACCGCCTTGTCGGAATCCGACAACCAGCTCGCACGCTTTGCGGCCTCGGGGTGGAATACCGTGCGCGTGGATGGGCACGACACGGCAGCAATCGCCGCAGCGATCGAGAAGGCGAATAACGACCCCTCTAAGCCTTGGCTCATCGCCTGCAAGACGATCATCGGGTATGGCGCACCGACAAAGGCCGGCAAATCATCCACGCATGGAGAGCCGCTGGGCGCGGAAGAAATCAAAGGCGCCCGCGAGAAGCTCGGATGGCCCTATCCGCCGTTCGAAATTCCAGCCGATATCCTAGGCGCGTGGCGCGCGGCGGGTGCTCGGAGCGCCGGTCTCAACGCGGAGTGGAAATCGCGCTTCGGCAAGGCGGAATCCGCCGCCAAGACGCTCATCACTGGTCGCGATGCGGCCAAGGCTGCGCAAAGTGCGATCGGCGAGGCGAAGGCCGCCTTCGCCGCCGATACCGCCAAGCGCGCGACCCGCGTGTGGTCGCAGATGACACTGGAAAAGCTGGTGCCTGCGCTGCCCGAACTGCTGGGTGGTTCGGCTGACCTCACCCCGTCGAACGGCACGCGCACGAAGAGCCATACGTCGATTGCGCCCGGCAGCTTTGCGGGCAACTACATGCACTATGGCGTGCGCGAGCACGGGATGGCGGCAGCCATGAACGGCATCGCGCTTTCCGGCTCGTTCATTCCCTACGGCGCAACGTTCCTCGTCTTCACGGACTACTGCCGTCCGTCGATCCGCCTCGCCGCACTCATGAAGCAACGGGTCATCTATGTCATGACGCATGACTCGATCGGGCTGGGAGAAGACGGCCCCACGCATCAGCCGATCGAGCATCTGGCATCCCTGCGCGCCATGCCGAACCTCAACGTATTCCGTCCCGCCGATGCGCAGGAGACAGCTGAATGCTGGGAGCTGGCGCTGGCTTCCACCGATCGTCCGTCCGTTCTGGCTCTCTCGCGCCAGGCGGTGCCGAACCTGCGCACACAGGTAGAAACCGAGAACCGCTCGGCCAGGGGCGGCTATGTGTTGCGCGAGGCTGCTGGCAAGCGCGACGTCACGCTGATCGCCACGGGCTCTGAGGTGGGGCTTGCCGTCGAGGCCGCCGACAAGCTCGCCGCCGAAGGCATCAATGCGGCCGTCGTCTCGATGCCATCGTTGGAGCTGTTCGCCGCGCAAGACGAAGCCTACGAGACGTCGGTGCTGGGGGACGCGCCGCGCGTCGCTATCGAGGCAGGCGTGTCCCAGTGCTGGCATCAGTGGTTGCGAAAGAAGGATGCCTTTGTGGGACTGTCCGGCTTCGGCGCCTCGGCTCCTGCCGGCAAACTGTTTGCGCATTTCGGATTGACGGCGGACAACGTGGCGGCGGCCGCGCGTAAGGTCATCGCGGCGGCCAAGGCGTAGGTTCGGCGACGCAATAAGCTCCGGTTGGCCAAGGATCAACGGTCATAATCGAAAGAAGTCATCGCAATGAACCTGGACAAGCTCAAGACGACGGACGGGGTCGACGTGAAGGGCAAGCGCGTGCTGGTCCGCGCCGACCTCAACGTGCCCGTCAAGGATGCCAAGGTGACGGACGCGACGCGTCTTGAACGGCTGGTTCCCGGCTTGAAGGATCTGAGCGGACGCGGTGCCAAGGTCATCATCATTTCGCACTTCGGCCGCCCCAAGAACGGGCCGGAGGCGCAGTTCTCGCTGAAGCCGGTGGCAGATGCCCTCTCAGGGCTTCTGGGTGGCCCCGTTACCTTCGTCAACGATTGCGTGGGCGAGGCCGCTTCCGGCGCGGTCGCTCAGGTGACGGACGGCGGTATTGCCGTGCTTGAGAACCTGCGCTTTCACAAAGGCGAAGAAAAGAACGATGGCGCGTTTGCCGCCCAACTCGCCAAACTTGGCGACATCTACGTTGGCGACGCTTTTTCCTGTGCCCATCGCGCGCACGCTTCGACCGAAGGTCTGACCCATCACCTGCCGTCCTATGCCGGCCCTCTTCTGATGGAGGAGATCAACGCCCTGCGCACCGCACTCGAGAAGCCGCGCCGTCCCGTCGCGGCTATCGTCGGCGGCATGAAGGTTTCGACCAAGATCGAGGTCCTGACGAACCTCGTCGCAAAGGTCGACAAGCTCGTCATCGGCGGTGGTATGGCGAATACATTCCTTCAGTCGCTCGGAGGAATGACAGGTCAATCCATCACCGAGCCGGACTATCATGCCACCGCGCGCGAGATCATGGCCGAGGCCAAGCAGAAGAACTGCGAGCTGATCCTGCCGGTCGATGCGCTGGTGGCGGATGCTTTCGCGGAGGACGTAGATACGCAGATCGTGGCGATCGAGAGGGTCCCGTTCGACAAGATGATCCTTGACGTGGGCCCCAAGAGCATCGCGCACGTCAACAAGGTGCTGGAGGGCTGCCATACGGTGCTATGGAATGGCCCGATGGGTGCGTTCGAGATCCGCAAGTTCGCTACCGGCACCTTCGAGGTTGCCAAGAGGGTGGCGGAACTGACCAAGGCGGGCAAGATGGTCTCGGTGGCCGGTGGAGGCGATACGGTGGCTGCTTTGAACGCAGCTGGCGTCACCCAGGATTTTACCTATGTTTCGACGGCGGGCGGCGCATTTCTCGAGTGGCTGGAGGGCCGCGAACTTCCCGGCGTCGCCGCGTTGGCTCGCTAGCGTCGCGCCAGATCAGGAGCGCTCATGTTTGCCGACGCACATATCTACCTCGGCGTGGCCGTGGCGGGGCTGGTGAGCTTCCTGTCGCCGTGCGTGCTGCCGCTCGTTCCGCCTTATCTCAGCTACATTGGCGGCACGACCTTCGATGAGTTGGCGGGCGGTGAGGATGTCGACGGCAAGGTCTGGCGCAAGGTCGTTCTGGCGGCGATTTTCTTCGTCGCTGGCTTCACTACCATCTTCGTTGCTCTGGGCGCGGGCGCATCCGTTGTCGGTCAGGTGATCCAGTCCTACCGCGGGCCGTTGAGCATGGTCGCGGGTGGCATCATCATCCTTTTCGGCCTGCACTTCCTGGGAGTGCTGCGCATTCCGCTGCTTTACAGGGAGGCGCGCATCGAGACCCATAGCGATGGCGCATCCTTGGTTGGCGCCTATGTCATGGGGCTCGCATTTGCGTTCGGCTGGACGCCGTGCATCGGGCCGATCCTGGCCACGGTGCTGGCGCTGGCAGCCAATGAAGGCAGCATGGGCGAGGGCGTCCGCCTTCTCTTTGTCTATTCACTCGGGCTTGGCATTCCCTTCATTGCGGCCGCCGTCGCCATCGGGCCCTTCCTTGGCTTCATGAGGCGTTTCAAGAAGCACTTCGGCACGCTGGAGAAGGTGATGGGGGTGCTTTTGATCGTCACGGGTCTTCTGTTCCTGCTGGGTGGCCAGAACTGGCTCGGCCAGTGGATGCTCGACACGTTTCCCGGGCTCGCCAGCATCGAACGCTGGGCGACGCCCGAGAGCCTGTCGGGAGACATCCTGCGCCGTGGACAGGGCGGGCCGTGAGTGAGGCCATGACCGCGACCCGCCCCATCGCCATGACCATTGCGGGCTCCGACCCTTCGGGCGGGGCGGGCATTCAAGCGGATCTGAAGACCTTCTCGGCGCTCGGCGTCTACGGCGCCAGCGTGATAACGGCGCTCACGGCCCAGAACACCCTGGGTGTCACGGGTGTCATGAAGATTCCCGCCGATTTCATCCGCGCGCAATATACCGCCGTCGTGAGCGATCTGGCGGTCGGCGCCGCCAAGACCGGAATGCTGGGCGACGAGGAGACGGTTCTGACCGTCGCCGCTCTCGTAGGCAGTTCAGGCCTGCGTCCGCTCGTCGTCGATCCCGTGATGGTGGCGACCAGCGGCGATGTGTTGCTCGAGCCGGCGGCCATCACGGCCGTACGCAAAGCCCTCATCCCGCTCGCTGCGGTCATTACGCCAAATCTGCACGAGGCAGCACGGCTGCTCGATTGCCCTGTCGCCCAATCCGAGGCCGAGGCGCAACGTCAGGCAGAGGCGCTGCTTGATCTGGGGTGCGGAGCCGTGCTGCTGAAGGGTGGTCACGGGGGCGGTGCGGAGGCCATCGACTATCTCGCAACGGCGAGCGGGATCACGAGACTCGCACGGCCCCGCATTGCGACGCAAAACACGCATGGCACAGGATGCACGCTGGCTGCGGCGCTGACAGCCCATCTGGCGGCAGGTGTGCCGCTCGAGGAGGCGGCGCGGCAAGCCAAGACCTATCTGTGGAATGCGCTCGTTTCGGGTGCAGGCATGCGCTATGGCCGCGGCCGCGGACCTGTGGATCATTTGCATCCTCTCGCACCCCACGAGGAATAAGCGCGAAGCGCGCTGATTCCATTATCCAAATGCGATCCACTGTTGCGATGCTGCACCGAATGCGTCAGATCGCGGGCTTTTGAGTCATGTCCGCTTGCAAGGTAGAAGCTGATGGGCAATGGTTTCGCCCGAAGCGATGTCCTCATCGCGCCGAACTCCGGGGGGAGTGCCAAGCTCGTTTCAAGGGGAGACTCTGGAGCTGAGCTTGGCAAAAACCGGTCCGTCACATGGCGGACCGGTTTTTTGTTTTCTGAGGCACAGCTTTCGATCCCATGATGCGTTGCCAGTAAGGCACAGACGCCGCCTTTCTGCACAAGACTTGGGCGCGGACGCGCTACGAACGTTGAGGGACATGCCGCATGACGCGTATGATCTCTGTCTAGAAGATTTGTCGCGATAGGAACGCCCGGCGGGCGCGGCCGCACGGCAGGGGGAGCACTCGATGGGATTGGGAAAGATCAAGCGTGCAGCACTCGGCAGTACGGCCGCGGTGCTCGCACTGGGTGGCGGCGTCTGCGCCGCCCACGCAGGAAGCTTCGCGCCGCATGAGCAATCGACCTATTTCCTTGGGACGTCGTTTGCCGGTACAGCTGCCGGCGGGGTGTTGAGTTCGATGTTCTGGAACCCCGCTGCGGTGGGGCAATTCAATGGCATCAACAGCGATTCCAGCTACTCGCTCATCATGCCCGACAGCGAGGTCACCGCTACCGGCGGGGCCCTGTACGGGACCGGATCGAGCCGATCCAGCGGCGACATCGGCGATACCGCAATCCTGTTGTCCAGCTACTATAGCTATCAGATCAACGACCAGTTTGTGCTCGGGCTTGGCGTCAACGCGCCTTTCGGGTTGGTGACGGATGGCAGATTCGACTGGGATGGCGCCCAGCTTGCCCGCGAATCGCGGATCATCACCTACAACTTCACGCCAACCGTGGCCTATCGCATAACACCCGGCGTGACGATCGGCGCAGGTCTTCAGATCGAATACATGGACGCGCAGTTGCGCTCGGCCATCGGTTCTCCGTTCGGACCGACGGGCGCCATCAAGGGTGATGACGTCGCGATCGGCTTCACCGCCGGTATTCTGTTCAACCCGGCAGCCGGTACGGCGATCGGTTTGGGTTTCCGCTCCAAGATGGAGCACGACCTTGAGGGGACT
Organism: uncultured Hyphomicrobium sp.; assembly: GCA_964587445.1. Lineage (GTDB taxonomy): Bacteria > Pseudomonadota > Alphaproteobacteria > Rhizobiales > Hyphomicrobiaceae > Hyphomicrobium_B. The sequence continues at coordinate 918,087 of CAZPLQ010000001.1, forward strand.
TTCCATGTCACTGGGGTGCCTGTCACCAATGACATATCCTCAAACGTTGATCTGCCGGAGATCGTGACGCTCAGCTTGCGCCAGGATCTTGCGCCGGATTGGACGTTGCTGGGCTCGGTCGAGTGGACCAACTGGAGCCGTATGTCCCAGCTTCAGGTCTTCTGCGAAAACGCCGGTCCTCCGGCGTGTCCGGGCGCCGGTGTGCCGTTGGAGACGCTGCCGCTCAACTGGGACGACGGCTGGTTATTCTCGGCGGGCCTCGAGCACAAATACAATGAGCAGGTGACGCTGCGCGGCGGCCTTGCCTGGGAGAAGTCACCCATCCAAACGGCGGAAGGGCGGACCGTGCGCGTGCCGGATTCAGATCGCTTTTGGCTGTCTGCGGGCGCGTCCTATCAGTACAGCCAGTGGACCACGTTCGATTTCGCCTATTCTCACCTTTGGGGCGAGGACGCAACCACCGTCCAAGGCACAGGCCCTGGCGGCGTGCCGCTCCTGGTTGGCGACGTGGAAACGAGCGCTGATATCGTCTCGGTTGGCGTGCGCTCGAAACTCGACTGGCTGCTTGGCGTCGTCCAGTAGCCCACCCTCAATCGATCTCGAAAATTCAAGAAGCCAGGCTCGTGTGCCTGGCTTCTTTGCATTTCGGATTTGCGTTCAGGCCACCAACGCCCGAGACGCGAAGGTGAAGCTTCGCCCGCCCCACACGCATGGGCGAAACCGGTACGTCGCGGGTGTTTGAAAAAGTGAGACGTTAGGCTAGCGATGTTGCGCTGTCGATCTTGCGCTCGTGCTGTACCGTCTCGAGCACGGCGTCGACGCGCGCGACGGCCGCTTCCAGCGCTTGGGCAATGGCAAGGGTTCGCCCGGAATGTGCCGCCTGATGCTGGCTCAACGTGTAGAGATGGGCCGCGTTGCGTGCGATCTGCTCGCATCCCTTTGGATCGAACGGATTGGCCTGAAGCGACCAGGCAATCTCATGCAATTCCTCGGCAGCCTTGAGAACATGATGCGGGGCCAAGCCATCTTCGGCTGCAGCAGAAGGAAGCGAGCCGCGCGGCCGCGCTGTCAACTCGCTGCGCAAGGCGATGATTTGGGACTTGAGTTCCTGCAATTCGCTCTGCAACTGGTCGAGCAAAGCAGGCGGCTGACGCAGGGACGTCTGCAGGCGGCTGATGGCGTCCTCGAGGAGCGCGCTGTCGAGCCGGCGCGCCCGGCGCCCATGCTCCGCCAAAAACCACCGCCCGCGCGCGCTCTCCAGCAACGCGGCCTCGATGGCGCGATACTCCTCGTCGGTATCGTGAGTCTGGGCGGGTGAAGGCTTGATCATCAGGACTAATTTTATCCACAGATTTCAGAACCCATACGTGATTCGCGGATCGGAAGGCCATGCGTTCTGGCCCAAATACGCCATGGATCCTGTAACTGAGTCTTTCATGCATCAATCAGTACGCTGTCAAACCGAGCCGTCGCCATGGCCCGTGGCGGCGCGCAACCCGAGCACCGCATGAGACAGGACGACAAGCGGCGTACGCCGGCCCGCGTACTCTCGGTGCGCATTGCGGTGTTCTATGGCGCGCTGTTCGTCACTCTGGGCACGCACGTGCCCTTCATGCCGGTGTGGCTCGCCTCGCGTGGCCTCGGCACGGGAGAGATTTCTGCCATTCTCGCGGCACCATTTTTCCTCCGCGTTCTGATAACGCCGGCCCTGGCGTTGTCGGCGGATCGAAGAGACAGCCATCGTCTTTATATGATCGCGCTGGCCTGGATCGCGCTGTTGAGTGTCCTGGCGCTGTCGCAAGCCGGCGGGTTCTGGACCGTGCTGATGCTCATTGCTCCGTTGGTCATCGCCAATTCGAGCATGATGCCGCTGGCGGAGACGGTCGCCGTGCGCGGCGTGCGGGAAGCGGGTCTCGATTACGGGCGCATCAGGCTGTGGGGTTCCTTGACCTTTATCGCCGCAAGCTTCCTGGGTGGCTTGCTCCTGGACCGTTTGGGGGCCGGGCAGGGCGTCTGGCTTGTGGCCTTCGGGTGCGTGTTGACCGTGACGGCCGCGCATCTTCTGCCGCGCTTGCCAGCGCAGAAGCATGTGCAGGCCGGTGACGCGACGCGGGCGCCGCTATGGCATGTGCGCGAGCCGCGCCTGCTTCTGACCTCCAAGGCTTTCATCGCGTTTCTCATCGCTGCTGGAGGTGCGCAGGCCGCGCACGCCACCATGCTGACCTACGGCACGCTTATCTGGCAAGGGCAGGGCCTGTCCGCAGGCGTCGGGGGAGCGCTGTGGGCCGTCGCCGTTTTGGCCGAGGTTGCGCTGTTTGCCGTCTCCGCGCCGCTGCTTGCACGCTATGGCGCGGCGAATTTCCTGATCGCGGGCGCCGCCGTCTCCGTCGTCCGCTGGCTGGTGATGGCCTTCGATCCGCCGCTCGCTTTTCTCCTGCCCTTGCAGGTTCTTCATGCGCTGACGTATGCCGGAACGCACATCGGCGCGATCTACTTCATTGCCGGGGCGGTGCCGCCCTCGATGCAAGGCAGCGCCCAGGCGCTCTACGCGACCGTCGCCTCGGGTGTTGCCATGGGGCTGGCCACACTTGCTTCCGGCGCACTGCTGACGGACTTTGGAAGCGGCCTCGCATACGCAGCCATGGCGGCAATTGCGATGATCGCCCTGGCGGCCGCATTGCTTCTCAAGCGCAATTGGCAGGGCGATCTCATCCTGAGTGAGGTGGATGCTTTGTCCAGCGGAGGCGATGCGACGCCGCGGCCGCGTCCGCCTGCTTGACCGCGCGCCGCGGCCGTCGGAATGATCGGCACATCATGAGCTTCACCGTCACCGCGTTCTACAAGTTCGTCACGATCGACGATCCCGTGGCCTTCAGGCCTGAAGTCCTCGACGCCTGCCGCGCCAACGGCATCGTCGGCACGGTATTGCTAGCGCGTGAAGGCATCAACGGCACCTTGGCAGGCTCCGCAGACGCCATCGCCGCGTTCCTCGCGTGGTTGCGCGCCGATGACCGCTTTATCGATCTCGTCAGCAAAGAGTCCCACGCAGGAAAGCAGCCCTTCGGGCGTCTCAAGGTGCGGCTGAAGCGCGAGATCGTGACGTTGGGCCGCCCTGAAGCCGATCCCAGCCGCCGCGTCGGCACCTACGTCAAGCCGCAGGATTGGAATGCGCTGATCAGCCAGGACGACGTCGTCGTCATTGATACGCGCAACGCCTACGAGGTGAAGATAGGCACCTTCGCAGGCGCGCGTGATCCCGGCACGCGCACGTTTCGCCAATTCCCCGGCTATGTGAAAGCAAACCTCGACCCCGCGCTCCACAAGCGCGTCGCCATGTTCTGTACCGGAGGCATCCGCTGCGAAAAGGCGTCCGCGTACATGCTCGCGCAGGGCTTCGAGCAGGTCTATCACCTAGAAGGCGGCATCCTCAAATACCTGGAGAGCGTGCCGCCACAGGACAGCTTGTGGCGTGGCGAGTGTTTCGTGTTCGACGAGCGTGTTGCGCTCGGTCATGGCGTGACGCTTGGAACCCACGTCATGTGCCCGGCGTGCGGCGGTCCGACGTTGAAGGACGAGACGGCGCCACGCGATGCAGACGGCGCGCAGTTGTGCACGGATTGCGCGGCGCACCCTGCGCCCTGAGCGCGGGCTGCCGGATATGCGCTGTTCACCCCCACAATGCGGGCTCGGGCGGAGACATGACGCCACCGTCAATGCGGATCGCAGGCGAGCGGTCACGGGCGAGCAGCAACGGCCCGTCGAGATCAACCCACCGGGCGTCTTGCGCGAGCAGCATCGCGGGCGCGACGGCAAGCGATGTCGCCACCATAGATCCGATCATGATCTTGAAGCCGGCCGCTTCAGCCTGGCGTTTCAAGGCGAGCGCTTCCGTCAATCCGCCGGCCTTGTCGAGTTTGATGTTGATCGCGTCGTAAAGGCCCTTGAGGCGCGCGAGGTCGGCGCGTGTGTGCAGGCTTTCGTCGGCGCAGACCGGAACGTGACGGTTGATCGTGCGGAGCGCGCCGTCCGCGTCCGCCGGGAAGGGTTGCTCGACGAGTTCCACGCCTGCTTTCGAGGCAGCGGCAAACAGCGCCTCGGCCAGATCGCGGGGCCAGGCTTCGTTGGCGTCGGCAATGAGACGCGCATCGGGGCGCGCGGCGCGCACCGCCAGCATGCGGTCGGCGTCTCCCGCCCCGCCGAGTTTCAGCTTCAACAGCGGCAGATCGCGGACCTGCGCCGCCTTGGCAGCCATGGTTGCGGGCGTATCCAGGCTCAGTGTGTAGGCGGTAAGGATCGGACCGAGCGCGCCAACACTGGCGAGCGCGGCAACGCTGGTGTGCTGCCGCTTGGCCTCGAGATCCCACAACGCGCAGTCGAGCGCGTTGCGCGCCGCGCCGGCGGGCATGCGTGTCAACAGCTCTTCACGCGTCGGAAAGTCTGTCAGCTTGTGCAGGTCGGCAAGGACGCCGGAAACGCTTTCGCCATAGCGCACATAGGGTACCGCCTCGCCGCGTCCGGTATAGGTGCCGTCGGTGACGCTGACACAAACGACTTCCGCGGACGTCTTTGCTCCGCGTGAGATCGTGAAGGCCTCCTTGAGCGGCCAGCTCTCATGCGTTGCGGTGATCGATGGGGTGATCGCAGATTGGCGCATGGAGGCGCGATCCATATCGGCGGCGTTGTTGACCACGTTGACCACGCGCGGCGCGTCGTGGGCAGCGCTCTTCAGATGGCGCGGCCTGCGGCGTGCGCCAGGAAGAGGTAGACGCGGCCGGTGTCGGAGACCAGGTGCGTGTGCGCTAAGCGGCCCGAGGAATCCCGCGCGTCGGCTTCCTTGATGATGCGCTCGAAGTCGGAAAGATAGCGCTGCACGGTCTGCGCCAGCGCCGCGTCTGCCTTGATGCGGCGCGACACCTCATCGAAGACGATGCGCGTCTCAGGCGTATAGATCGAACGCACCATGATGTTGCGTTGTCCGGCGCGGAAGCGGTTCCAGATGGCGGATGCCGTGGCCGCATCGATGGCGCGGGAAATGAGGCCGACGTCGAGCTGGAAGGGTTGGGCGCTGGTGGCGTGCGTGTCATCGTCATGGGACGCACGCGCAAGCAGGTCACCCAGAGACCAGCCCTCACGATCGGTTCGCGACGCGGCGGTACGTCCGCGCGAGGTCTCCACCGCTGGGGGCGCCGGTGGGGTGGGGGGAGGAGCACTGGGCGCGGGACTCGAAAGCTGGCGGCTCGCAGGCAAGGGTGGTGACGGCGGCGAGGCCATCTGAGCCTGGATCGGTGCCGGTTGCGGTGGCATCACATCGCGCAAGCCGGTGGTCCGGGTCGAGAGCTGGTTGAGCTGATCGAGGGCCTTGAGCTGATCCTGCAGCGCGCGCCGCATGGCTTCTGCCGTCTCGCGCGTGGCTGTGGGCAGACGCGCAGCCTCCTCGCGGATGCGCACCTGCTCGGCAGCCAGTTGTGCGGCCGCCTCGGCCGCCTTGGCGCGGGCTTCTTCGGAGGCGGAGGCCAAGCGCGTGGACAGGCTGGCGAACTCGCGGGTCATCTCGCCGGACGCATCGCTGAAGCGGTTCTTAAGGTCGCTCAGCGTGCGGTCGCTTTCGGTGCTGGTGATGGTGCGCACGCGCTCCAACTCGGCCAACAGCTCGCGCGACCGGCTCTCGGTGTCTTGCTTCAATTCCTGCGAGATGGCACGGGCGCGGCTCTCGATGGTTTCGAGCGAGCCTTCGAGCGTGTCGGAGTAGTCGTTGAAGACCTTCCCGATCTCGTCGGCCTTGCCGGAGAACCGGTCGAGCGTTCGCGAAATTTCCTTGTGACGCGTCTGCAGCGTCGAGTCGATCTTGAAGTTGGCGGCTTCCAGCGCGTTGGCCGCCTTCAGGATCGATTGGCCCTGGTTTTCGAACCGGTTCGTCACGCCATGGATCTGGTCGAGCAGGTTTTCCGAGACCGACTTCAGCATCTCCGACTGGCTGGCAAGACCTTCGATGGCCTTGAGCGATTGACGCGTGATGCTCTCACTGGTGCGGCGCACGGAGTTGATGCCGTTCATCACCGACTCGTCGAGGTCCATCGCCTGCCGCGTAATCGTATCCCGGAAGGAGGATGCGTGGCTTTCGAGCGCGCTGGTGAGCAGCGCGGCCTTCTCGTTCACCGCGTGATCGATGGCGCTGGTGGATTTGAGAATCTGCGAGTCGAACAGTTCCAGACGTTTCTGGAAGGCGTCGTCGAGTGACTTGGTGCGCTCCACGAGTTGAATGTCGAGCGCCTGGGCGCGGTTCGACAAGGTGGTATCGAGGGCCTTGGCGTACTCCTCGAACACGGTCTGCAGATTCTCGGTGCGGTTGCCGAGCGTCGTGTCGAGCGTCTGCATGTAGCTGTCGAAGGCGACGCGCATTTGTTCGGTGCGGTTGCCGAGCGCCGTGGAGAACGCCGTCGTGTAATCTTCGAGCACCGTCTGAAGTTGTTGGGTGCGCGTACCCAAGACATGCTCGAAGCGGCCCGTCGAGGAGGCAAGCGAGGTCTCGAGGGCCGACAGGTTCTCGCCCGCCCCCTTGATGATGCCTGCCAGCGTGACCTGCTGGGTGGACAACTTCTCGATGAGCGTGGGTATTTCGGTGCCGAGCGTGCGCAGCGTGTCGGTCACGCTGGTGGAGGTGTTGAGCAGCGCATGGCGTTCGCCCGTCAGTTCCTGGATGAGACCGCGGATGCGCCGCTCGTTCTGCTCGTAGGATCGTTCCAGATCGGCGACCTGGTTGTGGACGAGCGCTTCGAGTTCGCCTGCGCGGCCGAGCGCGCGGCTCACCGCATCGTTCATGAACGACACCTGCCGGCGGACGGCCTGGCCGAGGCTTGCAATCGACTGCTCGGCATTGCGGTCGGGCTCGGCAAGCCGGATGGCCACCTCGGTCATGGTCGAGGAGCGCAGCGCGAGCGAGGCAACGTTCCAGCTCAGCAGCGCCAGCAACCAAACGATGGCAATCGGCACGAGAATGGCCGCCGCGATGGTGAAGGTCGTCGGGTTGAGCAGGATGGAGGTCAGGCTCGCGCCGTCCATCCACATCGGGGCGATGGTGTAGAGGCCGAAGACGCACCCGGCCAATGCCCACAGCGCGCTGGCGATGCCGGCGGTGCGGAACACCTTGGTCGACGGCTTCTGTTCGAGCGCATAAATCAGCCCGCCGATGCTCGGCACGTCATCGTTGGCGGCAATCTTGCTGCGGACCGGGCCTGCAGGCCTGCGGCGGGCAACGCGCCGGGCCGGCGGCTCGGTGCCGGTTTCGGTGGCGGCTTTGCTCGACAACGGCGGCGGCACCGTAGGGCCGGACGTGGCTGTCTCGTCCGCCGAGCTGTCGTTGGCCCCCTCGGATGTGCTGTCCTCGCTCCGGCCGGTCACGGCCATGAGCTTGGTCATCTGATCTTGCGGCAATGCCATTGCGCACGTCCCCCGAAACGCATTCACATCCCCGGGCCCCCCAATTTGGCCTCGAGGTGGTCTCACCTTGTCCCGTTCCCGAGCCAAAGATTAGGCTACTTTTCTCCCTTGCACCAAGCAGAATCAGCCGCGTGTCCCCTGAACGTTCGCAGGCTGGTGACGTCCCATAAGGCTAGGTCATGCAACCAGAATCTCGTATGGGCAGCGTGCTGCTCATGTCGCTTGGCATTCGGGCAAAAAGAAGGGCTGGCACGCGGGTGTGTGCAAGCGCTCGGACGTTACCAAAGGGTTGCGGCAAACGAGACAATCCAACTTCTTGGTTTTACTGCCATTTAGTTGCGGCATGAGACGATCCGGACCATGCGCGCCGGACCACAGTCCTAATTGGATGCCGACCGCGCGGGCAGGAGGTTGTTCCCATGACTCAAGCGGCGGTGTTGAGCGAAGCGCGCAGGCCTTCCTCCGGCGCTGGTGACGCGCTGCAGCTGGATCCCGTCGATTTGAAGCATCTGCGGCGCTACACGCTGGGTGATTCGAGCCTTGAGCGCGAAGTGCTGGACTTGTTCCTGGCGCAACTGCCCGCCACCATTGCCGCGCTCGGCGCCGCCCGAACCGAAAAGGACTGGAAGGTCGCCGCCCACACCTTGAAAGGGTCCGGGCGCGCCGTCGGCGCCTGGCGCATTGCCCGCATCGCCGAGCAGGCGGAGCATTCCCAGGGAATTGCCAGTCCGGCGCACGTCAAGGAGACGCTCGGTCTTCTGGAGGCTGCCGCCAAGGAAGCGAGAGACTTCATCGCCGCTGCCTATGGCTGACCCCCGCGCCGGACTGGTTGCCGGCTCAGGTTAACCGCCCATGCGGCGGATCGCTCGGGTGTCGAAAGCGTGGCTTGAAATCGCTGTCCCCGAAGACTAATCCTGCCCGCGCACCCCGTCGCCGCCGTGACATTGCCAGTCTGCGGAACGGTCGTGTGAGACCCTGCGACACTTTGGACCTCGGCACCGGCGCTTGATTGGTCCTGACTGAACTGAAATTGCGGAGCGGCGAGCGCCTCATGGCCAAGATCACATTCATTCAACCCGACGGGCAGGCGCAAACGGTCGAAGCCGAGGCGGGGCTTACCGTGATGGAAGCCGCCAAGTTGAACAACGTGCCCGGCATCGAGGCCGAGTGCGGCGGAGCGTGCGCCTGCGCAACCTGCCATGTCTACGTCGATGAGCCCTGGCGCGAGAAAACCGGTAAGCCGTCCGAGATGGAAGAGGACATGCTCGACTTCGCCTTCGACGTGCGTGAGGAGAGCCGCTTGAGCTGCCAGATCCGCGTTACCGCAGATATCGACGGCTTGGTCGTGCGTGTGCCTGCCAAGCAATTCTGAGCGCACCTAAGCTTTAGCGCCAATTGACGGAGACGAGAGGCGATGAGCCCGCAAGATCAAGCCGCACCTGCGATCCTAGAAACCATCGAGACGGATTGCGTCGTCATCGGCGCTGGGCCGTGTGGGTTGTTTGCCGTTTTCGAGTTGGGCCTGCTCGACATCAAGGCGCATGTCGTCGACATTCTCGACCGTCCCGGCGGCCAGTGTGCGGAACTCTACCCCGAGAAACCCATCTATGACGTGCCGGCTCTACCCATCGTCACGGGGCAGGAACTCACCGATCGGCTGATGGAGCAGATCAAGCCGTTCGGACCACAATTTCATTATTCCGAGCGCGTCGATGCGCTGAGCCGCCTTGCGGATGGCCGCTTCCGCCTCGTCACCGACGCAGGCACGGAGTTCATCACGAAGGTTGTCGTCATCGCCGCCGGCGGCGGATCGTTCATGCCCAAGCGTCCCCCGCTGGATGGCATCGAGAACTACGAAGGCACGAGCGTATTCTATGCCGTGCGCAAGATGGAGATCATGCGCGGGCACGATGTTGTCATCGTCGGTGGCGGCGATAGCGCGCTCGACTGGACGCTGAACCTTCAACCCATCGCCAACAGTCTGACGCTGATCCATCGCCGCGACGACTTCCGCGCTGCACCCCACTCGGTCGAGAAAATGCGCGCGCTGGTGGCGGAGGGCAAAGTGCGCTTGATGATCGGTCAGGTGACGAAGATCAACGGCGATGGCGCCACCCTGCAAAACATCGTGGTGAAGACGTCGGCTGGCGAGGAGGCGATCGCCTGCACCGCCATGCTGCCCTTCTTCGGCTTGACCATGAAGCTTGGGCCTGTTGCCGAATGGGGGCTTAACCTGCATGAGAACCTTATTCACGTCGACACGGAGAAGTTCGAGACCAGCGAGCCCGGCATCTTCGCCATTGGCGACATCAACTGGTACCCGGGCAAGCTGAAGCTCATCCTGTCGGGCTTCCACGAGGCGGCGCTGATGGCCCAGGCGGCGCAGCGTATTGTCTATCCCGGGAAGAAGGTGCTGTTCCAATACACCACGTCATCGTCCAGCCTGCAGAAAAAGCTGGGCGTGAAGTAGTCCGTCACGGCTGGGAGACGCATCCGCGTGCGGTTCTTTCCTGTGGATGGGGCGCGCGCGGATTTTTGTGTTCCTGCAACCTCTTGTAACGTGCGGGCTGGTGCGTGCTTCGCGGCGCGCTGCCGCCAATCAGCTTGCAAAGGTTAGCGCTCATGAGCACGTGCCGCTGCTGCGGGCAGGAGATCGCGTCCGCCGCCAACACCGTCATCCGGGTCGACGAAGCGTTGCTCGGGCTGTGCAATCGCGCGCACGAGGAAGCACGCCTGCGCTCGGCGCTGCAGGTCGAGATCCTGCATCTGGCGTGGGCGATGGTGCAGGCACGCGAACTGCACGAAATCCTCGAAGCCTTCGGTTGCCCGGTGTGGGCCTTGAGCGAAGCCTTGGAAGGCGAACTTGGTGCAGCCAGCGGTGCCGGCGCTGGTGCGCCGCGCACGTCCGCGCAACTGAAGATCCTCTTGAGCCGCGCGGAAGCGCACGCGGACCGCGATGGGCGGACCTATGCGGGGTCCCACGACGCCGCCGCCGTGCTCGTCCACGAAACGGAGGATCTCACCTCTGCCGCTTTCATGCGCCGCGCGATGGCACGTGGGCTGGGCGGCGGGGCTGGCGGCGAAGGGCGACTTGGCGTTGAAGCCGCCATGCCCAAATCCTCCAGCTACGAACTCGCGCAGACGTTCACGGTGGCGGATCTGGCGAGATCGCTCGAGCAGGCTTGGCCGGGTCGCATGTCTCAAGGCATACACACGCGCGACTTGGCACGGGATTTGGGCACGCACGACTTAAGGGCGAGCCCGTTGACTCAAGGAGCCAGCGACGCGTTCGTGCGTCCGGCGATGCTTTGGACGCGCACAGGCAGCGACAGGCAACGTGATCGCGAGACGTCAGCCGTTTTTGCTCGTGCGGGACGCAATGACCATGAAGCTGATAGCGTCCGTTCCCTTGGCGCCGTCGATGGCAACGGTTCCCGCGATGGTAATGTTTCCGAGAGCGACCGCGAGCGGGAGCGTATCCGGTATGAGACGGCCCGGGACACGCACGACAGCGGGGCACGCGACAGAGATGAACGCATCAGAGCCGCGCGAGAGAGAGTCGAGCGCGATAGAGCCGAGCAAGAGCGGAGCGCGCGCGACAAAGAAGTCATGCGCACGCTCACGGCGCGGCTCGAGAAGCAGGAACGCTTGCTGGAGCAGCTTGTGGAGGCGTTCAGCACGTATAGGCGCAGCAGCGATGAACGCCGGCGCGCGCGGGAGCGCGATGCGGCGGCCGCGTCGCAACACGGGACGCGCGCGGCAGACGATGACAACGAACGGGCGCGCCAGAGCCGCCGTGCCAGAGCGCACGCCCGCTGGCGGCGGCGCCGATCCTGGCGCAGCCTGCGCTCCTGGCGCAAGGGGAACCACCGGGAGGGGGTAAGCGAATGGATGCGGGGTTGGGGGACCTCCAGGCCCGTCAACGCCCGCAACGATCAGGGCCGGGACAAAACGCGCGAGGACCGGCTTGCCCACGAGACGGCACCTGCAAACTCAGGCGTACACACTACAGACAGTAGAGAGCGCGCGGCAACGGCGACGCTCCCGTATGTTGACGAGCAGACGCGGGCTACGTTTACGCGTGAACCGCGTCGCGCGGTTGAGATCGAAGACGAAGCCGAGCCCGAGTTCGACACTGAGGAGGCCGATGCGTCAACCTCGGGCGAGCGGGAAAAGCGCTTCTATCTGGCACTCGACGACGACATCGAAAGAGCGCCATCGATCGGCGCGCGCACCGCAGCCTATCTGTCGCGTGCGGGGATCTACAAGGTGCGCGACCTCTTGACGTGCAATGTCGAGCAGGCGGCCGCGCAAATCGGCGTGCGCTACATCACCCCGCAACGTCTTTCGCTTTGGCAGGCGCAGTCGCGGCTGGTGTGCAGCGTGCCGTGGCTGCGCGGCACGCATGCTCAGCTTCTGGCTGGTGCAGGTTTTGACACGATCGAAAAGATCGCCGCCGCGGACAAAGCTTCGGTGTGTGCTGCAATTCTGCAGTTTGCGGGCACGCGTGATGGGCAAAGCGTGCTGCGTGCTGGTGCGCCCCCAGATATCGAGCGCGTCGGCCGTTGGGTCGAAGCGGCAAGCCTTGCCGAGCCGGAGCGTGCCGCAGCCTGAGGCCCGAGCGATGCTGGCGGCGACAGCAGCGTTGTCTGCACGGCGCTTGCCTGTCAAAGAACGTCATCCCGGCGAAAGGCCGGGATCCGTCCAGGCGTCAACATTTGTCCGCATCCGCGACTTGGCCGGTTCCCCGCCTTCGCGGGGAGGACGATGGAGTGAGATCGCGTATCTCATTCAACGTGCTCGGCGATGCTTGTACGCGACGGCCAGCCTTTCAAAATACCTTGACCTTCGACCGAGCGCTTTTTTTCACTCCGACCAAGCGTTCTTCTCTCCATGTCATCCCGGCCGAGCGTAGCGAGAGCCGGGACCTAGAGGGCTTGGCGCGATGTTGCGATGAGATGTTTTGCGCTTCGCACTGATGCGCTGGATCCCGGGTCGGCCCTCGCCCGGATTGCATCCGCGCTCGCTTGCCCGGGATGACACGTTGATGTTGTCATACGCGGCTCCGGGCATTTCTCATACTGTGCCATCCTTGACGGAGCGTTTCTCTCTTTGTCATCCCGGCCGAGCGCAGCGAGAGCCGGGACCTAGGGTGCTTTGCGGAAAAGTGGGAACCGGTTTTCCGATAAGAAGCACGACAAAACAAAAGCCTAGAGCCGTTCCACAATTCATCGGAAGCGGAACGGCTCTAAGAAAGCTTGGCGCGATGATGCGATGAGATCGTCTTTCAAGCTTTGGCGCGCAGAACGCTCGTCAATCTCTGGCGAAGCGGCTTGGGAATGGCGGCCATGGCGGCCTTGAGCCGTCCGCGCAGCGTATCGAGATAGATTTGCGCGTAAGCTTGGCCCTTCAGCGAGAAGGGGAGCGTCCAATCGTTCACGCCGGCCGAGCCGTCGGTCCAGTCGCGCTTATAGTCGTCGCCGGGCGCCATGAGGTCGTAGACGGCGATATCCTCGTCAAAGGCGTCGCGGATGCAGCGTTCCATCAAAAGCGCGCCGGCGCCGGCCTTCTCGAACGCCAGATTGAACACGATGACGTGGACGGCGAGACGGCCTTTGCAGGCGAAAGAAACGTCGAGGGCTGCGGTCTCGCCGTTCGACATCAAACGGGAGGCGACGCAACCCGCAGGATGGGAGGCAGCCTCCGCCACATCGGCGAAGAAGCCGCGCATGCGCGCATCGGAAAGGGCGTGCGAGACAAGGCCGCGGCTGGCAAGCCATGCGCCCTTGAGGTCGATCGCGGTCTGCGCACACGCACGCGCCATTGCGCCGCCATGCAACCGTTCGAAGCGGACGCCGCCTTGGTCTTCCAATCGGCGCATATAGCGGCGGCGGTTGCGGCGAGACTTCGCGCTGAAGCGCTGTTCGCAGGCCTCAAACGTCTTCGCGGAGGCAAGATCGAGGCAAGGTGCGATCTGCGGGTTTGATCCTCGCGCCCCGATTTCAAGCATCAAGGGCGCAACCCGCGCATCCTCGCGCACGCGGCGCAAGCGCATGATGTCGGCGTTCGCATGAGCGCGCAGATAAGCCCAGCCGGCGCGCATGACGGCCATGGCGTCCGGCATGTCGTCGATCAGCACATCGCCGTACTGGCTGACGGGTTCGCCCATCCAGAAGATCTGCGTGATGCCGCGCACGCGTTCGCTGACCAGCGGCCAGACCATCACGAGCTTGCCGTCGCGCCATCCTGTCAGCGTGCAGAGTTTCAGACCGGGGATGCCGCCGGGTGAGCTGCCGAGATAATGATTGGCCCAGTGCCAATTCCAGTTGAAAGTCTGAAAGACCTGGGCAGAGGTGCCCGCGCGCGTGAACAATCCGGTCCAGGCGCCTTCCAGGGCATCGAACGCCGCGCGTGTCGTGATGAGTTCGAACGAGACGGGAAGCGTACAGGTGCCGGCTGCAGTCACCGGAACTGGCGTGTGAACATTCGCCAAGGAGGGCATCGCGGCTGCGGCCGCAGGCACGATCCGGGCTGCGATTGTGGCAAGAGACATGGGATGCAACGCGAAGCCGATTGTTGCGGATAGCGCAACATTAGGGCGGTCATCCTAGCGAGGTCTTACTCTTGCGGGGTGCATGCACGCCTTGGTTAGCAGGATGTAACGGCGCGCTTCAGATGTGGGCGATTTCGAGAAACGCAAGTGCAAGACTCGCAAGACCCAGGACGAGCACGGCGAAGCGGCCTCGGCGGAAAGGGGCGGCCGTGCCCCAGACCAAAGGCGACAGAAGTCCGGCAGCAAGGGACAGGTTGACGGCAACGAGGCCGGCGGGGCCGATGCCGCCGCGCGCTTGCGGCGTCAAAAGAGTCGCGAGTACCCCCAAGGCAATTCCCACGAGCAGGCAGCCGGCGATACGAGGCCAGAAGCGCTGCGCATCGCGGTGCAGACCTAGGATGCGCAGAGTGGTGTTCGGGAGGACAACCAATGCCAATCCGGCCGCGCCCTTGAACGCAACTTCAAACCAGATCAACTGCTCCATCGCCGGTTCTAGTGCTCCAGCGTGGGATTGGCCTGCATCTTCTTAGCGTACTCGCTATCGCCGCTGTTGGCCGAGCCCAGCGATCCAAAAATTCCCTCATCCTGTGCGGGAGCCTGGGGCGGCGGAGTGTAGTCGCCGGCCAGATGGCGCGTCAGGGCCTCCTTGATCTGTGCGACCTTGATGTCGCTGCAGTAGGCCTCGCCCTGGGCGGCAACGGCCTTGGTGACGCCGTTGAAGGCGGTGTCGTAGATCTTGCCGAGTTGATCGACTCCCGCCGGGTTGGCCGCGCCTTCGGCTGCGAGGAACTGGGTGCGCAGTTTCACTGGATCGAAATTGTAACCGCACTTGAGCGCGCGCGCCGACGTGCTGCCCACCTGGAGAGCACGGGCGGTGGGATCGGATTGCGCGGGCGCAGGGGAAAGGGCGCTTGTCGACATACCCGGCAGCTTTGCGCCGCATCCGCCAAGCGCGGCGAGTATGACTGCGAACCCTCCGGCTGCGAGAATGGTTTTCATCATGGTCTTTTGTCCCCCGGGCCCTGGCGCCGCCCCGTGCCTCACCCTGCATAGCCGCATTCACCGGCCCCATGGGTTGGGAGATTTGACCGGCACGTGCGGTGCGGTCAACGTCTTTTGCGCCCATTTCCACGCCAGGCGCCGATTTTGGGTGCACGAATCAGCGCATCAGTTCGCGTGTGGCGGCGTCCAGCCCTTCCAGGGTCAGCGGATACATACGATCGGAGAATAATCTGCGTACGAGTCCGATGGACGGGGTCCAGTCCCAATAGGACTGAGGAACAGGGTTGAGCCAGACAGCGTGCTTGTAAATGTCGGTCACGCGGCGCAGCCAGAGCGCGCCGGGTTCCTCGTTCATATGCTCGACCGATCCGCCCGGTACCGTGATCTCGTACGGGCTCATGGAAGCATCGCCGACGAAGATCACCTTGTAATCGGCGGGGTAGGTGTTGAGCACCTGCCATGTCGGCGTCTTGTCGGTCCAGCGGCGCGTGTTGTCCTTCCAGACGCCTTCATACAGGCAGTTGTGGAAGTAGTAGTATTCCAGGTGCTTGAACTCGGTGCGTGCCGCCGAAAAAAGTTCCTCGACGTCCCTGATGTGATCGTCCATCGAGCCGCCCACGTCGAAGAACATCAAGAGCTTCACTGCATTGTGCCGCTCGGGGCGCAAGTGAAGATCGAGGTAGCCTTTCTCGGCGGTTCCACGGATGGTGGATTGGAGATCGAGTTCGCTTGGCGCGCCGGTGCGCGCGAACTGGCGCAGGCGGCGCAGCGCGACCTTGATGTTGCGTGTTCCGATCTCGGCGGTACCCGCCAGATCCTTGAACTCGCGCTTGTCCCAGACCTTGATGGCGCGCCGGTGGCGGCTTTCCTTTTGCCCGATGCGCACGCCCGCAGGATTGTAACCGTAGGCGCCGAAGGGCGAGGTGCCGCCCGTGCCGATCCATTTGTTGCCGCCCGAATGGCGTTCTTTCTGCTCGGCGAGCCGCTTCTGCAGCTCTTGCATGATCTTTTCCCACCCGCCCAGCTCTTCGATCTTCTTCTTGTCCTCCTCGGACAGATGAAGCGCGGAGACGAGGCGGAGCCATTCTTCCGGGATCTCGGCGGTGCCGGCGTCCGCCATCAGGTCGAGGCCCTTGAAAACGTGCCCGAACACCTGATCGAAACGGTCGAGATTGCGCTCGTCTTTCACGAGCGCGGCGCGGGCGAGATAATAGAAATCCTCCACGCGCTGTCCCGTGACGCCGGCTTCGACGGCCTCGAGCAGCGTGAGATACTCCTTGAGCGTCACAGGGAGCTTGGCGGCCTTGAGTTCATGAAAGAAGGTTGCAAACATGGGATGGCAGAGTAGGGCGTCGCACGGGCCGGGGGAAGGGTGCCGATCGGCTACGGCTTGACGCACGGTAGCGGCCTCATCCCAAAACGGTTTCCCGGGGACGGAGTCCTTCGGTTTGAGCGCCGGGCTCATGGCCATCGCTCACCGCAAAGAAAAAAGGCCGCCCCGGGGGAGAGGCGGCCTTAAGGGACGGGTGGTGAAAATGACTTGCTTTAAAAATTGATGAGGGCGCCGATGCCGACCCACTGGAAGTCTTCGGCAGCAATAGGCGCTCCGCCGTCGATCAGATCGTCCACGCTGGCGTGGCGGTACTTGACCCACACCGACATGGCGGCAGCGTCGATCTCCTGCACCGCGCCCAGACCCCACACGCTGAGGTCCGAGCCCGTATTGGCGCCGTCGTTGTTCATCAGGTACTCGCCGTAGAACACGGTATGGCCAAGCGAGGAGAAGCGTTGGCGCAGACCGCCCTTGAAATACCAGGTCGTGGAGTCGTCGAAGGCCACTTCATCGGAGTCGAACCTCCCCCAGTTGGCCAAGCCGAAGAGGCCGGTGCCGATGTGCTGGATGTACAATCCGGCCTGGATGTACTTCGTCGTATCGATGCCATTGGAGCCCTGGACGTCGAAATCGTCGCTCTCGGAATAGGCGCCGGCGGCCGCGATGCGGAAGCCCGCGAACTCACCCGCGTAGCGCGCTGCGACATCCCAGAAATCGTCTTCACCCCAGGAGGCGGATGCCGAGAAGCCGCCAAAGGATGGCGTATCGTAGCGCACGGCGTTGAGGGGTACGCCGTTGCAGTCGCCCCAGGTGCAGCCGCCGGCTTGACCCCATGTGACGTTAGTGAGCAGGCCGGTTGCGGCGTTGCGCACAAAGAAGCCGTTTGCGTCGAACGCAACCCAGTTGGCCGACACGAGCGAGCCCGAGCCGTCGACGAGCATGGCGGCATTATCTGAGGCTTGGGAGAGCTTGCCGACCGACAGCTTGCCAAGCGTCTCGCTCTTGATGAACCAATAGGACTGGAGTGCGCTGACGGAGCCGGGGTTGCTGCCATTATTGTTGAACTGATCGAGCGTGAGGCCGTCCGCGCTCAAGGCCTCGAGCTGAAGGACGTAGCCCGCCGACCAGCCCGGCGTGATGTTGGCCTGGCCCGAGAACCGGACATGGCTGCCCAGCGTGTTACCGATGTCGTGGACGTAGACGTTCTGCTCGCCGCCGTCATCCCACCATGTGACTTGCTGGTTCACCCAGCCGGAGATCGTAAGGGAGACCTTCCGGTTGCCCTTGCGGGCCGTGGTGGCTTCAAGTTCGGCGATGCGCTCTTCAAGGTCGGCGCAGCAGTCTCCGCCGAAGTCGGCAGCTTTGGCGTCCGAAGTCAGGGTCCCCGCCAACAGCCCCGCGACTGCCAGCGCACTCAAATGCAACGTCCTCATGTACTTCAAACTCCGCCTACTACGACTGACGCCATCGCGGGGGCGGGCTGTCTACGCGCCGCCCGGTCCGGTCTGGTAGTGCCCTCTTGGGTTCCTTTGCGTCTTGCCCAGCCCGCCAGCTGGGGATCTCCCGGCTAAATCGCTGATGAAGCGGGCACCCCGAATCACCCAACGTGGCAATAACTTAATCAAATTGATGGGAAGGCGGAACAGCTGCAGGGCAGTTCTCCCCCGCTTTACAACCGCTTAGTGACACAAAAGCTACGTTGGATTGTTGATAACTTTATATAATGATTTCAGTGACTTGACTTGAATATCCGTCGCGACTTCAAAGCGTTATCCACAAAGACTGTTTGCCGGGGGCTTTTCCGGGGACGATGTGCTTCTCAGGGCCGTTGTTGCTTGGCTGGATGGTTCTGGATGAAGCGCCGCGAGGCGAATGCGAGCAACACGATCACCAGGGCGGTGGAGTGGGTCATAAACACAACCGAAGGTCGCGATTGGAACGTGGCTAGAACGAAGTGCTCGTAAAAAGTATAATGGAACCGGTTCGCTTGCCCGTACGTTAGGCGGTACTGCTCGTGCATGGAGTCGAGCAGGGTGTAGGCGGTAACGAGGGCGTTGCCGTTGATCCATTCGAAGGCGGCGATACCGGCAACGGTAAGTGCCTTGGCGATAGTGCTGAGGGTTTCCACGGCGTGATCGTACAGGAGCAGCAATGCAAAGATCGCGATGTGAACGGACACGAAGAACTGCCAAAGAAAATCGACCTGGCTACGCACATCCATGATCGCCTGGATGAGCGCCTCTTCCGATGGACCAGCCACGGGACACTCCTACGCTTATGCCAACCCTCGCGCGGCCACCTTAGCCCACCCGGGCGGTAGCGCCATCACTCCACCGCGGCCTTTTGCCGGAGCGCGTCTGCTAGGGGCACCGATGCAACACCTTAAAGTTACCATGCCAGAGCCCACCACCTCGGAGCCAACTCCCTTGGAGCCATGAGAAAAAACGCCACATTCGATTGTTACGCGCACTTCCTGCGGGGTGATGTATTGATTGGTTTGCACCAAACAATTCGGATTTCCGGCAACCGCCGATGTCGGTGAAGGTGGCAGCAAACGGCATGCATGATCAGGGGATGGACCGCCGCGCGGTCCTAGGGTCGGCGCTCACATGGGCGGCGGCGATGGCAGCAGTGCGCGATATGGCGCGCTTTGGCCTGTCCGGCGAGGCATGGGCAGCGGACGAGGCCGCGCCATCCGGCGCTCAGACCGAGCAGCCTGCTGCCTCCAAGCCGTTTTCCTCCGATGCGATAAAAGAGATGGCGCGCCGCCTTGCGGCTTCGGACTTCAGCCAGCCCACGATCGAGCTGCCGGCGCCATTCGACAAACTCTCTTACGATCAGTATCGCGATATCCGTTTCAGGCCCGAACAAGCGATCTGGCGTGGCGAAAAGCTCGATGTGGAGATTCAGCTTTTTCCGCTTGGCTGGCTCTACGACATGCCGGTCGAGATCTGGCTGGTGGAAAACGGAGAGGCGCGCAAGCTCACCGCCGACAGCAAGCTGTTCACGCTCGGGCCCCTCGTGGGCAACGGGCCCGACAATGCACCGTTCGGCTTTTCGGGCTTCCGAATCCATGGACCCATCAATCGGGCCGACTATCTCGACGAGTACGTCGTGTTTCAAGGCGCGAGCTATTTGCGCGCTGTCGGACGCGGCGAGAACTACGGCGCCTCCGCGCGCGGTCTGGCCATCAATACGGCGCGTGCGGGTGGCGAGGAGTTTCCGTATTTTCGCGGGTTCTGGATCGAGAAGCCAACCGCGGGTCAGGCCGGGATCGTCGTGCACGCCCTGCTCGACAGTTCCTCGCTTGCGGGTGCCTTCCGGTTCCTCATTGAGCCGGGCGAGACGACGCTGATGGATGTCGACGTGACGCTGTTCACGCGCAAGAACATCCCGCACATCGGGTATGCGCCTCTGACGAGCATGTACTTGACGAGCCCGGCCAACCTGCGCCGGCTCAACGATTTCCGCCCCTCCGTTCACGACAGCGACGGGCTTGCGGTGTTGAACGGCAGCGGCGAGCGGCTGTGGCGTCCGCTCATCAATCACAAGACGCTTCAGATCAGCGCCTTCGTCGACAAGGATCCCAAGGGGTTCGGACTGGCGCAGCGCCAGCGGGACTTTCACGCCTACGAGGACCTGGAGGCGCACTACGAGCGCCGTCCGACGGTTTGGGTCGAGCCCAAGGGCGCGTGGGGCGAGGGTGTCATCGAGCTGATAGAAATTCCTGTTGATGTGGAGATCCACGACAACATCGTCGTCTTCTGGAAACCCGCGAAAACACTCGAAGCAGGCGCGCAGTACGATTTTTCCTATCGCCTCAACTGGGGCGAAGCCGTCCCGGCCGCCTGGAGCGGAGCGTGGGTGGTGGCGACTCGCGTCGGCCAGGCCAAGACGGCCGGTAGCACATTGTTTGTAATAGATTTTGCCGGACCGGCGGTAAAAGACCTGCGCGACATGCCGGTGTGCGA
Organism: uncultured Hyphomicrobium sp.; assembly: GCA_964587445.1. GTDB lineage: Bacteria > Pseudomonadota > Alphaproteobacteria > Rhizobiales > Hyphomicrobiaceae > Hyphomicrobium_B. The sequence goes on from CAZPLQ010000001.1 coordinate 938,383, forward strand.
ACTGACCCACAATGCCGGTCAGACGTCGAACATCGTTGTGCAGAGAAACCCGGAAATTTCGGGTATCCGGGTAAGTTTTGAATTGAACCCGGACGGGGCCGAACTCGTTGAGTTGAGGTGCGCATTGAAGGCGGGGGATCAGTGGATCTCGGAAAGCTGGATGTACCGATGGACCAGGCCGTAAACGAAAACTTCAAAGGTTCGCTTCCGGTTCGCGAGGCTCATGACGTGGGCTTTGCGCATCTGCCTGAGCCTGCGCCCTTGATGATGCCGGAGCAGGACTTCTCGCAAGTCATTGCGCAGGCTGCAGAACCACGCAGGCGCGTATACTGGGTTCCGCGCGCGGCGGTGTTTGCGGGCGCGGGCGTTCTCACCGCCGCGTTCGCGTCGGAGCTGTTTTCTATTTTGGCCTTTGGTCAGATGACGCCGCTCCAGTTCGTATTCCTGGTGCTCTCGACAATCGCTTTCGGCTGGATCGCGCTGGGTTCTCTCAGCGCCGCGTTGGGCTTTCTGCCGCTGTTTGCCGGAGAAGACGCCTCGACGATCGGTCCGCGCAAGACATCGCGCCCGCTGGTCACGCGCACCGCGCTTCTGTTTCCCGTCTATCATGAAGACCCTTCCCGCATCGCCGGTACCATCGAAGCCATGGCGCGCGCGCTCAACAGGCTGGCACCGGCGGGCGCATTCGATATTTTCGTATTGTCGGATACGCGTGGAGCGCAGGACGGCGCGTGCGAGGATGTCGCCTACAGATCGCTTCAGAAAGAGCTCTCCGGTACTATTGACCTCTACTATCGGCGGCGGCGCGACAACACGCATCGCAAAGCGGGCAATATCGCCGATTGGATTGAGCGCTTCGGCGCGGCCTACGATCATTTCGTCATTCTCGATGCCGACAGTGTCATGTCGGCGGAGACGCTGATGGCCCTTGCGGGAGCCATGGAGGAGGAACAGAAGGCCGGCCTCATTCAGACCGTGCCGCGCCTTGTCGGTGGGCGCACGCTGCTTCAGCATCTCACGCAGTTCGCGTCCTCGGTCTATGGTCCCTCCGTTGCCTCCGGCATCGCGTTCTGGCATCGCGACCAGGGCAACTACTGGGGTCATAACGCCATCATCCGCACTGCCGCCTTCGCGTCCTCCGCCGGCCTGCCGGAGCTGTCGGGCCGCAAGCCCTTCGGCGGACACATCCTGTCTCATGACTTCGTCGAGGCCGTGCTATTGCAGCGCGCCGGATGGGGCGTGCACATGATGCCGACCATCGAAGGCTCCTACGAGGGTCAGCCCCCCAACATTGTCGACGTTGTCGTGCGCGACCGGCGCTGGGCGCAGGGCAACCTCCAGCATCTGGCCATCGTCGGCCAGGCGGGATTGACGCCCATGGGCCGCGTGCATCTGGGCATGGGCGCGGCCTCCTATCTCATCTCCGGCGTCTGGGCGCTGTCGCTGGCCGTCGGCATCGTGCTCGCCCTGCAGGGCGGCCAGTTCATCCCGAGCTATTTCGAAGACTCCAAGACGCTGTTTCCGATCTGGCCGATCATCGATCCGGGTGCCGCCCTCAGGCTGTTCATGGCAACCCTCGGCGTCGTGTTTCTTCCCAAGCTGCTGGGCTGGGTGCTCGAGTTGAAGCGGGCGCGGATTGCGCGCAGCCCACTCCACGCCGTACGCAGCACCGTAGGCGTGGTCTACGAAACCATCTTTTCCATGCTGATTGCGCCGATCCTGATGATCACGCAAACGGTGGGCGCGATCCAGATTTTCGCTGGCCTCGACTCCGGCTGGAAGGCGCAGAAGCGCGACGAAGGCGCTTTGAGCTTTTATGAGGCGATGGACTTTGCGCGCCTTCATACGCTGATTGGCGCGCTGGTTGCCGTGATCGCCTGGAAGGTATCGCCCGGCCTGCTGGTGTGGATGGCACCTGTGGTCGCCGGTCTGCTGCTTGCCGGCCCCGTGAGCTGGCTGACGGCGCGCCGGGCGGGTGCGTTCTCGCGCTGGGCCCTGGCCACGCGCGAGGAGATGGCGCCGCCTGAGATCATCGTGGAAGTGGATCGGGCGGCCGATGCCTGGCGCAGCCGCCTGACCCCCGCGAACAACGACGAGGCCGGCCTGCAGGCAGCGGCGTGAGGACTTCCCCTTAACGCAACGGTGTATCGTCAGCGGAGGGTGCACTTGCACCGCGGCTGGAGCGCAGCGAGCGCATCAGCTCGGAAAAGATCTCGCGCACGCGGACAGGCTCGGTGTCGAGGAACGGCGCAGGCCGCGTCACCTCGATGGCCGCCACGCCAAGACGTGCGGTCAGCGCGCCGTTGAACGCGCCCTCGCCAAGCCGCCGCGACAGCCGCCGCAGCGCATCCTGGCCCAGAAACTGCCCGAGAAGATCGTCCGTCATGGCGAGCCCGCCGGTCGCGATGATGTGGGTGATGACGAGACGCCCAAGCCGCAGCGCACCCATAACCCCCGGCCTGCCTCCATAGAGCCCGGCCAGGGCGCGAAACATGCGCACGTTCTCGACCATCACGTAGGCCATGGCGATCCAGGGCATGGGGGAAAGCGCGGTGACGGTCGCAACACGCTTTGAGGATCGCAACACGACGCGGCGCGCTTCCTCGTCAATGGGGCCAAGCAGTTCGCGGTCGGCAAGGCGCAACAGGTCGCCCGGCGCCAGAACGTCGCCCGCGTGCTCGTTGAGGCGCGCCAGTCCCCATTTGAGATCGCTGCGCCCGGCGTAATGATGGGCAAGCTCCCCGACAACCTCGCGCTCCCGCGTCATGTCAGCGGAAGCCTGGACCGCGCGGATCGATTTTCGCAGCCTGGCCAGCCGCGCCAGCCGGCGCAGGCCCCACAACTCCTTCACCACGATGACCACCGCAGACAGCGCGATCAGGCTCATCAAGGCGAAGGCAGCCCAGCCGATCCAGTCCTGCCGCTCCAGCGCAACGGTGACGAAGCGCGTGAACCAAAGGCCTGCGGCCAGCGAGGCGAGCGCCGCCATCGCCGACAGCATGAGACTGCCCCAGCGGATACCGCGCGCCAGATCGGAGCGTGTGATCCCGCGTGGCACGATCTCGGCAGAAGGCGATGCGCGTTGCGATGGTGGAGACGTGCCGGCAGGCAATTCCAACTCGCGCGCGTGCGCGACGGCGGGATCATCCATGCGGAAGCTGCGCGGGGCGCGCGGTTTGTCTTCGTCAGGGCCGCCGGCGTTCGTCATGCGAGATCCTCGGCAAGCAGGAAGTCGAGCGCGCGGTCAAGGCGGATGTGCGGGAGCGCGGGCGTCGTCACATCGCTGCCCTTGGGCTTCAGGCGCGGCGGCTCGAAACGGACGAGTTGGAAGGAGGCAGTCTTGGCAATGCGTGCGGCGTCGAGCGCGGCCCGTGGGTCGGCGGGCAGGTCGCCGGGAAAGATGGCAGCTTCTTCGGTGCCATCGTAGACGTGATCGCCGATACGCTCGCCCGCCAGCGGGATGCCCTTCAGGCACGGCAGGGTTTCGGCGCCGGTTTTCACCATGGTCTCCCGCGTGGCGCGCAGCGCGGAGAGCGCCAGCGCCGCCGTGCCGGCGCCTTCCGTATCCGCGCGCTTGGCGGCTTCGTCGACGATGAGAGCCAGAATGGCCGCCAGGCGGTCGTGGCTGGAAGCCGGCAGATGGTCGGCCTTGGTAGCGGCGAACAGGACCTTCTCGATACGCCGCCCCATGATCATCGACAGCCAGCTGTTGATCCCTGGGCGGAATGCCTTCAGCACGCCCTCCATGGCGCGATCGAGATCGCGCACGGCATCCGCGCCGTGCCCAAGCGCGCCAAGTACGTCGACCAAGACGATCTGGCGGTCGATGCGCGAGAAGTGGTCGTTGAAGAAGGGGCGCACGACCTCCGCTTTGTAGCTCTCGTAGCGCCGCATCATCATGGCCGCGAGCGACCCCCGCGGGGGGGATGACTGCGCCGTGAGCGGCATGGGGAAGAACGTGAGCAGCGGCGAGCCGTCGAGATCGCCCGGCATCAGAAAGCGGCCCGGCGCGAGCGTCGATTGGGACTCGCTCGCGCGGCACGCCCGTAGATAGGCGGTGAAGAGCTGCGCGCCGTTCAGCGCAACGGTTTCGTCGGCAGAGCCTGCGGGATCGGTTCCGGCCAGGAAATCGAGCAGCGGCTTGGCGCGCTTGGCCCGTCGTGGATCACGCGCAAGAGCGAGAGCTTCGCGCGAGAACTCCGCATAACTCTGAGCGAGCAGCGGCAAGTCGATGAGCCACTCGCCGGGATAATCCACGATGTCGAGATGCAACTTGGATAACCCGAACAGACGCTTCAGCGTAGAGCCCGATTGGTACTCGATGGTGACACGTAATTCCGACACCCGCCGCGTGCTTTCCGGCCAGCGCGGCGGCGTGGCCTCCAGATGGGCCATATGGGCTTCGTAGTCGAAGCGGGGCACCGCATCGTCAGGCTGAGGCTCGAGATAGGCGCGCACGATACGCCCCTCGGCATCCGGGACGAAGAACGGCAGCCGGCCGCCGCTTGTCAGGTTGCGCACCAGCGCGGTGATGAACACGGTCTTGCCCGAGCGCGACAAGCCGGTGACGCCCAGGCGCACCGAGGGAGTCAGATAATCCGAGATAATCGATCGGGCGTTTTGCAACAGATCGGGGAATTGGGAGGTGGTGGAGGCGGGAGTGTTCAAGGTTCAGCGCCAGAAATCAAAAAGGGGAACCGGATGGGCTCCCCCTTAAGTGGCGTATGTCCTGAGCGAGGGCAAGGCCACTGCCCTTTGCTTCCTCAGGCGCACCCGTTCTTCGGCCTGGCGCGCTGACGGGTTCGATCCGAACCTAGCCGTCAGGCGACGAAGGCGACGAGAATACCGGCGGCGATGACGGTAATGCCCATTAGCATGATAACGCCGCTTCTAATAAATTCCGGCATGACCCACTCCTGAAGGTCGATGTGCGGGACACCCTAAGGGGACCCAAAAGCATCACAACTGGAGCTACACTAACCCCAAGGCATTGAACGAAGCCTGAAGCCGCTATTCATTTATTATTCATGTTGGTGCGCGCAGCGGCATGACCAGGGCGCTAAAGCGACCCATCCCTGGCAGATTGTCGTGAGTTGAGTTTTTTCGATAGGGGCTGCACCGCTTCGGCGACGGCGTGGTTCCCTAAGGCCACAGTCAGCGCCGGGCGTGTCAAATCCGATGGTAGAGTTGGTAGGCTGCAAACATCAGTACCGCAGCAAGCGCGGCCCGCAGGATCCAGTCGGGCAGCTTGCCCGTCAGCCGCGCCCCAAGCGCGATGCCGGGGATCGAGCCCGCCAGGAGCATGGCCAGCAGCAGCAGGTTGACGTTTCCCATGCCGGCGTGTCCCGCGCCCGAAATCAGCGTCAGGGGAATGGCGTGCACGATATCGGTGCCGACGAGCCGGCGTGTAATGAGATGGGGATAAAGGGCTGACAGCACCACGACGCCGATCGCGCCCGCGCCGACCGAGGTGAGTGTTACGATGGAGCCGATCGTCAACCCAAGTAGGAAAGTTGGAAGTGGGCGCGCCGGCGATTCCGCTGTCTCCGACATCATCTGCAATCTTCCGCGCGCCACGGCCGGATAGAGCAGGATGGCGAGGGAGCTGAAGACGAGTGTAACGGCAAGACTCGCCTTGATGACGCGCGAGATAGCCTCAATGTCGGGCTTGAGGTAGCCCAGCACGAGCAGCATCCCGATCGCGCCGGGGACGCTGCCAAGCGCGAGCCAGCGCACGATGGGCCAGTTGACGTTGCCAAAGGAGTGATGGCGCGCGGCCGCCGAGGCCTTCGTAAGCCCGGCAAAAAGCAGATCCGTGCCGACGGCCAGGGGCGGCGCAAGACCAACCTGGGAGATGAGGAATGGCGTCATGAGAGAGCCGGCGCCGACGCCCGTCATGCCGACCAGGAAGCCGACGCAAAATCCGCCCGCAATGATGACCGGCCAAAGCTCGAGAAGGGAGGTGTCTAGCATGTGGCTCGGGCGGCTCTTTTCAATGACGGCACTTGGTTAGGGGACTTTTTCAGCGGGCGCAATCGCTTTGCTCAATGCAATGCAACCAGAAGCGTCCGGAGACTGAGCAGAACGATGACGCAACCGACGATGATCATCAGCGGTTTGTCGGGAAGGTGCTTGGTGACGAGGGCGGCGAAGGGGGCCGCAAGAATGCCGCCCAGAACGAGGCCCGCGATGATGGGCCACAATTCCAGACCGATGGTGAAGAGAAAGGTCAGCGTCACCGTCAAGGTGACGAAGAATTCCGCCAGATTGACCGTGCCGATCGCATAACGCGGCGTGGTCCCCTGTCCGATGAGCGCGCTTGTCACGATGGGTCCCCAGCCTCCACCGCCAATCGAGTCGACGAAGCCGCCCACGAAGCCGAGCGGTGTAACGTGGCGGGGCGGCTCGTGCAGAACCGGCGGGGGCTGCAGCGCCTTCCACACGATGTAGACGCCCATCAACAGAAGGTAGATCGCGATGATGGGTTTGATCGTATCGCCGTTGATGTTGGACAGCACGTAGGCTCCAAGCGCGCCGCCGATCATGCCGGGTACGGCGAGACGTGCGATGAGCTTCTTGTCCACGTTGCCGAGTTTCCAGTGCGCTGCGCCGGATGCGGCCGTCGTGAAGGTCTCGGAGGCATGCACGCATGCGCTCGCCGTCGCCGGAGGCATGCCGAACGACAGCAGCACGGAACTTGACGTGACGCCATACGCCATGCCGACGGCGCCATCGACCATCTGCGCGACGAGCCCCACGGTGACATAGAGTAGGAAGTCTTCCCACACGCCCGTTGTCCATTTGCCTGTTGGGTTTCGGTGTGGGCGTCAGATGCCCGGATCCATGCCGTCATCGACAGGCGGCGGAGGCTCGATGGCAACCGCAACGCCGGCTGCGCGCAGCAGGATCGCGGCCTCGTTGGCGCGGCGGGTGAATTCCTCGCGGTCGACCGAGTTCAACGACAAATCGCGGCATAGGCCGTTGGCCAGCATCTCACGCGTGAGGATGAAGTGTCCATCGACGGGTGTTTCGCTCTTGGCCGTGACGCTCGAGGCGATGCCGCCCGCGATCGAGGCGCCTGTGACGGCATCGACGATCATCAGCGTGCCCGTTTCGGGCGTATCGGTGAAGACGTCGATCGCGCCCGCCCGCCCCAGCGAGATCTTGGCGATCGCGATGTCGTTGACAGCGCACGTCGAAGCCGGATGAGACGACATGGTCTCCAGATCGAGCAGCGCCTTGATCTCGATATTCGAGATGGGAATGAGGTCCGTCACGGTACGCAGCAGATAGCCTGCGCGGGGATCGAAGGGCGATTCGGAGAGCCAGACGAAGCGGCCCTCGATGGTATTGGCTGCAACCGGCTTGGCGTCGCAGCGCGCCATCACCGCGCCGCGCGATACGTCGATGTCGTGATCGAGCTGCAACGCTACCGCCTGCCCGGCCTGCGCGCTCGGCAGGTCGCCGTCCATGGTGGCGATGCGGACGACTTTGGCTGTTTCGCCCGACAAGACATCCGTCAGCTCATCGCCGATTCGTACTTGGCCGGACGACACGGTCCCGGCGAGGCCGCGGAAGTCGCGGCCATCGCGCAGCACGGTCTGCACGGGAAAGCGGAAGCCGCCATCGAAGGCGGTGCCGTGGCTCGGCACCTTCTCCAGATGCTCCAGCAGCGTTTCACCCTTGTACCAGGGCATGGCCGAGGTGCGCGCGGAAACATTGTCGCCGTACACGGCAGACAGCGGGATCGCGACGGCCTCCCAGAATCCGAACTTCCAGCACAACATGCGGAAATCAGCTTCGATTTTCTTGAAGACGTCTTCTGCGTAGTTGACCAGATCCATCTTGTTGACGGCAAGCACGACGCGCTTCACCCCGACAAGATCGAGAATGGCCGCGTGGCGACGCGTCTGCTTCTTCACGCCCGCGCGGGCATCAACCAAGAGAATGGCGACGTCTGCGTGCGATGCGCCGGAGGCCATGTTGCGGGTGTATTGCTCGTGGCCTGGGCTGTCGATGATGACGAAGCGGCGCGTTTCGGTATCGAAATATTTCCACGCGATGTCGATGGTGATGCCTTGCTCGCGCTCGGCCACAAGGCCGTCGAGCAGCATGGAGAAATCCGGAAGATCGGTCCCCGCCGCCTTGCGGCCCGAGCGGCGCACGTTCTCGCGCTGGTCCTCATAGAGGTCGGAGGCATCCCACAGCAAACGCCCGATGAGCGTCGACTTGCCGTCATCGACCGAGCCGCAGGTGAGCAGATGGACGATGCCGTTGAGATCGCGATGGAAGGCGTGCGTGGGCTCGGGCTGAGCCTCGGGTTTTGGTACGAGCGCGAGGGCCGACATATCAGAAATAGCCTTCCTGTTTCTTTCTCTCCATGGCGCCGGCCTGGTCGTGGTCGATCAGGCGGCCGACGCGCTCGGAGGTTTGCGCGTTGATGGTTTCGGCGACAACGCTTTCCATCGTATCGGCGTCGCTCTCGATGGCAGCAGTGAGCGGATAGCAGCCGAGCGTGCGGAAGCGGATCTTGCGCATGACAACCTTCTCGCCATCCTTGGGCTGAAGGCGCTCGTCATCCTGCATCAACAACTGACCGTTGCGCTCGATGGTGGGCCGTTCCTTGGCAAGATAGAGCGGCACGACATCGAGCTTTTCGCGCAGGATGTAGCGCCAGACGTCCTTTTCCGTCCAGTTCGACAACGGGAAAACGCGCACCGTTTCCCCGGTCCCGAGACGGCCATTCAGCAGCCGCCACATCTCGGGGCGTTGCTTGCGCGGATCCCAGCGGTGGCCGGAGGCGCGGAAGGAGAACACGCGCTCCTTGGCGCGGCTTGCTTCTTCATCCCGGCGCGCGCCCCCGAAGGCTGCATCGAAGCCGTATTTGTCGAGCGCCTGCTTCAGCGCTTGCGTCTTCAGCACGTCGGTGTGGATCGAGGGGGCATGATCGATTGGATTGATGCCGCGCTTGATGCCGTCGTCATTGACGTGGACGATGAGGTCGAGACCGAAGTCTGCCGCGGTCTTGTCGCGGAATGCGATCATGTCGCGGAACTTCCACGTCGTATCCACGTGCAGCAGCGGGAAGGGTGGCTTCTGCGGCCAGAAGGCCTTGCGCGCCAGATGCAGCAGCACGGTGGAGTCTTTGCCGATGGAATACATCAGCACAGGCTTGCGGAACTGGGCAGCGGCCTCGCGGAAGATATGAATGCTTTCCGCTTCGAGCAGGTCGAGATGCGAGGGCGAGGCGGTCATGCGCGCGATCCTTCGTCATTGCGGGCGTGCAGTCCGCACTCCTTGGCGTTCTCGTTCTCCCACCACCAGCGGCCGGCGCGAATGTCCTCGCCGGGCCGGATGGCGCGCGTGCAGGGCTGGCAGCCGATGGAGGGAAAGCCCCTCGCATGCAGCGGGTTCACGGGCACCTTATTGGCCGACACAAAGTCTTCCAGTGTCTTCAAGGACCAGTCGGCAATGGGATTGAGCTTGATAAGCTTCTGGCCCGCGTCGTAGCTGGCAAAAGGAACCTCCGCGCGGCCCAGGGATTGTTCGCGCCGCAAACCCGTGATCCAGGCGGAGGCACCCGCGAGCGCACGGTTCAGCGGGCGCACCTTGCGGACTTCGCAGCAGGCCTTGCGCGCCTCGACCGAATAGCGAAAACCCATGATTCCGTCTTCTGCAACCAGGTTCTCGACCTCGGTTGCATCCGGGAAGACGACGCGAATCTTGATGCCGTAACGCCCCTCGGTTTCAAACAGCGTTTCCAGCGTTTCGGGGAAGTGGCGCCCAGTGTCCAGCGTGAACACGTCGATGCGTGCGTCCTGCGTGGCGATGGCATGCGTGATGGCCTGATCCTCGATGCCGAGGCTGGAAGAGAATGCGATGCGGCCGGGGATGAATTCTGCAATGGCGGCGATGCGTTCTGGGAGCGTCGGCAGTTTGCGTAGCCGGGAATCAAGCTGCTCGGCCAGCGCGATAGCGTCCGTTTCGCCAAGGTTCCCGCCAATGGGTATCTCCGCGCGCGCGTCTGCCGCCGCGGGGGGATCGATCAGGGTCATGTTCTCCTCCGGTCGGGCCGGAACGTAGTGGGAAATCATTCCATAGAAAAGGGGGTATGCTAAATAAGAAAGGAAGTTTATTTCTATCAATGGCCAGACTAGGAATTTTTTCTCAATTTTCGCTATGAGGAAATAGCCTTGCGGGCGTGCTGCGTCATCCGGGCTGTCCCGGCGCTGTTTTACTGGCTTCGAGCCAAATAGCGATGCCCTCGGCCGCCAAGCGGCCCGATGCAAACGCCGCCTGGAGAAGATACCCGCCCGTCGGGGCATCGAAATCGAGCATCTCGCCCGCAACGAAGACGCCGGGAAGCGTCTTGAGCATCAGGCGATCGTCCACGTTTTCGGCCTTGATGCCGCCAGCCGTGGAAATGGCCCGCTCCAATCCGGCGAGGCCCGAGACCCTGACGGGGGCATTCTTTATCCGTGCGGCAAGTTCGGATGCCGCCCGGGGAACGGGGCCCGCCTCGCGAACGATGGCGGCAGCGCCCGGGGAAAGGCCTCCCGCCTTGCGCAGCACATTGCTCCACGTCGATTTGGCGGGAGCAGCTTCGATACGGCAGGTTAGATCTTCAAGACTAAGGTCGGGCCGCAGGTCGAGGTGGATCAGAGGGGAGCCAGCCTGGAGTGCCGCGCGTATGGCACCCGACAGGGCATAAAGGGCGCCACCTTCAAGCCCGGCCCTGGTTATGACGGCTTCTCCCTTTTGCGTGTGCTGCCCGCATGTGACGGCGATACGCTTCAGGGGCGATCCGGCGTGCCTGGCCATGTGCGGGGACCATGGGACGCTGATCCCGCAATTGGACGGGCTGAGCGGTGCGATCGCAACGTCCGCCTGTTTCAGGATTGCAGCCCACGCGCCATCCGAGCCAAGCCGCGGCCAGCCTGCGCCGCCCAGGGCCAGCAGCACGGCATCTGCCGTCACGGTTTGCGTGCCTTGCGGCGTATCAAACAGCAGATGCGTGGGATATTTGCCAAAGCCGTGCCACGTCCAGCCCGTCTTGAGGATAACGCCCAGTCCGTTGAGCCGCCGCAACCATGCGCGCAGCAGCGGCGAAGCTTTCATGGCCTTTGGAAACATACGGCCGCTCGAGCCGACAAACATTTCTGCGCCCAAACCGTTCGCCCACGCGATCAGTGCGGACGGCGGGAACGCGCGCACCGCGCGGCCGATCACACCTTCAGGATCGTGGTAGCGCGTCAGAAAGGCTTCCAAGCTCTCGCTGTGCGTCAGGTTTAGCCCGCCGCGGCCGGCCATGAGAAATTTACGCGCAGGCGAGGGCATGCGCTCGTATACGGCGACCGTGTGTCCAAGGCCCGCGAGGTGCTCGGCGGCAAACAGCCCCGCAGGCCCTGCGCCGACAATTGCCACGCAGTTCGAACGCCCCGTGTGCTCCGCCAGGGGCGCGCCCGCACGAGGCGCGCTCACGATCACCACGAGCCGGTATTCGCCATGGATGCCCACGGCTCCTGAGGCGGCAGGGCCGCGCCCTTCTGCAACAGTTCGATCGAGATCAGGTCGGGTGAGCGCACGAAAGCCATGTAGCCGTCGCGCGGAGGGCGGTTGATCGTAACCCCGGCCGCCTGCAGCTTGGCGCAGGTGGCATAGATATCGTCGACGACGAAGGCGAGGTGGCCGAAGTTGCGTGCCGATCCATAATCCTCCGGATCCCAATTATATGTGAGCTCCAGCATGGGCGCTTTCTCCGACATGGCGCGGCCTTCGTCGCCGGGCGCGGCAAGGAACACAAGCGTGAAGCGTCCGCCAGGGTTGTCCATGCGGCGGATCTCCTTGAGGCCGAGCTTATTGCAGTAGAAGTCGAGGCTTTGGTCCAGATCGCGCACGCGGACCATTGTGTGCAGATAACGCATCGCCAAACATCTCCATCAAGGCGTGCCCCCCGGGACGAAAGGGTCCAGGGGCGGGGAAGGGTTGGGAGGAGCTAACCCCGCCGCAGGGCCCCAAGCAAGATGGCGCGATCAAGTGGCTCGCGCGGCGCGGGTCCGCGTTGCGCACCCTCAGCGGACGCCGCCATTCTGCCTTTCCGCGCGGCGGATGTACCACAGTCAAGAGTAAGCCAGAGGCTTTGCCGCCCGCCGTACTGCGCCCTGGCGAATGCCGGCCTGTGGATAGCGTGGCGACGGCGTGGACAGGCTGGAGCACCCCGAGCCCACCGATGAAAAATTGCGCCCGGAAAACCGCATCAAAACGAATCGCGCCGCCCGATGATTCGCGCGCAATTTGAGTGCCTAGGCTGTGAATTACTCGCCTTCAGCGCGCCATCTTCAAGGTTATGCTCAGACTTCAGGATTGGCGTTGTTTGATGGTCTTTTTCAGAGGCTTATTCGCTGGCGTGGATGTGGATCATCAGCCCTGTGCACACGCCGTTGCGAAGCGTTGCCAAAATCTGACTTCCTTACACCTTAACGAATGGTATTCTGCGTTTGCTTCGCACATGTCGCGTTCGCGAGCGTCGTCTGAAGAGGGCTCTTCCAGATTGGCGTAAAGGGACGTGCCGCACGTGCGAGTGATTGTTTGAGGTTCAAGACCCAGTAGCGGGGTGTAAATGATGGGGGACTCCAAGCGCCCGGATATTCCGGGTTTCGATCAACCGTTGGTCGGTGGATCGGAGCGATTGGATGAAGCTGGCCTCGAGGTTTTCGAGGTTGCTGGAATGATCAAGTGGTTCGATGCTTCCAAGGGGTATGGATTCATCGTTGCCGATAACGGACTGCCCGACATACTTCTTCACGTCACGTGCCTCAGGGCCGGCGGTTTTCAAACCGCCTACGAAGGCGCTCGCGTGGTGTGCGAAGTCCTGAAGCGTCCCAAGGGAATGCAGGCTTTTCGCATTCTCAGCATGGACGAAAGCACGGCCATTCATCCTTCCCAGCTTCCGCAGCGCACCCATGTGGTGGTGACGCCCGAGAGTGACTGGGAACGGGTTTACGTCAAGTGGTTCAACCGCGTCCGCGGATTTGGCTTCTTGACACGCGGCGAGGGAACGCCGGATATCTTCTGTCACATGGAGACCCTGCGCCGCTTCGGCTTCACCGAGTTGCGTCCGGGGCAGATCGTTCAGGTGCGCTGGGGCTACGGCTCGAAGGGCTGCATGGCCGCCGAGTTGCGTCCCGATGGCGTTCCGGTCGGGTTGCCGTCGCGCAACTAGAAGCGCGATTGTGCTGTCGTGAAAGGCAGACGTATCGTGTCACAAATTTCATCGAAGAGGGCCGCACATCCCGCGGCCCTCTTTGTTGTCCTGGGGGCCGTCATGGCATCCATTTTCTGGATGACGCCGGGCGCGCTCGCCCGGGGAAAGACCGAGCATCTGGATGTCGAAAAGGCGACCGGCGGCACGGTCGCCTTCGCCGTAGAGGTTGCGCGCAGCGAAGAGGAAAAGGCCACGGGCCTGATGTTCCGCACCAAGCTTGGCGATGGCGAGGGGATGTTGTTCCCCTACGGCCGGGCGATGGAAATCACCATGTGGATGCGCAACACCTACATTCCGCTCGACATGGTGTTCATCAAATCCGACGGAACCATCCATCGCATCGCGGCGCGGACCGAGCCGCTGTCGGAAGATATCATCGCGTCGCAGGGCCAGGTGTCGGCGGTGCTCGAAATAGCCGGCGGCATGGCGGAGCGGCATGGCATCAAGCCCGGCGACAAGGTTCGCCATCCGATATTTGGCACCGCGAAGTGAGCGGCTGGCGAGCACGCGCGTTCAGACGGGCTCCAGCGTTCCGAATATGGCCACCAGTGCAATGACCAACCCGCCGAGCACGTATTCGACGGCGATGCTCGCCACCAGCGCTGCCGGACCGGTCGCGCGCGCTGCGCGGGGCAAGAAATAGATCCTGTTGGCGAGCGCCAAGGCCAGCATGACGGCCACGGCGGCGATCTTGGCCGCAAGCAGAAGCTGATAGGTTGACTGCGGATCGAGAGGTGCGCGTCCCAGGATCAGCCAGGTATTGAGCGCGCCCGTCAGGCCGACGATGAGAACGGCTGCGACGCCGGCGGGGGAGAAGCGGCGCAGCATGATCTCTGCGCCTTCTGCCTGATCGCTGGAAGGACGGCGCAGGAGGATGATCGCCGCGCAAAGCAGCGCGACAAGAGCCCCTGCCCAGAAGGTCCCGCTCAGCACATGCGCAATGTGATTGACTTGTTGCAGGGTGCGCGTTGGCTCATCGTGCATGGCCGCGTGGCCGGAGAACGCAAAGCTGGCGAGGAAGAGTCCCGCAGTGAGGCTTCCCAATGGCAACAGTGCGATGCGGTTGCCTCGCGCCAACAGGATGCAGAGCGCGCTCGCGACGGCGAGCACCGCGCGCGCCAAACTCGTGCGCCCGGCGTGCGTGGTGGTTGCGAACATGAAGAGCGCCGATGGCGAGAGAGCTTGCGACCAGTCCTCGCCGGCATTGGCAGTTTGAACGGCCAGAGCGAGAAGCGCCGCAAGTGCCAGCACGCCGGCCGCACCACGCAAGAGAGGTTGCAGATATGCGCGAAGCGCAGTCGCAAGCTGGGGCGGTGCGAGCACAAGCGCAGCGCTCCCGGCTCCGAAACATACAGCCCCCGCGCCCAGCATCGCAGCGCGAAGGCAGATGATGACTGTTTCCGGCTCAATCACGGCCGAATGGAAAACTCGAAGCTTCCCTTCATCTTATGACCGTCGGCCGAGAGGACGCGCCATTCCACGGTATAAGTGCCGGCCGCTGCCGCCATGGTGAGAGGTGCCTCGAGAACGCGTGCATCGCCATCCTTGCCGTGGGAGATTTGGCCAGAGGTGATCCTGCTCTTGTCGGGGGCGATGATGGTGATCGCGCTGAAGTTCAGTTCAACGGGTTCGGAAAACGTCAATGCCACGTGTGGGGGCGCAGCCGTAAGGGTGGCATTCTTGTCTGGGTCCGACGCCTTCAGGTGGGAATGTGCGAGCGCCGGTTGAGGCGCGGCCATGACAGCCACGATGAGCAGCAACGTTCCGAGCAATGCCCGTTTAAAAGACATGTGGCCAAGCGAAGTCCGGTTGGACATCGGGATCTCCGGAAAAGCAAAAAAGAGCACGCTGCGGTACGCGTGGCGCTCGAACGGTCGCGGTTCAAGCGTTCAGATCACCTTCTTGCATTCGGCGATGCAATCGGCGCAGCTTTGCCCACAGGCCTTGCACGCAGCGTGGTGTTCCGCGTGCTTCTTGCACTCGGTCTCGCAGTCGGCACAGATATCGATGCAGACCTTGGCGATGTCCTTCAATCGCGAGGCTTCGAGCGCACCGGCACGCGCGAGCGCCGCGCACATCGGCATCATGACCGAGACGGAGCGCATGCAATCCTTGAGCGAGGTATCGCCGGCCGACAGCGTCGTCAGGCAATGGTTGATGCAGACCTCGCCGTGGTTGAGGCAGGCGAAGGCGGAATCGATCAACGCCTTGTGTCTGGCCGGCGCGTTGTGGTCGTGCGCGGGCTGCTCATGGCCGCCCGCGGCGTGGTCCATATGCTCCATGTCGTGATGTTTATGCTCTTCCTGACCGGACGCCGGATCAGCCGCCGCAGCGGCAGCGGCCAGTACAAATCCCGAAGCTGCGCCCGACGACAGCACCTGACGCCGGGTCACGCGTGTTTGGGAACTCTCCGCCGAATTCGTGGACGTCATGGGTCAATCCTCCTTGCTTAAGGGCAGATCACGGAAAAGCGCTGCCGATACTCTAGCGCGAGAGGGGCCTGAAAAACAATGTGCAGGCGAAGCGGCTGAGGGGGCCGCAGGAGAAGACATGGTCCACAAATTCCGGTGATACCGGATGGCCCGGAAGCTCCACGGCCCCGGGAAATTTTGGCGTTTGAAAATAGGCGTTCTGGTGCTAGAAGCGCCTTCCCTTCGGAAGAATGGATTTTATGTCGGGGCGTAGCTCAGCCTGGTAGAGCATCTGCTTTGGGAGCAGAGGGTCGCGTGTTCGAATCATGTCGCCCCGACCAATTCCGCAACCCTCTAGAAACTCGCGCGCCGGTTTGGATAAGCCCGCCAGTGAGCCATTGACGGGTCTCATTTCCATTGTGCGCAGTGTCGGCGCCATCGCCCATGCAAGGAGCGCAGAGAGGATCATGCTGATCGCGATTGCGGCGGGAAGCAGATAGGGCGCTCTGTCCTCCTGAAAGAAAAACGCCAGGAGGCGCAAGGTGTTCCGGACTGAAGGGCCGATGATCGCATGTGCGGGTTTCAAACAAATAGGGCGGAGCGTTCCGGAACGGCGGGGCCGCATCCCGCCTTGCGTCCGTTCGCTCCGCCCAGACTTCGAAGCTTGCGGGCGCTAAGGAGGAGCCACCCGTTCCGGCTTCGAATTGCAAAATCACAGTTCGAAAAGTGAACGTCCAAAAAATTGAAAGTGCAATTTCATCGTGGTGCTTCTTGTGCCTGCCCGCTCCCGTGGGGGTGAGGGGGGGGCCGGGGAGCGGGCAGGCTTGCGCGTTACTCAGCCTTCTTGAAAAAGGCGTCGGCGCGCATTCCGGGGATCAGGGGCACATCGCCTTCCAGATCGATCGTGACCTCGCGAACCTCCACGTCGGTGGGCCGGCGCGCGCCGCGCAGAGATACCTTCGGCGTCGCTAGCGTGGGCGCCATCTCGGCAACCGTGCCGTTGAACTCCTGACCCGGATAGGCATTGCTTTTCACGATGACCTTGGAGCCGACCTTCACTTTGGACACGTCATATTCGTCGAGCTCAGCCTTGACGCGGACGACCGACATGTCACCGATGACGGCGAGAACCTGATCGGGCGACGGAGCAACCATCTCACCGGCTTTGGCCGGCAGTTGCAGGATGGTGCCCGGCACGGGCGCGCGGATGCGGGTCTTTTCCAGCAGCGCTTCGGCAACTGCCACGTCGGAGCGGGCGGCCTGGAGTGCGCTTTCAAGACGGCTGGGCGCTGGAACATCGGGCTTGGCCTGGGCGATGGCGTAGTTCGTGCGCTCCTTCTGGAGCTTCGCGCGCGCGCTCTTGAGGTGCGCGCGTGCATCTAAGACGCGCGCCTGCGTGCCGGAACCGGAGCGATTAGCCTGCAGTTCATACTCGAGTTCGAACTGGGCGTTGGTGACCTGCCTCTCTGCGGAGAACACGGCATCTTCGGCCTTGCGGAGATCCTCGCGCGCCTTGTCGAGAGACTGGGCGTCGCGCTCGCGCTTGCGCGAAGCGGCTTCCGTTTCGGCGGCCTGCAGGCGGGCACGCGCTTCCTCGTCATCGAGGCGGATCAGAAGCTCGCCGTCCTCGACTTCGTCGTTGACGCCGACCGTGACTTCGGCGATCCGGCCCAACAGGCCTGCGGCGACGCGCACCTGGCCCGATTTTGGCTCAATACGGCCTGGCGCCGCGGCGATCCAGGGCAATTCGGCAGCGGCGGCCTTGGCAGGCTCGGCCTTCGCATAGGTGAATAACGACGGGCTCGAGGCGGCGCCAAAAGCGCCAGCGCCGGCTGTCAGCGTGAGCACGAGCGCTGCGCCGAGCAGACGTCCCTTGCTGCGACGGGGCTCATTCGACGAGGTGGTCATTTCGGTATCCTCCTTAGGGTGCAACTGTCAAAGTTTGCGGCTTCTCGAGTTCGGTGCCTGGCAGCCTCGCCCGGCGTGATGGGGTGAATCTAGGCGCGTCCTGCGGCGGACGCTGTTTCGTGCGGAACATCCGATGCGTCTTTCAAACTTTGCCGGCGCACCGGCCGGACTTGGCTGAGACTCACCTCTACGTCCGCGGCTTGCGAAAACGCACCAGGGCCCCGGATCAAAACCGGGGCCCTGGTCTGTCGCCGTCAGGCGCGGAGAGGTTCAGGAGGGGAGGTGTCTTTCTGAGCTACTGGCAGATCTGCTGGAGCGTCCAGCTTACGATCTTGCAGTTCTGGCCGCTGGCATCACAGCGGCGGTTCGGGAGGCGCTGGTAATCGCAGTAGTAGTTGCCCGAATGGCCCGAATAGCCGTGCATAGGTTTCTTGAATTGATAGGTCTCCAGATAGAGCTGCTTGCCGCGACCCGCCTGTGCGGCGGTGGGGGCGAAAGACATGCCGGCTACTGCGGTGATGGCGGCGGCGATGGCGAGCGTCTGGGCGATGGTCTTCATGTCTTGATCCTCCTTGGATTGGGGTTTGAGCTGTCTCGCTCTGTGCGTGCGCGATGTCTGTGTCTGATGAGAGGACTGTAGGGTTCATTCGCCGCCGGGGCTGTTCCATGGGTGACAGCGCTGGCGGCTTGGCGGCGCCTGCAGGCTTGAGGCAAAATGCCAAGCCCATGCGCCGTCCAGGAGGCAGGATCCAGATTAGTCCTGATGCCCCATCGCGGAAAGTCACAAGCCGCACGTTGGAACCCGGCCAATTCGTTACAGCACTTCGGCCGTGTCACAGCATTGTGCGCCGTGAACACGAAAACGCGAGGTCCGGCCCTGCCAACGCCGGCCTGATGGTCGACGCCACCAAAGGCCCCATCGAGATCACGGTGTCGGGCAACTGACACGCATCCTGAATTCACGTAAGGGCCTTGGCGCGGGCGTGCATGCCGCTCCGCCGGGCAGCCTGCAGACCAGCGGCGATCGAGGGGTGCACAGCGCGGAGCGGTCTGTGGTAGGGTGGCATCCCGATCAAAAGGATGCTTACTGATGAAGAAAACTGTCTCGAGCGCGATTGCGGTTGCTGCGATGCTGTTTGCGTCGTCGAGCCGTGCACCGGCCGAAGGCACAACCGGTTCGGCTTACGACTTCTCGTTTCAAAGCATTGATGGCACGCCGATGAACCTGTCCGATTGGCGCGGCAAGGTCTTGCTCGTCGTCAACACGGCATCGTTCTGCGGCTTTACGAAACAGTATGCCGGGCTCCAGGAACTGTGGAGCACATTCGAAGACAAGGGTCTCATCGTGCTTGGAGTGCCTTCGAATGATTTCGGCGGTCAGGAGCCCAAGGACGAAGGCGAGATCAAGAAATTCTGCCAGGGCGCATTCGGCATAACGTTTCCCTTGACGCAAAAACAGGTGGTGACAGGAGACGGCGCCCATCCGTTCTATGCCTGGGCGGCCGGGGCCGGTGGCGGTCCGCCCGCGTGGAATTTTCACAAGTACCTGATAGGCAAGGACGGCCGTATGGTGCGCGCCTTCTCGTCGCGGGTCACGCCGAGTTCGGCGGAGTTGACCGAGGCCATAGAGCAGGCGCTGGCTGAGAAAGTTTCGCTGACGCATTAAACGCGTTTAATGCAAAAGCCTCAATCTTGCCGGGGCCGCGCTGCATAGGCTCAAGGGGATGTCCGGCGGCGGCAGTGCGGCAGCTGCCAGTATGCAGCGTAGAGGTGTCCCCTGGCGTGCACGATGCATTTGCGATAGCACATGCCGTCTCGACAACGGGCCTCGCCATGCCGTAGCCGGACCTTCCATCGGATTGCGGCCTGGTCCAAAGAAAACAAATCGATCCATGACCGAAAAGAAGATGACACGCCGCCGGGCGCTCGGGGTTTCTGCTGCCGCCCTTGCTGCCGCTCTCAACGTGGATGCACGGCTCGCCCTAGCAGTCACCGGACTGGAGGGCGCCGAGCTTGGCGATCCGGTGCCGTTCTCATTCGATGTGCTTCAGAAGATCGCTTCGGAACGCGCCATGCTGCCGTATATCCCGGTCGTCGTTCCATCGCCCGACGTTCTCGACCAGATCACTTACGACCAGTACCAGCGTATTCGCTACCGTCCTGAAAAGAGCGTCCAGTTGCAGCCGGACGGCCGTCTTCCCTTCCAGATGTTTCACCTGGGCAAGTACGCCAGAGAGCCCATGCGGATGCATGTCGTGGAGAGCGGCTTTTCGCGCGAGGTTCTCTACAATACGAGCCTGTTCGAGATTCCGACCGATCATCCCGCCAATCAGCTCAAGAGCGGAGCAGGTTTTGCCGGCTTTCGCGTCATGGCCAAGGATCTGAAGACCGATTGGTTCGCCGCCATGGGCGCATCCTACTTCCGCACCTCGGGGCCGTTCGATCAGTACGGACTGTCGGCGCGCGGCATCGCCATCGATACGGCCATGCCGCATCCGGAGGAGTTTCCCCGCTTCTCGCAATTCTGGCTCGAAGGCGGCGAGCAGGGCCAGCCTCCGCTCGTCATCTACGCCCTGCTGGAAGGTCCAAGCATCACCGGCGCCTACCGCATGACCGCCGATCGCGTGACGGATGCGCGCGAGGTTCATCGCATCAACATGGAAATCGATGCGGTCTTGTTTGCGCGCAAGGACATCGAGCGTCTCGGCGTCGCGCCGTTCTCGAGCATGTTCTGGTACGGCGAGACGAGCCGCAAGCAGTCAGCGGACTGGCGGCCGGAGATCCACGACAGCGATGGGTTGGCCGTGCTTACGGGTGCGGGCGAGCGCATCTGGCGGCCTATCGTCAATCCGCCGCGTGTCGTCACCAGCGCCTTCGCCGACCGCGACGTTCAGGGCTTCGGCCTGCTGCAGCGCGATCGAGACTTCGTCCACTATCTGGATGATGGCGTCTTCTACGAGCGCCGCGCCTCCGTCTGGGTGGAGCCGATGGACAAGTGGGGCGAAGGTGCGGTGCATCTCGTCGAGATTCCGACCGATGATGAAACCTTCGACAACATCGTTGCCTACTGGGCGCCGTCGCAGCCCTTCAAACAGGGCGATAAACGGCGCTATCGCTACCGCCTGAGCTGGCTCGACGATATTCCTTTTCCCGCGGGGCTCGGCCGCGCAATAGGGACATGGACCGGCATGGGGGGCAGGCCGGGGCACAAGCGCCCGCAAGGCGTCCGCAAGTTCGTTATCGATTTTCAGGGTGGCAGCTTCGAGGGGCTCGGCCGCGACGACGGCGTTGAACTCATCGTCGGCGCTTCGCGCGGCGAGGTGTCGAATGTCTATAATCACCCGGTTGTGGGCCAAAACCAGCGCTGGCGCGCGTTTTTCGACATCAAGGCGGACGGCGCGGATCCCGTGGACCTGCGCGCCTATCTGCGGCGCAACGGGGATGCGCTGACGGAGACCTGGATCTACCAGTTCTTCCCTTGAGATGGCATCGTTAGGCGTTCAATGCCGGCGTGGAGATGCGGGCGCGTCCTCGGGGACCAACGATGTCACGCGCGGACACAGGAGCGTGCGTGACAGTGCATCCTCCAATTCCTGCTGCGTGCGCGTCGGGATGAAGAGACCGTTTGTCTCGCCCGCCATGCACGATGCCGTTGTGCGCCCTTCCATCTCGCTATCGAAACCCACGACGTGAATCGTAAGATCCCGCGCCTTCGCCTTGAGCGCGCGTGCGGCTGCGCAGGGATCGCGTCCGCAGGTTTCATCGCCGTCCGACAGAACGACAATGACGGCCTGGCGATGGCGATAGTCGAGAGCCTCGGCGGCTTTCTCCACCGCAAGCGACAGCGGCGTGCCGCCATCGGTCACGATGGTATCGATCTCGTTGAGGATACGGCCTGCCGCGTTCGACTGGACGGGAACCTTAAGGGATACGTTTGAACACTGATCCGACGGTCCCGGCCCGAATGTCAGCAATCCCAGACTGCGCATCCTGGCCGACATCGGAATGACTTGCCGCGCAACTGATCGGGCCACTTCAATGCGCGTGCCGCCTCCTGTGGCGCGGTGGGACATCGAGCCCGACGCATCCATGACGATTATCGCATCGTTCGTGCATGTTGCCTCGGGGGCCTCACCCAATGCGTCATCCGCGCTGGCGTTGTCGCCGCTCTGCTGGTCGCCATAGCTGGTATCGGAGGCGACGGCGCCGTCGTCGGGAGGGGCGTACTGCTGGGCGCGGACCGGGCACGATTGGCAGACAGCGGCACCCAGGCACGCCAACATGCAAAGAGCGGGTAACCCGCCCTTGGAGTGCCCGATCCGAGGATCTGTCTGCATATCCAACCCTTTTCCAAATGCCAAACGTCGTAGTCCAGTTGTCTAATAGGATTCGACTTGATGCACTGCAGCAAGATTGGTTCCGTCAATTCTGGTATGCGTTTGTCCACGCGCGACATCTCCGCGCGCCGGATCGACGCGGGTTTGCAGAAAAGAGGCTTGGAAAAGCTGCGGTTGCTCGGGTGGCGGGCTTTACGTGGCTGGAGGACCCATGACCCGATCTTCAATGGCCTTTTTGACGTCGGCGAGGTCGCCGCGAAGCTGGCGCTGCAACCCGGCCCGGAACACGAGCGCCAGGGGCGAAAGAAGGCGTGCGCTCATCGTCACGGGCCTTGCCATGAACATCAAGGTGAGCCGGGTGCCTTGTGGATCATCGTTGAAGATGTGGTCGATACGGTAGCGCGCGCCATGGTTCTGCGCGCCGAGCGCGAAGAGATAGGGCGGCTCAAACTCCAGAACCGACATCTCGCCCGTGGCCAGTGAGCCGTTAACCATGCGCGTCTCGAGAAAGCGCGCACCCGCGCCAATCGGTTCGCGCGTCAGAAGTTCGGTGCTTTTGATTGCCGACACCAGCGTCGGCCACGCGCGAATGTCGGTCGCGATCTGAAACGTAAGGGCGCGAGGCGCGCGAATGATCTCTTCGACGACGATCTGCATCCCGCCAATCCAGCTTTCGGTCCCATAGCGCCGCCCGCTTAGGATACTTACTACGTTTCTGCCCTCCAGCGCATGCGACATAGGCCGTACAGGTCGATGGCGTCATTCCCCGCTCGTCATCTCCCCGCCTGAGCGTATTTCTATCTCTGTCATCAAGTCAGTTGAGGGGTTTTTTGATACCCCCCCCCCGCAGGGTGGCGTTTGCGACGGTGCCTGCCGCTCCTAAGAATGTCTCACTCCGGCGAAAGGCCGGGATCCGTCCAAGCTTGGACAGTCGCGCTCAGCCACCCCCCTGGGCAGATCCCCGCCTGACGCGGGGATGACGATTGCGGTGAGGATTACGGATTAGCCTCGTTCGACGCCCTCGCGGATGCTCGTGCGTGGCGGCCGACCCTTCAAAGAATGGCCGCGCATTTTTCTATCCTTGTCATCCCGGCCGAGCGATAGCGAGAGCCGGGACCAAGGAGGTTGGGCGTGATGTGGCGGTGGATGGTTTGCGCTTCGCACAGATGCGCTAGGTCCCGGGTCTGCGCTTGCCAGATTGCATCCGGCTCGCTTGGCCGGGATGACAACAGTGACGCGCACGCCGGACCAGGAGCGGCCTACAGCCGGTTGCGATCTCATGGCCTCACGTCCTTCTCCCTCGGGAGAAGGTGCCCCGAAGGGGCGGATGAGGGGGGCTGCCGCAATCAACGGCGCAGGCGCAAGTCCCTCACCTGTCGCTTCGCGACATCCTTGTAAATCTCATACCCGCACTTCGGAGCTTTGCAGGATCGGATATTTACATTTAGGCTTCAGGACGCCGGGCCGGTCTCGATAGGCAATGAATTATCTCCGCCCCATTCCGCCCAGCTTCCGTCGTAGACGGCCGCATTCGTCTGGCCGAGCACGGCCAGGGCCAGGGCAAGCATGGAGGCTGTCACGCCGGAACCGCAGGTCGTCACAACATGCCGTGTGACGTCGATATTCGCGGCCTTGAAGAGCGCCGCGAGATCCTCCGCCGACTTGAGCGTGCCGTTGGGCGTCAACAGGTCTTGTGAAGGAATGTTCTTTGAACCGGGAATGTGTCCACTGCGCAGGCCCGCGCGCGGCTCCGCATCGCGGCCTTCAAAGCGGCCGGTGGGACGGGCGTCCACGATCTGCGCGCCGGGCTTCTTGAGAAGGGCCTTCATGTCCTCCAGATCACGGATGATCTCGGTATTCTGTAGCGGCGTATAGTGGCGCTCGGAGCGTTTGGCTGCGGGGCCGTCTTCCGTCGGGCGTCCCTCCGCTTTCCATTTGCGCAGGCCACCATTGAGGACGGCGACGTCCCGGTGTCCCATGGCGCGGAACGTCCACCACACGCGGGCCGCCGAAAAGATGCCGCTTGTGTCGTAGACCACGATGCGCGCGCCATCACCGATACCCATCTTCTTCATGCGGGAAGAAAACTTCACTGTCGACGGCAGCATGTGGGGGAGGTTGGTTTTTTCGTCCGAAAGATCGTCGATATCGAAGAACAGGGCGCCCGGAATGTGCTCGGCGAGGTACTCGGCCTGGGCGTCGCGATTGGCTGTCGGCAAATGCCAGCTGCCGTCCAGGATGACGAGGTCAGGCGACGACAGATGGCTCTCCAGCCATTCAGTCTCCACGATCCAGTTCTTGGCAGCGTTGAGCAAGCGATCCCCCGTTAAATCATCAGCGTCTTGAATGAGAGCCCATCGATGAGGATCAGACAGGCAGCGAACTTTGAGCACATAGGCAAAAGTTAATCCAGCCGCAAGGCGCTACCTTTGTGCCAGATCTTTCGAGTGATGACGCCTTCGCGGCTTTGCGTCTGCCGTGTGCTGCGATGCACTCTTTTGGCCTGAACCTGCCCCTCCAGCCCCGCCGGCGGCCGTCAGGTTCTCACTGCGCCAAGCCGCGCGCGCAGCGTTTTGATACGCGCACATGCCGCCGTTCAGGCGCCGGTCATGGGCGTAGGGCGCCCTTTGCTGTCTCATGCGATCGCTCGTACGGTTGGGGGCCCAAGCATGCCGGCGTGGCAATTATCCAGGCAACGGCGCTGAATTCATTCGTGAAAGGCGAATCGCACGATCTGGCCTTCACCTTTCGCACAATGGCCCTTTGGCGCGGCACGATGCTGGCAGAGCGCTTGCAGTACACCCGTACCACGCCAGGCCGATGGGCGGTCCTGGCCGTTGTGCAGGTAGGCCGAAGCCATGATATTCAAGATCGTCGCCGCCATGATGCTCGCCATCGTGGCGATGTTCTTCTTCAGCGTCGATTTGGACCACGCTTTTGCGGCCGTCCTTCTGCCCGGTATGGCGGCGCTGGGCATTGCGCTGCTGGGGTCGAGCTGACGGCCGCCTGAAGTGTGCTCTTTGGCGTTGCTTTTCGGGGCGACACATCTATATGAAAGGCGCTTGCGACCCGCGTGCGCCAGCGATAAGCCCGGCCTTTTTCGAGAAGGAGCCGTCGCTTGTGCGTTGCGGGGCTAGGAACGCGAACAGTCGGCCGTCGCAGGCGCCGCGCTCCGTGCATGAGTCATGATTGGCCGAAGCGCCGCACATGCGGGCGTGGCGGAACTGGTAGACGCACTGGATTTAGGTTCCAGCGGCGCAAGTCGTGGGGGTTCAAATCCCTCCGCCCGCACCAAGCGCCGCAGGTCAAGGCCCTGAGGGTTCATAGGGGCGTTACCGGGAAGCTTCCTGGCGCGCCGAGGTTAAATATTTGAGTTGCTAGGAACGAGAACGATGCAGGTTACGGAAACGGATCGGGACGGATTGAAGCGCACGCTCAAGATCGTGGTCGCAAAGGCTGAGCTTGACGAGCGCTTCAATGGGCGCCTGGACGAGATCAAGGATCGCGTTCAGATCAAGGGTTTCCGCAAGGGCAAGGTGCCCGTGCCGCATCTGAAAAAGGTGTATGGCAAGTCTTTGATGGCCGAAGTGCTGGAGCAGGCCGTCCAGGACACCTCGATCAAAGCCATGAAGGAGCGCAACGAGCGCCCTGCAGGCCAGCCCAGGATCGAGATCGAGGACGCCGACAAGGGATCCGTGGAACGCGTCATCAACGGCGAATCCGACCTTGCGTACTCGATGTCGTTCGAGGTTCTTCCCGCCATCACGATTGCCGACTTCTCGACCTTCAAGCTCGAGCGCCTGCTGGCCGACGTCGAAGACGCGGACATGGAGCGCGCACTGAACGAGATCGTCGAGCGCAACACCTCGTTCGAGCCGGAAGAGGGCCGGGTTGCAGCAGATGGCGACATGCTGACCCTCGACTTCGCGGGCAAGATCGATGGGGAACCCTTTGAAGGCGGTTCTGCTGAAAGCGCCAATCTGGTTCTCGGAAAGGGCCAGTTCATTCCCGGTTTCGAGGAAGGTCTGATCGGAGCCAAGGCCGGAGACGAGCGCATCGTCAAGGCGACGTTCCCGGCGGAGTATCCGATGCCGAACCTTGCCGGCAAGGAGGCGGACTTCGACATCAAGGTGAAGACGGTCTCGCGCCCCGTGAAGCCCGAACTCGATGACGCATTTGCCACCGGGCTTGGCGCGGAAAGCCTCGATCAAATGAAAGAGATCGTGCGTGGCCAGCTCCAGCGTGAACTCGACGGCGCCGCCCGCGTCAAGCTGAAGCGAGAGCTTCTCGATGAGCTCGATCGCGCCCATGTGTTCGACTTGCCGCCGTCGCTCGTCGATTATGAGTTCGCCAACATCTGGCGGCAGGTCGAAAGCAACATGAAGGCGACGAGCAAGACCTTTCCTGACGAAGGCAAGACGGAAGACGAGGCGAAGGCGGAATACCGCAAGATTGCCGAGCGGCGTGTTCGCCTCGGTCTGGTCGTTGGCGAGGTCGGCGAGCAGAATAAGATCACGGTCTCCCAGGACGAACTCCGCCGTGCGCTTGTCGAGCAGGCCCGCCGTTATCCTGGCCAGGAGAAGGTGGTCTACGAATACTACGAGAAGACGCCAGGTGCGCTTGCGGAACTGCGCGCGCCGATCTTCGAGGACAAGGTAATAGATTTCATTGTCGATGCGGCAAAGCCGGTCGAAAAGAAAGTCAGCAAAGAAGAATTGCTGAAGCAAGTCGAGGAGGCGACGCAGAAGGATTCCGAATAACGTGTCGCGCCATCGCTCAGCCCAATATTGAGTTATGGTGATCCCCGCTACCCCAGGTCCGTTGTCGCTCACGCGACGGGCCTGGCGCTCAAAAGGCCCGTTGCCTCCACTGTAAATGCAAGGACTTTCAAGCCATGCGCGATCCGGTCGCTACATTGACGAACACGTTCTGGCCGATGGTTGTCGAGCAGACGACGCGCGGCGAGAGAGGTTATGATCTTCCTTCGCGCCTCCTGAAGGAACGCATCATCTTCGTCACCGGTCCTGTCGAAGACCACATGGCGGCGTCGATCTGCATGCAGTTGCTTTTTCTTGAGGCCGAGAACCCCAAGAAGGAGATCTCCATGTATATCAATTCGCCCGGCGGCGTAGTGACGAGCGGCATGGCGATCTACGACACCATGCAGTTCATCAAGCCGGACGTTGCGACGCTGTGCATCGGGCAGGCGGCGTCCATGGGATCCCTGCTGCTGTGCGCGGGCGCCAAGGACATGCGCTTTGCGTTGCCCAATGCGCGCGTCATGGTGCATCAGCCTTCAGGCGGTTTCTCGGGTCAGGCGTCGGACATCGAGCGGCATGCGGAAGACATCATCAAGATGAAGCGCCGTCTGAATGAAACCTACGTGAAGCATACCGGTCAGCCCTACGAGACCATTGAACGGACGCTCGACCGCGACTACTTCATGACGGCCGATCAGGCGAAGGATTTCGGTCTCATCGACAAGGTTCTTCAGAGCCGAGATGAGGTCGAGGGTGGCCTGTTTGAAGGCAAGGCCACCTGAGGGTTGCTTCGAGCGGCGGTTGTTACCGGACAGGATCTGGCGCCTTTCCGGGCGCCAGAGTGCGGGATTTCGGACGGTGCTAGAACAAAACCCGTACGGATGTACGTAATATGCCGTAGTCGATGCTGGCAAACCCCGAAATTGTGTTGCGCGCAACCAAAACCACTGTGGCAAACGCGCCGCGTGCCCACTGAGGTGCCAGCTGCGGCGTTAATCCATTCTTGATCTCGTGAACACTAGCGTGCTGAGATCAGACTAGAAGAGATTCAAGTGGCACGCGGCTGGCCGAGCCGCTCGCGCGCGAAGAGCGGGCCAAATGGAGAACGCAAGGCTAGGGCGGTTCTCCGATAGGAAACAGGAATGGCTCAGGAAAAGAACACTCTGTATTGCTCCTTCTGCGGCAAGAGCCAGCATGAAGTTCGCAAGTTGATTGCAGGTCCAACCGTATTCATCTGCGATGAATGCGTCGAGTTGTGCATGGATATCATCCGCGAGGAGAACAAGAACACTCTTGTCAAATCTCGCGACGGCGTTCCGAGCCCTCAGGAGATCTGCACGGTCCTCGACAGCTATGTCATCGGTCAGGCCCACGCCAAGCGGGTGTTGTCGGTCGCCGTGCACAATCACTACAAGCGGCTGAACCACGCCGCAAAGAACAACGATGTCGAACTCGCGAAGTCGAATATCCTGCTGGTCGGTCCGACAGGATCGGGCAAGACGCTGCTGGCCCAGACGCTGGCGCGCATTCTGGATGTGCCCTTCACGATGGCCGACGCGACCACGCTTACGGAGGCGGGCTACGTCGGCGAGGATGTCGAGAACATCATCTTGAAGCTTCTGCAGAACGCCGATTACAACGTCGAGCGCGCGCAGCGCGGCATCGTCTATATCGACGAAGTCGACAAGATCAGCCGCAAGTCGGACAATCCGTCCATCACGCGCGATGTGTCGGGTGAGGGCGTGCAGCAGGCGTTGCTGAAGATCATGGAAGGCACGGTTGCCTCCGTGCCGCCCCAGGGTGGCCGCAAGCATCCCCAGCAGGAATTCCTGCAGGTCGATACGACGAACATCCTGTTCATCTGCGGCGGCGCTTTCGCTGGCCTGGAAAAGATCATCTCCCGGCGCGGCAAGGGATCCTCGATCGGCTTCTCCGCCAAGGTCACCGGGCCCGATGAGCGCCGTACGGGTGACATCCTGCGCGAAGTGGAGCCCGAGGACCTGCTGAAGTTCGGCCTCATTCCTGAGTTCATCGGCCGTCTGCCCGTGATCGCGACGCTGGAAGACCTCGACGAGACCGCGCTCGTGCAGATCCTGACCGAGCCCAAGAACGCGCTCGTGAAGCAATATCAGCGCCTGTTCGAGATGGAGGACGTCAAGCTCACCATCACGCTCGACGCGTTGAAGGCGATCGCGCGCAAGGCCATCGAGCGCAAGACGGGCGCACGCGGCTTGCGCTCCATCCTGGAAGGCATCCTGCTGGATACGATGTACGATCTTCCTCAGCTCAAGGGCGTTGAAGAGGTCGTCGTCGGTCCGGAGGTTGTCGAAGGCGGCGCACGCCCACTACGCATCTATTCGGAACGTGCCGAAGGTTCGACAGCTTGACACCGGAGATCTGAACAAGCCCTCGACACGGGCAACAAGGCGCGGCTGGTGGTCACTTGATATTGGAGCGCCGGTCCCCATTTGTTCGGGGGAGATTAACCAGCTCCGGGCAACCGGAAGCAGGGGTAGTCTTTCCCGCGCTTTATGTCGAGAACGAGAGGCGGCAGCCACAATGGGGCCGTCTTGCGTGTCAAGGTGGAATGAAGCGTGAAATGGATGCCTCCGTTCCCGACGGGAGTGTGGCATCTGGCCAGAATGGATAGTGAAATGAGCGAAGAGAAAAAGACCAAGGACAAGGCGAAGGAGCTGTATCCGGTCCTGCCGCTGCGCGACATCGTGGTCTTTCCGTACATGATCGTTCCCCTGTTCGTTGGCCGCGAGAAGTCAATCGCGGCGCTTGAGGAGGTCATGCGCGCCGACAAGCAGATCCTGCTCGCCGCCCAGAAGAACGCCGGCGACGACGATCCGGCGACCGACGCGATTTACGAGATCGGCACGCTCGCCTCCGTCCTGCAGCTTCTGAAGCTGCCCGATGGAACGGTGAAGGTGCTCGTGGAAGGCAGCGCGCGTGCGCGGGTCCTGCGCTACACCGACAACGCGAATTATTTCGAAGCCGAAGTCGAGCGGGTTGCGGAACAGCCGGGCGCGAAGGACGAACTGGAAGCGCTGGCGCGCTCCGTCGTCTCGCAGTTCGAAAGCTACGTGAAACTCAACAAGAAGGTTTCGCCCGAGGTGCTCGGCACCGTCAGCCAGATCGAGGATTATTCCAAGCTTGCTGACACCATCGCCTCGCATTTGGCGGTCAAGATCTCCGATAAGCAGGATGTGCTCGAGACGGCCACCGTTTCGGAGCGGCTGGAGCGCGTCTACACGCTGATGGAGAGCGAGATCTCCGTGCTGCAGGTCGAAAAGAAGATCCGTTCGCGCGTCAAGCGCCAGATGGAGAAGACGCAGCGCGAGTACTACCTGAATGAGCAGATGAAGGCCATTCAGAAGGAACTTGGCGACACCGACGAGCGCGACGACATTGCGGAGTTCGAAGAGAAGATCGAGAACACCAAGCTGTCGAAGGAAGCCAAGGACAAGGCACTGGCTGAGCTCAAGAAGCTCAAGCAGATGAGCCCGATGTCGGCTGAAGCGACGGTGGTGCGCAACTACCTCGACTGGCTGCTGTCGATCCCGTGGGGGATCAAGGGCAAGGTCAAGAAGGATATCGTGGAGGCGCAGGCCATCCTCGATCAGGAGCACTATGGCCTGGAAAAGGTCAAGGAGCGCATCCTCGAGTACCTGGCGGTCCAGGCGCGCACCAACAAGCTGAAGGGGCCGATCCTGTGCCTCGTCGGGCCTCCCGGCGTGGGCAAGACCTCGCTCGGCAAATCGATCGCGAACGCAACGGGCCGCGAGTTCGTGCGCATGTCGCTGGGCGGCGTGCGCGACGAGGCGGAGATCCGCGGTCATCGCCGTACCTATATCGGCTCGATGCCCGGCAAGGTCATCCAGTCGATGAAGAAGGCGAAGCGCACCAATCCGCTCTTCCTGCTCGATGAGATCGACAAGATGGGCCAGGACTTCCGTGGCGATCCCGCCGCGGCGCTGCTTGAGGTGCTCGATCCTGAGCAGAACAGCACGTTCAACGACCATTACCTGGAGGTCGACTACGATCTCTCCAACGTGATGTTCGTGACGACGGCCAACACGCTCAACATTCCGCCGGCCCTCATGGACCGCATGGAGATCATCCGTCTCGCCGGCTACACCGAAAGCGAGAAACTGGAGATCGCGAAGCGGCACTTGATCCCCGGACAGCTTGCGGCGCACGGACTGGAACAGTCCGAGTGGATCGTCGAGGACGATGCCATCATGCAGGTCATCCGCCGTTACACGCGGGAAGCCGGCGTGCGCTCGCTGGAACGCGAGATGGCCAAGCTCGCGCGCAAGGCGGTCAAGGAGATCCTGACCTCCTCGAAGACGTCGATCGTGGTTACGGCCAGCAACGTGGAAGAGTACCTGGGCGTGCCCAAGTACCGCTACGGCGAAGCGGAGCTGGAAGATCAGGTCGGCATCGTCACGGGACTGGCTTGGACCGAGGTCGGCGGCGAGTTGCTGACGATCGAAGGCGTCATGATGCCGGGCAAGGGCAAGATGACGGTGACGGGCAACCTTCGCGACGTGATGAAGGAGTCGATCCAGGCCGCGAACGCCTACGTGCGCGCGCACTCGCCTGAGTTCGGCATCCATCCCTCGTTGTTCGAGAAGCGCGACATCCACGTGCACGTGCCGGAAGGCGCGACGCCCAAGGATGGACCGTCTGCCGGCATCGCCATGACGACGGCGATCATCTCGGTGTTGACGGGCATCCCGGTGCGCAAGGACGTCGCCATGACGGGCGAGATCACATTGCGCGGCCGTGTGTTGCCCATCGGTGGATTGAAGGAGAAGTTGCTTGCTGCGCTGCGCGGCGGCATCAAGACCGTCATCATCCCCGAGGAGAACGTCAAGGATCTCGCCGAGATCCCAAGCGAGGTGAAAGCCAAGATCGAGATCGTTCCGGTCTCGCGTCTTGAAGAAGTGCTGAAGGTTGCGCTCGTGCGTACGCCCGAAGCCATCGTTTGGGATGAAGCTGCGGAAGCTGCTCTTGAAGCACAGGAAAAAGACAAAGGCGGATCACGCATCACCGCGCACTGACTTTGATCTGACTTAAACCTTACCGTCCACGAAGCTTGCCCCGCGCCAAACTGGCGCGGGGTTTTTCGTCCATGTGAGGACAACCGCACGAAATGACGCGGTTTTGAGGCGTTTTTCGCGGCTTTCCTACTTGACGGGGTGGCCAATTGGGCGCTTCTAAGCGGCTTCTATTGGCGTCTGGCTCCCCCCCAATGTCCGCGAGCCGGTTACGCCGCGCAACTCAGCGCGCTGAGTTGAGCAATAACTTCGCTTTTCCCCGATTCCCATAGGACGGACCCCATGAGCAAAAAAGACCTGATCGACGCTGTTGCGAAAGAGTGTGAGCTGACCAAGGAGAAGGCTGGTAGCGTCGTCGATGCTGTGCTCGCGCACATTCGCAACACTATGAAAGAAGGTCATGAGGTGCGCATTCCTGACTTCGGCACCTTCAAGGTCGCCAAGCGCAAAGCCCGCGAAGGCCGCAACCCTGCAACGGGCGAGACCATCAAGATCGCAGCCGCTGTGGTGCCGAAGTTCACGCCCGCCAAGGGCCTGAAGGAAGCGCTCAACTAAGCGCCATTACTATTGTGTTCTTTGTGAAGGGCGTGCCACGGGCGCGCCCTTCACTTTTGTGCGCGACCATGCTGATGCGCGTGCAGCAAATGCAGGGCAGCAATGTGATTGCTTTTGACTAACAGCCCAATCGGCATTAGGCAGTCGCTACCGATTTCAGGCGAGCCTCCTCAGGGATGCCGGCTTGGGGAGGTTAGCTCAGCGGTAGAGCGTCTCGTTTACACCGAGAATGTCGGGGGTTCGATCCCCTCACCTCCCACCATATTTTTTGTTCCCCGCACCATCGTCACGGCAGCGTCAGGATGGCCCATGACGGAGTTGAAAGCACAAACAATCGGAGATCACCCGTGACGCTCTCGATGTACCAGGCTTCAGTGCCCGCGTTTGCGCGCGTGCTCGCCCAGCTCGATGCGATCCTCGACAAGGCACAAAATCATGCGGCCGCCCGAAAGATCGATCCTGCCGCTCTCCTGACCGCACGGCTCTATCCCGACATGTTCACCTGCTTGAAGCAGGTGCAGATCGTGACCGATTTCTGCAAGGGCGCACCAAGCAGGCTGGCGGGACGCGAGGTCCCCTCGTGGTCCGACGACGAAAAGACATTCGGCGATCTCAAGGCGCGCATTGCAAAGACACGTGCGCTTCTGGAAACCTTCAGACCCGCGGATATCGACGGCTCAGAGACGAGAGATATCACGCTGAAACTCTCTGGCGCCTCGGTCAAGCTCAAGGGGCAGCCCTACCTGGTGCAGTTCGTCCTGCCCAACCTTTATTTTCACGCCGCCACCGCCTACGGGATCTTGCGCCATAACGGCGTTGAGATTGGCAAAATGGACTTCATCGGCCCGGTCGGCTCGCGCAGCGAAGGCGAGAGCGCCACGCCATGACGCAGATAAGCCTCCTGCTTGCCGCGGCGCTGGCGGGCGGGTTGGCGTCGCGCAGTTGATGGCGGCAACGCTCGCGGGCGCGCGGCCGTTTGATCTGAGCCTGACGATGGTGTCTCTTGCGGTGCACGGGCGGCCGCTCAGTGGCCGTCGAGATGGCTCAGACGGCTTATCCGCTGTGGGCAACTTTTGATCTTCGCCGAGCCTTTGGTTGGCGCTTGGCGGGCGGGCGGGCAGCGTGCGGCTATACCCCGCCTCTTTCGAAGCCATGATCAAGCGTCTTGACGAGCTCGCCGGGTTCACGTATCTCCACACGTGTGACCGCGGGCGCTCGTCGAAAGGCGCCCGTCGCTTTTTGGTTTGCGGGAGTAGCTCAGTTGGTTAGAGCGCCGCCCTGTCACGGCGGAGGCCGCGGGTTCAAGTCCCGTCTCTCGCGCCATTTTCCTTTCATTCATTTCGCTGCGGCTTTCCGGCCGGCTTGGTGGAGGCGCGTTGTCGCCTCCAAAGTGTGACCGTAGGCCCGGTTGCGCGGCCTTGCGCACTGGTCTAACACCATGGCTTACGCGAATCTGGATCAGCGGCCCAACCGGCAGAGCCGCCCGGGATTTTCGCGTCTAGGCCCATTTGGCCGGCAAAGAGATGCGCATGACCGACCTCTTCAACCACTATCTGCCGCTGGTGATTTTCATAGGCGTGGCGCTGTTCATTGGCGCGGCCCTCTTGCTGGCGCCCTTCCTCGTCGCCGTTCGCAATCCCGACCCTGAAAAGGTCTCGGCCTACGAGTGCGGATTCAACGCCTTCGACGACGCGCGCATGAAGTTCGACGTGCGCTTCTATCTGGTGTCGATCCTGTTCATCATCTTCGACCTGGAGGTTGCGTTCCTCTTTCCCTGGGCGGTTGCCTTCAAGGACATCGGCAGCTTCGGCTTCTGGTCGATGATGGTGTTCCTGGGCGTGCTGACCATCGGCTTCATCTACGAGTGGAAGAAAGGTGCACTCGAATGGGAGTGACTCGCGACGACGCAGTTCTTTTCGACCGCGTGTTCGACCGTGTGCGCGAAGGTGCGGCGGGTGGTGCGCCTTCGGGCATCATCAAGCCTGACGATCCATTCTTCACGACCGTCAACGACGAGCTTGCCGACAAGGGCTTCCTCGTCACCACGACCGACGATCTGATCAATTGGGCGCGCACCGGCTCTCTGATGTGGATGACGTTCGGGCTCGCCTGCTGCGCCGTCGAGATGATGCAGGCTTCCATGCCGCGTTATGACCTGGAGCGGTTCGGATTTGCCCCGCGCGCCTCGCCGCGCCAGTCGGACGTGATGATCGTTGCCGGAACGCTGACCAACAAGATGGCGCCTGCGCTGCGCAAGGTTTACGACCAGATGCCCGAGCCGCGCTACGTGATCTCCATGGGCTCGTGCGCCAATGGCGGCGGTTACTATCACTATTCCTACGCAGTGGTGCGCGGTTGCGATCGCATCGTGCCCGTGGACATCTACGTGCCCGGCTGCCCGCCCACGGCAGAAGCGCTGCTCTATGGCGTGCTGCTGCTGCAGCGTAAGATCCGCCGGACGGGAACGATCGAGCGGTGAACCGTGCTGTCATTCCGGGCGAGCAGTCTTGCGAGCCCCGGGACCTTAACGACTGAGAAAAACGTTTAAGGCCTGAGTTCCGGCTCACCGCTGCGCTCAGGCCGGGATGACAAGAGATGACAGACCTCACCGACTTCGGCATTCACATCCAGGCCGGCATGCCCGGCAAAATCGTCGGAACAATCATCGCGTTTGGTGAGTTGACGCTGACATGCGCTGCAAGCGACATCATTGCGCTGCTGACACTGCTGCGCGACGACGGCAAGTGCCGGTTCGAGGTGTTGATCGACATCTGTGGCGTCGACTATCCTGAACGCACCAAGCGCTTCGACGTGGTCTATCACCTGCTTTCCCCGCGTCTTAATCGGCGCATCCGCGTCAAGGTGCAGGCTGATGACGTGACGCCGGTGCCGTCGGTGAACGATATTTTCCCCGCGGCCAACTGGTACGAACGCGAAGCCTTCGACATGTACGGCATCCGCTTTTCCGGTCACCCCGATCTGCGCCGGTTGCTCACGGACTATGGATTCCAGGGTTATCCGCTGCGCAAGGACTTCCCGCTCACCGGCTACGTCGAGGTGCGCTACGACGACGAACAAAAGCGGGTCGTCTACGAGCCCGTGAAGCTGACACAGGATTTCCGCAGCTTCGACTTCGAAAGCCCCTGGGAGGGGCCGAATTACATCCTGCCGGGTGACGAGAAAGCAAGCGGGGCCTAGGTCGATGAAACCGACGCTCCTGCCGGGCGCCAAGACTGAATTCTCCTTTCGCGTGCCCGCGAGCAAGACCGTGCCCCACCTTTATCCTGAAGCGCACGAATTTCAGCAGATGCCGAAGGTCTTCGCGACAGGATTCATGGTTGGTTTGATGGAATGGACATGCCTCAAGGTTCTGGAAAACCACCTCGATGAAGGGGAAGGGTCGCTCGGCGTTCACATCAATGTTTCGCATCTGGCGGCGACCGTGCCCCACCAGGTGGTGACGGTGGAGGCCGAGGTGACCAAGGTCGACGGCCGGCGCGTCGCCTTTCACGTCAAGGCGCGCGATGAGTTCGACGTGATCGGCGAAGGAGAGCATGAGCGCGTGGTCGTCTCATGGGACAAGTTCATTTCGCGCGTCAACGACAAGGCGAAGCGTGCGCGGGTGGCGGGGATTTAGAAGCGAAATAGCGAGTAGTGAATAGCGGGTAGTAGAGGCGCGGCTTGGCAAACGCCATCCAATCGTATCAGGACTTGCAAGTTTGGCAGAAGTCGATGGACTTGGCCGAAGGGGTCTATCGCTTGGTCGCAACATTCCCGCGGGATGAAATGTACGGAATGACATCGCAGCTCAGGCGATCGGCAGCTTCGATACCGGCAAATATAGCAGAAGGACACGGGCGCGAGCTGACGGGTTCGTTTGTGCAATACCTTCGGATGGCGCAGGGTTCGCTGAAGGAAACCGAAACACACCTGTTGCTCGCCAAACGTGTCGCGCTCACAACTGACACAGCCTCTGAACCTCTACCTCTACTCGCTCAGTGCGATGAGTTGGGGCGGATGCTGCGAGCACTTATTCGAACTTTGGAAACGAAAGTATAGCGCTGAAGCAAACTATTCGCTATTCGCTATTCGCTATTCGCTACTCGCTATTCGCTACTCACTGGACAACGACAATGGCCGAAGCAGAGATCAGGAACTTCAACATCAACTTCGGGCCGCAGCATCCTGCGGCACACGGCGTGTTGCGCCTCGTGCTGGAGCTTGACGGGGAAGTTGTCGAGCGCGTCGATCCTCACGTGGGACTGCTTCATCGCGGCACCGAGAAGCTGATCGAGCATAAGACCTATCTGCAAGCGATCGGCTACTTCGACCGTCTCGACTACGTCGCGCCCATGAACCAGGAACACGCGTTCTGCCTGGCTGCCGAGCGCCTGCTCGGGCTGGACGTGCCGCGCCGCGGCCAGCTCATCCGGGTGCTTTATTCCGAGATCGGCCGCCTGCTGTCGCATCTGCTCAACGTCACGACGCAGGCCATGGATGTGGGCGCGCTGACGCCGCCGCTGTGGGGCTTTGAAGAGCGCGAGAAGCTCATGGTGTTCTACGAGCGCGCGTCAGGCTCGCGGATGCATGCAAAATACTTCCGCATCGGCGGCGTGCACCAGGATCTGCCCGAGCAACTCGTCGATGACATCTACGCGTGGTGCGACCCCTTCCTCAAAGTCTGCGACGACATCGAGGGGCTGCTGACGGAGAACCGCATCTTCAAGCAGCGTAACGTCGATATCGGCATCGTGTCGCTCGAGGACGCTTTCCGCTACGGTTTTTCGGGTGTGATGGTGAGAGGCTCGGGCGCGGTGTGGGATCTGCGCAAGGCGCAGCCGTATGAATGCTACGCCGAGATGGATTTCGATATCCCGATCGGCAAGAACGGCGACTGCTATGACCGCTACCTCGTGCGCATGGCCGAGATGCGCGAGAGCGTGAAGATCATGAAGCAGGCCTGCGAAAAGCTGAAGAGTCCCGAGGGTCGCGGGTCGGTCTCGTCCGACAACAAGAAGGTCGTGCCGCCCAAGCGCGGTGAGATGAAGCGCTCCATGGAGGCGCTGATCCATCACTTCAAGCTTTATACAGAAGGCTTCCACGTGCCCGCCGGCGACGTGTACGCAGCCGTGGAAGCCCCCAAGGGCGAGTTTGGCGTTTATCTGGTGGCCGATGGCTCCAACAAGCCCTACCGCTGCAAGATCCGCGCGCCGGGGTTCCCTCATCTGGCGGCCATGGACTTCATGAACCGCGGCCACATGCTGGCCGA
Organism: uncultured Hyphomicrobium sp.; assembly: GCA_964587445.1. Lineage (GTDB taxonomy): Bacteria > Pseudomonadota > Alphaproteobacteria > Rhizobiales > Hyphomicrobiaceae > Hyphomicrobium_B. The sequence continues at coordinate 975,956 of CAZPLQ010000001.1, forward strand.
CGTCTCCGCCATCATCGGCTCGCTCGACATTGTGTTCGGCGAGATCGACCGGTGATTTTGATGCCGGCAACCAAGACGGACGCCCGCAATTGCGCCATCGGTCCACGCTCCGAGTGAAGAGCCCGTGTCTCCTGTCACCAAAGCTGCGCGAACCATCGCCATCCTGGCCGGCGTGCTGCTGGCCGTGATCGGGGTGCGGTTCCTGGTCGATCCTCTCGAGGCGCAGCGCACCTTTGGACTTGGCAAGGGCGAGGCTGGCGTGGCGCTCCATTCAGCCGTGGGCTTGCGCGATTTGTGGCTTGCGCTCCTCGTCATCGCGTTCGCCTGGCTGAGGAACTGGCAGGCGCTGGCGTTGTGGTTCACGTTCGGCGCGGCCGTCTGCCTGGGCGACGCGCTGATTGTGGCAGGAGAGGGCGCGCGCTGGCCCTATATCGCTTTCCACGTGGCGAGCGGAATCGTGTGCGCGGTGCTTGCGGGCGTTGCCCTGCGGGCCGCGAGGCGCGATGGCGGGAATGCCTGAAACTGACAGGATTTAGAGAGCCTTGCGATCTGGCCAGCGTTCAGCGGTTCGGACCTGCAGCTGCGACGGTTCGGTCCGGCGAAGGATCACCTTAACCTCTCCGCCGTGACGGACTAGCCTCCGCCATAAAGCATTGATAAGCAGCCCTTGTACGGAAGATGTTGCGGCCAAGAGGCCGGGCCGCACGTTTCCGGCATGCGTGACCAGGAGCAGTTTCACTCATGATGGACAACCTATTTCTTCTTGCCGTGGCCTCCTTTGGATTTGGGCTGAGCCTCGCCACCTATCGCTTGTTTGCAAAGTCGAATGGTTGGCCGATGGGCGCGCTGCAAGCGGACCTGCCCTTCATTCCGGTGCTGATTGGCCTGACCGGCCTTTTGGCCGGCTTGGCCTTTGCGACGGCCCGTGGCGTCGATGATGGCGGCTGGTTCATCATCGGCTTCGGCCTTCTGCTCGCCCTTATCTGGACCGGCTTCGTGCGGGTCGGCTCGCAGATGGGCCTGTTTATCGTGCCGATCGTCACCTTTCTGCTGCTGCTGGGCTGGTTGTCGGTGCCTCTTGGGTACACGGAACGCAAATGGGCCAACGAGCAGCCCGCCGAGACGCTGAGACGCAAAGGCCTCTTGAACGAAAAAGCCGGAACGACTCCGGAGGCGCCTGCGGTGGAGTCGGGTGCAACTTCACAGCCTTGATCTCGATCAAGTAGCCTGAATCGCAAAGCTTTTAGTCGCACCCCGCAAGGTGAGCTTTCCGGGGTCGCGCTGCTTTTGTCCTACCCGCAACGGCTTGCGGAATCTGCCCGATCCTCGTAGTGCATCGGTACAGTAAATAGGCCGATTGCAGGTTCGCGCCGCTCTTTGCTGCAAGGCGTTATAATCGCCGCGCAGCCGACTCGCACTCGGCCCAACGAGGAGCCGCCGATGGCCGTCCGCCGTCTATATTCCGACCAGCCAGCGCACTTCGCTTTCAATGCCGAAAATCTCGCTTGGGCCGAGACGCAGATCTCCAAGTTTCCGGAAGGCAAGCAGGCTGCGGCCATCATCCCGTTGTTGTGGCGCGCGCAGGAGCAGGCCGGCGGCTGGCTGCCCGAGCCGGCCATTCGCTACGTCACCGACATGCTGGGCATGGCGCACATCCGCGGGCTCGAGGTTGCGACTTTCTACACGATGTTCCAGCTCTCGCCGGTCGGCACGCACGCCCACATCCAGGTTTGCGGGACGACACCGTGCATGCTGCGCGGAGCAGGCGCGCTGATCGAGACCTGCAAGAGCCGCATTCACCCCGAGCAGCATCATCTCTCTGCGGACGGCAAGACATCCTGGGAAGAGGTCGAATGCCTGGGCTCGTGCGCCAATGCGCCGATGGTCCAGATCTGGAAGGACACCTACGAGGATCTCTCTCCCGCCGCGCTGGAAGCCATTCTCGATATGTTCGAGGCGGGCGAGACGCCTCGGCCGGGACCGCAGAACGGCCGGACAGCCTCTTGCCCGGAAGGCGGACCGACGACGTTGACGGATGCAGCGCTTTACGACGGTTCGACGATCGGCGCGTGGAAGAAGCGATTTGAGGAAACATCCGAGGCCGATCCGGCCTCCGCCGCTCCGGTCGCCGCTCCCGCGGTGGCGCCGAGCCCGCCTGCTTCGGCCTCGCCAACGGCCACCGCTGTTCACCCCGCCGCGCTCACTGCGATGGCCAACGCGGGTCTCGTGAAAGACTTGAACGCGCGCGGCGCCGGCAAGCCGCTGCCGGCTGATGAATTGGCCAGGCTCAAGACGACGACGCAAGCCGCGCCTCTCACGGCTGCGCAATCTGCGCAAGTGACCCAGGATGCCAAGGGGGCCGCCGGCAAGCCCGAGTTGTTGTCGCAGCCGCGCGAGGGCAAAGGCGACGACCTCAACCTTATCTGGGGCGTGGCGGACAAGCTCGCCGAAAAGCTCAATGCGCTTGGCATCTGGCACTTCGACCAGATCGCCAAATGGACCCAAGAGGAAGTCGCCTGGTTCGAAGAGGCGATGGGCGGGGCGTTCAAAGGCCGCGTCACGCGCGACAAGTGGATCGAGCAGTGTCAGAAACTGGCGAGCGGCTGGCGTCCAGGCTCTGACGCGGGCGAACGGCCGAAGGGGTAATCGAGATGCTGCATGATCGCGACCGTATCTTCCGCAACATCTATGGCTTTCACGACGCCGGGCTCAAAGGAGCAATCTCGCGCGGCGCGTGGGACGGCACCAAGTTCTTTATCGACAAGGGCCACGACTGGATCATCAACGAGGTGAAGGCCTCCGGCCTGCGCGGCCGCGGCGGCGCGGGCTTTCCCACTGGCCTCAAATGGTCGTTCATGCCCAAGGCCGATCCGCGCCCCAGCTATCTCGTCGTCAACGCGGACGAGTCCGAGCCCGGCTCCTGCAAGGATCGCGAGATCCTGCGACATGATCCGCATCTACTCGTCGAGGGCGCGTTGCTGGCGTCTTTCGCGATGCGCGCGCATGCCTGCTATATCTACGTGCGCGGCGAGTTCATCCGTGAGCGCGAGGCTCTGCAGCGCGCCATCGATGAGGCCTACGAGGCAAGGCTCATCGGCAAGAACAACGTGCATGGCTGGGACCTCGACATCTACGTGCATCACGGCGCAGGTGCTTACATCTGCGGCGAGGAAACCGCGCTGCTGGAAAGTCTCGAAGGCAAGAAGGGCCAGCCGCGCCTGAAGCCGCCATTTCCAGCCAATACCGGTCTTTGGGGTTCGCCGACGACGATCAACAACGTGGAATCGATCGCGGTGACGGGCGAGATCCTGCGTCGCGGCGCGACGTGGTTTGCGGCGCTGGGATTGCCCAACAACACCGGCACCAAGCTGTTTCAGATTTCAGGCCACGTCGAAAAGCCATGCGTGGTCGAGGAGGAGATGGGCATTCCGCTCAAGGAGCTCATCGAGACGCATTGCGGCGGCGTGCGCGGCGGCTGGGATAACCTGCTCGCGGTGATCCCCGGCGGCTCCTCGGTGCGTTGCATCACGGCCGCGCAGGCGAGCGATGTGACCATGGATTTCGATGCACTTGGCAAGCTCGGCTCGGGCCTCGGCACGGCGGCCGTGATCGTCATGGACAAGTCGACCGACATCATCGCCGCGATCCGGCGTATCTCGTACTTTTACAAGCATGAGAGCTGCGGCCAGTGCACGCCCTGCCGCGAAGGGACCGGCTGGATGTGGCGGGTGCTTGAGCGCATGGAGCGCGGAGAAGCTGCAAAACGCGAGATAGATCTTCTGTTTGAAGTGTCCAAGCAGATCGAAGGGCATACCATCTGCGCGCTGGGTGATGCCGCGGCGTGGCCGGTGCAGGGCCTCATCAACAACTTCCGCCCCGTCATCGAGGCGCGCATCGACCAGTATCAGGCAAAGCATTCCAAAGTGGCGGCGGAATAGAGCATGACCAAAAAGCTCATCATTGGCGGCGTGCGTCGCCCCCTCTCCCCTTGGGGAGAGGGTCGGGGTGAGGGGCTGGTCTGTGGCCCTCTG